>NZ_JAHVKS010000010.1:0-186445 GCF_019800705.1 Halomonas sp. DP4Y7-1 | reverse complement strand
CGCCATGATCCGGCCCTGCCCGAGCGTCAGCCGCTGCCCCGGGTCGACCTGCGTCAACGCCAGATCCCGCTGGGGCCGGTGGCGGTATTCGGCGCCTCCAACTTCCCGCTGGCCTTCTCGGTAGCCGGTGGTGATACCGCCTCGGCCCTGGCCGCTGGCTGCCCGGTCATCGTCAAGGCCCACTCGGCCCACCCCGGCACCTCCGAGCTGGTCGGTCGCGCGGTGCAAAAGGCGGTGGCCCGCTGCGAGCTGCCCGAAGGCGTGTTCTCGCTGCTCTATGGCTCCGGTCGTGAAGTGGGTCAGGGCCTGGTCAGCGATCCGCGGATCAAGGCCGTGGGCTTCACCGGTTCCCGCAGTGGCGGTACCGCGCTGATGCAGACCGCCCAGGCACGCCCCGAGCCGATTCCCGTCTACGCCGAGATGAGCTCGATCAATCCGGTGTTCCTGCTGCCCGAGGCCCTCAAGGCCCGTGGCCGGGAGCTGGGTGAGGCCTTTATCGGTTCACTGACCATGGGCGCCGGCCAGTTCTGCACCAATCCGGGCCTGGTCATTGCGGTCAAGGGTGAGGCGCTGGACGGCTTCGTCGAGGCCGCCGCCGAGACGATCCGGTCGGCCTCCGCCCAGACCATGCTGACCCCCGGCATTCATGATGCCTACACCCAGGGCGTGAAGACCTTGGCGGATAGCCAGAGTGCCCGGGAAGTGGCGCGCGGCCCAGCAGGCGACGGTCCCAACCAGTGCCAGGCAGGGCTGTTCGTGGCCGACGCCCAGGACTTCCTCAAGGATGACGCCCTGCAGGCGGAAGTGTTTGGCTCCACCTCCCTGGTGGTGCAGTGTGCCGACCTCGATGAGGTCAAGGCCCTGGCCGAGGGTCTGGAAGGCCAGCTGACCGCCACCCTGCAGATGGACGATGGCGACGTCGACGCCGCCCGTGGTCTGCTGCCGATCCTCGAGCGCCGTGCCGGCCGAGTGATGGCCAACGGCTGGCCGACCGGTGTCGAGGTATGTCACGCCATGGTTCACGGTGGCCCCTACCCGGCGACCTCGGACTCGCGTACCACCTCTGTAGGCAGCGCGGCCATTCACCGCTTCCTGCGTCCGGTGTGCTACCAGAACTTGCCCGACAGCCTGCTGCCTGACGCGCTGAAAGACGGCAATCCGCTCAAGCTCAGTCGTCTGGTGGATGGCAAGCGCGAGGCGTGAGACTTGCCGCCAGTCATCTAGCAGGAAGGTAGATGATTCGGCAATACGTCGTACTGCAAGGACCGGCATATTACGCCGGTCCTTGTTTCTCCCTTAATACCAGGTTGTGCTTTCCCTTTACCGGGCTCGCCGGTCCCTGTTCGTGAACGCTATCGTCTGAATGACGAACATCAGGCGGCGACATCCGCTATCGATCAAGCTGAAGCTTCCCCCTTACATCCGCCATGTCAGCGGTGCCTTTTCCTGCCCTTTATACCGAATTTCCGCAAAGTATTGACGTTGGAATGATGCGCTCAGGTCATCCTGTCAGCCTTGGTGTCTCTTTGCCTATTGTGCTGAAATTGCGCACTGACATCGTCCGATGCCCCGGTTCCCAAGCCTTGGCCAAGCAGGCGGCTGTCTTGCGTCTGCGTCCGGTCTATCCGGTCAGCTCTTGCACCAGCTCCTTCAACGCTTGTGGCCAAGGCTCATTCTTGCGCGTGAGGATGCCGTAGTAGCCAAGCGGCTCACCGATGGTCAGCGGCAGTACCGCAAAGCGACCCTGAGAAAAGGCGGTCTTGACCACCGAACTCGGCAACACCGACAGGGTGTCCGATGACGCCACCAGCTGCAGCGACGCCTGGGTTGAGGTGGTTTCGATGACGTTGCGCGGTGACGCGACACCCGCCTCGGCCAGTGCCGCTTCAAACAGGCCGCGCATGGGACTGGCCATGGGATGCAATACCCAGGGCCAACGCACCAGCTCGGCAAGCTCTGGCACCCCTTGGCACAGCGGATGCTCCGGACGCGCCACCACCGATACCGGTTCTTCCTTCAGCGGCAGAAAATCGAACAGGTGGCGCTGGGAGGGGTCGGTATATCGGCCAATGACCGCATCCAGCAACTTGTACTCCAGGTCCACCAACAGCCTGTCGCTTGAGTTTTCCATCAACGAGATCGCCAGACGCGGTCGCTGGCGCTTCAAGGCGGCCATGGCGTGGGGCAGCATCACCGGTGCTGCTCCGGGTACTGAGCCCAGCGCCAACCGCCCATGCCCGCCCTCGCGCAAGGAAGACAGCTCTTCTACCAGCCGATCGGTATCGTTCAATAGCCTTCTGGCATAGCGCAGCACTGTCTCACCGGCGGCAGTCGGCTCCATCCGCCCTGGTTCACGCTCGAACAGCGGCAGACCGAGAAAGCCCTCGATGTCCTTGAGCATCTTGCTGGCGGCCGGCTGACTGATATTTAGCTGTCTGGCAGCGGCATGCATGTTACGACTTTCGTCCAAAGCAACCAGCAACATCATATGTTTTACCCGCAGCCACGTCTTGACGTGAACGCCGCTATCATGGGCCATTGCGTGCCTCCGATGGGGTCGGTATTCACGCATGATAACCTGTGGTTATCGGCACGACAAAAACTTCCATTGGCCGGTCTTTTTTCTGTCTGATTAGACTCTCCCTACGCCACTACATATCACGACAGATTTTTCTGACAGGTCTCTCTCTTCATCGTTTTCACAGCGCTTAATGGATGCGATATCGAGCCCTGCCTTTCAACAACATCAATGACAAGGCCGCCAGCATGACCACCATCACCCGCGTGGACGCCCGCGACATTCGCTTCCCCACATCCCGCCAGCTCGATGGCTCCGATGCCATGAACGAGGCCCCGGACTACTCCGCCACCTATGTCATCCTGCACACCGACCAGGAGACCGAAGGCCATGGCCTGAGCTTTACCATCGGCCGCGGTAACGACCTCTGTGTCGCTGCGGTAAAGGCGCTGGCGCCGACCCTGGTCGGGCGTCGGCTGGAAGACATCACCGCGAACATGGGCACCTTCTGGCGAGAACTGACCAGCGGCGATAGCCAGCTGCGCTGGCTGGGTCCGGAAAAGGGGGTGATGCACCTGGCCAGCGCTGCCCTGGTCAATGCGCTGTGGGACCTGTGGGCCAAGCACGAAGGCAAGCCGATCTGGAAGCTGCTGGTCGACATGCAGCCGGAAGAGCTGGTGCGCTGCCTCGACTTCCGCTTTGTCACGGATGCCATCACCCCGGAAGAAGCGATTGCCCTGCTCCGCCGCAATGCCGCCACCAAGGCGGATCGCGAAGCCGAGATGCGCGCCGACGGTTATCCCGGCTACACCACATCCGCTGGCTGGCTGGGCTACTCAGAAGAAAAGATGCGCAGGCTCTGCCGCGAGGCCCTGGCCGAGGGCTGGGAGCACTTCAAGCAGAAGGTCGGCGGGGACATCGAGGAGGATCGTCGCCGGGCCGCCATTCTGCGCGAAGAGATTGGCGAAGAGCGCACGCTGATGATGGACGCCAATCAGATGTGGGATGTGGACGAAACCATCGTCAACATGCGCCGTCTGGCCGAATTCAATCCGCACTGGATCGAAGAGCCGACCAGTCCAGACGATATCCTCGGCCACGCCGAGATCCGTCGACGTCTCGGTGGCGGCGTGTTCGGTCCCTCCCAGGGCAAGCAGCCGGGCGCCATCGGCGTTGCCACCGGCGAACACTGCCACAACCGGGTGATGTTCAAGCAGCTGCTCCAGGCAGGTGCCATCGATTACTGCCAGCTGGACGCCGCACGTCTGGGCGGCCTCAACGAAGTGATCATCGTGGTGCTGCTGGCGGCCAAGTACGGCGTGCCGATCTGCCCCCACGGCGGCGGTGTCGGCCTGTGCGAATACACCCAGCATATTTCGCTGTTCGACTACATTGCGGTCTCTGGCTCCCTCGAAGGTCGCCTGCTCGAATACGTCGACCACCTGCACGAACACTTCATCGATCCGGTGCGCATTCGCCACGGCCGCTACCTGGTACCCGAGGCGCCCGGCTACAGCATCACCATGAAGGCGGAATCTCTCGACGCCCACCAATTCCCCGAAGGCGCGGCCTGGCAAGACGCCTGAATCGCGCCCACCCCGGCCCATCCGACCCTGTCGGATGGGCCAGCATGCCACTCACCACCGCCTCTGAAAGGAGAGCACCATGACAACAACCACAATGCCCCAAGGCCCCTTCGCTCTTAGCCGACTCAAGCTGGCGATCTCAACCCTGACCGTCGCGTCGCTGGCCGCGGGCTTCGCCGCCACCAGCCAGGCGGCGACGGAAATGCCGCCGATTCCCGAGGTCTCCGGCAGCACTGTCGAGGGCGACGGCGACGACTACACCCTCAAGTTCAGCATCGGCACCACCCAGTCCGGTGCGCAGTATCGCGGACTCGAGTACTTCGAAGACATCGTCGAGGCCCGCAGTGACGGCCACATCCAGGTCGAGCTGTTCCACAGCGCCCAGCTGGGTGACGACCTGCAGGCTGTCAGCGCCCTGCAGTCAGGCACGCTGGAAATGACCGCCCCGTCGACCTCTCCCCTGGTCAACATGTTCCCGCAGTTCGCGGTGTTCGACCTGCCGTTCCTGTTCCCGACCCCGGAAGTGGCGGATGAGGTGCTCGACGGCGAGATCGGCGACAGCATGCTCGAGGTGGCCAGCACCAACGGACTGAAGGCCATCGGCTGGGCCGAGAACGGCTATCGCCAGCTGACCAACAGCCAGACGGCGGTAGACTCGCCTGACGATCTGGATGGCCTCAAGGTCCGCACCATGCAGAATCCGATCCACCTGGATATCTGGAAGACTCTGGGCGCGAACCCCACACCGATGTCCTTCGCCGAGCTGTTTACTGCACTGGAGCAGGGCGTGGTCGACGGCCAGGAGAACCCCTGGATCACGATCCAGTCGTCCAAGTTCAACGAAGTGCAGGGCTACGCGACCGAGTCCAACCACGTCTATACGCCGTTCATCACGCTGGTGTCGGAGCGCTTCTGGAACAAGCTTCCAGAGAGCTACCAGCAGCTGCTGGTCGAAGCCGCTGGCGAGATGGGTGACTACCAGCGCCATGTCAGCCGCACCCTGAACGGGCAGATCAAGCAGGAATTGATCGATGAGGGCATGACCATCACCGAGTTGACGCCGGAACAGGTGGCCACCTTCCAGGACACCCTGGCCCCGGTCTATGACGACTGGCGCGACAAGATTGGCGGCGAGCTGATCGACGATATCCGCGCCGTGTCCCAGTAAGTCGGCACGACACTGGATGCGGACCCACGAACGTCCATGACAGGGCTTGGCGCCACAGCACCGTGCTGTGGCGCCAAGCCCTGCCGCCGCCCGCGGCGGCGGTGCTGTTGTCACCACGGAGGTGACCCATGACCACCCTATCTTCCACGACCACTCCGGGCATTCTGGGATGGCTCATCACGACGCTGCGTGTGGCCGTTGGCCTGCTGGTCCTCGGCGTCGTGTTCTGTGTGACCGCCAACGTGTTCGGTCGCTTCGTGCTCAACACCTCCTACGCCTGGGCGGAGGAGATGTCGCGCGTCATGTTCATCTGGCTGGTGCTGCTCGGTGCCGGTCTCGGCAGCCTCGAGAAAGAGCACGTGGCCGTCACCTACTTCAAGGACCTCGCCCCGGCGGGACTGCGTCGCCTGCTTGGATTTGCCGCAGTCGCGGTGATCTACCTGGTCTGTGCCTGCATCCTGATTGGCTTCAAGGAGCTGATTTCGGGCTACACCAGTTCGACCCCGATGCTCGGCATTCCCAAGACCTGGCTGTACAGCGCCATGCCGGTCATGGCTGGCCTGACCCTGATCGCCAATACCCTCGCCCTGGTGGCCCTGTGCAGGAGATCTGAACCATGATCCTCTGGAGCATCCTGATCGGTCTCGCGATCTGCATCGTCATCGGCATGCCGATTTCGTTTGGTCTTGGGGCCATCAGCCTGTTTATCTTCTTCTATTCGGACTACTCGCTGTCCCCCATCGTCGACCAGGCGGTCAATGGTCTCGACTCGTTCCCGCTGCTCGCCATTCCGCTGTTCATCCTGGTGGGCGAAGTCATGAGTGAAGGCGGCATTGCCACGCGCCTGGTACGTCTGGCCAGCGCCCTGGTGGGCTTCGTGGCAGGCGGGCTTGGACAGGTCGCGGTCATGACCTCGATGTTCTTCGGCGGCATCAGTGGTTCTGCCGTGGCGGATGCCTCGGCCGTAGGCAGCATGATGATCGAGCCGATGAAGCAACACCGCTACACCGCTTCCATGGCGACCGCCATCGTGGTGGCGGCGTCGGTGGTCGGTATCATCATTCCTCCGTCGATTCCGATGATCCTGTTCGGGGTCGTGACCAATACCTCGATCTCGCAGCTGTTCCTGGCAGGTATCGTGCCAGGCATCTTGATCACCCTGGCACTGGCAGGAACCACCTACGTGCAGTCGCGCAAGAACGGCAAAGGACAGGCGTTTTCCTTTCCGGAGCTTGCCAGCGCGCTCAAGGACGCGATGTTGGCACTGCTGCTGCCGGTCATCATCGTCGGCGGGATTCTGACCGGCGTCTTCACACCGACCGAGAGCGCGGCTATTGCGCTGGTCTACGCCTTCGCGGTGTCGTTCTTTGTCTATCGCAGCCTGACCCTCAAGCGCTTCTTCGAGCTGTGCATTGCCACCGGCCGCCTCACCGGCGTGGTCATGCTGCTGCTGGCCTTTGCCAGCGTGCTGGCGTGGCTGCTGACCGCCAACATGATCCCGCAGCAACTGGTGGTCAGCCTGTCCGCGATCACCGAGAACAAGCTGCTGCTGCTGTTGATCCTGTCCGGTTTCCTGCTGATCGTCGGCTTCTTCATGGACCTGACTCCCGCCATGGTGATCCTGGCCCCCTTGATGACCCCCGTGGTCGTGAAGCTGGGTATCGATCCGGTGTACTTCGGCGTGCTGATGTCCTTCATCCTGGGCATCGGGTTGATCACGCCTCCGGTGGGAACCGTGCTCTACGTCGGCTGTGGCGTTGGCAAGGTGGGCATGGAAAGCCTGGTCAAGAGCCTGCTGCCCTTCTACTTCACCCTGGTGGCGCTGCTGGTGCTCTTCCTGCTCTTCCCTGGACTGGTGCTGTGGTTCAAGTGAGCCAGCGTGAACAACCCAGGGCGCCCGGAAAACCGGCGCCCTGGCCCCCTTTAGCGATGCGACCGAGCGCCTGTCTCGTCAAGACACTGGAGGGCGACGATCCATCGCCCACTAAGCGGAGTTGGCCCATATGAGCCCCCACGATCCTCTTTTGCAATTCCTCGTACAGACCCTCGGCAACAAGGGGGTACTGACCGAGACGAGCGACATGGAGCGCTACCTGGTCGACTGGGCCGGAGCACGCGGTGGCCTGCCATTGGCCGTCGCCCGGCCCGACACACCCCAGCAGGTGGCGGACGTGCTTGGCTACTGCCATCGTCACGATATTCCGGTGGTGCCTCAGGGCGGTGGCAGCGGCCTGGTGGAAGGTGCGCTGCCGGACAGCCATGTGCCTGAGCTGGTGATCAGCCTCGAGCGCCTCAATCGCGTGCGCTCGATCGACCCCCTCAACTTCAGTATGAGCGTCGATGCAGGCTGCATTCTGCAGACCGTAAAGGAAGCCGCTGAAGCACAGGATCTGACCTTCCCGCTGTCACTGGGCGCCCAGGGCAGCTGCCAGATCGGTGGCAATATCGCGACCAACGCCGGCGGTCTCAACGTATTGCGCTATGGCATGATGCGCCAGCTGGTGCTCGGCATCGAGGTGGCACTGCCCGACGGTCGCCTGCTCACCGACATGAAGGCCTTGCACAAGAACAACACCGGCTACGACCTGAAGCAGCTGTTCATCGGCGCCGAAGGGACCCTTGGCATTGTCACCGGAGCGGTGCTCAAGCTCTATCCTCGTCCCCAGGTCACCCGCACGGCCCTGATCGGCTGTCCCAGCGTCGAAGCCGTGCTCGGGCTCTACGCCCAGGCACGCCGCCACTGCTGCGATCTATTGACGGCGTTCGAACTGATTCCCCGCGCCTGCCTGGAGCTGGCCTTCGAAGCCGATGCAACGTTACCCGACCCGTTGGACGGTGCCCATCCGGTATATGTGCTGATGGAGGTGGCCGCCAGTGGGTCAACAGATCTGGATGCGATGATCGAAGCGCTGTTCGAACGTGGTATGGAAGACGGCCTGCTCGACGATGGCGTGCTGGCCTCCAGCGAGACCCAGGCCGCCCAGCTGTGGCAGCTGCGCGAGGCCATGCTCGAGGGCCAGCAGCGCCGCGGTGAACACCTGCGCACGGATGTTTCCCTGCCCATTTCCCAGCTACCAGCGTTTCATGCTCAGGCGGAGGCAGCGGTGCTCGAGTCGTCACCGGAGTCCCAGGTCATTGCCTATGGCCACGTCGGCGACGGCAACCTGCACTTCAACATCCTGCCTCCCGGCCACCTGGACGATGACGCCAAGCGCAGCCTGCTGCACGAGCTGGAGGAACAGATCTTCTCCATTGTCGGCGAGTACAACGGCAGCATCAGCGCCGAGCATGGGATCGGCCGCGTCAAGCAGCCTCCCTTCCTCGAGAGCCTGTCCGCCCCGGAACACGACATCATGCGCGGCCTCAAGCGACTTCTCGATCCACGTGGCCTGATGTGCCCTGGACGCATCCTGCCGCGTACCCAGGGTTGAGCCAGGGCTAAGCGATAGGTAAGCGATAGGTGAGAAATAGTTCAGACATAGTTAAGAGCTAGTTAAGAGCTAGTTAAGCCAAAAGTGGTCAGGGCCGAGACACGCCCTGCCCCATGTGACACTCGAGCGGCTGACGCGACATATAGCAACGCGAACTGACAAACGAACCAAAGGATGCCCCTATGAATAGCCTGCCTTCTGCCCACGACGTGCTGCCGCAAGACGCCGAGCGCGCCCTGCTGGTCGGCCGAGTCTGGCGTGATGATCAGCGCGGCCCTGTCGTCGTGGCGGTGCGCAATGGTGAGGTGATCGACCTGTCCGCCACTGTCAACGTGATGGCTGACCTGCTGGAGCGAGATGACGCTGCACATATCGTAGCCAACGCCGAGGGCGAGTCCCTGGGGGCTCTGGACCGCCTACTCGACAACGCTGGCTCCTCCAGCGCTCCTTACCTGCTCGCCCCCTGCGACGTCCAGGCTATCAAGGCCTGCGGCGTGACCTTCGCGGTCAGCCTGCTTGAGCGAGTGATCGAAGAGCAGGCCGGCGGCGACGCCGCCCGTGCCGGTGAGCTTCGAGAAGAACTCAAGCGCGTCATCGGCGGCGACCTGTCAAAGATCCGTCCTGGCTCGGACGAGGCCATGGCGCTCAAGGCAGAGCTGCAGTCCCGAGGCGCCTGGTCGCAATACATGGAGGTCGGCATCGGCCCCGATGCCGAGGTCTTTACCAAGGCTCAACCGCTGTCCGCCGTTGGCCACGGTGCTGCCGTCGGCCTGCACCCGTCGTCACACTGGAACAACCCGGAACCGGAAATCGTGCTGGCAGTCGACGCCCGCGGCAACGCCCGCGGCGCTACGCTGGGCAACGACGTCAATCTGCGCGACATCGAGGGACGCAGCGCGCTGTTGCTGGGCAAGGCCAAGGACAACAACGCGTCTTGCGCCATCGGCCCCTTCATCCGCCTGTTTGACGAACACTTTTCCATGGATGACGTGCGCTCGGCGATGGTCAGTCTGCGTATCGAGGGGGACGATGATTTCCTGCTGGAAGACGCCAGCGACATGCGCGAGATCAGTCGCGACCCGCTGGATCTGGTACGTCAGACCATTGGCGACCACCACCAGTACCCGGATGGCTTCATGCTATTCCTTGGCACCATGTTTTCGCCCATCCAGGATCGCGATGGTCCCGGCCAGGGCTTTACCCATCATCTGGGTGATCGTGTCACCATCTCGACGCCACGCCTCGGCGCCCTGACCAACGAGGTCCAACGCTCCGATCAGTTGCCCCCCTGGACCTATGGCATCCGCGCCTGGCTGAAGCATCAGCGCCGCGGCTAGCCCTTGATATGGCGCTTCGGTTGGCTCTTCGGGTCCACAGACAGCGCCGCGGCTAGCCCTTGATATGGCGCTTCGGTTGGCTCTTCGGGTCCACAGACAGCGCCTCCCACTCCCTTTTGCCTCGTCTCGCGACGGGGCTTTTTTCGTTATAGCGGTGCCTACACCGCGTCTCCCCATCGGCTGCTAACTCTGAGCTGAACCGCGCGGATACTACAGAAATCTCGCATGCAGTATGCGAGTTCCAGCACCACCCGTAGCTGCCCTTTCGAGCTTGACGTATACCTTCCACGACACCGGGCGCCCGCGGCCGCCATCACTGCACCCCTTGGCGACATACACCAAGCAACATAACCAAACAACATAGCCGAGCGACATAGCCAAGCAGCGTAAGCCGCCCGCGCTCCTAAAAGAGCGACCGGAAACGTCTGATCAGAAACGCCTGTCCCGAAACGACTAACCGGAAACGCCTAACCGAAAGTCACTGGCTGGCCATCACTGGCCGGCAATTACTGACAAAGGAACCGGACTGAATCCAAAAGGCCAGCCAAGAGCCTTATGACCGACCGACTACCGTGCACAGCCCACAAGCGAGGCGACATCAGGCCTACAAGGCCGTCCCCTGCGCAAGGGCGATCAAGGAGGAACTACCATGCTCAACCTGCTGCGCTACTCAGCCGCCATAGCTGCAGGCCTGATGGCTACCAGCGCACTGGCCGACACCTACTTCGAGATCAAGGACGGGGAGTTGACCCGGCCTACCGGCTTCCGCGAGTGGGTGTTCGTGGGGACCCCGCTGACCCCCAATGACATGAACAATGGCAAGGCCCCTTTCCCGGAATTCCATGCTGTCTACCTTGACCCGGAAAGCTGGGAGCATTGGAAGGAGACTGGCGAGTTTCGCGATGGCGCGATCATGGTCAAGGAGCTGATCAGCGTCGGCAGCAAGCAGGCTGCCAGTGGCAACGGCTACTTCATGGGTGAGTACATCGGCCTCGAGGCCACCATCAAGAGCAGCGAGCACTTCCCGGACGAGCCAGGCAACTGGGCCTACTACAGTTTCTCGACGCCGGATCACTCAAGCCTCAAGGAGACTGCGGCCCCCTTTCCCACCGCCGCCTGTAACGCCTGCCATGCGGCAGCGGCGGCAGACGACTTCGTCTTCACCCAGTACTACCCCGTGCTGACAGCGGGCAAGGGTGCTGGTGTAGACGCAGGCGGCGGCACGCAGTCCCAACTGGGCACCACCCCATAGCCTGACTGACAAATTCCACCTTAGCGCCTGACGCTTACCGGTTCCCTGCCCTTCTGGCGGCCACCTACGGCCGCCTCTTTTTTACATCAAAGACCCTTCTTTACTGAGGCCTGCTGCTTGTTTCTGACGGCGCCGGTCACCGCGCTTTGCTGCGACCATGGCCACGGCGCCAGAGCGATACTTATTCACCCGCCCTCTCACCCCAGTTCTTTGCCCAGCCCTTTCAAGCTCAGCTCTTTCAAACCCAGCCCTTTCAAACCCAGCCCTTTCACCCTCGACTCAGTCCGCCCCAGCCCCTTGAAGCGAAGCCTCGCATGGGTGGTTGCCGCCGTATCGCGATGATCAGGCTCGACCAAAGTCGACCCGTTCAAGCAATTGCAATCTCTCGTCGCTGCGCCATACTGCATCTACCATCATGCTAGCATCCTGTCATACCACCAAGACTAACGTCGAACAAAAGGGCTCGCCCTGGCGAATCCCAGCGTCGCGGCCACCATAAGCAAGTTGCGATGCCCTGTTAGGTGCTGCATGACGACACCGCCGAGCCATAGCTGAGGCATACCTGAGGCATACCTGAGGCACAGCCGAGCCGTGACTGAGGAATGGCCGAGCAATGACCGAGCTGCGAGACAGCAGAACAGCACAGGCACGGGCCGGCGGGAGAAGTGAAGAAAAGGACTGAGGTTGCCTCTGAACTCTCGCCGCGGGCGCGGCAGATCAGCAGGTCCGGCGACCAGACTAAGCCAGCCGACACGCTGGGTAAGCAGGTCGCTGTCGCCGAGCAACGAGGTCCACAACGGTCCACAACGATTCACAACAACGATGACCCGGATTACAGGAGTTGCCATGCGCCTGTCAGGAAAGACCGCCTTAATCACCGCCGCAGGTCAGGGCATTGGACGCGCCACCGTCGAACGTTTCTTGGCCGAGGGCGCCGAGGTCCACGCCACCGATATCGACGTGAGCAAGCTGGAGGATCTCGCCGGCACGCCCCGTCTTCACTGCCATCACCTGGACGTGACCCAGCCAAGTGCCATAGACGACCTCAAGCACTCACTGCCAGGCCTGGATATTCTGTTCAACTGCGCGGGCTACGTGCACAGCGGTAGTCTGCTCGAATGCTCGGAAGACGCCTTCGAGCGCTCCATGGCGATCAACGTTACTGCCATGTACCACACCCTTCGCGCCTTTCTTCCCGGTATGCTGGACGCGGGCGGCGGCAGCATCATCAACATGGCGTCGGTTGCCAGCAGCCTCAAGGGGGTGCCGGGACGCTTCGCCTATGGCACCAGCAAGGCTGCCGTGATCGGCCTGACACGCTCGGTGGCGGCGGACTACGTCACCCATGGTATTCGCTGCAACGCCATTTGCCCGGGGACCGTCGAATCACCTTCCCTGAGCGAACGTATTCGCGCTCAAGCCGACGCGCTGGGCCAGGACGAAGCTCAGGTACGCCAAGCCTTTCTCGATCGTCAGCCCATGGGCAGACTGGGCAAGACGGACGAAATCGCGGCACTGGCCGTCTACCTGGGCTCAGACGAATCGGCCTATACCACCGGCACCTGTCAGATCATCGACGGAGGCTGGCTAGCCTGACGCCAGTCGACCATGAGGTCTCGGCGCCTCACTTCGCCGCCCTAACATCGACGCCCTGTCATTGACCCCACAACGCACAAGGACAACCCATGAAACTGTTGAGATTCGGCAACCCAGGACAAGAAGCGCCAGGCATCCTTGATCAAGCCGGCCGCATTCGCGATCTGTCAGGCGTGCTCGACGATCTTTCCGGCGCAGCACTGGGTCGTGAAAGCCTGGAGAAAATCGCCCGCCTGGATCTTGAGCAACTTCCCCTGGTGCCTGCCGATACTCGCATCGGCCCCTGCGTCGGCAACGTCGGCAAGTTTATCTGTATCGGCCTGAATTACGCCGATCACGCCGCAGAGAGCGGCGCTGAGGTACCGCCGGAACCGGTCATCTTCAACAAGTGGACCAGCGCTATTTGCGGCCCCGATGACGATGTCATGATTCCCCGCGACTCCAGCAAGACGGACTGGGAAGTTGAGCTCGGTGTCGTCATCGGCAAGGCCGGTCGCTATATCGACGAAACGGAGGCACTTGAGCATGTTGCCGGCTACTGCGTCGTCAATGACGTGTCGGAGCGGGAGTTTCAGCTCGAGCGCAGCGGCACCTGGGACAAGGGCAAGGGCTGCGACACCTTCGGCCCTCTGGGCCCCTGGCTGGTCACCAAGGATGAAGTCGCTGACCCCCAGGATCTCAACCTCTGGCTTGAGGTCGACGGCAAGCGCTATCAGGACGGCAGCACCAAGACCATGGTGTATCAGGTCGCCTTCCTGGTCAGTTATCTAAGCCGTTTCATGAGCCTGCAGCCGGGCGATGTCATCTCCACCGGCACTCCCCCAGGCGTTGGCCTTGGCCAGAACCCGCCGGTCTTCCTGCGCCCGGGCCAGACAATGCGCCTGGGTATCGAAGGGCTGGGCGAGCAGACCCAGAAGGTCATCGCGGACCCGCTGGCATGACCACCCCCGCTGCCCAGATGGATGTCGCCGTCTGTGTCGAGCCCGGTCACCTGCGACTGGAACAGCGCCCCCTTCCCCGGCCGAACGCCGGGGAAGCGCTGGTGCGCATTCAGCGTATCGGCGTCTGCGGGACCGATATCCATGCCTTCTCCGGTCGTCAGCCCTATTTCTCTTACCCTAGGGTTCTGGGACATGAGCTCGCTGGCACCGTTGAAGCCCTGGCCGATGACGTGCCGGGGGCCTTGCGCGCGCAGCTGCTGGGGCAGCAGGTCTACGTGATTCCCTATCTTCACTGTGGCCAGTGCCGCGCATGCCAGCGCGGCACCACCAACTGCTGCCAGCAGATGCAGGTCGTCGGGGTCCATCAGGACGGTGGTATGGCCGAGTGGCTCACGGTCCCCGTCGGCCATCTTGTTGCTTGCCAGGCGCTGACGCTGGATGAGCTGGCGCTGGTGGAATGCCAGGCCATCGGCGCCCACGCGGTGCGTCGCGCCGCCGTCACCGAGCGCGACCTGGTGGCCGTTGTCGGCACCGGTCCCATCGGTATCGGCGTGGCCCAGGTCGCTCGTGCCCAGGGCGCGCGGGTGGTGGTACTGGATAGCAATGCCGAGCGACTGGCGTTCTGCCGCGAGGCGCTTGGCTTCCATGACACCCTGCTGGTGGGACAGGACGACCCGGCGCAGCAGCTTGTACAGCTTAACCAAGGTGCCCTGGCCGACGTCGTGTTCGATGCCACCGGCAATCCCGCTGCCATGGAGGCGGGGTTCGAGCTGGTGGGCCACGGCGGACGCTACGTACTGGTCAGTCTGGTGAAGGCCGACATCCGTTTTCACGACCCCGACTTCCACGCCAAGGAAGTGACCCTGCTGGCCAGCCGCAATGCCACCGGTGAAGACTTCGCCAAGGTGATTGACCTGCTGGCCACTGGCCAGCTCAAGGTCTCCCCGATGATTACCCACCGCGCCGAGCTATGCGACCTGCCGGCCACCATGGCGCAGTGGTGCGACAGCAGCAATGGGGTGATCAAGGCGATGATCAGCGTGCCCGACAGGACAGCGGATCAGTCCTAGGACGCGACAGGCCAGGACACCTATGAGCCAGCTAAAGGCAGACGCGCTATCGCTGCTCTTTCTGGTGCCTGGCCATACCCAGCTTCTCAACACATAACGACAGTATTGACCGTGACGATGAGGACATCCCTATCATGACCACGCAAGCCAGCCACCGCGCCTCGACCGCGACCATCGCCACCGACCTGCCGCAGGAAAGCCTGCGCGTGCACCCCGACGACAACGTCCGCGTGGCCTTGCGTGATCTTGTTGTGGGGCAGCAAATCGAAGATGAAGCGGGTTCGCTGACCCTGGTCGAGGCGATCCGCCGCAAGCACAAGTTTGCCCTGGTGGACCTCGCCGAGGGCGACATCGTCACCATGTACGGTGTGACCGTGGGAAAAGCCACCCGAGCCATCGCCAAGGGTAGTGCGATTCGTACCGACAACCTTGAACACTTTACCCATTCGGACACGCCCGTCAGCCGTCGTCAGAGCTGGCAGGGACCGGATGTCTCGCGTTTCGACGGCACCACCTTCGATGGCTACCATCGCCCGGATGGCAACGTCGGCACGGCCAACCTGTGGCTCGTCGTGCCTCTGGTATTCTGCGAAAACCGCAACATTGAGGTGCTGCGCCAATGCGTTGCCGACGCCCTTGGTGACGATCCTTTCCGTGACTACAAACAGCTGGCGCGCACCATGCTGCACGGCGACACGTCCGCCAGCCTCTCGGCTCCGCTGACGTCTCCCTTCCCCAACGTCGACGGGGTGCGCTTCTTCACCCATACCTTGGGCTGTGGCGGCACTGACGACGACGCCCAGGCATTGTGCAATCTGCTCGCCGGGTACATCACCCATCCCAATGTGGCAGGCGCTACCGTGTTGAGCCTGGGCTGCCAGAAGGCTCAGATCGCCATGCTCAAGCAGGCGGTCGCCACCAAGGATCCCGACGGCCTGCGGCCGGTGCACTATCTCGAGCAGCAGGCCAGTGACAGCGAAGATGCGCTGATCGAGCGCGCGCTGGGCACTATCTTTGACGGCCTCAAAGAGGCCAACCAGGTGACCCGTCAGCCGGCTCCCCTTTCCAAGCTGCGCATTGGCGTCGAATGCGGCGGGTCCGATGGTTTCTCCGGCCTGTCTGCCAACCCGGTGGTCGGGGGCACCATCGATCGCCTGGTCACCCTCGGGGGTAGCGGGATTCTCAGCGAATTTCCCGAACTGTGTGGCGTGGAGCATGAGCTGCTGGCCCGCTGTGTCGATGATGCCACCGCCGAACGTTTCTCGAGCCTGATGCAGGCCTATCAGCGACACGCCGAAGCCGTCGGCGCGAGCTTTTCCATGAACCCCTCACCGGGAAATATTCGCGATGGCTTGATCACCGATGCGATGAAGTCTGCAGGGGCCGCCAAGAAGGGCGGGGACAGCCCGGTGGTGGAAGTGCTCGACTACACCGAGACCGCCACTCGGGCGGGGCTTGCCCTGCTCTGCTCCCCTGGCAATGATGTCGAGTCCACCACCGCCCTGGCGGGCTCCCACGCCAACCTGATCATCTTTACCACCGGGCTGGGCACGCCGACCGGCAACCCGGTCGCCCCTACCTTGAAGGTCGCCAGCAACTCGGAGCTGGCACAGCGCATGTCCGATATCATCGATTTCGACACTGGCGCTGTCATCCGCGGGGAGGCGTCCATCGACGAGCTGGCCGATGCGCTGCTGGAACTGTGCATCGAGACCGCCTCCGGGCGCTACACCACCCGTGCGGTAGGCCTCGCCCAACATGACTTCATCCCCTGGAAGCGGGGTGTCTCACTGTGACGCTAGTGCCGACAGAGACATCTGCGGCATTGCCTCCGGCGACGCTGATGCAGTTCGGCGTGGGACGTTTCCTGCTCGCCCATGTCGATCTGTTCGCCAGTCAGGCCCGCTCAGCCGGCGGTGACGTCGAGATCATCGCCGTACAGACCTCCGATCGCCCTACCGGTCGCGGCAAGGCCCGCGCCCTCGCCCAGGCAGCAAGCTATCCGGTTCAGCTGCGCGGACGACGCCACGGCGAGCTGATCGACACACGGCTCGCTGTCGACAGCATCACCCGCTCGCTGGTGGCCGCGGAGGACTGGGCGGAAGTACACCGGTCCTTCTGCAACGACGTCACCCATGTGGTGTCCAACACCAGCGAATCGGGTTATCTCGTCGCCACCGGAGACAGCCCGCTGGCGCCATGCCCGGTCAGCTTTCCTGCCAAGCTGACCCAGTTGCTCAAGGCACGCTTCGACGCTGATCGCCACGGGGTCACGCTGCTCCCCTGTGAACTGCTGACCGACAATGCCGGTGTGCTCAGAGACGTGGTGCTGGGCCTGGCCCGGGACAGCTATCAGGATGCCGCCTTCGAGCAATGGCTCACCGCTGAGTGCATCTGGGTGCCTACCTTGGTGGATCGTATCGTGTCCGCCGAGCTTGAGCCGGTGGGCGCCGTGGCTGAGCCCTATGGCCTGTGGGCGATTCAGCAGGTGGACGGGCTGACACTTCCCTTTCGGCATGACGATGTGCTGCTGGTGGAGGACCTGGGCCCCTATGAACGTCGCAAGCTTCATCTGCTGAACCTGGCCCACACCTGGCTGGTGGCGCGAGCGCGGCAGCTGGGTGTGATGGAGCAGCTGCCGCTGGTGCGCCAGGCCATGGAGGATCCGCGACTCGGCGGTGAACTCATTGCGCTGCTGAGAGAGGAAGTCGTGCCGGTGCTCGATCATGAGTACCCGGGGATGGCACTCGACGAGTACGTCGACAGCATCATCGAGCGCTTCTGCAACCCCTGGCTGGACCACCAGCTGGTCGATATTGCCCAGAATCATGAACAGAAGCTGGAGCGTAGACTGGCGCCTGTGCTTGCCATGGCAAGACGCCAAGGCAGAGCGCTGCCTCGCCTCGCTGCAGCCCTTGCGCCACACAAGAGAGACACGAGAGCGACCCCGCCATCAGCGCAATAGGCTGACAGCAGATACGACGCAGGCCCAGAGGCTTATGCCCCTGGGCCTGCACGTCTGGCGACCAGCGCCCACCATACCGACCACCAATGCGAGTCAGTCTGCGTCCTGTCGAGAACCCAGCCGTTGCTTCATCTGCATGTAGGTTCCGTAATGGCGGTCCAGATGACGTCGCATCGCTGACTCGGCAGCCTCGGGGTCACGGGCAGCAATCGCCTCCACAATCTCGGTATGCGCCTCCAGTGCCGCCAGATCTTCTCCGGGTTGTTGCAGCGCCTGGGCCCGACGATCGTCCAGCCATTCAGACAGGGCCTGATGGATGGCATCGTAGATGGGGTTGTGACCGATGCGCGCCAGCACCCCATGAAAGTCGTTGTCGGCGCGTTTGACCGCGGCCTCGTCACCGATGACGGAGCGCTGCGTCTCCAGCGCATCCCTCAGGGCCTGAACCTCTTCATCGGTGGCATGCTGCGCCGCCTGGCGAGCCAGCGCCACTTCGAACAAGGCCCGCGCCTCCTGGAAGTACTGCTGCCCCTCGGGCTTGGCCAACAGCTGTCGAGTGACCCCCGACAGGCGCGCCATCACCGCCTCGGCGGTAGGTCGAATCACCCTGGCTCTGGTGCCACTATTAATGGCGATCAGCCCAAGCTGCTGCAGGTAGAACAAGGCCTCCCTCACCGCAGGGCGGCCAACACCGAACTGCTCCATCAACTCACGCTCTGAGGGCAGCTGATCATTCTCCCCCAACCTGCCTTCCAGAATCTCGGCCTCAAGTTGTTCGGCCACCTGCTCGGACAGCGTCTTGCGCTCCACCCGAAATCTGCTCATCGACGCGTCTCTCCCTCAATCACGCCCCCGAGACATGCGGGGCATGGCGCACATGGTACTGCAACAGGGTGGCCCTGTGGGACTTCCCGCGTCAGCCAGGGCCGCGATGCCCTTGTGCTTCGCTGCTTGTCTGCGGCCCATTGACATCGTTGGCGCGACGAGTGACTTGCTCTTTAGCCCTCGGTGAGGGGCTCAACGCGGTATTGCTCGGCGATGCGGCGATAGGCATCCCGCTGAGCATGATCCAATGGAATCCCCTCGGCACGCCGCTCGCGACGGGTCTGCCACTCTCGGTCTCCTGGCGCCAATACCTTCGCTTCTGCGCTTGACGCCATACCGCGTAAATCCCTGAGGTAGTCACCCATGCGCTGCGCAAACTCCCCTTGCCCTGCAAAGGCGTCTGGATGCATCACCAGAAAGAAGTGGCCGACACCTCTCGGTGTGTGCATGTCGGGACCGCCCATGGGCAATAGATGGAAGCCGTGGACCATATTGGACAGCGTCGAGCTAAGCACCTCGACCATGCCCGCCAGCCCCGCCCCCTTGAAGCCGAAGCTGCCCCCACCTAATGGCAGCAGCGCTTCCACCCGCTTGGCATCGGTGGTAGTGGTGCCGTTGCCATCCGCGGCAATGTCGGGCGGCAGCGGCCGATCGATGGCGGCATACTGCTGCACCCTGTTCCAGGGCACCGCGCTGGTGGCCATGTCCAGCAGATAGGGGTCGTCGTTCTCCACCGGTGCGGCAAAGGCGATGGGGTTGGTGCCGTGGAAAGGGGCCTGACTACCATGCAGCAGAACAAACGGATCGGAATTGCAGAACGCCATGCCGATCAGCCCCTGTTCCGCCGCAGCAAGGGCATAGCATCCCGCCGCACCGAAGTGAGAAGAATGACCGACCGCTACCGCACCCATTCCGGCCTGCCTTGCCATGGCGGCAGCGTGCTCCATCGCCCGGTAACCGGCCAGGTGGCCCAGGCCATTGTCTGCGTCCAGCACTCCTGTGGCGGCGAGGCGCTGTTCAAAGCGCATCTCCGGACTGCCATTGATGCGCCCTCCCTGCAACGCCTGCAGGTAGTGTGGCAACAGCCGCAGACCGTGACTGTCGGTGCCCATCAGTGACGCCGTGACGAGGGCTCGGCTCACCGCCTGCTGCGACGCGGTATCGGCCCCCGCCGCCGCCAGCGCCTGCTGGATAAAGCGACTCAGGTCGTCGTGGCCCACCCTGCAGGCCAAGTATTGGCTGTGACTCATGTCGAGATCCTTGCGTGTCCTTGCGTGTGGTGAAATCCGTCCGGCATGGCGGGGAGCCCTTCACTCACCCGCCACGCCCCGACGCGATGGGGTAACTCAGCGATAGACCAGCGTCGGCAACCATAGGGAGATCGCCGGAATGAAGGTAACCAGCAGCAGAGCCACGACCAGCGGCACCAGAAACGGCAGGGTCCCCCGCATGCATTTCTCGAAGGAGATATTCGATACCCGGGACAGCACGTACAGCACCATCCCCACCGGCGGCGTCAGCAGCCCGATCATCAGGTTAAGCACCATGATGACGCCGAAGTGCACCGGATCGACGCCCGAGGCCACCGCCACCGGCAGCAGTACCGGCACCAGGATGGTGATGGCGGCGATAGTTTCCATGAAGCATCCCACCACGATCAGCACCAGGTTGATGATCAGCAAGACCGCGATCGGATTGTCCTGGAACGGGCCAAGCAGCCCCATCACGTGCTGGGTGACCTGGTTGCTGGTCAGTATCCAGGCAAAGATCGAGGCGCCGGCGACGATGAACAGGATCACCGCCGTGGTCTCGATGGTCTCGAAGCTGACCTTCAGCAGCCGTCGCCAGGTCAAGGTCCGGTAGACCAGCCCGCCAAGAATCAAGGCATACACCACCGCGGCGATGGCCGCCTCCGTGGGCGTGAACGCCCCGGTCACAATGCCGCCCACGATGATGACCGGGGTCAGCAGCGACAGCAGCGCCCTGGAAAAGGTCTGGCCCAGCACCGACACCGAAAAGCGCGCGTCACGCTGATAGCCACGACGACGGGACAACCAGGTAATCATCAGCATCAAGGTGAGCCCCATCAGCAGGCCCGGCACCAACCCTGCCGCGAACAGCTGGCCCACGGATACCGACGCCATCACACCATAGATGACCATCGGCAGGCTGGGCGGAATAATCGGGCCGATGGTGGATGACGCAGCGGTGATACCGACCGCGAACTCCTGGTCGTATCCCGCGTCACGCATGGCCTTGATCTCGATGGTACCCAGCCCCCCGGCATCTGCCACGGCGGCGCCGGACATGCCAGAGAACACGATGCTTGCGCCCACGTTGACGTGCCCCAGGCCACCGCGCATCCAGCCCATCAAGGCCTTGGCGAAGTCGAAGATGCGTGTGGTGATGCCGCCGTTGTTCATCAGGTTGCCGGCCAGGATAAAGAAGGGAATCGCCAGCAACGGAAAGCTGTCGATACCGTTGATCATCCGGTGCACCACGACCACATCGGGCACCCGCCCGGTGAGCAGGACGTACATGAGGCACGAGCCAGCCAGACTGATCGCGATAGGCACGCCACAGACCAGCAAGGTGAACAGCGACGCAAACAAGAACGACAGATGGTAGTCAAACAGCGCCAGCCCAACGCACCCAACAACCGCCATCGCCGCCACGATGGGCGGGATGACGGAGCCGCGTCGAGCGCTGATCATAGCTTCAGTCATGTTGTTATTCCTTGTCAGTCGTCTTCACGGCACATCAGTTCGCTCTCGCCCGTCTTCCAGTGGCGAATCGCCAGCTGAATGGAGCGCACCAGCATCAGCACCACGCCGACGAAGACCACGTAGTAAAGCAGGCTCTTGGGCAGGTCTATCGACACCATCATCGAATTGGTGCGTCCCGCCAGCTGCCAGGTAATCCAGGCCAGCATGCCGAGAAAGGCAATCCGCACCAGGTCGACCAGGGTCCACATGGTGCGGGCGACCGGCTCCGACAGATAGCGATAGAAGAACTCCACAGCGATATGCGAGCCCTTGCGCGCCGCCATGGCGCTGCCAAGAAACCCGACGGCGACCAGCAGGTAGCGAGCGATCTCTTCCGTCCAGGCCAGCGAGTTGCCGAGGACATAGCGGCTAAAGAACTGCACAAAGACATCCAGCGCCAGTAACCAGAACACCACCAGGGTCAGGTAATCCTCGAGGCCAACGTCACCCTTGCGAATGGCGTCGTCGTCCTCGGGAACGTCAAATGCGACGGTTGTTTGCTGGCTCGGGCCTTGCCCCGAAGATGGGCCGGCATCGGGTGACGGGCGCGCCGCCCCATCAGGTGCATGATGGATGTCAGCACCTTCATCAGAATGTGTCATCGATAGTCTCCTTCGGGGAGGGCGACCAGCGCCCTCCCCGGCCGTCAATTACTGGCCGATGGCCTGGAGACGGTCGTAGGTTTCCTGATCCCAGGTCGCCACGTCACCGTTATGGGCAGGCAATACCGCCTCACGGAAAGGTTCGGTATCGACCTCGTTGACCGTGACGCCCTGCTCTTCGAACCAGGCAATCAAGTCCTGCTCCTGTTGCAGGATATCCGCGGTGATCTTCTCGCCGGCTTGCTGGTAGACATCGCGGAAGATCGCCCGATCCTCCTCGGACAGCCGATTCCACAGCGGGCCGCCAGCGATAGTGATCAGCGAGTCGGTAATGTGGCCGGTCAGGTTGATGTAGTCCTGCACTTCATAGAATGCCTTGGCCTTGATCGTGGGCAGCGGGTTTTCCTGCGCATCCACCACGCCCTGCTGCAGGGCCAGATAGACTTCGGCGAAGGCAATCGGGGTCGGGTTGGCACCGACCGCCTCGGGGAACATCATGTACATCGGTGCATTGGGCACCCGAATCTTGAGATCCTCCATGTCCGCCGGAGTATCGATGGCCACATTAGAGGTAGTGTGGCGCTTGCCATAGTAGTTCATGGCCAGCGGGACGTTGCCCGTGGCCTCTTCATAGCCCTGGGCGATCTCGGCGAAGAGGTCACTGTCCACATAGGCCTGCCAGTGGTCGACGTCGCGGAACATGTAGGGAGCCCCGGCAATGCCAATCGGACCGTAGGAACGGCCAGCGAATTGATTGCCGGTAAAGATCAGATCGACGGTACCAAGACTTAGCCCCTCATTGATGTCCGCTTCCTTACCCAGAGAAGATGCTGGGTGCACTTCAACGGAATAGCGACCATCGGTTCGCTTCTCGATTTCTTCTCCTGCCCACACCGCCCACTCGTGATAGGGCTCGGACGTTTCGTAGACGTGGGCAAAGGTCAGGGTCTCTGCCTGAGCCGCAGCGGACATACTCAGGCCGACGGCGACCGCCAGGAGGGATCGACGTGCGAGACGGTGTGACGACTGGCGTTGGTTGGAGCGCATCTTGTTATTCTCCCGTGCTCTTGGACGGATGGATGAGGGACCGGTAAACCGCTAGTCAATCTGCCGCCCTGATAGGACGACTGTATACGTGTCATACCAGTCAGGCTGAATCTAGATGTGCATCACATCCTGTGCAAGCGTGTCAGGGACCAACTTTGGTCGACCAGGTACCGCTAGAGTGCTATCGCTACCATGCTACCGATGCCGTCCAGGCGCTGCGTGGCGGGCGTCCCATACGCTTCACCCCGATGACTCGCACGACAACCTCACCCACGATTGATCTCGGTCAACCATCTGAGTCCATTCGGAGAATAGTACGTCGCCGAAGATACCCCTCAATCACCAATAAAGTGTGCACTCTCACCTTTAACGGGGCATCGAGCATGCCTATTTTCACCCTTATCGTCATCACGGCTGATACACTACAGCGGCAAAGTTGATAGAGGTAAGCCAGTTCGACCAATATGTTGCGAGCTCTGTATCACTCGTCATCAAGCGCCTGCATGTAAGTAAAACGCAAAGCATTAACCGCTTAACAAAGAACGGGCACACTATCAATATTGCTATGCCGGAAACGTCGCCCCCCCCTGGCGACCCAATTCCCCTTAGGAACAAATTGTGACAATCTACCGCGAAGCATCATGAGAAGGACTCTGACGGAGCACTGGCTCCACTCGGTCAACCCCATGGTCCCAGACATCACCTTCTCCAGGAGTATCGGCATTGATCAGAGTTCTCGTCGCTGACGATCATCACCTGGTTCGCACCAGTATCGTTCATCTGCTGAACGCAGAAAAAGACATCAATGTGGTGGGCGAGGCTGCTGATGGTGAAGAAGCCATTGCGCAGACCCGACGCCTCAACCCGGATGTGGTGGTCATGGACATACGCATGCCAGGCATCGGGGGCTTGGAGGCGACGCGAAAGATCCGGCGCCTGACCTCGGATATCCGCATTCTGGTGCTGACCGCCTTTATCGAAGAGGCCTTTGCCCAGCGTCTGCTGGAAGCCGGTGCCCATGGGTTTATCAGCAAGGGCTCCCAGCATGACGAAATGGTGAAGGCTATCCGCGCGGTATTTGCCGGCCAGCGCTTTGTCAGCCCGGAGATCGCCCAGCGGCTGGTGCTGTCACGCATCGATCACGAAGAAAACCCCTTTGATCAGCTGTCCCAGCGCGAGCTACAAGTGGCCATGATGATTGTCAACGCCCAGCGTGTTGCCGACATTGCGGATCGCATGTTCTTAAGCCCCAAAACGGTCAACACCTACCGCTATCGCATTTTCGAAAAGCTCGGGGTCAACTCCGATGTGGCGTTGACTCACCTGGGCCTGCGACACGGGCTGGTCGAGGGCTTCAAGGAAGACTGACGACATGGCGGCGCGCCGAACCCGCTCATCTGCCATCAGATGTCGGCGCGCGTACCCTGTGACGGCCTGTCGAACATCCCTTCTCTTTTTCTTTTCTGTTTCAGCCTCAGCCCCAACCAATGCAGCATGTCGTCCCCACGTTCCCTAGGCCGTCCTTCTTGCGGATAGCGCCCTCCGCTTCCTCAAGACGTTTGCCTGGATTCTTGCCCTTCTGCACCGACAACCTGGTGCGCAGCAATTGACGCAGCGTGTTCATTGCTCTGGTAGCATGGCTCGACGATGCTACGCCAACGGAACACGCCACGCTCGCCTATGACCTTCGACGCTCGACGCTTTCTTGAGACGGTCAGTGAATCGCCCGGTATCTACCGGATGTACGATGACCAGTCCAACACCCTGTACATTGGCAAGGCTCGTCGTCTCAAGCCTCGTCTCGCCAGCTATTTCCGCGGCGCCTTGAATGCCAAGACACAGGCGCTGGTGAGCCGCATCCACGATATACAGGTCACGGTCACCAACAGCGAGACGGAAGCTCTGCTGCTCGAGCAGACCCTGATCAAGCAGCTGCGCCCGCCGTACAACATCCTGCTGCGTGACGACAAGTCGTATCCTTTTGTGTTTGTCAGCGATCGACACCCCTATCCCGCACTGGAATACAAGCGCGCCCGCACGCGCCACGAGGACGGGCGGTATTTCGGCCCCTATCCGAGCAGCAATGCGGTACGCGATACCTTGTCCTTGATGCAGAAGGTCTTTCGCATCCGCAATTGCGAGGACAGTGTCTTCGCCCACCGCACTCGTCCCTGTCTGCAGTACCAGATCCAGCGCTGCAGTGCTCCCTGTGTCGACTACATCAGCGAAGAGGACTATCGCCGCGATATCGAGCATGCCATTCAGTGCCTGGAGGGACGCAGCGATGCGGTCAGCAAGGAGCTGACCGAGGAAATGGAAGCCGCCAGTGAGGCACTGAATTTCGAGGAGGCCGCGCGCCTGAGAGACCAGCTTCAGGACCTTCGCCGCCTGCAGCAGCGCCAGGTCGTGGATACTGGCAGCGGCGACGCTGATGCCTTTGCGCTGGCATCACAGCCCGGCGCGCTGTGCATCTCGGTGCTGTCTATTCGACAGGGACGCCTGCTGGGCGCGCGCCACTACAGTCCCACCAACAACCTGGACCTGGGGGAAGCGCAGCTGCTGGGCGACTTCGTCAGCCAGTACTATCTCGGACAGGCCAGGGAAATCCCTTCTGACGTGCTGACCAGTCACCCGGTACCAGATGCGGAGCTGATCGCCAGCGCGCTCAGCGAAAATGCTGGGCGACGCATTCGCCTGACTGACAAGGTACGTGGTCATCGCGCCCAGTGGCGGGAGCTGGCCAGGACCAACGCCGAGCAGCAGCTGGCGGGACAGCTGGCGAATCAGACCCAGCTGGCCAAGCGCTTTGAAGACTTGCGCCAGGCACTCGACCTTGAACACACCCCCCAGCGGCTTGAGTGCTTTGACATCAGCCACAGCCACGGCGAAGCGACGGTGGCCTCCTGCGTTGTCTTTGACCAGGACGGACCGCGCAAGAGCGACTATCGCCGATTCAACATCAAGAACATCGCGCCAGGGGATGACTATGCGGCGATGCAGCAGGCGTTGACCCGGCGCTTCAAGCGCCTGGCGGAAGGCGAAGGGGTGCTCCCCGATATTCTGGTAGTGGACGGCGGCAAGGGTCAGCTCAACATGGCACGGGACGTGCTCGCTGAACTCGGCGTTACCCAGGTCCAGCTACTCGGCGTCGCCAAGGGCACCACCCGCAAGGCCGGGCTTGAAACGCTGTACGTCGATACTGTCGATCGCAGCCTGGCGCTGCCCCCCACCTCGCCCGGTCTTCATCTGATCCAGCATATCCGCGATGAATCTCATCGCTTCGCCATCGCCGGTCACCGGGCAAAACGCGACAAGGCCAGGCGCACCTCAACCCTGCAGGATATCCCGGGCGTCGGGCCCAAACGCCGCCGCGAGCTCCTGCGCTTCTTCGGTGGACTGCAAGGCATCAAGCAGGCCACCAAGGATGAGCTGGCTCGCGTCCCTGGCATCAGCGCGACCATGGCCGACACAATTCACCGCGCTCTGCATGGATGAGTTGAGGTATCGCGGATAGAATGGACCACCCTGACGGGGCACCGCGCATCCCCGACCCCTATTACAGCACCCTCCAGCAAGGACAGCGGTATCCATGAACATTCCCAACATTCTGACCCTGGCACGCATCGTCTTCATTCCTCTGCTGGTGGTACTTTTCTACCTCCCCTTCGAATCCAGCATGCTGGTCGCTGCGGCGCTCTTCGGACTGGCCTCGGTGACCGACTGGCTGGACGGTTATCTGGCACGCAAGTGGGATCAATCCACGCCCTTCGGCGCCTTCCTCGACCCCGTGGCCGACAAGCTGATGGTGGCGGTGGCGCTGGCCCTGCTGATCGAGCGCTATGACGCAGCCTGGCTGACACTTCCCGCCCTGGTGATCATCGGGCGAGAGATCGTCATCTCGGCCCTGCGTGAATGGATGGCGGAGATGGGCAAGCGAGGCTCAGTTGCCGTTTCATGGATCGGCAAGGTCAAGACCACGCTGCAGATGGTGGCGCTGCTGTTGCTGCTGGCCTTCCCGCCTGGACACCTGATCGCAGAGGCGGGCGTCGCAACCCTCTACGCTGCCGCCATTCTGACCCTGTGGTCGATGATCCAGTACCTGCGGGCCGCTTGGCCCCATCTGGCTCGCTCGCTCTGATAAAAACATCGACTCGAGGAAAAGCGTTTGACAGTCACCGACTTATCCGTATAATACGTCCTCGAGTCAGGCGGGAATAGCTCAGTGGTAGAGCACAACCTTGCCAAGGTTGGGGTCGCGAGTTCGAATCTCGTTTCCCGCTCCATCAACAAACGATGGTTGACTCTTGAGGCTGGATGGCAGAGTGGTTATGCAGCGGACTGCAACTCCGTGTACGCCGGTTCGATTCCGACTCCAGCCTCCATCTTTTCTTTTCAGACCCCCATACTCTGGAAAGTCTGATGGTTGACCTGCCGCACCAGGTACAACGGCATCCCTCCTCTATTGCCACATGGCTGGCGATCTTGTTGCCCGGATGGCGAAATTGGTAGACGCAAGGGACTTAAAATCCCTCGGTGGCAACACCGTGCCGGTTCGAGCCCGGCTCCGGGCACCAATAGTTTCAATGCCTTACGCTACCTCCTGACGCTACTCAGCTCTCGACGCCCTCCTCTCTGGTCGCAATTTAGTCGCGCGAATCCGGCTAATGCCCCGCCCGCAGCATGTGTTAAGCGTCAGAATGAAACGCTACATCACGCTTTATGCGACCTTGCTTAATAAGTGGCCTAGACTACACTTCAGAAGTGCAGGTAGCAGTCGTCCGAGAAGTACGCAGCGCCTCATACCATGAGGCAGCCAAGCAGTGACTTTTATTGGAGAGGCCGTATGAAGCTGAAGCTACTGAGCGCCATGGCGCTAACATCTCTCATGATGGCGGGTGCCGCATTCGCCATGGACTCCGAGATGCTCAACGAAAAGATGGCTGAGATCGAGGAGCGTACCGCGCAAGCAAGTGAGGAGGATCGTGTCGCAGCCCTTGAGCAGCAAGTGGAGGACCTCAAGGAACTTATCCATATGATGGCCGAGGAAGACCATAGCTCTTAAGAGTAGCTCTTGAGAACAGCTCTTGAGGACTGCACGGACATCCATCACGCTACTTAGTTAAAGATCAGGGCCACTACGGGGTAGTGGCCCTAGCCTTATCCGCGCCACTTGTATCCGCCCGATCTGTATCCGCCCGATCTGTATCCGCCACATGTCATCAACCCTCGTCTTACTCACCACGCTCACATCTCAGGACGCGAGCTGGCTGCACCCAGCGCCTCACCTTCAGCGTGAGCCCTTCACCTGGCCCCTGCCCCTTGAGCCAGGCCTCGACATACACCTGGGTCCAGTACTGAATAGCCCCTGAGGCCAGGACGACGTCGCCGTGACGTGTTAGCATCTGCGCCTCTTTACGCCACTTCATGACGGCCGCCGAACCTTGAGCAACCGCTTGCTTCCGCCCGCCCTCCGCCAGACACCAATGACGCTTCCAGCCGTGACCGCACCCCACTGCGCGGAACCCGCCTTGCGCACATTGCCGCTTGCACCCACGCTGGCCAGGAGCTGATCCATGTTACTCGGACGCCTGCGCGACCCCTTTATCAACCACCGACATCGGCGCCTGTTCCATGTGCTGCGCGTCACGCTGGCCCTGATGGTGACCTTCACCATTGTCGAGCTGTTGCCGCTGCAACATAGTGGCTGGGCCCTGGTCAGCACCGTTATGGTCATGGGCAATCTGCCCCATGTTGGCGGCGTCATCGACAAGGGCCGTCAGCGCCTGGCAGGTACGCTGATTGGTGCGGCCCTGGGCCTGTTGCTGATCAGCCTGCCCATCCCACCCTGGGCGGTGCAGCTGGGCTCTCTGGCCGGCATCGCTGTCGCCACCTGGTGGGTATTCGGTGCCCGCCAGGCCTACGGCGGCCTGATGTTTGCCATCAGCCTGCTGCTCGTTATCGGCGATGGTACCCAGCAGCTGGATGTCGCCCTGTGGCGAGGCCTCGACGTGCTGGTCGGCACCCTGGTGGGCATCGCCGCCACGCTGGTCTTTCTGCCCCACAAGGCCACGGACCTGCAGCGTTTTCTGCTGGCCGACTGCCTTGATCAGATGGCCCGGCTGTATCACGCCCACACGTCATCCACCGCGGCACCAGGAATCGACACCCGAGAACTGTTCAAGGCTGCCAGTCAGCTACTGATCAAGCAGCGCGGACTGACGGACGCGGTGCACCGTGAGGGCAGGCTGTCTCGCACCGACGTCGACGGTCTTATTTCCTACCAACGACGCATGCTGTCGACGCTGGAGCTGCTGCTGGAGACTCACTGGAGCACCCGCCAGGGACACGAGCAGATCGATACCATGGACGGGCTGCGGGCCCAACAGCATGTGCTCGCCAGGGATATCGGCACCCTGGCGTTCGAGATACGCACGGGTCGGCCCATCAAGGCCAACATCACGCCTTTTTCGCTGGAAGCCTTTGCCGCAAAGGCCTCCACCGCGCGCAGTGATGATGGCAGAATGCTGTTTGGTCCCAGCGGCTACCTGTGGCTGAACCGCGAGCTGGCCCGCCTCTCCGGGTCTATCGCTGAGCAGCTTGGCAAACTCGAACGCCTCCCCAGCAAGCGACTGCGACGACGAGCCCCGCGTCACGGCCTGCACCAGGCACCCTCTCTCGACAGCAAGGAAGGAAGATCCCATGACCCACGCCAGTCATGACGTCCTGATCATCGGTGGCGGCGTCGCCGGTCTTGCCATGGCCCTGGAGCTGGCCGATCACCGCAGGGTGACGCTGCTGCGGCCCGGCAACGACGATAGAGGGGCCAGCCGCTGGGCGCAGGGCGGGATCGCGGCGGTATTATCCCCCCAGGATAATGTCGAGGCTCACGTACAGGACACTCTGGTCGCCGGTGACGGACTGTGCGACGAGCAAGCCGTGCGCTTCACCGTGGAACAAGGTCCTGACGCCATCGACTGGCTGCTTCAACTCGGGGTGCCCTTCACCCCCGAACCAGATCCTAGCCTGGGGTATCCCTATCACCTCACTCGGGAAGGCGGGCACAACGCCAGACGGATCATCCACGCTGAAGATGCCACCGGTCGCGCGGTCATTGATACCCTGAGGGAGCGCGCCCTCCAGCATCCGTCCATTACCTTGCGTGACGACCTGGTCGCCTACGAGCTGATCAGTAACGATCAAGGCCAGTGCTGCGGAGCCCGCTGCCTCGATTCCCGGCATCAGGTCCGGGAACTCATTGCCCAGGACACGGTACTGGCGACCGGAGGCGCCAGCGGACTCTACCTGCACACCACCAGCCCCTCTCCCGCCAGCGGCGAGGGCATGGCCATGGCCTACGATGCCGGTGCGCAGCTGAGCAACCTGGAATTCCAGCAGTTCCATCCCACCTGCCTGTATGACCCGGAGGGTCCTCCTTTCCTGATCAGCGAGGCGGTACGCGGAGAAGGTGGCCTACTGCTGAATGCGGATGGCAAACGCTTCATGCCAGACATCGACCCACGGGCCGAGCTGGCCCCACGCGATGTGGTGGCAAGGGCCATTGACGCCGAAATGCAACGCACCGACAGCCCCTGTGTGATGCTGGATATTCGCCATCTGGGGGCGGCGACCATTCGGCACCACTTCCCGACGATCCATGCCCACTGCCTGGGGCGTGGCCTGGATATCACCCAGCAGCCGATCCCCGTCGTCCCTGCCGCCCACTATAGCTGTGGCGGGATCAGCGTTGATCAACACGGCGCGACCAGCGTGACAGGGCTGTATGCGATTGGAGAGGTGACCTGCACCGGTTTGCATGGTGCCAATCGCATGGCCAGCAATTCGCTACTGGAGTGCCTCGTGTACGCCCGCTCGGCGGCTCGTCATCTGGCCACGCTGAGGGAGCCACCACGTCAGCATCCGGCGACGTCGATCATCGCTGGCACCCGCCAGACCAAGGCGTCCGACATCGTTGAAATACACCAGGAACTGCGCCGAGTGATGAGCGCCAGGGTGGCCATCGTGCGCTTCGACGAGGGACTCAAGGAGGCGGCCGCCCGTATCGAGACCCTGGCCTCCCGCTATGCGGAGCTGGCCGACGACGCCTGCCCGACACCCGCCCTGCTGGCCCTCCGTCACGCCCTGACACTGGCGCGATTGACCGTCGCCAGCGCCCTGGCACGCCGCGAATCAAGAGGCCTGCACTACAATCCCCAATGCCCGCGCCACGCAGACCCCGCGCCCCAGCCGTCGCGCTACGCTAGACACTGACACGGAACGCCAACCGCCGCTGACCGTTGCCGCCGCTGACCGTTGCCGCCGATAGGCGCCCGCATTGACGGTTGACCCAGCCGCCAGCACAGCAAGCCAAAGCCCCTCGACATTCGGGGGGGCTCACTTCCGGTCATCATCGAGATAGCGTCGATCGTTGAACGTCGCGACCCAGTGCGGGTGATAGAACATCAGAATGCTGAGCAGCATGCCGCTGATAAAGGCTTCCGAAGGCATCAGCAGCGGCAGAAAGCGTAGGTATTCACGGACCTGAAACAGCACCTCGGCATTCACTGCGGCAAACCACGCAACGCCCATGACCGCGAGTCCCGAGGCCAGCGAAGAGAGCGCGGCACAACCAAAACCGCCGACAAACAGAAACACCATGGGGTGGGCGGGGAGGCGCCTGTCGACCAAACGCCATATGGCGATGGTCACCAGCATGGGCACCACCCCTGTCACGACAAGATTGAGGCCGATAAGCGGCCAGGCCACCCTGCCGGTCACGCACAGCGACAGGTTGACCAGCAGACAGCTCAACAGCGCCAGCGGTGCCCGAAAAACCAGCGTCAGCAGGGTGGTGAAGAGCAGATGCAAGCTCAGCCAGTCCACCGTCTGGGCACGCAACTGCCACAGCAAGGCCATCATCACGGTGGCGGCCAGCCATCGGTGCTGCAGCCCGGCACTGGCCACCAGCGCCTGCCAGGGCCGCTGGCGCACTACCAGCAGCAAACACCCTGCTGACAGCGCCCCACCCAGCCACAGCATCCAGCCCGCCACCACTACCTCGGCGAACGACATGACCGCCCCCTCCTCTCGGCGAGCTCGACACGTCGCTGCAGGGGCTCCGGCCTGACGTAGCGCTCAGGCGAAGACGACGGTCTTGTTATCGTGGATCAGTACCCGATCTTCCAGATGCCAGCGCAGCCCCCTCGCCAGCACCGTCTTTTCCACATCTCGGCCGAAGCGAACCAGGTCGGTAGGCGTGTGGCAATGACTGACACGGTGGATGTCCTGCTCGATGATCGGCCCGGCATCCAGCTCCTCTGTCACATAGTGGCAGGTCGCACCAATCAGCTTCACCCCTCGCTGATAGGCCTGATGGTACGGCTTGGCGCCGGCAAACGATGGCAGGAAGCTATGGTGGATATTGATCACGCGACCGCTGTAGCGCTGGCACAGATCCGGCGGAAGAATCTGCATGTAGCGCGCCAGCACGATGCTGTCCGCAGCCGACGCCTCTACCAGACGCTCCACCTCAGCGAATGCCGCCTGCTTGTCACCAGCGACGACCGGCACATGGTGGTAGGGAATGCCATGCCACTCCACCATGCTGCGCATATCGTCGTGATTGCTGATCACCGCCGCAATGTCGCAATCCAGCTCCCCCGCCGTCCAGCGATACAGCAGATCGACCAGGCAGTGGGATTCCTTGGACACCATCAGCACCACTCGGCGCTTCTGACGAGTGTCACGCAGCGCCCAATCCATTTCAAACTCCCTGGCTACCGGGGCAAAGGCGTCACACAGCGCCTCCCGAGACATGCCAATCGAATCCGCCAGAATCTCGTAGCGCATGAAGAAGCGTCCCGACGCCAGGTCGGAATGCTGATTGGCCTCGGTAATGGAACCACCATGCCCAGCAATAAAGTTGGAGACACGGGCGACGATCCCCAGTCGATCAGGACAGGACACCACCAGACGATAGAAATGCGACATAACACTTGTCTCTTGAAGCCAACCCTTGGCGTGCCCTTGGCACCACCTCTCGACGCGCTCGATAGCGCGCCACGAAAACCGGCCATTGTAGCGAAAAGTGAGGTAGCGAACGACTCCTGCTGCGCTGCCAGGGGCGTCCTGCGTTGAGTGAGCCGACCTCCATCCCTTATAGTGGCGTTACCTGTCTTCACTATGCCGAGCCCGATGTCGATCCCTCGAATTCAGATTCGTCCACGCCGCCGCTCCCCCCTGCATTTCCTGCCCCTGGGCGGTTGCGGCGAAATCGGGATGAACCTGAGCCTCTATGGCCACGAGGGACGCTGGGTGGCGGTCGATTGCGGCATGATGATTCGCCAGGACCTGCCGGGCGATCCCATTCAGGTCCCGGACACCACCGTCCTGGAGACCCTCGGCATTCAGCCCAGCGCGCTGCTCATCACCCATGGCCACGAGGACCATATCGGTGCCGTTGCCTGGCTGTGGCCGCGCTGGGGCTGCCCGATCATTGCCACGCCCCTGGCGGCGGCCATGCTGAGGATCAAGTTCGCCGAACGCGGCCTGTCCAGCGATGCCATCGAGGTCATCACCCCGGGAGAGGCCAGGGACATCGCCGGTTTTTCCTGTCGCTTCCTCGCCCTGACACACTCGATTCCAGAAAGCTGCGCGGTGTTCATTCAAGCCGGCAATACGCGCCTGCTGCACACCGGTGACTGGAAGCTCGACCCGCAGCCGGTACTCGGCGAACCTGTCGATGAAGACGCTTTCCGCGCCCTGGCTCCCCTCGACCTGGTCGTCGCCGACTCCACCAACGCGAACGTGCCGGGGCATTCACGCAGCGAGGGAGACGTCGCCAAGGCCATGGCGGACACCATTGCCGGCTGCAGTGGGCGGGTCGTTGTCTCCTGCTTCGCCAGCAACCTCGCTCGTGTGCTCGCAATAGGCCGCGCAGCACGTCGCTGCGGCAGGCGCGTCAGCCTGCTGGGACGCTCGATGGAGAGGATGGTCGGGCATGCGCGCCAGCTCGGGTATTTTGACGATTTCCCGACGCTGGTCCCGGTCAGCGACCTCGGGTATCTGCCCCCTGAAGAGGTTCTGGTGATCGCTACAGGAAGCCAGGGAGAACCCCGCGCCGCCTTGTCGCGACTGGCCCAGGGACGACATCCGCATTTCGAGCTGACAGCGGGTGACAGCGTGATATTTTCGGCCAAGGCCATCCCTGGCAACGAGCACCTGATCGAACGCCTGAAACGAGGCCTTGCCCGCTTCGATGTTCATCTCCTCGACGACGCCAGCCACCCACAGCTACATGCCTCTGGTCATCCCGCCCAGGAAGAACTTGAGCGCCTCTATCAGTGGATACAGCCGGCCAGACTGCTACCGGTGCACGGCGAGGCTCCCCATCAGGCCGCCCACCAGGCACTGGCGGAACGGCTCGGCATTGATGCCCCGCTGGCACCCCAAAATGGTGACCTGATCCGTCTCGATCAGGACGGTTTGACGGTAGAGCAGCGCTTTGCGGTATCCCAATGCATCATCGAGCGAGGCGGCATCGATCGGCGCACCTCGCGCTCTTCCGCGCGTCAGCGCCAGGAAGAGCTGTATCTGGCCATCAGCCTGGTGGCAACCGAACGAGGCTGGGCAAGAATTGGGCGCCTGATGCTGGACACCAACCATTCACTGGGCGTCGACGAAGATAGCTTCAGCGACTGGCTTGACGATCAACTCGATGAGCTGACAGCCGACACCCTATCCGCCCTGCGCCATGGCCTTTATCCGCGCATTCTCGCGTGGCTTCATGACCATCTCCAGCGTCGACCGAAGCTGGAATTACAGCTGATGGCCACCGATATGGAAGGCATAGCAGGGGATCTCTAGACCCTGCGTGCCCCCATCAGCCCTGCATACCTGCGGACCGACTTTCGCAACAGACTTTCGCAACGTAGCGTTCGCATACGCCCTTCTGGTGGCACGCTCCTAGATACGCCTACATCGTATGAATGGGCACCAGCGTGGCCCAGGCCCCAAACGAATGCGGCCCCGGAGGTATCCGGGGCCGCTTGCACGGAGGGGCATCATCGCTAACACGACACCCTCGTTGCCACACCTCAAGGCAGGGCCAGCAACGCTAGCGGTGAAATACCTGCCTTGGGTGGTGTAGCTTACTTGGCATTCTTGGGCGGACGGCCACGCTTGCGCTTGGGCTGCTCGGACACCAGGTCGTCCAGCGACAATCCCGCCTCAGTGATCTGCTCGCGGATTTCCGCCAGCTTCTGTGCTTTCTGCATCTCTTCTTGCTGGCGCTGGCGCTCTTCATCACGCTTTTGATCGATCACTTCCTCGACCACTTCCGCCAGCTTTTGCAGTTGCTCCATGCTGAGCTGTCGGGCCGCTGCGCGTGCCACATTCTTGTTTCGTGCAATGCGTTCCAATGTTTCGCTGGACATAGCTCACTCCATAGCCTTGGCATAAAACGGCGCGCGCCGTGATTCACTTGAAGAAAAGTATATGCAACCTCTGGCTCTTGGCAAGAAATGCAGCAAATATTTCCTGGTCAATTATCAAAAACCGGCGTGCCAATACCCATCATACATCGCCTTCCATTCCCCAGCATACCTGGCCATTCCCATACATGGTGGAGGCTTCAACAGCGGGTTACCGTGAGTGAAGAAGCAGCACAACGCAACGCGGGCGCCCATGGCGCCCGCGAAAACTTATTCGGCAAATGGCAGATAAAGCCCCAAGCCATTAGCCACCTGTCATGTTCATGAAGCGCACGACCTGGACATCCCCGTCAGTCGTGAAATGATGCCTTTCAGGCTTCATGGGCATGGCCTCGACGATAGCTCGCTTGAGTCGCTCGATGTCGCCGGGATAACGTCTCAACACCGCCCTCAGGTCAACCGAGTGCTCGTTGCCTAGACACAGCAACAGGCGTCCCTCGACAGTGACGCGAACCCGATTGCAACTTGCGCAGAAGTTGTGGCTATGGGGAGAAATAAAGCCAATGCGAGTATCACTGTCCTCCATCCTGAAATAGCGTGAAGGGCCCGCCGTGGCTTCCGCCGTGGACAACAGCGGATGACGCTGCTCAATCAGCGCCCTGACCTCATCGCTGGAACAGTATGTCTCTGCGCGTGAGTGATCCGAGACGTCGCCGAGGGGCATTTCCTCGATGAAGCTGATATCGAGCTGCTGGTTCCTGGCAAAGGTCACCAGATCCAGCACCTCATCCTCATTGCGCCCCTTCAGCACGACCGCATTGAGCTTGATCCGCTCGAACCCCGCCTCTCGCGCAGCCTCGATACCATCGAGTACTCGACTCAGGTCACCGGTACGGGTTAGGCGGCGGAAGCGCTGAGGATCCAGCGAATCCAGGCTGACATTCAGGCGTTTCAGACCCGCCTGACGAAGCTCGACAGCATGACGCCGAAGTCCGGCGCCATTGGTGGTCATTGCGAAATCCCTGAGCCCTGACAAGGCACCGATACGCGCTACCAGTTCACCGATATTACGCCGCACCAGGGGTTCTCCACCGGTCAGACGTATCTTTTCGACGCCAAGCTCGGTGAAGGCTCGCGCCACCTGGGCGATTTCTTCCAGCGTCAGCACCTGTGCCCGAGGGAGGAACGTCATTTCCTCGCTCATGCAGTAAACACAGCGGAAGTCACAGCGGTCCGTCACCGATAGCCTGACGTAATTCACGCGCCGGCCGAAGCTGTCGACCAAGCCGTCGCTCATGCTGTCCGTCATTGCACATCACCTTCCCATCGACGAGCGTCCGCATGGTCCTGACAGCGCTCGGATACCCAATAATCGCCGCTGGCCGTGTGCTCCTTCTTCCAGAAGGGTGCCCGCGTCTTCAACTGGTCCATCAGGAATTCGCAGGCCTCGTAGGCGGCGCGGCGATGAGCACTGGCTACCACCACCAGAACGATGGGATCACCTGGCGCAAGCCGCCCTACCCGATGGATGATAGACACGTCCTCGAGCGTCCAGCGCCGGCGCGCCTCATCCTCGATCTCGGCCAGCGAGGCCTCGGTCATGCCGGGATAATGCTCCAACGTCAACGCTGTGACGTCGGGGCGTTCATTGAAATCTCTGACCAACCCGGTGAAGCTGACGACAGCCCCCACATCGGAGCGACCTTGCAGCATCGCCTGCTGAACGTCACCTGCGTCAAAGCGCTCTTGCTGCACCCGAATCATCATCAACCTCCAGTGACCGGCGGGAAAAAGGCCACCTCGTCATCGCACGTCAGGCGTGTGCTGTCGCTGGCCATCACCTGATTCACCGCACACAGCACCCGACCTTCTTCCAAACCGGAAAAACGCTGGTCCAGCGTCTTCAAGGCCTTCTTGAGGCCTGCCACATCGGCACTGGGTAAACGATCCAAGGGGACCGAGGTTTCCCCGATACCCAGCCGTTCTCGCAGCTCGGCCAGGCATTTCACCCTGACGCTTTGCTGCTCTGCAGAGGCAAGCCCCAAGGTCAATGCAGGACTGTTCTCCGGACTCGTCACGATGGGAGCGACGGTTTCCTGCGCTATCTCTCGGCGACGATAATCTCCGGATTTGCCACCCTGCTTGGCATCCACATGGATCTGGCCAATCTCCATCTCCTTATCGACCGCCTTGCACATGTCATACAGCGTCAGACAGGCTACGGACACCGCCGTGAGCGCTTCCATCTCGACGCCTGTCTTGCCACTCAGCCGACACGTCGCGGACACCCTGACCATGCTCGCCTCGCGATCGATATCGAAGTCGATACTGACCTTGGACAGGGCCAGTTGATGACACAGCGGAATCAACTCGTGGGTGCGCTTGGCCGCCTGGATACCGGCAATTCTGGCGGTGGCCAGCACATCTCCCTTGGGCAGCTGCCCATCGCTGAGCAAGGCCAAGGTCTCAGGCGCCATACTGATAGCCCCTGTAGCCGTTGCTTCACGTCGGGTAGATGCCTTGTCACCGACGTCCACCATATTGGCTTCGCCGCGGGCATTGAGATGGGAAAGCGTCATGTTCAAGCCTCAGGGGAAACGAAAGAGAGGGAATACGGTCACCATATCATTGATGGCAACCGCTGCCTTGTCGGCAGGAATTTCCACCAGACACTCGGCAGCCACCATGGAGGACAGGATACCGGAACCCTGGCTACCTGTATTGACCACCCGCAAGGTCCCGTCATCACTCCGTTTGAGCACGCCACGACTGTAATCGGTGCGACCTTCACGACTGCGGAAGTCGCTGTCGGCCACCGCCTGCCACGCAGGCGAGCGCAGCTCACGCCCCTGCAGCTTGCGTACAAGGGGAATAACGAAGACCAGACAGGTCACCATGCAGGCCACCGGATTGCCGGGCAGGCCCAGAAATGGCGTCGCACTGTCCCCCATCACGCCGCATGCCATCGGCCTGCCAGGACGCATGGCGATTCGCCACAGGGTCAGTCGCCCCAGCCGCTCCAGGGCAGCTCGAGTATGGTCGGCCTGCCCCACCGACACTCCCCCACTGGACACCACAAGATCAGCCAGCTGCGCCGCTTGTGCCAGGGCATCCTCCAGCGCCTGCGGGTCATCAGGTACGATGCCCAGATCCAGCACCTCTGCGCCATGCTCCTGCAACATGCCCATCAAGGTGAAGCGGTTGGCATCATAAATCGCGGCATCAGCGCGAGGCTGTCCAGGGGCGGTCACCTCGTCCCCGGTGGAAAACACCGCCACACGGGGCTGGCGGCGCACCTCAACGGACGCGCAGCCCAACGACGCCAGCAACCCCAACGCCGCTGCCTCCAGCCGCCTGCCGGATTCCAGCGCCACCTCACCCCGACGTAGATCCTCGCCCGCCTGGCGGACGTTCTGCCCTCGCTTGACTCGATCAGCCTGGAGGATGTCGACCACATCACCGTGCTGCTGAAGTTGCTCGACCATGATCACCGTGTCGGTGCCAGGCGGCAGCGGCGCTCCGGTGGTGATACTGACGCACTCGCCACTGCCCACCCGCCCGGCAAAAGGCCGGCCGGCCAGGGCGGAACCGACGCGCCGCAGGGAGCCTGCGACGCCTTCCTCGGGCCAGCTCAGAGCGATGCCATCCATCGCCGAATTGGTGTGGCCTGGAACATTGAAGGGCGCCGTCACCGGCTTGGCCAGCACGCGTCCATGAGCCTGGGCCAGCGCCACGGACTCCGTCGCCAGCTGGCCATCCACCAGGGTAAGCAGCGCCTGACGTGCCTCGTCGACGCTCAGCATGTGCTCGCCCAGGTCAAAGCAAGACAATGAGGACATCATCAACGTCCCTCCTGCGTCGCCAGCCAGCCGCTCCAGTCAGCAGCCCACCGCAACATCCACTCGACCAGCTGGTCGTGGGCATTCAGATCCAGCGTCTCGACCGCGGTGCTCAGGGGAGTATCACAGGCCACCGCCTGGACCCAGGGATCCTCGGTCGCCAGCAGCGGCTTGCCTAACGCGGCACGGTGCAGTTCCAGCTTGGGCATTGGCCAGTCCTTGAACCCCTCCACCAGCGTCAGGTCCGCCTTCAGTGGCGCCACCATGGCCAGCAGCGTCTGCAGGTCCGCTTCCTCAGCTTCGGGGGTCTCCAGCATCATCGCCACCCTTGCCCGGGAGGCGATCAGCACCGGCTCCGCCCCCGCCATTCGCAAGCGGTGACTGTCCTTGCCAGGCTGATCGACATCGAAACGGTGATGCGCGTGCTTGATGACCGATACCCGCAGCCCTTTCGCCTTCAGCATCGGTACGATGCGCTCCAGCAAGGTGGTCTTGCCGGTCCCGCTCCAGGCGGCGATGCCCAATACCGGCTGTTGCACTTGCCATTGCAGCCGGGACCTCATGAGCCCTCCCCTGGACGAGTGGGCTCAAGACGCTGGCGCTCTTCTTCAGTATTGAGGTTGGCAAAAGCGTCCGCACAGTCGCTCAGATCGACCGTGGCCCAGGCATGTCGCGCGTACCAGCGATCGATCTTGCGCTCTCCCTGCGCCAACGCATGTGCCAGATCTTCGCGCAGATGACCTGCCAGCAGCGCTACCACCGGGTGCAGGCGCTCTCCGTCATGGGCCACCAGGATGTCCATCCCCTCACGCCAGCCCGCCAACATGCGTGGGACCAGGTCATGGGGCAGTAGCGGACTGTCGCAGGGCACGACCATGACCCAGGGGCTGTCCGCAGCCTCAAGCGCACTGTAGATGCCCATCAGCGGCCCCTGAAAGCCCTCGGCAGCGTCCTTGAAGACACCATCGGCAAGCGCCGCATAGTCCTCATGATGACGATTGGCGTTGATCAGTACAGAACCCACGTGGGGTCGCAGACAGGCGACCGCATGGGCGGCCAGGGGCTGACCCGCAAAGGACACCAGGCCCTTGTCGATGCCTCCCATGCGACGTCCCTGACCACCCGCCAGGACAACACCACATACCTCGCTTGCCTGAGGTTTCACCACAAGAAGCTCCTATTGCTATGTTCGTCATGCATCACTACATGATGCCTCAGGCCGTAGGTAGTCGCCATGCACGCATAGAGGTAGTCCGAGAGCGCGAGGGTGACCCACCCAGGCCATAGCAGGTATCATGTGTCCATCATTTTGCACGACAGCGACTCACGAATGGCGGACACCAGGATGGACGACGGTTTCGATGTCGGCGCTAGGTTGCGCCAACTACGTCAGGAAAAACAGTTATCTCAGCGCGAACTAGCGAAAAGAGCGGGCGTCACCAACAGTACTATCTCGCTTATCGAGCTGAATAATGTCAGCCCTTCGGTCAGCTCCCTTAAGAAGATACTTGACGCCTTACCGGTCTCCATCAGCGCCTTCTTCGCCGCCGACGAGCCCAATCATCCGAGCCCCTTCTATCGCGCTGCGGAGTTGACCGAGATCGGTGATCGCCACCTTTCATGGCGACTTGTCGCCGCCAGACGCCCCGACCGGCGCATGTCGGTACTGCACGAGCGCTATCCACCGGGTGCCGATACCGGCGAGGAAATGCTGGAGCATGATGGCGAAGAAGGCGGTGTCGTCATCGCCGGGGAGATCGAGATTACCGTCAACGGAGAGACGGGGCTGCTTGGCCCAGGAGATGCCTACTACTTTGACTCCCGCCTGCCCCACCGGTTTCGCAATCTGGGGCAGGAAGAATGCGTGATCGTCAGCGCCAATACCCCGCCCACCTTTTCAGATGGTGGCGAACAGATCCATCACTGAGGGGCTTGGCTGTTCAGCCCTTGTCCGATCAGGACCGCAGGGACAATCTCACCGCTCACCGAGTGAGCGTCAAAGCAGTGGACGACGCCGCCAGGCTGCGGCGTCGCCCCGGCACTTCGGCTAGGCTTTGTCCGAAAAGTCGACGAGCGAAGGTTAGACAAGGCAAAAATCGGTGAGAAAGCGCAGTTTACGAGGTGTAAATGAGCATTTTGACCCGATTTTTAACGCCGTATCACCAAGCGCAGGCACTTTTCGTACAAGCCCTAGTCCTCTTCCCGAGCGCGCGGCAGTATCAAATTCAGCGCGATGCCCACCAGGGCGGCAAGGCTGACGCCCTGCAGGGCAAACTGGCCTCCACCAAACTGCATGCCACCGATACCGAAGACCAGAATCAACGACACGACCACCAGGTTACGCGGCGCCGTCAGCGGCTTGCCCGCGCGCACCAGGGTATTCATCCCGACTACCGCAATGGAACCGAACAGCAGCGTCATGATGCCCCCCATGACCGGCGCAGGTATGGTCTGGAGCACGGCTCCCAGCTTGGCCACGAAGGCCAGCAGGATGGCCACCAACGCCGCCGACACCATGAACATCGGATTGAACGCCCGGGTCAGGGTGACCGCCCCGGTTACCTCGGAGTAGGTGGTATTGGGCGGCCCACCAAACATGGCCGCAGAGATGGTGGCGAGGCCATCGCCCAGCAAGGTGCGATGAAGACCGGGCTTTTCCAGGTAGTTGCGGCGCGTGACCGAACCGATGGCAATCATGTCACCAATGTGCTCGACCGCAGGCGCAATGGCCACAGGGATCATGAACGCGATGGCCAACCAGTTGAAGCTAGGAGCGGTAAAGGATGGCAGCGCCAGCCAAGAGGCTTCGCGCACCGGAGTAAAGTCAACGACTCCCATCAACAGGGCCAGCAGGTAGCCCGTCACGATGCCACCCATGATCGGCACCAGGCGCAGCAGACCACGTCCGAACACTGCCAGAATCAAGGTAACCAGCAAGCTCGACATGGACAGAACCATGGCCTGAGCGTAACCGATCCCTTCGCTGTTCTCACCGGTCGCCATATTGACCGCTACGGGCGCCAGAGCAAGGCCGATCACCATGATGACGGGCCCTACCACCACCGGCGGCAGCAACCGATGAAGCCAGCCGGTCCCCTTCAGGCGCACCGCCTGCGAGATCACCACGTACACCAGGCCCGCCGCGATCAACCCACCCAGGGTGGCGGACACCCCAAAGTGCGCAATGGAGCCCTGAATTGGCGCGATGAAGGCAAAGGAGGATGCCAGGAACACCGGCACCGTCATCCGCGTGGTGAAGTGAAACACCAGCGTACCGATACCGGCGGTGAACATAGCGACATTGGGATCAAGCCCGGTCAGCAGAGGCACCAGCACCAGGGCACCGAAGGCCACGAACAGCATCTGCGCGCCGACCAACGCGAGTCTGGGCAATGAATCCGGCGCCGTCGCTGAAGGTTCGGGTGGCTGAGTTGACGAAGAATGGGGGTCAGACATGAGGGGGCTCCGTGGTGAACAGGAAGTCTGCTGTGGGGCGAGAAGAGGCTCATCGCGCCGACAGCCGATTCCAAACGCGGGCCATGTTACCAATCCCGGCGCCCCTTCAGGGCACAATTTTGCGCCAACCCCAGGTCGCCAACGTAGCAATCACGCAACCCTCCCCCTTTCTGCCAAGCGCTAGTCCCCCCTTTGGCTCCCCCTGATGGCTCACTCAGTGCTGCTGAAACTGCTCTGCAAGACAAAGCCCCCCATCCTGAGGATTGGGGGCCGGCACACACCGCTATACCGGGATTACTCTCGGGTACCCGCGGACATCCAGTCTTCCATCATCTGGTCATAGGGCACCGTGGTGCCCTGGGGCATTTCATCGTCCAGCTTGGCCTTGGGCGAGCCAGGCTGGCTCAGCCACTGCTCGGGATCCTTGGGCTCATTGAGAATCGGCTCGTAGGTGGCAAACACCTTGGCCCGAGCCAGTCGCGCCATGATGTTATCCAGATCTGCCGCCAGATTATCGAGCGCCTCCTGGGCGGAAATATCGCCATTCACCGCCGGTGCCAAGTTCTGCCACCACAATGGCGCCATGCGCGGATAGTCCGGCACATTGGTTCCCGTTGGCGTCCACTTGGCTTCGTTGGGGCTGCGGTAGAACTCCACCAGCCCACCCAGCTTGGGCGCCATCTCGGTCATCTGCTCGGAAAAGATGTCCGACCGCCGAATCGGCGTCAGCCCCGCCATCAGCTTTTCCAGAGACACCGTCTTTGACACGCTGAATTGAGCGAACAACCAGGCAGCACTGCGACGGTCTTCAGGCGTCGAGTCGAAGAAGGTCCAGGCGCCAACATCCTGATAGCCCACCTTCATTCCTTCTTCCCAGTACGGACCCGTCGGTGATGGGGCCATCCGCCATTTGGGATTTCCCTGGTCATCGGTCACCGCCACGTCCGGGCTGACCATGTCGGCGGTAAAGGCGGTGTACCAGAACATCTGCTGCGCCACATTACCCTGGGCCGGCACGGGACCCGCCTCACCAAAGGTCATGCCCTGTGCCTCGGGAGGAGCAAAGTCTCTGAGCCACTCGACCATCTTGGTGACGGCAAACACCGAAGCCGGGGAATTGGTGGCCCCGCCTCGGCTGACGCTGGCTCCCACCGGATGACTGTCCTCGTCTACGCGAATACCCCAGTCATCCACCGGGTTGCCGAACGGCACCCCAGGGCTGCCCATTCCGGCCATTGATAGCCAGGAGTCATGGAAACGCCAACCCAGCGAGGGATCTCGACGTCCATAATCCATATGGCCATAGACCTTTTGCCCGTCGATCTCGCCGATGTGCTCGCTGAAGAACTCAGCGATATCCTGGTACGCCGTCCAGTTGGTCGGCACGCCTAGCTCATAGCCGTAGAGATCACGGAACTGCTGTTGAAAGTCCTCTCTCTGGAACCAGTCGTAGCGGAACCAGTAAAGGTTCGCGAACTGCTGGTCCGGTAGCTGGTAAAGGCTGCCATCTGGCCCCGTGGTGTACTGAATCCCGATAAAGTCCTCCAGATCCAGGCTTGGCAGCGTCAGCTCCTTCCACTCGTTGGCCATGGCATCACTGAGATTGATGGTCGATCCGTAGCGAATGTGGGTGCCAATGGAATCGGAGTCATTGATATAGGCGTCGTAGATATTGCGACCCGACTGCATCTGGGTCTGCATGTTCTGAACCACATCCCCCTCGCCGATGATGTTGTGGGTCACCTCTATCCCGGTCAGCTCGAGAAAGGCCGGCGTCAGCACGTCCCGCTCCCAGGTATGGGTGGTCAACCCTTCCGCCACCGTGTTGATTGCCATGCCACGAAAGGGCTCCGCGGCCTCGGCAAACCACTCCAGTTCGGCGATCCGCTGCTCCCGCGTCAAGGTGGAGTTTGCGAACACTTCATCGGCCAGCCGCTCGATCACTGCGGCACGATCTTCCTGGGCAATGGCGTCGCCTGCCAATAGCAGCAATCCGGCTACACCTACCCTGCTGAGCTTGCGTCTCACGTTCATGGTCACCTCATTGTTATCATTGATGAAGGCCAGCCTCGCTATCGTCGCCAGCCAATGGGTGCAGGCATCCTGTCGGTTACCCCCAGCGCAACAGCAGCACCATCCACACCACCGATAACGCCAATGCCAGCCACAGACCAAGGCTGGTAAAGCCGATAACGGCGAGGTGGATATACGCCGCCGACAGCATGCCGATAAAGAACCGGTCTCCCCGCGTTGTGCTGATCGGAAGAAAACCGCGGCGCTCGCGGCTGGGCGAGATCAGCTCCCAGGTGGTCATCAGCACCAGCAGCAGTGCGATGACGGAGAAGAACATCGCCGTAGGTAGGGTCCACACCATCCAGTCCATGTCGCGGCTCCTTAGGTGCGCCCCAGAGCAAAGCCCTTGGCGATATGATGACGGACGAAAAACACCACCACGATGCCCGGCACGATGGTCAGCACTCCCGCTGCCGCCAGGGTTCCCCAATCGATACCAGAGGCGGTGGAGGTTCTCGTCATGACAGACACGATGGGCTGGGCCTCCGTGGAGGTGAGGGTACGGGCCAGCAGCAGCTCGACCCAGGAAAACATGAACAGAAAGAACAGGGTCACGCCGATGCCTGAGCGAATCATCGGAATGAAGACCTGGACAAAGAACCGCGGAAAGCTGTAGCCATCGATAAAGGCGGTCTCGTCAATTTCCTTGGGCACGCTGGACATGAAGCCCTCGAGAATCCAGACCGCCAACGGTATGTTGAACAGGCAATGGGCCAAGGCCACGGCGATGTGCGTATCGAACAGGCCGACCGTGTAGTAGAGCTGAAAGTAAGGCAGCAGGAAGACGGCAGGCGGCGCCATCATGTTGGTCAAAAGCCAGAAGAACAGGTGCTTGTCACCGATGAACCGATAGCGACTGAAGGCATAGGCGGCGGGCAAGGCCACCACCATGCTGATGACCATGTTCATCACCACATAGGTCATGGAGTTGACGTAGCCCATGTACCAGCTGGGGTCGGTGAAGATCCGGGTGTAGTTGTCGAAGGTCAGCGCCTGAGGCCACAGGGTCAGCTCTCCCAGGATCTCGTTGTTGGTCTGCAGTGACATGTTGACCAACCAGTAGATGGGTAGCAGTACGAACACCAGATAGGCCAGCATCAACCCACCGCGGCGTACCCTGCGTCCGGCCGAGCGCTGGCGACGCCGACGCCTGGCCGCCTGCCGTGCGGCGTGCTCGTTCACCTGGTCAGGGCTGGATGGCAATGGCCTAGTCATGGCGCGACCCTCCTTGGCGATCCTTCTGCAGATTCATGATGGCGGTATAGAACACCCAGCACACCAGCAGAATGATCAGGAAGTAGATCAACGAGAACGCCGCCGACGGCCCCACATCGAACTGGGCGGTGGCCATGATGGCGAGGGACTGACTGAGAAAGGTGGTGGCACTGCCCGGCCCACCGCCGGTCAGCACGAAGGGTTCCGCATAGATCATGAAGGAGTGCATGAACCGGAGCAGCACGCCAATCACCAGCACATTGGTCAACTTGGGCAATTGGATGTAGCGGAACACCGCCCAGCGTGACGCCCGGTCAATCCTGGCAGCCTGGTAGTAGGCCTCGGGAATCGCCTGCAGACCGCTGTAACAGAGCAAGGCGATCAGCGATGTCCAATGCCACACATCCATCAGCACGATGGTGACCCAGGCATCCATCGGATTCGAGGTGATGTTGTAGGGATACCCCAGCTGGCGCAGGCTGAAACCCATCAGACCGATATCCCCGCGGGTGAATATCTGCCAGATGCTGCCGACCACATTCCAGGGAATCAGCAGTGGCAATGTCACCAGCACCAGCACCAGCGAGGCCCGCCAGCCCCGCTTGGGCATCAGCAACGCGATACCGACCCCCAGGGGCACTTGAATCACCAGAATGGTCAGCGAGAAGGCAAACTGCCGACCCAGAGCCGCCTGCAAGGCGGGGTCATTGAGCATTTGCACGAACCATTCGGTTCCGGTGAAAAACCGCGTATTGGCGTCGAACACATCCTGTACGGAGTAATTGACCACGGTCATCAACGGCACAATGGCGGAGAATGCCACCAGCAACAGCATGGGCAGCACCAGCCACCAGGCCCGGTTGTTCGGCACCTTGTTCATGACGCCACCTCCACCCGCCGTTCATCCACGTAGAGCCCCAACCAACGCTCGGGAAAGTGCAGGTGAATGCACGACGTCGCTGGGTCGAGGGCATCGTCGACCCGTACCTTGCAGGTCAAACTGCCCAGCGAGGCAGTGACAATGCGGTAGGTACCAAGATCCTGAAGGTGGGAGACCGTGGCTGGCATGCCGCCGTCGTCCGCGGACACCACCTCGATGAACTCAGGCCGAATGCCGAGGGTGACGTTGTCGCTGCGGGACATGGCATCGCGCAGGGCGTTCATAAAGCCGGGCGACAGCGGCAGCGGCTGCCCACCCACGAGTGCCCCATCGGCGTCGAGCTGTGGCGTGAAGAAGTTCATGCCGGGACTACCGATGAAGTAGCCGACAAAGGTATGTGCGGGGGCTTCGAAGAGTTCCCGCGGCGTCCCGAATTGCACGATGCTGCCTTGGTACATCACCGCGATCTTGTCGGCAAAGGTGGAGGCCTCCAGCTGATCATGGGTCACGTAGATCATCGTGACCGCAAAGCGCTGATGAATCTCCTTGAGCTTGCGACGCAGCTTCCATTTCAGCTGGGGATCGATCACCGTCAATGGCTCATCAAACAGAATCGCCGCAACATCGTCGCGCACCAGGCCCCGCCCCATCGACACTTTCTGCTTTTCATCGGCCGTCAGATTGCGCGCCTTGCGCGGCAGTTGCGCGGTCAGGTCGAGAATGTCCGCCACCTCCTCGACCCGCTCTCTGACGCGCTCCTCGGAAGTGCCGACGTTACGCAGAGGAAAGGCCAGGTTGTCGAACACGGTCATGGTGTCGTAGACCACCGGAAACTGGAACACCTGGGCAATGTTGCGCTCTTCCGGCGGCAGTTCATTGACCTGAACACCATCGAACAGCACCTCGCCCTGGGACGGCACCAGTAGCCCGGAGATAATATTCAGCAGCGTCGACTTGCCGCAGCCAGACGGCCCAAGCAGCGCGTAGGCGCCTCCCTGTTCCCAGGTATGCGTCATGCGCTCGATCGCAAAGTCAGCCGGACCGGACGGCTGCTGCAGATAGCTGTGCGCCAGTTGCTCAAGACGTATCTCTGCCATCTAGCGCTCCTCCCGATGGATCGCACTCGCGGGGGCGTGCTCGGCTCTGCGTGACATACTGGCCCCCACCTCAGCAGGCACGGCCACCGTCCTGCCCTCCATGTCGAACACGTACAGTCGATGCACCGGCACGTATAGCCGCAGCGGAGCGTCTACCTGAAAGCCGTGCACACCCTCCAGATGGGCCACCAGCGACATGCGAGCGTTGCCCACATGGAGAAACGTCTCGGAGCCGCTGATCTCGGCCAGCTCGACGCAGACATCCAAGGCCAGATCATCGTCGGATTGCGGCGCAATCGCCAGGTGGGCAGGACGTACCCCAAAGTGGTAGCGCCCCTCTTCGAGCCGCGACATGCCGGCGTCAACGGCGAAAGCGGGCTCGCCATCAAAACTGACGTGGCCGTCCCGGATCTCGCCTTCGAGCACATTCATGGGGGGTTCGGAGAACATGTCCGCAGCGGTCAGCGACACCGGCTCACGGTACACCGTCGCGGCAGGCCCATGCTGGACCAGGCGACCTTCATGCAGAATGGCGGTGTCGCCACCCAGCGCGAGTGCCTCTGCGGGCTCCGTGGTGGCATAGACAGCGATGCAGTCCCGTCGGGCGAACAGCTCACGCAGCTCTTCCCGAAACTCCTCCCGCAGCTTGTAGTCCAGATTGACCAGAGGCTCATCGAACAACACCAGCTCAGCGTCCTTGACCAGCGCCCGTGCCATCGCGGTGCGCTGCTGCTGCCCGCCAGACAGCTCCAGCGGCTGACGATCCAGCAGTCCCTCGATATGCAGCAGCTCAGCCACCTCCTGCACCCGGCGCCGAAGTTCTGCCTTGGGAACCCGTGCCAGCTTGAGCGGAGATGCAATGTTGTCGAAGACACTCTGGTGGGGGTAGTTGATGAACTGCTGATAGACCATGGCCACATTGCGTTGGCGCACGCCCTTGCCTGTCACGTCTTCACCGTTGATCAGGATACGTCCTCGGCTGGGTTGATCCAGCCCAGCCATCAAGCGCATCAGGCTCGTCTTTCCCGCCAGGGTTCGCCCCAGCAGAACATTGAACGAGCCTGGCGCCAGCGTCAGACTAACGTCGTCAATGTGGGTCTCGTTTGCCACCCTGCGGGTGACACCGTCGAGGATCAGGGTCATGGGCCGTCTCATTCCACCGAACATCGCCCTCCTTCGAAGGCGTCATCTGTACGGTAGTAGAGATTGTCGAAGGCACCCCGGTGTTTTTAAACGAAACCCCTCAATCACCCCGACACATCACCAACAATCCATTACAACACATTGAAATAAAAAGCTTTTCACCAATTCATCAACTTTTGTCTAATGCAGAACACTTCTGCGCAGCATCCTCTCGTGCGCAGGCAATGTTGTTTAAGTGAAAAAAAATGCGCCCAATGTTCGTAAAAGAACATTGGGCGCATGTCTCGACAGCCAGTCTGATCAACTGGCCGGGGCGCCGGCCGTGACCGACCGCATCATGACCCCGCAGGCGTGGCTGGTCTCAACGAGTACCAAAGATCTTGTCGCCGGCATCGCCGAGACCGGGAACGATATAGCCGTTCTCGTCCAGGCGCTCATCCACGGATGCGGTATAAATCTCGATATCCGGATACGCCTCCTGCACGCGGCGAATGCCCTCCGGCGCCGCGACCAGCACGATCACACGCATCAGCTGACAGCCGCGTTCACGCAGCATGTCGAGCGTGGCGACCATGGAGCCACCGGTAGCCAGCATCGGGTCGATGACTACCGCCATGCGCTCATCGAGGTCGTTGGTAAACTTCGAGAAATAGGGAACAGGCTCCAGCGTTTCCTCATCACGGTACAGGCCAACGACGCTGACCCGCGCACTGGGAATCAGGTCGGTCACGCCCTCCAGCATGCCCAGACCGGCACGCAGGATCGGGACGATCGTTACCTTCTTGCCCTTGAGCTGCTTGACGGTAATGGTGTTGCCACTCCAGCCGTCAATGGCGTGATCTTCCAGCTCCAGATCCTGAGTCGCCTCGTAGGTGAGCAGTTTGGCCACCTCGCCAGCCAGCTCACGGAAGCTCTTGGTGCTGATACCGGCTTCACGCATCAAACCGAGTTTGTGCTGGACCAGGGGGTGATCGATGGCATGGACGCTCATGACGAGTCCTCTTAGATGACGGAGAGGGTGGGACTAGGACGACCTTCGTCGCATGGACGCGGGCGACAAATTGCGCGCCATTCTACCCGTATCCTGCTCTCAGGTTAACCCGCTGCGAACAATCGCCGCTGAGCCTTGCCACCGACGCCTGCACGACCCGGTGGCGAGGCAGCCCGCTAGGGGCTAGACGGCAGCTGCCAGTCGATCGGCCCACGCCCCTGCTCTTGGAGAAACGCATTCGCCCGCGAGAAGTGGTGGTTACCGAAGAAGCCTCGATGGGCGGACAGCGGCGAGGGGTGCGGCGACTCCAGCACCAGGTGACGCTGGCGATCCACCAGCACTTTCTTCTGGCGCGCGTGGGAGCCCCACAGCAGGAACACGCAGGGCCCTGCTTCGGCGCTCACGGTCTGGATGGCACGATCGGTAAACGTCTCCCAGCCCTTGCCGCGGTGGGAGCCGGCATTGCCCTCTTCCACCGTCAAGGAGGTGTTCAACAGCAGTACGCCCTGCCTCGCCCAGGCCTCGAGATGCCCGTGGGGCACAGGCTCCACACCCAGGTCCTGGGCCAGTTCCTTGTAGACATTGACCAGGGAAGGCGGCGGCTTGATGCCGGCACGTACCGAAAAGCACAGGCCGTGGGCCTGACCAGGACCGTGGTAGGGGTCCTGGCCGAGAATGACGACCCTGACGTCTTCGAGCGGGGTCAGTTCAAAGGCGCGAAACCAGTCTGACGAATGCGGGTAGATCACCTTGCGCGCAGCCTTCTCGTCAGCCAGGAAGGCCTTCAACTGCTGCATGTAAGGCGCGTCGAACTCTGCTCCCAGATGACGCTGCCACGCTCCCGACAACACCTGCCCCATGGCCATCACCGACGCTGGTCGGCCAGGGGTTCCACATAGGCCACACCCATGTCCCAGGGGAACTGGATCCAGCAGTCCTGAGCCACCTCCGTCAGGTACTGGTCTACCAGGGGGCGCCCTTCAGGCTTGGCATAGATCGTCACGAAATGCGCCTTGGGCAGCATCTCGCGGACGGCCTTGGCGGTCTTGCCGGTATCGACCAGGTCGTCGACAAGCAGCCAACCTTCGCCGTCGTGATCGACGCCCTTGAGCACCTCGAGGCCCTCTTGCTCCATGTGGTCGTAGCTCTTGATACAGACCGTATCGATCAAGCGCACATTGAGTTCACGGGCGATCAAGGCGGCCGGAATCAGTCCGCCCCGAGTAATCGCGATGATGCCCTTGGTGTCCCGCTCGATCAGCCGATGACACAGCTCGCGCACATCGCGATGCAGCTGGTCCCAGGAGACGACAAAATGACGGTGATAACGATGGCTACTCATGGATCATTCGTCCTCAGTGAACGAGCAAACGGCGAATACGCTGTGACCTGCATCACGAATCTTCTGCGAACCGCCCAGGTCGGGCAGGTCCACGATGGCAGAGGTCTCCACCACCTGGCCGCCACTGCGACTGATCAATTCAGCTGCCGCCAGCATGGTGCCTCCGGTAGCGATCAGATCATCGACGACCAGGATACGATCACCATTGCGGAAGGCATCGGAGTGCAGCTCAACCTCAGCCGTGCCGTACTCGAGCGTATAGGTCTGGCTGATGGTGCGAAACGGCAGTTTGCCCTTCTTGCGCACCGGCACAAAGCTGCAGCCCAGCTCGTAAGCGACGGGCGCGCCGACGATAAAACCGCGAGCGTCGATCGCCGCAATCGCGTCCAGATCCATCTCCTGATAGCGGTGCACAAAGCTATCGATGAGCTTGCGGAAGGCGGCACTGTTCTGCAAAAGCGGGGTGATGTCACGAAAATTGACGCCCGGCTGTGGCCAGTCGGGAACGGTGCGAATGACAGACTTGATGTAGTCGCCGTAAATGCTCATGGCGGTTCTCGCTAGAAATCGGGTACGAAGGAAATGACAACATCGGGTAGCCCCGCTGACAAGCTACCCGTCAGATTGACCGTTGCACGGTCCGTCACGCCACCCGCCGCCATTTGCGTCAAACCCGGCGGCGGAGAGAGGCGGAGGAGCGCCGGTCAATCGAGGAAAATCATCTTGATGGCAAACAGTACGCCCAGGATGACCACGGCAACGTTCAGGTCCTTGAAGCGACCTGACAGGGCCTTGATGGCGACATAGCTGACAAAGCCAAAGGCAATACCCTCGGCAATCGAGAAGGTCAACGGCATGGCCAGAGCGGCGATCAGTACCGGGGCCGCCTCGGTGGCATCATCCCAGTCGGCGTGAGCCAGACTGCCCGCCATCAGGGAGGCCACGTACAGCAGCGCCCCCGCCGTGGCGTAGGCAGGTATGGAGCCCGCCAGCGGCGCAAAGAACAGGCTGAGCAGGAACAGTACGGCCACTACCACGGCCGTCAGGCCAGTCCGCCCGCCGGCAGCGATACCTGCCGTGCTTTCGACGTAGCTGGTAGTGGTCGAGGTGCCCAGCGCCGCACCTGCCATGGAGGCAGTAGAGTCGGCCATCAGCGCGCGCCCCAGACGAGGCAGCTTGCCATCCTTGTCCAGCAGTCCACCGCGATGAGCCACGCCGACCAGCGTGCCGGAGGTATCGAACAAGTCAACAAACAGGAAGGCAAAGACCACGCTGATCATCGCCACGTTGAACGCGCCAGCGAGGTCCATCGACATCAAGGTCGGTGCAATGGAAGGCGGCATCGACACCACACCGCTGAATTCATTGTGTCCAAGCAGCATGGCAACCAGCGTCACGCCGAGAATGCCGATCATCACCGCCCCGGTGACCCGCAGGTGAGCAAGCGCGGTGATAACGAAGAAACCGGCAAGGGCGTAAAGCGGCGCAGGTTCGGAAAGGTCACCGACTGACACCAGAGTGGCCGGGTTATCCACGATGATGCCAGCATTTTTCATGGCCACCATGGCAAGAAACAGGCCGATGCCGGCAGCAATCCCGAGCCTCAATGTGATCGGAATGGAATTGATGATCCATTCGCGAATGCGAAAGATACTGAGCAGAAAGAAGGTAACGCCCGACAGGAACACCGCACCCAGTGCCGCCTCCCAAGTATAGCCCATCCCGAGCACGACGCCGTAGGTGAAGAAGGCATTGAGGCCCATACCCGGCGCCAGGGCGATGGGGTAATTGGCCCACAGACCCATGATCAGACAGCCCACCGCCGCGGCCACACAGGTAGCCACGAAGACCGCCCCGTAGTCCATGCCCGCTTCGGACAGGATGCTTGGGTTAACGAAGATGATGTACGCCATGGTCAGGAAGGTCGTGATCCCGGCGATGACCTCTGTCTTCACGGTAGTACGGTGTTCGCTGAGCTTGAAGAAGCGATCGAGGGGACTCTTGCCCTGGTTCGATTCAGGCTGGGGATTGGACATGCGCTAGGTCCTGCACGTGGAGTCAATGAGGGGGTGTCCAGGACGAGAGTCACCGACCGTGCCCCGCCACCCGGTGGCTAGAGACACCATATAGCAGGCCGCCGGGGGACGCACGACGATACTGCACAATGAAGCCAACGCTTGACCGCGTCTGCCACCGAACAGATCGGTGCCAAAACGCACATCGGGCGCGATGCAACAGCACCTGCGCCCGACGGTGGCGACTCTCGAAAGCGCGCTACTCTACCAGAATCGGGTAGGCTTCGGTATAGATCCAGTCCTTGTCCTTTGCCGGGACATGGCAGCCCAGGCAGTCGGTCTGGTAGTCCGCCGACACATTGGTCGCCGGGTCGTCAGTCTTGAACAAGGCCCAGCCCCAGCCGTCCCCCCAACTGCCATTGCTGTCGGCAAAGCGGTTGGTCGCGTCCTTGACCATCACAAACCACTGTTTGATGGTGTCGTTCTCGTAGCTCACACCGGCGCCAGTGGTGTAGTCACCGGTGCTATGGGCGCGCAGCTCCTTGACCAGCACAGCACCGTCGGGGAACACGCCGTTTTCCCGATAGGCAGCAATGCTTTCGGGCACGGTATAGACGTTGTGGAAGCCGCTCGCATCTCCCCCTGGCACAAACCAGGAGCCCAGGTGGGCCATCTCGGTGCGGAAATCATCGGGCAGATGAATGGTGCCGTCGTCGTCTACCCAGGGTGATAGATCACTTTCGGCGGTCGCCATCGTGGCAAACCCGCACGTTAGGATGCACGCCCCTGCCGCCAATGCCTTGGCTGTCATTTTCATGGTCGTCCTCACTGATCACGGTCGGTGCAAAATCGGAATGTGGCATCCGATTAAGTTAGCACCGCCTCAAGCGAGGAAGGCCCTCGTCTCCTCTGCTACGGGCGCTACGGCACAGCGAGCAAGACGATCTCCGACGTCCACAGCGAACAAGGCCACCACCCGTGATTCAGGCGCCGCCTTTCGCCGCCAGCACTCGCTCAACGGTCTCGACAATCGCCTGGGTCTGGGGGTCCACCTCGATATTGACCCTGTCTCCGGGTCGACGATCCGCCAGCGTCGTGCGGGCCAGCGTTTCCGGAATCAGGTCGACGCAGAATGCACCGCCACGGGTTTCCTGACGCAGTGCACCGATGGTCAGACTGATGCCATCGACGCCGATATAGCCCTTGGTGAAGACGAACCTGTCCAGCCCCTCCGGCAACAGAAACCAAAGGCGCCGATTATTGGGCGCCTCGTCCAGCTCCACCAGCTCCGCCTGCGCCATGACATGCCCTGACATGGCGTGCCCGCCGATCTCATCGCCAAAACGCGCCGCACGCTCGATGTTGACGCGGTCGCCAATGGATACCGCGCCTAGATTGGTCACCCTGAGGGTCTCGCGCATCAGGTCGAAACTGACCCGATCGCCGTCCACCGCAGTCACCGTCAGACACACCCCGTTGTGGGCCACGGACGCGCCCAGTGCCAGACCTTCCAGCAAGTGCTCCGGCAGGCGCACGACATGGGTGCGAAACGCCTCAGCTTCGATCATGTCGACCACTTCAGCGGTGCCTTGCACAATCCCGGTAAACATCCTCATCTCCTCGCCAGCGAAAAGGCCTCAGCCTTCGATCGGGCCAGTCTATGGATCTCCGCCCTAAAGTTCCATGCAAGCGACGGCCCCGCCCCACGAAAGGCGATGATCAAGCGCCACCCTTGTGGCCTTCCTGGGTCTTCTGCCGGTATTCCCCGTGGGTGGATAAGTGGGCGGGTGACTCGGCGGTAGACGAACCTCCATCTTGACGCCCCCATCCACGTCGACAAGTGATTGACAGGACTCAGCAAGCCCCCTATTCTTGCCGGCTACATTTTTAGGCGCCGATTTGTACCCGGATTGCGGGCGCCCGTGCCATGACACTCACAAGGTGTCAGCGCATGAAGTGCAGCTAAAAGGGTGTGTCCAGCGTTGATGGCCACCCGCCAGGGTGGCCTTTTTTTTGGACACCCCTCGCTCTTGCCTGCCCTCTGCCTGACCTGCCCATGGTCCTGCCCGCCCCCGGTCACTCGGTGCCCACCCGGTGGCTGACATGATACGACTGACCAACCTCTCAAAGACCTTCGGCACCGGACCACGCGCGGTCCAGGCGCTGAAAAACGTCAACCTGCATGTGCCTCGCGGACAGATTCACGGCGTCATCGGCCTGTCGGGCGCTGGCAAGTCCACCCTGATTCGTTGCGTCAACCTGCTGGAGCGCCCTACCACGGGCACCGTAGAAGTCGACGGCCAGGAGCTGACCGGGCTCGCAGGGCCGGCCCTCAACCAGGCCCGCCATCGCATCGGCATGATCTTCCAGCATTTCAACCTGCTGACGTCGCGCACCGTGTTCGACAACGTGGCGCTGCCGCTTGAGCTGATGGGCGTCAAGGGAGCGGAGATCAAGGAACGTGTCACGCCTCTGCTCGAGCTGGTTGGCCTGGCGGACAAGGCCAAGCAATATCCCGCCCAGCTGTCCGGCGGCCAGAAGCAGCGCGTCGCGATTGCCCGGGCCCTGGCCAGCCGGCCACAAGTGCTGCTGTGCGATGAAGCCACCTCAGCGCTGGATCCGCAGACCACCGCCTCCATTCTGGAACTGCTTCAGGACATCAACCAGAAGCTCGGACTGACCATCCTGCTGATTACCCATGAGATGGAGGTGGTCAAGACCATCTGCCACCGAGTCGGCCTGATTTCCGGCGGCGAGCTGGTCGAGGAGGCCGATGTGGGTGACTTCTTCACCTCGCCACGCACGGCCCTTGGCCGCCACTTCCTCAATGACTTTCTCGAGCTGGAGCCGCCACGGGAGCTGATCGACCGACTCGAACCCCAGGCGGGCGAGCACACTCACCCGGTGGTACGCCTGGCCTTCTCCGGCGATGCAGTATCAACGCCATTGATCTCGCGCCTGGCCCGGGAGTGCGGAGTAGACGTCAGCATTCTGCAGGCCAAGGTCGAGTCCATACAGGAGCGCACCCTCGGCCTGATGATCGCCGAACTGATGGGAGGTGCCGACGACACTCGCCGCGCCCTCGACTATCTGCAAGCCCATGACCTGACAGTGGAGGTGCTCGGCCATGTCCAGCGCGATGTTTAATCTGATTCTCGAAGCCACTCTGGACACGCTGTACATGGTGGCGGTCTCGGGCATTCTCTCCGCCCTGGTCGGCATCCCGCTGGGCGTCCTGCTGTACGTGACTCGGCCTGGCCAGATCCTGGCACAGCCGGTCCTTCAGTCGGTGCTCGGCATCGTGACCAATATCGGGCGCTCGATCCCCTTTATCATCCTGATGGTGGCCATCATTCCGTTCACTCGCATGCTGGTCGGCTCCTCCATTGGCACCAATGCCGCGGCCGTCCCCCTGACCATCGCGGCCATTCCCTTTATTGCACGTCTGGTGGAGGGAGCACTGAACGAAATCTCTCCCGGCCTGGTGGAAGCCGCGCAGTCCATGGGCGCCACGCCCTGGCAGATCATTTCAAAAGTGCTTCTGCCAGAAGCACGTGGCGGCATCTTTACCGCATTGACGGTCACCGCCGTCACCCTGGTCAGTTACTCCGCCATGGCCGGAGCCGTTGGCGGCGGCGGATTAGGCGACCTGGGCATCCGCTATGGCTACAATCGCTTCAATCCAACGATCATGCTGATCACCGTCGCTATTCTGGTCGTCATGGTGCAAGTCTTTCAAAGCCTGGGCGACTATCTGGTGCGCAAGAGCAACCATAAATGACCCTCAGCAACATATAGCGAAAACGAATTAGCAAAACCCTTGTTATTCCATTATCATCGCGGCACACGTCATCACCGCCTATGGGAGACACCGATCATGCGCAAGACATTGCTGGGCGCCCTTGCCCTTTCTACCCTGTCACTGGCCATCAGCCAGGCCAACGCTGACGAGCACAGCATCAAGGTAGGCACCGTAGCGGGCCCGGAGACCGACGTCATGCAGGTCGCCGCCGAGCTGGCAGAAGAGCGTTATGGCCTGGACGTGGAGATCATTGAGTTCACCGACTACGTGACACCCAATGCCGCACTCGCCGACGGCAGCCTGGACGCGAACGCCTACCAGCATGAGCCGTACATGAACGCCATGGTCAATGATCGGGGCTATGACTTCGCCATTGCCGGACGCACCTTCGTGTACCCCATCGGCGCCTATTCCGAGAAGTACACCAGCATCGACGAACTGCCGGAGGGCGCCACCATCGCCCTGCCCAACGACCCGTCGAACGAAGGCCGCTCGCTGATCCTGCTGCACAACGAGGGCCTGATCACCCTCGATGATCCGGAGAACCTCGAGGCCACACCGCTGAACATCGTGGAAAATCCCCACGACTTCGACTTCCGCGAAATCGAAGCGGCCCAGCTCCCCCGCGTACTGCCGGATGTGGACATGGCCTTCATCAATAACACCTTCGCTCAGCCCGCCGGCCTGACCCTGGAGGACGCGCTGGTCAAGGAAGGTCCCGAGTCACCCTACGTCAACATCATTGCCGTGCGTAGCGGCGACGAAGACAGCGAAGCCATTCAGCAGCTGGTCGACGCCTACCAGAGCGACGAAGTCGCTGCCAAGGCCGAGGAACTGTTCAAGGGCTCCGCGGTGCCTGGCTGGAAGTAACCCATACTGGCTCTTCGAGGCCGGCCAATGCTGATCAGCATGGTCGGCCTTTTTCACTTCTGCAGGACGGAATCAAGACCCTCATGTCATCCTATGACCTTCTGGTGCGTCAGCTCAGCGCCCTTCTCGACAGCGATGATTGGCTGACCAACGCCGCTCAGACCAGCGCCTTTATCATGCAGGAAGTCGAAGCGCTGAACTGGGCAGGCTTCTATCTTCACAAGACGCCACAGGTGCTGTCGCTTGGCCCTTTCCAGGGCAAGCCAGCCTGCCACCCCATTCCGTTCAACAAGGGGGTATGCGGTGCGGCGGCCCGAAGCCTTGAGACCCAGCGCGTCGACGACGTGCATGCGGTGGCGGACCACATTGCCTGCGACAGCGCATCCCGCTCCGAGCTGGTCGTCCCGATTCTCGATGCCGCAGGCCAGCTGTGGGGAGTCCTCGACCTGGACAGCCCACAGCAAGGGCGCTTCAGCGCCGACGACCAGGCAGGCATCGAGCGCCTGGTAGAGGTCTTTCGGCAGGCCAGCGGGCTGAGTTCTGAGCTCTGAGTTCTAAGTTCTGAGGCCTAAGTCTCACCACATCGCGGCCACCTCAAGGGCAGTGACGCCTCCAGGGCGTACTGCCCTACTCTGCCCGCCGCTACCCCTTCCGCCTGCTCTCTCGTCACCACGCCTCTCGTCAGCGAGGGCATCCTGGGGCTTTACGAGGGACCACTGACAGGAAGCGGCGCGCTGAAGACACAATGATCCACCAACGAAAAAGGCCCCGAGCAAATAGTGCTCGGGGCCTTTTTCTGGAATCTGGTAGGACCAGGCGGATTTGAACCGCCGACCTCCACGATGTCAACGTGGCGCTCTAACCAACTGAGCTATGGTCCTGCTGTATAACGCTAACTGCGGCTACTGACTGGTAGGACCAGGCGGATTTGAACCGCCGACCTCCACGATGTCAACGTGGCGCTCTAACCAACTGAGCTATGGTCCTGCAAAGATCAGCCTTGCTATTACTGCATGTGCCACTACTACCTGTACCACTACAACAGGCACCGGCACGAAATGTGGCAGAAATGCAAAATGGTAGGACCAGGCGGATTTGAACCGCCGACCTCCACGATGTCAACGTGGCGCTCTAACCAACTGAGCTATGGTCCTACACTGTCCATCCAGAGGAACGAATTACCCTTGAGCAACCTTCCTTTACTGGACCTGTCCGGGCGACGCCTTGAAGGGCCTCATCCCTGACAACGGATGCGAATTCTACGGGATCGTCAGAATAATGCAAGCCCTTGAGTTCACCGAATGATTTTTTCTGATGGAGCCTGCTCGGCCATGCGCTTTGCCCTCCCCCAACATGAACCACGAGCACCGGGTGAAGACCATCGCCAACCACTGCCGAGTTCGTTTACGATCACCAGATATCGCTTAGGGAACGCCTGAGATGAATCAGCAACAGCGTCAGGATGCCATCATCGACCTGGTCAGCCGCCAGGGGTACGCCAGCATCGAGCAGTTGACCGACCACTTTGGCGTGACACCGCAGACGATCCGGCGCGATCTCAATGCACTGGCCGAAACGGGACGCATCAGGCGTGTTCATGGTGGCGCCGGCCTGGAATCCAGCACCGTCAACACCGCCTACGCCACCCGCAAGACGCTTAACCTGGATGCCAAGCGACGGATCGCCGCCAGCGTCGCCCGCCAGGTACCTCATCACGCCTCGCTGTTCATCAACATCGGAACCAGCAACGAACTGATCGCTGAAGCGCTGCTGGAGCATCAGGGACTGGAAGTCATCACCAACAACCTGAACGTGGCGTCCATCCTCCACCCCAAGGAAGATTTCAAGGTGATCGTGGCTGGCGGCCAGGTTCGCCCGCGGGATGGTGGAATCATCGGCGAAGCCACCATCGACTTCATCCATCAGTTCAAGGTCGACATCGGCCTCATCGGTATCAGCGGGATAGACGAGGATGGCTCACTGCTGGAGTTCGACTATCAGGAAGTGCGCGTCGCCCAGGCCATCATCCAGAATTCACGACAGGTATTTCTTGCCGCTGACCACTCGAAATTCCGCCGCAACCCCGTGGTGCGGCAAGGCAACGTCGCACAACTCGATGCGTTGTTCACCGACCGTCAGCCACCAGAGCCCATTGCCCGCCTTCTCAGGACACATGACGTGGCCCTGCACATCGCGTGACTCGCCTGTCTCCGCGGCCTGAGGCGAGCCTCCATGGTCGTTTTTCGCGCATGCATTTGTTCGTTAGCCAACATCTGTCTATGCTTATTTTCGAATCCGAAACCCTCTGAACCGTTACCGCCTCTGGCCAAGCGTACGTTCATCCACCACGCTGAAGTCGTCATTCGCGTTTCAGGAAACCTTGCCCATGCAACGCCCCTACATTCTTGCCTTCGACCAAGGGACCACCAGCTGTCGCGCGATCCTGTTCGACCAGGCGACCCGTATCGTTGGCATCGCCCAGAAAGAGTTCACCCAACACTACCCACAGGCGGGCCGTGTTGAGCACGACGCGATGGAAATCTGGGGCTGCCAGATGGGGGTGGCCCGGGAGGTGCTGGAAACCCAAGGGGTCAAACCCAGTCAGGTCGCGGCTATCGGCATCACCAACCAGCGTGAGACTACCCTGGTCTGGGACCGACACACCGGCAAGCCGATCCATAACGCCATTGTGTGGCAGGACCGGCGCACCGCTCCCTTGTGCGATGCGCTCAAGGACAAGGGGCTTGAACAACATATTCGTGACACCACCGGGCTGGTGGTGGACGCCTACTTCTCCGGCACCAAGATCCGCTGGATACTCGATCAGGTCGACGGTGCCCAGCAGCGAGCAGAAGCCGGCGACCTCCTGTTCGGTACCATGGACAGCTGGCTTTTGTGGAATCTCACCCGTGGCGAACAGCATGTCACCGATGTCTCCAACGCATCACGCACCATGCTGTTCAATATTCACTCCCTGGAATGGGATGCTCGCCTGCTGGAGGCTCTCGATATTCCGCTGGCCATGCTGCCGCAGGTCAGGTCATCCAGCGAGGTCTATGGCACCACCGCCAAGGAAATGTTCGGCGGGGCGCAGATCCCCATCGCCGGTATTGCCGGGGATCAGCAAGCGGCGCTGTTCGGCCAGGCCTGCTTCGAAAAAGGCATGGTCAAGAATACCTACGGCACCGGCTGCTTTTTGCTGATGAATACCGGCGATACCCCCGTACCGTCGCCGTCAGGCCTGCTGACCACTGTGGCCTGGAGCCTGGACGGCAAGGTCACCTATGCCCTGGAGGGCTCGATTTTCATCGCCGGCGCCGCCATTCAGTGGCTGCGGGATGAACTCAAGATGATCGACGCGGCCGAAGACTCCGAATACTACGCCAGCAAGGTCGAGGATGCCGACGGCGTCTATGTGGTACCGGCCTTCGCGGGTCTCGGCGCCCCCTACTGGGACATGTACGCCCGAGGCGCCATCTTCGGCCTGACCAGAGGCTCGAGCAAGGAACATATCACTCGCGCCACCCTCGATGCGCTGGCCTACCAGACCCGCGACATCATCGATGCCATGCAGGCCGACTCGGGCATCACCCTGAAGGCACTCAGGGTCGACGGAGGCGCGGTGGCCAATAACGTCATGATGCAGTTCCAGGCGGACATGCTCGCCGTCAACGTGGAGCGTCCCCAGGTCATCGAGAGCACGGCGCTCGGCGCCGCTTATCTGGCCGGCATTGCGGTCGGGCACTGGAGCCTGGAGCAGCTTGCCCACAGTGGCGATATCGAACGCACCTTCTGCCCGGCGATGGCCGAAGAGGAACGCGAGCGGCGCTACAAGGGTTGGAAGAAGGCCGTGCGGCGGACGATGAACTGGGAGCGCGACGACACCTGACACCTCCAGGGAGGCGGACTCATGCAGCTGCGTGATACCCATGTGCAACGGCTCAAGACCGAGCACTTCGATGTAATGATCGTCGGGGGCGGCATCAATGGTGCCGCCAGCGCGGCCGCCCTGGCGGGCAAGGGCGTCAAGGTCGCCCTGATCGACCGGGGCGACTTCTCCGGCGAAACCAGCCAGCATTCCTCCAATCTGGTCTGGGGCGGCATCAAGTACATGGAAAGCTATGACTTTGCCCTGGTCAGAAAACTCTGCAAGAGCCGCAACCATCTGATTCGCAGCTTTCCCTCGACAGTGCAGGAGATTCGCTTTCTGACCACCGTCGACAAGGGCTTCCGGCATCACCCACGCACACTATGGCTCGGCACCTGGCTGTACTGGCTGATGGGCAATGCCTTCACCCGGCTTCCGCGCTATCTCAACCCCAAAGGCATCAAGGCCAGGGAGCCGATCGTCGATACCGGCAATGCCGTGGGTGGATTCGAGTACTCTGACGCCTATCTACACGACAATGACGCCCGCTTTGTCTTCAACTTCGTGCGCACCGCCCTGGACTATGGTGCTGCCGCTGCCAATTATGTCGAGTCCAGGGGTGCCAGCCGCCAGGGCGGGCACTGGGTGGTCGATGGCTGGGACCATCAGGCGCAGACCTCACTGCGCATCAATGCCAGCGTGTTGATCAACGCCTCGGGCCCCTGGGTGGATGACCACAACCAACGCAGTGGCCAGGTCACCGAGCACCACCACGCCTACTCAAAGGGCATCCACCTGATCGTGCCGCGGCTGACCGATCACCATCGAGTGCTGGCCTTCTTCGCCGACGATGGCCGGCTGTTCTTCGCTATTCCCATGGGCCCCCGTACCTGCATTGGTACCACCGATACTCGAGAGCAACGCCCGGAAGTCGCCGTCACCGACCAGGACGTCAGCTTCGTTCTCGACAACATCAACAAGCGTCTGACGCTGGAGCGTCCACTGACGCGCAGCGACGTCATTGCCAGCCGTTGTGGCGTGCGTCCGCTGGCGGTCAAGGCCAGTGCCGACGGCCAACGGGATTTTCTGCAAATGTCACGCAAGCACGCCATCGACACCTCAGGCGAGGATCGTCATATCAGTATCTTTGGCGGAAAACTCACCGACTGTGTGAACGTCGGCGAAGAAATCGTCGCGGAAGTCGCCGCCCTGGGCGTCAGCATCCCTGACCCGGATGCACGCTGGTATGGAGAACCCCACGCGGATGATCGACGGGAGTTCATGCACCAGGCACGCCTGCTCGAACTGGACACGATGACGCCGGCCTCATCCAGCGAGGCACTGAGCACGCGACTGTGGCGCCGCTACGGCCTGAGCGCCTTTGGCATGCTTGATCAGATCCGCAGAGATCGCCGACAAGGGGAACTGCTGATAGCGGGCACCGAGTACCTTCGCTGCGAGCTGGAACATGCCGCCAGCAAGGAGATGATCACCCGGATGGACGATTTCCTGCGCCGTCGCTCGAAGATTGCGCTAGTGGTGGACCACGAAAGCCTGCGCGACGCCCCCGGCCTTGAAGAGGCCGCGCGCATTCTTTTCGGCGACGACGCCCATGAACGCCTCGAGGAATACTTCTCGAGTGCCACATCGACATCGCGCGAACGGGCCTGAGCGCTTCAAAGGCGCTCCTTGACCCTATCGTTAAAGGTCGAAGGCCGTTAGGCTCGTCATCATCACTGTTGCGCCGAGCCAGGGAAGTGCTGAGTAAATGTAGCGAGCGATGTCAGGTCGGCGACTGCCGGGACGGAAAGACCGGAGTTTACATGCGGTTAAATGAGGATCTTGAGTACCGCCAGCCGCCGAGATGTCGAGCGCAGTAATTTACGCAGTTTTTCCCCAGTGCGCCGGACCGAAAAGGACCCCTGCATGCTCTCCCTTGTCATCGATGCCCTTCTGATCGCGGTGGTGACCATCGTCGCCGGCGCCACCCTGATCGCCAGGATTCCATCCCACTGGTGGTGGCTCAGGGCCTGTGAGTTTCCCCGTGTCCAGATCGGACTCATCGGGCTGTTCTGTGCTTTGGCGAGCCCGCTGGCGAGCGACTCCCTGACCCTCTGGATTGCCACAGCCGGTCTGGTCGTCTTTGCGATCCAGGCTTTCTATGTACTGCCCTGGACACCGCTGTGGCCGGTGCAGGTCATGGCCGCCAAGGGCGACGCCCCAGAGCGTTGCCTGACGCTGTTGATCGCCAATGTACTGACGCCGAACCGGCGCAGTGACGACCTGCTCAAGATCATTGCCGAGCGTGCCCCGGACATGGTGCTGACCCTGGAATCCGACCAATGGTGGGGCGACAAGCTCGATACCGGCCTGGCAGACGGCTACCCCCATGTCGTGCGGGTCCCGCTGGACAACCTCTACGGCATGCACCTGTATTCTCGCCGCCCGCTGATCGACCCCCAGGTCAAGTGGCTGATCCAGGATGACATCCCCTCGATCCACTGTGAGGTGGAACTCGAAAGCGGAGATCGCATCCGCTTCCGCGCCCTTCACCCCAGGCCACCGGCACCGAGCGAAAGCGAGGAATCGCTGTGGCGCGACGCGGAGCTGTCGCTGGTCGCCGAAGAGATCCACCAGAACCCGGTGCCGACGCTGGTGGCGGGCGACCTCAACGACGTTGCCTGGTCACGCAGCACGCGCCTGTTCTGCCGCGTCAGCGGCATGCTGGACCTGCGGCGCGGGCGCGGCATGTTCTCGACCTTCCATGCAGGCTACCCGTTCCTGCGCTGGCCGCTGGACCATGTCTTCGTCAGCGAGCACTTCACCCTTGCCAAGATGGAGCGGCTGCGGGCCTTTGGCTCCGACCACTTCCCGATCCTTGCCACCGTCTGCTACCGCCCTTCCAGAGCCGACGAGCACGACACCCCGGACGCCGACAGCGAAGAGCATCACGACGCCCGTGAAACCGTCGAGGAGGCCAGGGAGCGCGATCAGTCGAGTTGAGCTCCCGCCGTCCAGGCGATATCCCTGTCGCGGTAACAAGAGTGGCGGTAAAACGTGTGGCGAAAAAGCCCGGGGCGATAGACCGGTAGCGATAGCCCGATAGCGATAGAAAAAACAGAAAAGATAGAAAAGGTAGAAAGAGAAGCGCCTTGCCGTCGTGGCAAGGCGCTTCTTCAAGGGCGACATGTCCACCGCGCCTTCGTGCCCCCTATTCGGGAATGCCCCCTTGGGTAAGGGCGACCGGATCAAGCAGGCGCTGCAGCTCCTCACGTCCCAGCTCGGTTTCTTCCTCGGCCACGTCAATGATCGGGCGCCCTGCCTGGTACGCCTTCTTGGCAATCGCCGCCGCGGCGTTATAGCCGATCACCGAATTCAATGCCGTCACCAGGATGGGATTGCGCGCCAGCGGCTCTCTCAGGTTGTCCTCGCGCACCTTGAAGCTGGCAATCGCCTTGTCCGCCAGCAGTACCGAGGTTTGGGTCATCAGGGTAATGGCCGTCAGCAGGTTGTTGGCGACCAGCGGCAGCATCACATTCAACTGGAAATTGCCGCTCTGACCGGCCACGGTCACCGCAGCATCAAGCCCAATCACCTGGGCTGCCGCCTGGGCCGCCGACTCGGGAATCACTGGATTGACCTTGCCTGGCATGATCGAACTGCCCGGCTGCAGGGCCTCAAGCTCGATCTCGCCAAGCCCAGCAAGCGGTCCAGAATTCATCCAACGCAGATCATTGGCGATCTTCATGACCACGCAGGCCAACCCCTTGAGCTGTCCCGACAGCTCGACGGCCGCATCCTGTGACCCCAGACTGGCAAAGAAGCTGTCGTTGGGACTCAGCGTCAGTCCGGTCAGGCGTGACAGCTCTTCCGCCATGCGCTGCGCAAATTCGGGATGGGCGTTGATGCCCGTGCCCACGGCGGTCCCCCCCTGGGCAAGGCGACAAAGCCGAATCAAGGCACTGTCGAGGCGTTCGATGGCCTGGCCTACCTGACTGGACCAGCCCCCCAGCTCCTGACTCAGTCGCAGCGGCATGGCGTCCATCAAGTGGGTGCGCCCGGTCTTGACCACACCGTCGAGCTCGTTGGCACGCCGATCAATCGTGTTACGCAGGTGCACCAGTGCCGGGCGCAAGCGGCCCGTGACCTCAAGGGCAGCCGATAGATGCAGCGCCGTCGGGATGACATCGTTGCTCGACTGGCCCATGTTGACGTGATCGTTGGGCCCCACTTGAAGGTCATCGCGACTGGCCAGGTGGGCGATGACCTCATTGACGTTCATGTTGCTGGAGGTGCCAGAACCGGTCTGAAACACATCGATTGGGAATTGGTCGTCGTGGCGTCCCTCGATGATCTCATCGGCCGCCTCGATAATGGCCTGCCCTCGCGCATCATCCAGCAGGCCGAGGGCCACATTGACCACGGCGGCGGATCGCTTGATCCGCGCAATGGCATGAATGAAGGCGACGGGCATGGCCTGCCCGGATACGGGAAAGTTATTGACCGCACGCTGGGTCTGGGCGCCGTAGAGAGCACCGGCGGGAACCTCCAGTTCCCCCATGCTGTCGCGTTCGATACGTGTCTGCGTCATGGATCACTCCTGATCGATAGTGGCAAGGGTCACGGTCTTCTCCCCCATCCTTCACCATGGTGGCGCCAAGGCCTGCTTGCAAGCGTCATCTCGCTGTCACTGTGCCCTGTCATCGTTGTGCCCATGCGCTAGCGGTGAAATGCCCGGTCCGATCGGCTTAAAACGCATGCACTGTGCCACTTCACGTTTTCCCGCACCTATCGCCAGACTCAGCCCACACACATGTTGCGATGCACAAAACGCTCTGCTATTGTGCACTGCAACAGAAGACACCCAGGCAGCGACCTACAGGGCAACTCCCACGGTCCGGCCTAGCGTGAGTTCGATAACCCAGGAGGTTCTGATGATGCGCACTTTTGACGCCAAAGCACTGTTCAACAACGAGCAAGTCGAGACTCTGTTCTTCGGTCCGGCTCGCGCCTACGCCAACCTGACTGTCGACTTCGCCGAGAAGCTCGCCAGCGCTCAGCTGGACGCTGCCAAGGCTTACGCCGAGACCGGTCTGGCCCAGGCACGCGCCTTCACTTCCGTCAAGGATGCAGAAGGCCTGCGTTCCTACATGGAAGGCCAGCAGAAGGTCGCCAAGGACCTGACCGAGCGCATGAAAGGCGACGCCGAGAAGGTCGTGGCCCTGCAGCAGGACTTCGTCTCCAAGAGCCAGAAGCTGGCCGAAGACAACGTCAAGGCAGCCACTGACACTGCTACCAAGGCGACCGCCAACGCCAAGTAATTCGGCAACGGCACTCGCCTGAACGACGCCAGTCGTTCATCAGCGGCCCCCGATCTCCATCGGGGGCCGCTTTGCGTTAAGCTGATGGGGCACAGGGCCTAATGACATGAAAAGGAGACCTCGCCATGAAGGCATTCCCCCTGCTGTCACGCGCAACCCCACTATGGGCCGTCATGCTGCTGGCCGCCCTGCTGACCGGCTGCCAGGGCATCAGTACGACGGGCACGACTCGCGCCCCAGACGTGATCGATATCGGCGAGCCGGATGTGACAGTGGAGCAGCCAGGCCCGAGGGATGACCAGCCCACCGCCGACCAGGCCCGGGTCCCGCGTGAGATTCCTTTCCCTGAGGACGTCTACGCCAAGCTTCCCAAGAGCGGCAGTGCGGTGCTGTCGGGTCGCCTCACGCTCAACACCGACGCCGGGCCGGTGATCGGTGCCAACGAGACCGTCTCACTCGCCCCCATCACCAAGTATTCCGCCGAAGCGGCGGCCCAGGCGCTGGCAGGCCGTGCGGTGGAACGCGCAGATCCGCGGGCGCGGGAGTACACCCACACCACGCGAACGGACGGCAATGGCTACTTTCAGCTGCGAGACCTTCCCCCTGGCGACTTCTACGCCTCCGGGACGGTGGTGGACCCCGCCACCGGCATGCGCCAGATCGTGATCAAGGAAGTCTCGCTAAGCAACGGCGGGCACAGTGAACTGCAGTTGAGTCGGTAAGTCGACGGCGGCAACCCGATTGCCGCCTCTACCAATCCAGAGCGCGCTTGACGAAAGGGATCGTCAGCTTGCGTTGCGCCGACAAAGAGGCGCTATCCAGTACGTCAAGACAGCGAAACAACTCGCCAAGCTCGCGGGGACCACGGTGCAGGATATAGCGCGCGACTTCGCCGGGCATTTCCATGCCCCTCACCCGGGCTCGCAATGTCAGCGCGCTCATGCGGTCCTCGTCGGACAAGGGTCGCAGGTGAAAGGTCATGCCCCAGGTTAGCCGTGACGCAAGATCCGGCAGCTGGACATCAAGCTGCCGGGGGGGCCTGTCCGCCGCAATCACCAGCCGCTTGCCGCTGTCACGCAGGCGATTGAAGGCATGAAATAACGCCTCTTCCCAGCGCTTGCGCCCGACCACTCTGTCCAGATCGTCGATGGCCAGCAGATCGAGCCGCTCGATATCCTCCAGCATCAATGGAGGAAAGTGCCCGAGTTCTTCCAGGGGCAGATACAGCGTCCTGAAATCCCGGCCCGAAGCCTCATGGCACGCCGCCTGGAGCAAGTGGCTGCGCCCGCCCCCCTCGCCGCCCCACAGATACAGAAACGACTCCCCATCGTCCTCGAACTGCTGACGCAGGCATTCGACCACGGGGCTGTTACCCCCCGCGTGATAGTTCTCGAAGGTGGCATCATCACGCAGCCCAAGCCCCAGGGGCAGCTGTGCAGGAGACCGGCTCATCGCACGTCCTCGTCGGCATTGGCTGCGGGCTGGCGAGCGCCGTCACGTCCCTGCTGATGGGCATCGTACAACGACGAGTTCTTGTAGGTTTCATGCAGGTAGCGCAGCACGACCATCACCATGGCGGCCACCGGCAAGGCCAGCAGCACCCCGGTGAAGCCAAACAGCTGGCCACCGGCAAGCACCGCGAAGATGACCGCCACAGGATGTAGACCGATCTTGTCGCCCAACAGTTTTGGCTGCAGCAGCGTACTCTCTACCAGCTGCCCGAAACCGAACACCAGCGCCACCCCCAACAGAATCAACCAGTCGCCGAACTGGAAAAATGCCACCACGCCAGCCACCGTGATGCCGACGATGACGCCCAGGTACGGAACGATACTGGCCAGCCCCGACAGCAGGCCGATCAACAGGCCAAAACGCACACCCAGAAGGGTCAGGCCTACCGCGTAGATCACCCCCAGGCACAGCATGACGATCAACTGCCCGCGCAGGAACGCCGCCAGCACCTCGTCACACTCCTTGGCCAAGCGCACGGCGGTGGGCTCCCACTGTCGCGGAAGCAGGCGCCGCACCTTGCCTACCAGCACGTCCCAGTCCAACAGCAGGTAGAAGGTCACCACCGGTATCAAGGCCAGGTTGGCCAGCCACCCGGCCAACACCAAGCCGGAGCGAGACACCTGTGCCAGCACACTGGCGGCCAGTGTGCCGGTTTCTTTCCAATTGGCCAGCAGCGCCTGGCGCAGCTGATCGAAGTCGGTGCTCAGGTCGAGACCGGTCCAGGATTGGAGCTGAGGCAGTACCGTGCTCTGAACCCAGTTCAGGATCGCCGGCAGAGCCTCGGCCAACTGACCAATCTGCCGCCCGAGCAGCGGCACTACCAGCAGCAGGGTCAATCCCACCAGCAGGGTCAGCAGCACAAACACGACCGCCACCGACCACTGCCGCGACAACCCGCGATCTTCAAGGCGATCGGCAATCGGGTCCCCCAGATAGGCCAGCACCATGCTGACAAAGAACGGCGCCAGCACCGGTTCGATACTCACAAAAAACCACAGTACGGCAGCTGCGACGGCGACGACGATCCACCACTGCTTGTTCATTCGCTGTTCCCCAAGAGACCACGTTTCCATGTGATGACGGGCCGGCCATGCATCATGGCTGCGACGGACGGTGCACAGTGCTACAATCCTCGCCCCCAACGTGCCCATTGTCTCACGTTCGCCCGGTGGTGCGCACCACGCCCGCGGGTCGACCGACTCCACAGGATCTGTCATGACCGACTCCTCCTCTTCCAAGAAAGCCTCGCTCAGCTACAAGGATGCCGGCGTAGATATCGACGCTGGCAACGCTCTGGTTGACCGCATCAAGGGTGTGGCCAAACGCACCACTCGCCCCGAGGTGATGGGCGGTCTCGGTGGCTTCGGCGCGCTGTGCCAGCTGCCCACCGGCTACCGCGAGCCTGTTCTTGTGTCCGGCACCGACGGCGTCGGCACCAAGCTGAGACTGGCCATGGACCTCGGTCGCCACGACACCATCGGCATTGACCTGGTCGCCATGTGTGTCAACGACCTGGTGGTGGCGGGAGCAGAACCCCTGCTGTTTCTCGACTATTACGCCACCGGCAAGCTTGACGTCGACATTGCTGCCGACGTGGTGACGGGCATCGGCGCCGGCTGCGAGCAGGCGGGCTGTGCCCTGGTGGGTGGTGAAACCGCCGAGATGCCTGGCATGTATGAAGGCAGCGACTACGACCTGGCCGGCTTCTGCGTGGGCGTCGTGGAAAAGGACGAGATCATTGACGGCTCCAAGGTCGGCGCGGGTGATGTCCTGCTTGGCTTGACCTCCTCTGGCCCGCATTCCAACGGTTACTCACTGATCCGCAAGATTCTGGAAGTGTCTGGAGCCAAGCTCGACACCGACATCGACGGTCAGCCGCTGGGTGATGCCCTGATGGCCCCCACCCGGATCTACGTCAAGCCGCTGCTGGAGCTGCTGCGTCATGACGACTATCAGGTCCATGCCCTGTCGCATATTACCGGCGGCGGCCTGCTCGAGAACTTGCCCCGCGTGCTGCCGGAGCACCTGACGGCCCATGTCGACACCAGCCGCTGGCAGCGCCCCGCCGTGTTCGACTGGCTGCAGCAGCAGGGCAACGTCGACGAACATGAAATGCACCGCGTGTTGAACTGCGGCATTGGCATGGTTCTGGTGGTGCCTGAGGCACAGGCCGACCAGATCAGAGCCCATCTGCAGGCCCAGGGTGAAGGCGTGCACCGTATCGGTGTCATCGCCGAGCGCCAGGGTGATGAGGAGCAGGTACAGCTGGAGCAGTCCGGGTCATGAGTGACGGCGTCAACGATGGAGAGCTGAACGGTTTCACTCCCGAGCAGGCCTCCCTGCCCAGAGTCGTCGTGCTGATTTCCGGCGGCGGCAGCAATCTTCAGGCACTGATCGATGCGCAGACCCACGATGAGCTGGGCGGCGAGATCGTCGCAGTCGTCTCCAATGTTGCCGATGCCCATGGTCTCAAGCGGGCTCGGGACGCAGGCATCGACGCCGTCGCGCTGCCCCATCGCGAGTACGAAAGCCGCGATGCCTTTGATGGTGCGCTGATCAAGGTGATCGAGCGGCATGAGCCTGACCTGGTGGTACTGGCAGGCTTCATGCGGATCCTGACGCCGCGCTTTGTGCAGCGCTTCCTGGGCCGGATGCTCAATATCCATCCCTCCCTGCTGCCTGCCTATCAGGGACTGCACACCCATGCCCGCGCGCTGGCCGACGGCGTTGCCGAGCACGGCTGCAGCGTGCACTTCGTGACCGAAGAGCTGGACGGTGGACCGGTGGCTATCCAGGCGGCGGTCAAGGTGCAGGCCGATGATGATGAAGCCAGGCTGAAAGAGCGTGTGCTCAGCCGTGAACACCTGATCTTCCCAATCGCGGTACGCTGGTTCCTGGAGGGACGGCTACGCCTCGAGGGCGACATTGCCACCATCGACGGCCAGCCTCTGCCGCCAGGGGGCATGCGCCTGTCTCATGAGGATGCCGCCGAAGAGCTGGACGAGGATGAGTAACAGCGCCACGCCATAAGCTTGCCGGACGCCAACTCCGTCAGCGCCCACGCTGTCTGGCGCCACGAGCTGCAGTCGAAAAAGCCCGCTGACATGGTCAGCGGGCTTTTTTCGCTACCCAGCGCTGATACGGGCCAGCGCTCTTCAGCCATCAGGTACGCGGCAGGGTGACGCCGCGCTGTCCCATGTACTTGCCGCCACGATCCGCGTAGGAGGTGGCACACACCTCGTCGGACTCGAGGAACAGCATCTGCGCCACGCCTTCGTTGGCGTAGATCTTGGCCGGCAGGTTGGTGGTGTTGGAAAATTCCAGGGTCACGTGGCCTTCCCACTCGGGCTCCAGCGGGGTCACGTTGACGATAATGCCACAGCGGGCGTAGGTCGACTTGCCCAGGCAGATGGTCAACACGCTGCGCGGGATGCGGAAGTACTCAACGGTGCGCGCCAGCGCGAAGGAGTTCGGCGGAATCACGCAGACGTCACCCTTGACGTCGACAAAGCTCTTTTCGTCAAAGGCCTTGGGATCGACCACCGCCGAGTGAATATTGGTAAACACCTTGAATTCATCGGCGCAGCGAACGTCATAGCCGTAGCTCGAGGTCCCATAGGAGATGACCCGCCGTTCGTTGACGTAGCGAACTTGGTCGGCCTCGAAGGGCTCGATCATGCCCTCGTTTTCGGCCATGCGGCGGATCCATTTGTCGGACTTGATGCTCATGGGACTTCCTGCTGGGTGCTCAAAGAGTGGACGCGTTCGGTGGGGCCACATGATAGCGGCCCCCCGATGCCACGTCACGATGCAATAGTAACGCCTGCCCTGTGGGTGCTTGACCCGGGTCAGCGCCACCAGGCTACGTTCGTGTCGCTGGGACTGATGCTCTAGTCGCTGAAGCTGATGCTCGGGCCATCATCACCGCCCTGGGCGCCAACCTGCTCTGCCACCTGGCGAGCCATCTCACGGAAGGACGTCGCGACCTCGCCTTCAGGCTCTGCCACCACGCTCGGCCGCCCACTGTCCACCTGCTCGCGAATCGTCAGGGAAAGTGGCAGCCGGCCCAACACTCGGGTGTCGTACTCTGCGGCGATCCGTTCGCCACCGCCTTCACCAAAGACCGGCTCGCTATGGCCACACTGGCTGCAGGTATGCAGGCTCATGTTCTCGACAACGCCTAGCACCGGCACCTTGACCTTGCGGAACATCTCGATGCCCTTACGCGCGTCGAGCAGGGCAATGTCCTGGGGCGTGGTAACGATCACGGCGCCATCGACGGGCACTTTCTGAGCCAATGTCAGCTGGATGTCGCCGGTGCCCGGGGGCATGTCGATGAACAGGTAATCCAGTTCGTTCCAGCGGGTCTGGTTGAGCATCTGCTGAAAGGCGCCAGCCACCATGGGTCCGCGCCAGACCATCGGCTCGCGCACATCCACCATAAAGGCCATGGACATCGCCTGGAGCCCGTGAGCTTCGAGGGGCAGGAACTGGTTTTCCCCACTCGCCTGTGGCCGCACACCCTCACCGACACCCAGCATCTGGGCCTGGCTCGGTCCATAGATGTCGGCATCGAGAACGCCGACACGATAGCCCTCGGCGGCCATGGCCAGCGCCAGATTGACGGTCACTGTCGACTTGCCGACGCCACCCTTGCCGGATGCCACGGCGACGATATGCTTGACCCCTTCGATCACGTCTCGCTCCTGTTACCAGATGGGTGCGGATAGCCCGCCGGGCCAGTATAGAGGCAGCGACGGGCGAGGTTAAGCCGGATCACGCATGAATGGCGTCCACTACGCAACGAGCGAGCCCGTGGGCTCGCTCGTTGCGGGTACTGCATTCCATCGTTGTTACTGTCGGCTATCCTCGGCGGCGTCATCTCCTGTTACCGCGGAAGCGGCGTCACGCACCTTCTCGGCGGCCTGGCGGGCGACATCCTTTACAGTTTCCACTGCACCGGCGGCGCCTGCCGCGACTTCATCCGTCCACCCGTTGGTGGGCGCTTCATCCGTTTCGGAGGTCTGCTCGCTCGCGGCGGTGCTGTCTTCTGCACCCGATGCCGTGCTCTCCTCAGCACCCGAGGCCGTGCCTTCTTCACCAGCACCGGCACCAGCGCTCTGCTGCGAGGACTGCTCCTCGTCGCTGGAGGGCTTGCCCGTGGCTTCAGCCGACGCCACATCCTCGTCGTCCGCCGCGCTTTCATTAGAGCCTTGCTCGCTGGCGGCTGCCGCGCTCTCACCGGACGGCCCGGTGTCGCTCTGGCTGGCCGGATCGGCAGACGAGCCGGTGGATGAGGCGCTGTCGTCGCCATTGACCGAGGCACCGTCAGCGACGGAAGTCGGGCGCTGGCCATCCCCCTGGCCGCTGCGGATGACCTCGACCGACCCAGTGCTGCCTCCGTTCTGCGCGGAGGAGCTGGAGTGACCGGCCGCCTCAGCGGTAGCACGATCCAGGTTTTCCAGCTCGATGCGCCAGGTATCCAGCTGTCCATTGAGGCGCGCCAAGCGCTGGCGGCGCTCTTCGGCTCGCGCTTCGAGCTCCTTGACCTTGGCAAACAGTTCGTCGCGACGGGCCACCGCCTCTTCGGCGCGGGCCTCGGCCTGACGTACGCGGGCCTCGGACTGCTCGCGCGCTTCGGCGTTCTCGGCAAGAATCTGTTCGAGGCGGGAATGAGCCTGCTCGGCTTGCTGCTGAGCCTCCTGCTGCTCGGTCTCCAGCCGTGCCACCTGCTGCTCGAGATCGCCTACAGACGTCTGTTTTTCCTCGATGCTGCTGCTCAGGTCGGCAAGCCGTTTTTCGGCGTCATCGATATCACTGGTCAGCGACTCTGACTCGGCCCTGAGGGTATCTCGCTGTTCGATCAGTGACTGCTGCTCGCTCTGGGCTTCTTCCAGCCGGTTGCGAGCGGCCACCAGGTCAGATTCCAATGCGGCTTGGGTGGCTTCCAATTCCTTGAGGTCCGCTTCCACCTGGGCGGCCTGTTCCTCGGCGCTGGCGCGAGCAGAGCGAGCGGCCTGCTCCTCTTCCTTCAGCGTCGCCAGCTGTCCGCGCAACTCCTCAAGCGAGGTCTCCGCTTCCTGCCACTGCGCCACCTGGCTTTCCAGCTCGTCACGCTGAGCGGACAGGGTCTCTTGGCTCTCTTCCAAGCCTGCTACCTGCTCGCGCAGGGTCTGAACGCGAGACTCGCTCGCTTCTAGCTCCTTGGAGAGCGCGGTGCGAGCCTCATTATTGGAGCTGGCACTCAACTGGGCACCGATGGCCCAGATCAAGCTCACACCCGCTACCGCTGCAATGCCCTTCACCCGATGATCCGAGAACAAGCCAGAGCCACCTGAAGAGGCGGGTGCAGGCTGAGTCTCGCTACCACGGCCATGTTGCTCGGTATTATTGTCCTTGTCGGGGTTGATCTCTTCCATTCGGGGTCTCCCTGGGGGTGCAATGATTCGCGTCCGTTATCTCTTATCGCGCCACGCCACACGCCTGCGCCGTGGCAGCGATCCATTCTTGTGCCGTTACTCTTGCGTCGCGCTGTCCTTCGCAATGCCCTTCGCCATATTCTTCAACAGGCCCTTCGCCATGTTCTTCACCGGGCCCTTCGCGATGCCCGCCGGGACGCTGGTCCAGCTAGTCACAGCATACTGCCAGTGGGCCACAACGTCAGGGGCAGCCATTGGCGAAAGTAGGCCTTAGCAAGCATTATCAAACACTACTCCTGGGCCTGACTCCTGCGGGCTCTAACCGCCACCGCCTGCCTCGGCTTTGACTGCTGGCCGGCCCAGCGGTTCCCCCTGTTGCGTCCTCTAGCGATGGCTCGCTCAAGCATGGTGACTAGCTATCCGGTCTGGCACGCAGGGCCTTGACCTTGCCGCGTTGCTTCTTGCCCTCGAGCCGACGTCGTTTGGCCGCCTTGCTCGGCTTGGTCGGCCGCCTAGCCTTGGGCACTACCAGACCTTGCTGCAACAGCGACTGCAGGCGTGCCAGTGCCGCCGCTCGATTGGCTTCCTGGGTGCGTTCGGACTGCGCCTTGATGATGACCACACCGTCCTGGGTGATGCGGTGGTCGTTAAGCGCCAGCAGTCGCTCCTTGACGTCGTCAGGTAGCGTCGAACTGGCGATGTCGAATCTCAGATGGATCGCTGACGCTACCTTGTTGACGTTCTGACCACCGGCGCCCTGGGCACGTATCGCGGTCATCACGATATCGCTGTAGGGGATCGACAGGCGTCGACTCAATTGCATGCTCTGCACCTCCTTCGTCCATACCGGTGCCGCCGTGGCGGTGGATTCACCGCGCGTTTGACGCTAATGGTGCGTCCGAGCGTATCATGCCTTATCCCTCAAGGACGATTTGGGCCCATGACCGCACCACGCTGGTATCAACACGCCATGTTCACCCTGCTGCCCCGACTGGCTTTGTTCATGTGGCGGGTCTTGAGCCAATTCCTGCATAACCGGGGGATGCTGCTGGCCGGCGGTGTTGGCTTCAATATCTTGCTGTCGACCATTCCACTGTTCGCCCTGATGGTGGTCGCCATGGCCCAGGTGGTGGACGAAGATCAGCTGATCAATGTCATCACCCTGCAGGCGCGCCACATTGCCCCGACCCACGCCGAGGTCATGCTGGAGTCCGTGCGTGCGCTGCTCGACTCGCGGGATGCGATCGGGATCTACGGTATCCCGGTGCTGCTGCTGTTCAGTTCCTTTGCCTTTCGCATGCTGGAAGACGCGTTGGCACTGATCTTCCGCAAACCCGACGTCAAGGACAGCCGCAGCCTGTGGGTCTCCTTTCTGCTGCCCTATGCGTTCATGCTGGTACTCAGCGCTGCGCTGCTGGCGTTGGCCATGGCAGTCAGCCTGGCCAACACCTTGAACGGTCTCTGGATGGCGATCAATGGCAAGGAACTGCCGCTGGCATCTCTGTCGGACACCGCCCTCAACCTGACCAGCTTTCTCGGGGTTTTCCTGCTGTTCAGCGCCATCTACAAGGTTCTGCCGGTGGTGCGAATATCGCTCAGGCGGGCGCTGGCGGGCGGGTTTGCCGCCGCCTTGATGTGGGAAGGCGTCAGAATCGCGCTGGTCTACTATTTCGCTAACCTGTCGCTGGTCAGTGCCGTTTATGGCCCGCTGGCCACGCTGATCGTGGTCCTCTTGAGCCTGGAGATAGGCGCCGTCATTCTCCTTTTAGGCGCCCAGGTCATCGCCGAACTCGAACACAACTGCCGGCTCGGACTGGCATGGCACCAGGATCCACGCCGGCGTCTGGCCACCGCGTCAGCGGTCAATGCCGATGGGTCTCCTTGCCCTTCAGGCGACGAATCAGCCCCATCAGACCCCGGCCGCTGACCATGCCCAGCAGATAGATCACCACGACCAGCAAGGCCATCGGCATCGCGATCGTCCAGCCAAGCAGATTCACCTGCACCATGTCGATGTTCTGCACCACCACAATGGCCACCAGCGCCAGAATCACCACCTTCACCACCAGCCAAACCTTGTCCATTGCTTGAGCACTCCTTGTGCCAATTTTCACTCAATGACATCGTCGCCACACCCGCCGGACGTGGCAGACAGCCTCCAGGGGGAACGCGGCCCAAGGCACAGGCGACATACCGGGCCAACCGTGCAAAACATGGGCACGCTGGTCAAAACTGTCAAGTTGCGGCGCCAACGCGTCTCACCCCGCCCACGCTAGCCCGCCAAGCTCCCGGCTCCGCGTCGCTCAGAAGGTCGACAGGCCGGTGGCTTCCATCACACGATAGCGCCACGCTGCCAGCCGGCCACTGGCGTCCCGCTCGCTCCAGGCGCGGCTGGCGCGGTGATGGGGAGGCGACTCCCAGCGCAGGTCGAACCATTGCCCCAGGGCATCGATCACCGGCAGCTCCCGACCTGTTACCTCGACACTGCTTTCGAGATTAAGGTCATCCAGGTTGCGCCGGGTCAGATTGGCGGAGCCAAGGATGACCGCATCGCGTGCAGACGGATCAGCCGTCGCCTCCTTGCGTAGCAGCACAACCTTGCTGTGACATTGTTCTCCCGACGTCAGACACCAACGCACCTGAACCCCCGAGGCCAGCAGTTCCTCGGCAACGGGCTGGTTGGGCAACCCACCCTTGCTGAAACCGAATGCCTCGCGGTTGGGGTCCAGCAGCACCCTCACCGTGGCGCCGCGTGACGCGGCGCGTTTCAGTCCCGCGATCACCTCACGATGGGCCAGGTAGAAGGCGGCAAGATCGAGCCTGTCGCCTGGGGAAGCCTCTTCGATACGCGCCAGCACGGCGTCACGGATGGCTCCCTCAGTCAGCAGTCTTGCCTCGGCGCCTGACGACTGGCGACGGTCAGCGTTGCCTGGTCCTGTCTCTCGACTATCGGGCAAGGCCACCTCAACGCCGGACCATGACGCCACCTCAGCCTCCGAGGCGATCACATCCCCGGCCAATGCACCATCGATACGTAGCGCTACATTGGAATGCAGGCTACTGGCGTCATGGGGATTTGCCGTGGAAATCAGCGTCGACCAGCCTTGGGGCGTATCGACCGTCAGTGTCTTGCGATGGTTGGCTCGGAAGTTGAGCAGCGCCAGATAGCTTCGTAGCGTCACCGGCTCGCCGCCAAACGCATTGGGCAACCAGCCTCCTTCACTATCGTTGCCGAGACGATGCAGGCCGAGATGCCAGAGTCCGGACCACAGCGGGTTGGAGGCGCGCAGTCTATCGAGCCGAGTCATGACCAGCTCTACCCCGGCGTCTTCCAGGCGCTGGTAGAGCGCCACCTGCTGCCCTCCGTAAAGGGTATTGAGAGGATCGGTGATCACCACGATACGCGGCGCGGGATCACGCTGTCGTGCCGCTATCAACGCGTCCGTCAGACGTTCGGCGATAGGCCTGAACCGGGCGCTTCTCGCCCCCGTCTGGCCCTCCAGGCGATTGAACAGGAACATGTCCATCACGATCAGGCGGCGGGCCTCGCCGATCATCGACACCGCCTCGTCGAAGATCTGCTGATCCAGCTGCTGTTGTCCCCGCCGGTCGTACCAGGTGCGATCGGTAAGCAACGACACCCGCTCGACCGAGCGCATCGGCCACGCCTTGCCCACGTCGCTGGGCAGCGGCTTGACGCTTTGCCAGATGGCCATGCCTGGCCACGCCAGCAACACCACCAGCAGGCTTCCTTTCAGTGCTTTACCCAGCCATCCCATGGCGCTTCCTTTTCGTTGGTCGAGTGGCGCCGATGATAGCGTAAAACTCCGGCCGACAACGGAAGCGCCCGGCACGAAGCCGGGCGCGGTCCCTGAGTCACACCAGCGGGCGTACCCCGCGGCGGCCTCAACTCATGGCCAGGATCCCACCGCACAGGGCAATGACGGCACCCAGCGCGCGCAGCAGGCGCTGTTCGCGCGCGGCCAGCCAGCCACCCAGCGAGCGTGCCAGCAAGGTAATCGCCAACGTCGAGATCGAGAACCCGATGACATAGCCCACCACAGACGCGGCGGCCGGCATCTCGGCGCCGTGGGCGATGCCGTGCAGCGCCATCACCGCCACCACCAGCACGCCGCCTAACGCTGTCGGTAAACGCAGCAGCGCCGCTGTCATCACACCGGCCACCAGCACCGACATAGCGATGCCGCTCTCGACTCCCGGAAGCAGCGACGGAGAGACCCAGCCCGCCAGGGCGATACCAGCCCCCACCAGCATACCCACCAGCGCCAGCAGCGGCGTCAGTCGACGCATGCTGGCGCCCTGCCCAAGACTCCACAGGCCGATGGCTGCCATGGCCAGCAAGTGGTCAAGCCCAAGCCAGGGATGCATCAAACCGCTGGCAAGACCACCGTGCTCTACCCCATGACCGGGATGTGCAAACACCACCGGCGCGGCCAGGCTCAAACCCAGGGCGGCCACCGCCGGAACAACATGAGACGCAGTGATGCGCTGTGTCATGACAAACTCCTTGCAGACAAAAGACGCCACGCCAGGCGCGGCCTTATTCCCTTACGGAACGCTCAGGCTTGGACCGCCTCGGTACGACGATCGGGCAGCATGCCCCGCTCGAGTATAAAACTGATAATGGTCTCTAGACCGACCCCGTCGTACAGGTTGGCAAAGACAAATGGTCGATCTCCTCGCATCTTGCGCGAGTCACGCTCCATCACGTCCAGAGAAGCATGCACCTGCTCAGCGATGTCGATCTTGTTGATGATCAAGAGATCGGACTTGGTAATCCCGGGACCACCCTTGCGCGGAATCTTGTCCCCCGCCGACACATCGATGACGTACAGCGTGAGGTCAGACAGCTCCGGGCTGAAGGTCGCCGACAGGTTATCGCCTCCGGACTCCACCAGTACCAGCTCGAGCCCCGGATGACGCTGATGGAGATCATCGATGGCCGCCAGATTCATCGAGGCATCCTCACGTATCGCGGTATGCGGACAGCCACCGGTCTCGACCCCGAGAATGCGATCGGGCGACAGCGCCTCATTGCGGGTCAGGAAGTCCGCATCTTCCTTGGTGTAGATATCATTGGTCACCACGGCGATATCGTAATGATCTCGTAGCGCTCGACAGAGCTGCCTGAGCAATGCGGTCTTGCCGGACCCCACTGGACCGCCGACACCGACGCGTAGACATTGGGAGGGAGTCGTAGTGCTGATCATGGCCTTCTCCTGGCGGTCGTGTCTGGCCCACGCTCGGGGCCAGGATGATGGTAAGGGCGACGTTCGGTCATGACGTCGATACCTTGTCTTTCATGTCGTCAAGCCATAGCGCTGGTCAAGGGCTTGCTTAGCTGCGAAACAGGCGCGAGTACTGGGTCTCGTGCAGGCTGCTGGCAAGCGCGACGCCGGGCAATGCCGGACCGAGCTCGTCATCTCGCAGCGCCTCGGCGCGCTCTACCGCGTGGACCAGAGCTGGACGCAGCCGTTCTACTATTCGCTGTGCCGCGGTATGCCCCAGGGGCAGTGCCTTGCAGGCCGCTGCCAGCTGGTTCTCAAGCCAGGCCCAGGCAAACCCCAGCATGGCGCTGTGCGGCAGCACCTGGCGCTGCACCGACAGCGCCGCAAAGGCGGTCACATAGCCTGGCGCAGCAGGCAACGCTGTCTCGGGCAGCAGGCCAAGATTGCCCATCAGGCGTGTCAAGGAAGCCCCCAGCTGGCGATCTTCCTCCAACAGCTCACGGGTCTCGCGGACTGCGGCGAGCCAGCGGTCCCACTCTGCAACGAGGGACGCGTCGCCTGCCTGCCAGGCCGTCATCTGGCGCATCAGCACCGGCAGTTCACACATCGCCAGGCCATCCTCCAGCACCCCCTCCAACCAGTCACCCAGGCTGGACTCGTCGGTGACCCAACCCAGTTCAAACGCGCTTTCCAGCCCCTGGGACCAGGCGAAGGCCCCAATCGGCAAGGCTGGGCTGACGAGCTGCAACAGGCCCAGCAGCGCCAAGTCGCCTAGCGCAAGGTCCGATGAGGAAGCCGTCTCCATCTCGGACATCAGACCGGCTCCCTGGACGGATCCTGAGACTGGCCGGAAGGCTCCTGCGAGTGATGGTGCGAGTGCCCGTGGGAGTGATGGTGCGAGTGCCCGTGGGAGTGATCGTGCGAGTGCTGGTGCGAGTGATCGTGCGAGTGCCCGTGCGAGTGCCCATGGGAATGTCCGCCCATGGTGTAGGCGCCCGGCTCCGGATCGAAGGGCGCCTGGTGTCGCTCGAGGATGGCGCCCAGCCGCTCGGCGAGTTCTTCCAGCACATGATCGGGGGCAATCCGCACGTAGCGGCGCTCCTGCCCCTGGAAAACGCCGCACCCGATGCCCAGCGTCACATGCCGGTTTCCCAGGTGATAGCACAGTCGCGCCAGGGCCAGGTCCGACTGCGGTCCAGGCAGAATCCAGGCACTCACTACCGGTTCTGGGGCCGCCACTACCCTCACGCACACGCCATCGTCGCTGGCCAGTCCGTCACCATGGCGCAGCACCGGTCCGCGCTCCAGGAACAGTCCCGCTCCGCGCCCGCTATCCAAGGTGACCCTCAGGCGGCCCTTGATACGATCGTCATAGGCCAGGGTCAGCGTGTCTTCGGCTTGGTCCTCCGCCAGCGGGCCAAGACGCTGTGTCAATGACAACAACGTGCTCATCGATATCTCCTAAAATGTAGTGCGGCCGCGACTTGCGGTTCTCCCTATTTCCACCACCTCACCCCACGGGCAGCCCTAGGGTTTGTACGAAAAGTCGACGAGCGCAGGCACTTTTCTAACACGCCCTAGAACAGGTGGTAGCGCTGTGCAAGGGGCAGTACGTCCAGCGGCTCGCAGGTCAAAAGCTCGCCATCACAGGTCACCTCATAGGTCTGGGCGTCAACCTTGAGGTCGGGGCAGCGATCATTCAGTTTCATATCGCGCTTGCGGATGCCGCGCACGTTGCGACATGCCACCAGCCGGCTGGCCAAACCCAGTGACTCCTTGAGTCCTGAGTCCAGCGCTGCCTGGGAGACAAAGCTCACCCGCGTCGCCGCAGCCGCTTGCCCCAGCGCACCGAACATCGGCCGATAGTGCACAGGCTGTGGCGTCGGAATCGAAGCGTTGGGGTCCCCCATGGGCGCCATGGCGATCATTCCGCCCTTGAGAACCAGAGCGGGCTTGACCCCGAAGAACGCCGGATCCCAGAGCACCAGATCCGCCAGCTTGCCCACCTCGACCGACCCAATTTCTTCGGCCATACCATGGGTGATTGCCGGATTGATGGTGTATTTGGCGATGTAGCGCCGAGCGCGAAGATTGTCTGCACCGCACGCCTCATCCTCGGGCAGCAACCCGCGCTGGACCTTCATCTTGTGGGCCGTCTGCCAGGTACGGCATACCACCTCGCCCACACGCCCCATGGCCTGGGAGTCAGAGGCGATCATCGAGATCACCCCCATGTCCTGCAGGATGTCTTCGGCTGCGATGGTCTCCCGACGAATACGCGAATCAGCAAAGGCCACGTCTTCGGGAATATTCGGGTCCAGGTGGTGGCACACCATCAACATGTCCAGGTGCTCATCGACGGTATTCACCGTGTAAGGCCTGGTGGGATTGGTCGAGGATGGCAGCACGTACTCTTTCGAGCAGGCGGTGATGATATCCGGCGCGTGCCCGCCACCCGCTCCCTCGGTGTGATAGGTGTGGATGCCCCGTTCCTTGAAGGCGGCCAGCGTATCCTCGACAAAACCCGACTCGTTGAGGGTGTCGGTGTGGATCGCGATCTGCACGTCATAGCGCTCGGCAACGCTTAGACAGGTGTCGATGGACGCAGGCGTGGTCCCCCAGTCTTCGTGCAGCTTGAGCCCCATGGCGCCTGCCTCGATCTGGGCTTCAAGCGCCTCGGGCAGGCTGGCGTTGCCCTTGCCCAGCAGGCCGATGTTCATCGGCAGGCTGTCGCAGGCCTTGAGCATGTGATGAATGTGCCAGGCGCCAGGCGTGCAGGTGGTGGCGTTGGAGCCGGTCGCAGGCCCGGTGCCACCTCCCAGCATGGTGGTGATGCCGCTGGCCAGGGCCTCATCCACCAATTGAGGACAAATGAAATGCACGTGGGCATCGATGGCACCCGCCGTAAGGATCTTGCCTTCCCCTGCGATGACCTCTGTCCCCGGCCCGATGACGATGGTGACATCCGGTTGGGTATCCGGATTACCGGCCTTGCCGATGGCAGCGATTCTGCCCGCCTGCAGCCCGACGTCGGCCTTGACGATGCCCCACCAGTCGAGAATCAGCGCGTTGGTGATCACCGTATCCATCACCGCCTCATCGACACGCTGGCTTTGCCCCATGCCATCACGGATCACCTTGCCACCGCCGAACTTGACCTCATCACCGTAGTGGGTCGCATCCTGCTCGACCTCGATCCACAGCTCGGTATCCCCCAGGCGCACCCGGTCGCCCACGGTGGGTCCGTAGATGTCGGCGTAGGCTTGACGACTGATCTTCATGACGGGTCTCCCTGAACATCCGATGCAGTATCCAAAGGCCCCATGACCTCGCCACGAAAGCCATAGATGTCACGAGTGCCGGCAAAGCTGACCAGGGTGACCTCACGGGTCTGGCCGGGCTCGAAACGCACGGCGCTGCCGGCAGCAACATCCAGCCTGAAGCCTCGAGCCTTGACGCGGTCAAACAAGAGCGCGGGATTGGTCTCGGCGAAATGGTAGTGCGAGCCGACCTGGATCGGCCGGTCGCCACGGTTGGCCACCTCGATGGTCACCCGCTCGCGCCCTTCACACAGTGCGATCTCGCCGTCCTTGAGTTGGTATTCTCCGGGTATCATGCCTCGCCCTCTGATGGTCCGTTGGCAACGACCTACTCCCATGTCGCTGCTGCAAGCCGCTGCGGCAGACGACACTGAGCAGGCATCCGTTCAGGTAATCGGATGATGGACGGTCACCAGCTTCGTGCCGTCAGGAAAGGTGGCTTCGACCTGAACTTCGTCGACCATGTCGGCAACGCCCTCCATGACATCGTCACGGCCCAGGATCTGTTTGCCGTAGCTCATCATCTCGGCGACGCTGCGCCCCTCACGGGCCCCCTCCATGATCTCGCAGCTGATCAACGCGACCGCCTCGGGATAGTTGAGCTTCAGGCCCTTGGCCCTTCGCCGTTCTGCTACCAACCCTGCGGTAAACAGCAGCAGCTTGTCCTTGTCTCTCGGTGTCAGCTCCATCGTTACTTCCTCAAGGTCAGACGACACGACGCTCGCTAGACGACGGTCGGCGTGGAGTCAGGTGAACCAGATGCGCGGCGGACAGGCCGTGCGCTCCAGCAACATCGGTCTTAGCAGTTTCCAGGCAGCCTCACACAGCGTCCAAGCTTCATGCCGCGAGTGCCCGAGATAGCGCAGCAGCAATACGCCGTCACGCAGAGTGACCGCCCATGGCTGTTGCATCATCGAGGGTGAAGACAGATCGACGACATCGTCGGTGCGTCCCTGTCGGCCCGCCAGCTGTTCACGCAGCACCTCTACCGCTGCCGCGCCATCGTCCAAGCCTACGGCCCAAAGGGTGGCCTGAACGCTGCAGCCACGCTGGCCCCAGGCGCCACTGAAGCGGCGGTGAAGCGGATCAAGTGGCTGACGCTCGATCCACAGCGGCTGGCCATCTCGGGCTAACCTGAAGCTCTGTTCCAGGTAGCCGCTGGCAAACGGCAGGTCACTGGCAGGCCGGCCCAGGGCGAGTACCTCCCAACCCAGGCAGCGCGCGTCCCCGTGCAACTCGATCTCGGTGGATTGGCGTCCACGAGAGCCATCGAAGGCAATGGTTTCCTGAGGCAGCCACTCGAGGCTGGCGCCGGGCTCGACCACCAGCCGGGTGCGCTGGGACCAGCTCACCTCGTTGCTGTCCGCCCGATACAGCTTGTTAGCGGCAGGGGTCGTGAGTAGTGCGCTGGCACCCCTTGCCACCCGTGCTTGAATGTCCAGCGCATCACCGCTGACCAGCCCGCCCGGTGGATGCAACAGGTAGACGTGGCAGGTGCCGTCGTGTCCTTCGGGGTAAAAGGGCCGCTGCACCCTCAAGGGGCCACGGTGATCCACTCGGTGTAATCGAGTCGCCGCACCATCATGGCGAAAGCCCAGTGACAGGCTCGCCTCCCAGCGCCGTCCCGCGTCGAAGCGATGGCCGTGCCGATCGGTCACATCCTGTAGTGTCTGCGCGCTCATGGTTCTCCCGGGCGATGGTTCGTGGTGACGCCGTCTGGCCACGCCACACAATACTGCCCGATGACGGTGCAATGGTCGTACCACCTCACCTATAAACCCTATCTTTTACTTTATTATCAATGACATATAATGCACCGAAAGTGCACCAAGAAGCCCTCTTAGCTATCTAAGGCACCAACTCGGTGCACCGCTAAGCGCATCCAGCATCATTTTGGTGCGCATGTCGCTATTGCTGTGGACCTCGTCGCCAGGACTGTGCAGCGTGGTCAGTTGTCTGCCCGAGACCTCACCCGCCCTTCCTGCCGCCCTTCTTCTACCTTCCCTTCACCGTCCTTCGATCGTCTTCCTGTCACGCCGCTTGCTACTGCCGTTAACCCTGCCTTAACCCCCCGCTTGGCTATGCTGCGCGCCTTCGAGAACCCAGGAGATCCATTATCATGGTTCGGGCCCCTTTCCCTGCCTTGCTGGCGGGCGTCCTGCTGTTGACGCTGGCTGGCTGCTCCATGATCGACGAGCCAACCTCCTACCCTGACAGGACCGACGCCTTGATCGCCCAGGTGCCGGACTGGTCGGCAGCTGTCGGCGGTAGCGACGTCGGCTCACTCAACGAGCTGATCGCGTCCGGTGCGCTCGATCAGCTCGTTGAAAAGGCGCTGCAGGCCAACCCCGGCCTGCAACAGACCCTGTTGACGCTGCGTATCCGCCAGACACAGCTGCGCCAGACCGGTGCTGACCGCCTGCCCGAGGTCGAAGCCGGCTTCAGCGCCAGTGACAGCGAAGACAGTGCCAGCACCTACAGCGGCTCAGTCACGGTCAGTTGGGAAGCCGATCTGTGGCAGAAGATTGCCGATCGCACCGCCGCCGCCGATCAGGACGTCGCACAACAGGCGGCCCTGTATCAGGCCGCCCGGGACACCTTGGCGGCCGACGTGATGACCAGCTGGCTTGCGCTGATCGCTCAGCGTCATGCCATCACCATCCAGCAGCAGCGCCTGTCCACCCTTGAAAGCAACGAGTCCCTGATCCTTGAGCGCTATCGCAGCGGGCTCGGCAGCCTCGAGGACCTGGACAGCGCGCGAAGCTCCACGGCCAGTGCCCGTGCCAGCCTGGTGGAGTATCAAGAGAGCCTGGCGCAGCAGCAGCGTGCACTGCAGACCCTGCTGGGCGAGATTCCCGATAGCGGCGAGGCGGTGGCCGACGACTATCCCGCGGTACTGACACCGCTGGCAGAGCTGCCAAGTCAGTCGCTGCGTCGCCGACCGGACCTGATCGCGGCCTACCACGCCATTCAGGCAGCCGACTATCGCACACACGCCGCCTACAAGGACCTGCTGCCAAGCATCAGCCTGCAGGCCGCCATCGAGGACGTGGCCGACTCGCCATCCCAGGCGCTGCTGGCCGATCCGGTGTGGTCGCTGCTGGGTCAACTGACGGCTCCGCTGTTCCAGGGAGGCGAGCTTCGCGCAGCCGCCGACGAAGCCGAACTGGAGACCGCGCAGGCCTACCAGGCGTACCGCGAGACCCTGCTCGAGGCGGTTGGCGAGGTGGAAGATGCCCTCGGGCTCGAGCGCTCGCTCGCCCTGCAACAGCAGCACATCGCCAATGCCCTGGACCGCCAGCAATCTACCCTGGCCCAGTACCAGTCGAGCTACCGCTCGGGGCTGGTCGACATCCTCGATCTGCTGTCGGTGCAACAGCAGACCTACGACCTCGAGGCGCAACTCGATGACCTCAACTATCAGCGCCTGGCCAATCGCATCGATCTCGGCCTGGCACTCGGACTGGGAGTGACCCCATGACACGTCGCTGGAGCAAAGCGCTGCCCCTGAGCCTGGCCCTCGCGGTACTGGCGGCGGTGGTGATTCATGTCGTCACGCCAGGTCAGGCACGAGGCCAGCACTCGCCACCCAGGCCTGGTGGCCAGCCGCAGGCCGATTCAGGCCAGGTGCAGGCAGGTCAGCAAGACCACCAGCAGACCCCCCAGCGCACCGAGGTGACGGTGGTCACTGCAGAGACCGCGGCCCACGCTGCCCGCATCAACGCCTACGGAGAAGCCAGTGCGCATTTCGAGCTGACCCTGAGCGCCGAGGTGTCCGGGCGCGTCGACGGCCTTGCCGACAACTTCGAGGGAGGTCTTCGTATCGGTAAGGGCGAACTGCTGGCCACCCTGGAGAACAGTGGTTACCAGGAGGCCCTGGCCGTCGCCCAATCGACGCTGGCCACTGCCGAGGTGAGCCTGCTGGAGGAACAACGCCAGGGAGAACAGTCCAGAATCGAGTGGCGCTCGTCGGGGCTCTCGGGCGAGCCTGACTCGCCGCTGGTACTTCGCGCCCCCCAGCTCGCCGCCGCGCAGGCGGCGGTCGATGAGGCCAAGGCGTCGCTGGCCGCCGCCCGCCAGGACCTCGACCAGACCCGCATCACCGCCCCCTTCGATGCCCTGATCACCGATCGCCACATCGCCCCGGGCAGTTTCGTGCAGTCTGGCACCGAGATCGCCACCCTGGTCAGCACCGACCGCATCGAGATCACCGTGAGTCTGTCCGCCGCGGAATGGGCGCAACTGCCGGACTCGGCCACGCTTGCCGGGGGTGACTGGCCCGTCACGCTGACCGATATCGAGAGCAGAGAGCAATGGACCGGCCAGGTCATCCGGGCGCATCAGCACCTGGACGCCACCAGCCGCCAGCGCTCGCTGGTGATCGCGGTTCAGGCCCCGTTCGACCAGACCCCCGCCCTGCTGCCCGGCACTTTCCTCGAGGCGAGCCTCAGCGGACGTACGCTCGATGGGTTGTGGCAGCTCCCCGCCACCGCCCTCGGCCAGTCCGGACAGCTCTGGTACGTCACCGACGATGACGCTCTGGCCAGCGTCTCGACCGCGGCCGTCTTCAGCGACGGTGCCACGATATACGTAAGACCGCCCGAGGCGATCGCTGATCAGCCGACCCGGGTGGTCGTGCAACCCCTGAGCAGCTACGTCCAGGGCATGCTGGTGACCACCGTGGAGGCCCGCCAGGATGTCTGACACGAGCCATCGCCAAGGCGTGATCGCCTGGTTTGCCCGCAACCCGGTCGCTGCCAATCTCTTGATGTTGCTGGTGATCGCGCTGGGCGTCAGCGCCCTTGGCACCCTCCAGAAAGAGGCCTTCCCGAGCACCGAACCCGACAGCCTGAGCATCTCGGTCAGCTACGACAGTGGCTCGGCAAGGCAGTCAGAAGAAGGACTCGCGATCAAGATCGAGGATGCGCTGGAAGGGGTCATCGGTATCGATTCGATCGTCAGCACCTCCACCACCAGTGGCACCACCGTGACCGTGGAGAAGACCTCCAACTACGACCTGGATACCCTGCTTAGAGACGTCAAGACCCAGGTGGACGCTATCTCCAACTTTCCGGCCGACGCCGACAATCCGGTCATCAGCAAGGCTGAGCGCGAGGAGCACTCGCTGTGGATTCAGCTCTATGGCGACGCTGACCGCGCCACCCTGCAACAGTTGGCCGACGACCTCAAGGCAGACCTGCTGGCCCATCAGGACGTCAGTCGTGTCTCGATCAGTGGCTGGCTCGATCCAATGATGGCCATCGAGATCGACGAGGGTCGCCTGGAAGCCTACGGCCTTTCGCTCACCGACGTGGAGGAAGCGGTCAATGCGAGCTCGACCAGCACTTCCAGCGCCGTATTGCGCAACGCCGATCTCTACCTGCAGCTCAAGGCGTCGCGCCAGGCCTACCTCAAGGATGAGTTCGCCGCCATTCCACTGATCACCACCGCCCAGGGCGATCAGATCCGCCTCGGTGATGTGGCCAGGATCCGCGACACCTTCGACGATACCACCTCCAGCCTGTCGCGCTTTGATGGCGAGGACAGCATCGCGTTACAGATCGTCACCACCGGCACCGATGACATTTCAGACTCGGTCATTGGCGCCCGCGACGTGATTCAGCAGTGGCGTGACGATGGGCTTCTGCCCCAGAACGTGCAGCTGGCCACCTGGTACGATCGCAGCACCTCGATCAACGAACGCCTGGCGCTGCTGATCGACAATGCGCTGTACGGAATTCTGCTGGTGTTTACCCTGCTGGCGCTGTTTCTCAACCTGAGGGTCGCGCTGTGGGTGGCCATGGGCCTCCCCTTTGTGTTCTGCGGTACGCTCTACTTCATGGGCGAGCCCCTGCTTGGGCTTACCCTCAATGAATTCACCACCTTTGGCTTCATCATGGCGCTGGGCATCGTGGTCGACGATGCCGTGGTCGTGGGCGAAAGCGTCTACGCCGAGCGCCGCGCCCATGGTGACACCCTGGACAACACCATTCGTGGCACCCTGCGCGTCGCGGTGCCCACCCTGTTTGGCGTGTTTACCACGGTGGTGGCCTTCTTTGCGCTCTCGCAGATAGAGGGCAGACTGGGCAAGCTCTACGCCCAATTCGCCGCCGTGGTCGGCCTGTGTCTGGTGCTGTCGATCATCGAGTCGAAGCTGATTCTGCCGGCCCACCTGGCGCACCTGAATACCCGCTCCTCGACTTCCCGTCATCGTCTTGGCCGGCTGTGGGGGCGGCTACAGGACGCCGCCTCTGGCGCGATGGAACGCTTCACCCAGGCCGTCTATCGTCCGCTGGTCAAGCTCGCTCTGGTGCATCGAACCAGCGTCACAGTGCTGTTCACGGCGCTGTTGATCCTGGTCCTGGCCATGCCGTTCAACGGCAGCATTCGCATGAGTTTCTTCCCCGATATTGCAGGCGATACGGCGCGCGCCAACATCACGCTGGAAAACGATGCGAGTTACGGCTTGACCCACCGGGCGCTGGACCGCCTGCAGGACAGTGCCATCGAGGCCGATACCACGCTGCGCCAGGGCAAAGGCGTCAGCGCCATCGAGCACCTGCAGATCACCTCGAGTGATGACCAGTCAGGGACTGTCACGGTCAAGCTTGCCGATGATTCGCCCTACGACCTTGACCAGTTCGCACACCAGTGGACGGCCCTTGCCGGGCTCCCGGAAGGCACCCGCACGCTGAGTGTTCAGAGCCGGCGCAGTGACTTCTCTGCGCTTCGCGTCGAGCTTCGCGCCAGCGACGATACCCTGCTGAGCGCGGCCGGCGACGAGTTCCGCGCGCGTCTTGAAGCCATCGATGCCGTCAGCGGCCTGGAAGACAACCTCCGCCCGGGCCAACCTCAGCTTCAGCTCGACCTCACCGCCCAGGGGCGCGCGCTTGGCATGACCACCGACGAGCTGGCCGAACAGGTCATGCAGGGCTTCAATGGTCAGGTGGTGCAGCGCTATCAGCGCGGCAACGACGAGATAGAGGTGAAGGTGCGCTTTCCCGAGAGCGAGCGCCAGTCGCTGGTCGACGTGCTGTCGTCGCGGGTACGTGCACCGGATGGTACCGTGCTGCCGCTGTCCAGCGTCGCTACAGCGAGTCTCGGCTACACCCGCGACACCATCACCCGGATCGATAACCAGCGGGCCATCTATATTTCCGGCGACGTGGACAAGGAGCTGATCTCGGCCAGCGAACTGGTGACCCTGCTCGAACAGGAGGTCGTCCCGGATATCCGCAGCGCCTACCCCGGCGTCGACATCCACTTCGCTGGCGAGGCCGAGCAGCAGCAGGAAACCCAGTCCTCGATGGTCACGGTCTTTGCCTTCGCCATACTGCTGATCTACATGCTGCTGGCGGTCCCCCTGAAGTCCTACGTTCAGCCTCTGCTGATCATGACCGCGATCCCCTTCGGCGTGGTCGGGGCGCTGCTCGGTCACTGGCTCAATGACCTGTCCCTCGGGATCCTGTCCCTCAATGGCATCATTGCCCTGTCCGGCGTGGTGGTAAACGACAGCCTTTTGCTGGTGTCCCGTTTCAACGAGCTGCGAGACGAAGGCCTGGCCATCCCGGACGCCATCGTCGCCTCCGCCACCAGTCGCATGCGTGCAGTCGTGCTGACCTCGGCCACCACCTTTGCCGGGCTCTATCCCCTCCTGGGAGAAACGTCCCATCAGGCCCAGTTTCTGATTCCGGCCGCAGTGTCGCTGGCATACGGTATCCTGTTCGCCACCCTGATCACGCTAATCCTGATACCGGTGCTGCTGAGCCTGCAGACCAGCCTCGAGCAATGGCTCGCACGCTGGAGGCGACGCACGCCCGGTGAAGACGAGGCCGAAACCCCATGCTGAACGTGCTGCTGGTGGAAGATGACCTGGATCTGGCCATGACCATCGTGCAATACCTGGAGATCCAGCAGATCCGGTGCGATCACGCCAGCAATGGCCAGCGCGGGCTCACGCTCATCCGCGACAATCGCTATGACGTCATCCTGCTGGATCTCAATCTGCCGCGACTGGATGGCCTGAGCGTCTGCCGCGAGGTTCGCCACGCGGGCGATGACACCAGCATCCTGATGTTGACCGCCCGCGACCGCCTCGACGACAAGGTCGATGGCTTCGAGGCGGGCGCCGATGACTACCTGGTCAAGCCGTTCGAACTGAAGGAGTTGGCGCTGCGCATTCGCGCCCTGGGCCAGCGACGCAGCGGGCAGATCAAGCGGCTGCACTACGCTGGCCTGGTGATGGATCTGGTCTCACTGACGGTGCTTAGAGACGGTCAGCCGCTGCACCTGTCACCTACCGGCTGGCGACTGCTGGAACCCCTGCTGCGCGCATCACCCGGGGTCGTCAGCCGCCGCGCTCTGGAGGAGGCGGTGTGGGGCGAGGAACCTCCCGACAGCAATAGCCTCAAGGTACATATGCACCATCTGCGCAAGGCCGTGGATCGAGACTTCGATCCGCCGCTGATACACACGATCCCCGGACGCGGGTTCGCCTTGAGGGAGGCACGGGATGATCCGTCAGATACGCCTTAAGCGACAGCTCGCGGCGATCCTGCTCACCTTGGGTGCGCTGCTGGTGGGAGGCTACTCGCTGCTGGCGGCCCACTACTTCAAGCTGGGGATGGACAGCACCATGGTGGGGGCCATGGAACAGGCGGTGCATCAGCACATTCGCCAGCGGGCCAAAGGCACGGCAGAACCCGACCTGGACGCCTTCACCGTCACCTCGACCTGGCAGCAACAGCCCAGGCAGATCCGCAGCTTGTTGCCACAGCCGCCGCAGCAGGAGACGCGTCTGGTCACGTCGCGTGAGACGAAGCCGAATGGTCGCCGCGGCAGGCTGGTCTTCGCCATGCGCTTTCCCACCGCCGAGGGGACGCTGTTTGTCAGCCACACTCTGACACGCCAGCAGATGTCGAGCCTGGTACACCGCACCATTCGTGACAACCTCACAAGCCTTCTGCTTATCAGCCTCAGTACCGCCGTCGCCCTGGCACTGGCGATCTGGCTACTGCTGCGTCAGCTAAGCAAGCCGGTGGCGCGCCTGGGCCGGTGGGCGCGTGATCTGGAAAGCGCCAACCTGCAGGACCCTCTGCCGGACTTCCGCTACCCCGAGCTGAACGAACTGGCCTCGCTGGTACGCGACAGCCTGTCCTCCCAGAAAGACAGTCTCGAACGGGAACATCGCTTCCTGCGCCACTCAAGCCATGAATTGCGCACGCCGATCAGTGTGATGCGAAGCGGCATCGAACTGATCCGCTCGCTACCGCCGGAGCAGGCGCCTGCGGCCCGATCCGTGCTGGCGTCGATCATCGATCGCCTGGATCGCGCCAGCCTGAACATGAAGCATCTGACGGAAACCCTCCTGTGGCTAAGCCGCGACGAGCCCATCGATCTGCCCACCCGTCCCATCGCACTGGACCGGCTGGTACAGGACATCGTCGAAGAACACCGCTACCTGCTACGCGACAAGGACGTCGCCCTCAGCGTGACCACAAGCCCGGCCACCCTGGAACAGTCCGAGGTGGCACTACGCATGGTACTTGGCAACCTCATCCGCAACGCCTTCCAGCACACCTGGGCGGGTGACGTCACCCTGCGTCAGCAGGGCAAGACGGTCTTTATCGACAACCTGCAGCGCGCCGACGGGCAGGAAGACGGAAGCGGTGACAGCCAAGATGCCGACAACGATGCCCCCGCAGGCTACCCAGATACTGTCGACGACCTGGGCTTCGGCCTTGGCCTAGAGCTGACAGCTCAGCTCACCGAGCGGCTCGGCTGGCACTATCACAACCAGCCGGTGCCAGGGGGACACTACGTCCAGCTCACCCTGGTCGATGCCGCCGAGCCACACGGCTAAAGGCTCCCGTTTCACTCGAGCCCGAGCAAGGCTGGTGCTGCGAGCTGTCGACCGCCACTTTCGCCCTAGACGGTCAGGTAGCGCTTCACCACGTCATCACTCAATGCTGCTATGTCGCCCTCCGCTACGCGCCGGCCACGATCAAGGATGGCAAAACGATCTGCAAAACGGCGAGCAAAGGGGAGCTTCTGCTCCACCAGCAGTACGGTCAGCCCATCATCGGCGATCAGACGGCGAATGACCTCGCCAATCTGGGCGACGATGTTCGGCTGGATGCCCTCCCCCGGCTCATCGAGGATCAGTAGCTTGGGCTCGAGAACCAACGCACGCCCGATGGCCAGCTGCTGCTGCTGGCCGCCCGAAAGATCCCCGCCACGACGCTGGCGCATTTCCTTGAGCACGGGAAACAGCTCGTAGATACGCTCGGGTACCTGGCGCAGGCCGTCCCCGCGCGCTGCGAGACCGGTACGCAGGTTCTCTTCCACCGTCAGCAGTGGAAAAATCTGCCGTCCCTGAGGCACGTAACCGATGCCAAGGCGCGAGCGATCTTCCAGCCGACGGCGCTCCAGAGCCACGCCATCCGCGTATTCCAGCGCTCCACCACGGATCGGCACTTCGCCCATGATGGCTTTCATCAACGTCGTCTTGCCGACACCATTGCGCCCCAGCACGTAGGTGCAGGCCGCTTTGGGCACCTGCAGATCCAGGTCCCACAGCGTATGGCTTTCGCCATAGAACTGGTTGAGCCCACGAATGTTCAGCATTGGCGGGCCCTCCGGTGTGCCAGCGCAGCGAGCCAGCGCGGATATCGCCGTCTTTTCATGCGGGGTCCCGTAACGTGATCCCATGCGACGACATAGGCACTTCTTACACCGGGATCCAGTGGAAAGCGTTCCAGTCCCATCATGCAGCCTCCTCATCGCCACCCAGATAGACCTCGACCACCCTGGGGTCGCTGGCCACCTTGTCCATGCTGCCTTCCGCCAGCACGGAGCCTTGATGCAGCACCGTGACGGTGCGCGCGATGGACCTGACGAAGCCCATATCGTGCTCAACCACCACCACGGAATGCTTGCCGGCAAGTCCCTTCAAGAGCTCGGCCGTGCGCTCCATTTCCTGTTCGGTCATACCGGCAACGGGTTCGTCCACCAGCAGCAACCGCGGGCGCTGCATCAGCAGCATGCCAATCTCGAGCCACTGCTTCTGACCGTGGGACAGGATGCCTGCCTGGCGACGGCTCAAGGCTGACAGGCCGACGGTTTCCATGACCTCTTCGATACGATTGCGCAGGTCGGCATTCAATCGAGCGACCAGGGTGGGCCACAGACTCTTGTCGGTGGCCATGGCAAGCTCCAGGTTCTCGAACACGCTGAGCGCCTCGAACACCGTGGGTTTCTGGAATTTCCTTCCAATACCCAGGCGTGCGATCTCCGGCTCGTTCTTGGTCAGCAAGTTATGACGGCTGCCGAACCAGACGCTGCCCGTATCAGGGCGGGTCTTGCCGGTGATGATGTCCATCATGGTGGTCTTGCCGGCACCGTTGGGCCCGATGATGCAGCGCAGCTCACCATCATCGATCGTCAGGTTGAGCCCATTGATGGCCTTGAACCCATCAAAACTGACGGAGACATCCTCCAGATAGAGGATGGGGCCATGGCGGACATCGACCGGGGACGCCTGCGGCACCAGAAAGTCGAAGACACGATCGCGATCGGCCAGACCATGCAGAAAACTCATGGGGTCGCCTCCTGTTTTACCGTCATGTTGTTAGGTGCATCATCGTGCTGACGGCGACGAGACAATAGCCCGGCGATACCCTGAGGCAGCAGCACGGTGACCAGCACGAACAGCGCCCCCAGGGCAAACAGCCAGGCCTCGGGCATGATCCCGGTGAACACGCTCTTGGCATAGTTCACCGCCAGCGCGCCTATGACCGCGCCATACAGGGTCGCCCGCCCCCCTAGGGCCACCCACACCACGATCTCGATGGAAAACAGCGGGGAGAATTCGCTGGGATTGATGATCCCTACCTGGGGCACATACAGGGCGCCAGCGACCCCGGCCAGCATCGCCGAGACGACGAACACGAACAGCTGGTAGCGCTCTACCCGGTAGCCGAGAAAGCGAGTGCGCGACTCAGCGTCACGTACTGCCACGCAGACGCGGCCAAGCTTGCTCACGACAATGGCTCGGCACAGCAGAAACCCTATTGCCAGGGCGACGCCTGAGGCGATGAACAAGCCCAGGCGCGTGCTGTCGGCGGACAAGTCGAAGCCCAGCAGCTCCTTGAAGTCGGTCAGGCCATTGTTGCCGCCAAAGCCCATCTCGTTGCGGAAGAACGCCAGCATCAGCGCGAAGGTCAGGGCCTGGGTGATGATCGACAGGTAAACCCCGGTGACCCGTGAACGGAACGCCAGAAAGCCGAACACCAGCGCCAGCAGGCCCGGCGCCAACAGCACCATCGCAAAGGCCACGCCCGGCATGTCGAATCCCAGCCAGTACCAGGGAAGGCTATCCCAGTCGAGGAAGACCATGAAATCGGGTAGCAACGGGTCGCCATAGACGCCGCGGTCGCCGATCTGGCGCATCAGGTACATGCCCATGGCGTAGCCGCCAAGCGCGAAGAAAGCACCGTGGCCAAGGCTGAGAATGCCTAGATACCCCCAGACCAGGTCCACAGCGACTGCCAGCAAGGCATAACACAGATACTTGCCGAGCAAGGTAACGGTATAAGTAGAGACGTGAAGCGGGTGATCGGCGGGCAACAGGTTGGCCAGCACCACCAGAGCCATGGCGCCACACAGCACCGCCAGGAAGGTCAGCGTTGAGCGCTCGCCAAAGGGGCGAGCAAGCCAGTGTCGGGATGTCATCATGCTCAGCCCTCCGCCGCGCGGCCTTTCTGCGGGAACAGTCCCCGCGGCCGCTTTTGAATGAACAGAATGATGAACACCAGCACCAGAATCTTGGCCAGCACTGCCCCGGCCCAGGGCTCAAGTACCTGATTGATCACGCCAAGCGAGAGCCCGGCGACCAGGGTGCCCCACAGGTTACCGACGCCACCGAACACCACCACCATGAAGGAATCGATGATGTAGTTCTGACCCAGGTTGGGACCCACGTTGGTCAGCTGGGACAGCGCCACGCCAGCAAGGCCTGCCACGCCGGAGCCCAACGCAAACGTCAAGATATCGACACGGGTCGCCCGAATCCCCATGGAGCGGGCCATGGCACGATTCTGGGTGACAGCTCTCACCTCCAGGCCCAATCGCGTCCTGCGCATGACCAGCATCAGCGCGGCAAAGACCAGCACCGCAAACCCGAGCACGTACAGCCGGTTGAGGGTCAGCGACAGCGCATCGTTGATGAACAGCGAGCCGCTCATCCACTCCGGCGTCACCACGGTACGATTCAGGGGAGAAATCAGCGTACGTACCAGCTGCTGCAAGATCAGGCTGACACCAAAGGTGGCCAGCAGGGTTTCCAGCGGACGCCCCTTCAGAAACTGGATGACGCCCCGCTCGATCGCGACACCCACCAGTGCCGCCACCAGAAAGCCTGCCGGTATCGCCAGCAGCAGCGCCAGCCCCGGCTGCCCCGGCAACAGCTGCTGCATCGCCCAGGTGGTGTAGGCTCCCAGCATGATCAGTTCGCCGTGAGCCATGTTGATCACACCCATCACGCCGAAGGTGATCGCCAGACCAATAGCGGCCAGGACCAGGACAGAGCCCAGCGAAAGGCCAAAGTACAGCGTCTCTGCGGCGCGATTGAGCTTCAGCGACTGCTCAATGTCAGCCAGCGCTGCGGACGCCGCGTCGGCCACCATGGCGTCTTCGCTGCGGCTGGCCTGCATCAATGCCGCCCTGACCTGTCCATTCAGACTGCCGGCGAGGTCCGCGACAGCGGTGCTGTCGCCCTGCTCCAGTCGGTGGATGGCAATCGCCTGGGTCAGGGCCGCCGCCACCTCCGGGTCACTCTCGTTCTGGGCAAGTTCCGACAGGGACTCCACCACCTCGGTATCGACGTCCCCCAGCAGCGCTTTCGCTGCAATCAGCCGCTGCGCGGGATCATCGACGCGCAGATCCAGCAGGGCCAGGGTGCTGTCCAGGTGGCCACGCAGACGATTGTTGATGGCGACCCGGTCAAGCTCGCGCCGCGACACCTCCCCTGCCTCTTCCATGGTGAGCGCGTCTGCCACCGGCCATTGCCGGCCTCGGTTGGCCAGAATCACGACAATGTCGCCGCTGTCCTTGACCTGGGCCAGCTTGCCCTCGGCGAAACTCTCGAGCCATCCGCGTGCGCGCGTGTCACCACTCGCGGCGATGGCATCGATAGCCGCTTCTTTTTCGCGAAAGTTGGCCTCAGCGAGTGCCTGCAGCAGCTCGCGACCAGCGTCTTCCTCTGGAGTTGCACTGGTGTCCTGCGCTGCGGCATTGTCCTGTCCAAGAGCACATGGCCCAAGAGCGACCAGGCTGACCAGCAGCAGCGCCTTCAACCAGTATCGCCATGCTGTTGTGTTCATAGCGGAATTCCGTGAGCGCCCTTGTCAGATCGTCAAGGGCATCATGATGGGCGTGGTCCTGGCCGGGACGTCATGGCGCCCCGGCCGTGTTTTTGGTAGCGAATGTCACTCCGTGGCAGCAACGTCAGCGCCGCCGCCGCAGCTACCCTGCACCACGTTGTAGTTGCCGCACTCGAGCGGTGCACGCCAGTCGCTGATCAGATCGCGGGAGCCTTCCAGGTAGTCTGACCAGGCATCCCCAGCGACGGTGGAGGGCGTTTCCCACACCACCGAGAATTGGCCGTTGTCCTGGATTTCACCGATCAGCACGGGCTTGGTGATGTGGTGGTTGGGCATCATGGTGGCGTAACCACCGGTGAGGTTGGGCACCGACACCCCAATAATGGCTTCCTTGACGGCGTCCACCTCGGTGGTACCGGCCTTGCGCACCGCTTCTGTCCACATGTTGAAGCCAATGTAGTGAGCTTCCATGGGGTCGTTGGTCACGGCGTTGTCGTCGCCGGTATAGTCGTACCAGGCGTCGATAAAGTCGTAGTTGGCGTCTTCGTCGACGCTCATGAAGTAGTTCCAGGCTGCCAGATGGCCTACCAAGGGAGCCGTATCCAGGCCGGACAGCTCCTGCTCACCTACGGAGAAGGCAACGACGGGAATATCGGCGGCATCAACGCCCTGATTGGCCAGCTCACGATAGAAGGGAACATTGGCGTCGCCGTTGATCGTGGAGACCACGGCGGTTTTCTTGCCCACTCCGCCAAACTGCTTGATCTCGGAGACGATGTTCTGCCAATCCGAGTGACCGAAAGGGGTGTAGTTGACCATGATGTCCTCGTCGGCCACCCCCTGGGACTTCAGGTAGGCCTCAAGGATCTTGTTGGTGGTGCGCGGATAGACGTAGTCGGTACCCGCCAGCACCCAGCGCTCCACGCCGACATCGTTCATCAGGTAGTCGACGGCCGGAATGGCCTGCTGATTCGGTGCAGCGCCGGTGTAGAAGACGTTCTCGGAGGACTCCTCCCCCTCATACTGAACCGGGTAGAACAGCAGTCCATTAAGCTCTTCCACCACCGGCAGCACGGACTTGCGAGAGACCGAGGTCCAGTTGCCGAAGATCACGTCGACCTCATCCTGGGCCAACAGCTCACGCGCTTTCTCGGCAAACAGCGGCCAGTTGGATGCCGGGTCAACCACCACCGGCTCCAGCTCGCGACCCAGCAATCCCCCCGCTTCATTCTGCTGCTCGATCAGCATCAGCATGGTGTCCTTGAGCGTCGACTCGCTGATCGCCATGGTGCCGGACAGAGAATGCAGGATGCCGACCTTGATCGGGTCCTCGTCGGCAACGGCGGGAGCCGCCATCGCCACAGACAGTGCTGACAGCGCAAAGGCAGAAAGCGCCAAGGAACGGCGGGCAGGATTAAGCACAGCAGAGGCCGAAGCTAAGGACATGGGAAATTCTCCAGGGTGACGTTGTCGTTATCGGAGTCGTGGCGACAGGTCGCGGTGCGCGATCGTCGCCTCACTCTGACAAAGCAAGTTCCATGCCACTTATGTTTTCACGGGCCCCGGTGTTATCTCCCGGTTCTCTTCGGACTGGCAAAGGCACCCTCATGGTGCAGCCACCCTTGCCGACTTGCACCAAAAGCAGACGTTGACGTCCGCCATCCCACAGCCTGCGCAACGTTCTTCAAGACGTTCCGCGCCATTCTGTTAAGCGCCGCCTTACGACTCACCGCTGAGCACGCATAGGGTGACCACCTTGCCCGCCTCAATATGGAAGGCCACAGGCCACTCGATATGCTCGTGCCAAGGCGCCCTCCCGTGGGGTGGTCCAGCAGATTGCCATGCGCACGACGGACGAAAGACAAGAAGGCCAGGCAGCGCACGATGCAGACAGACCTCCGCGAAGTCCACGTAGCGCTTTAGGTCAGGAAAGATGGCCTTGTAGATCGCCTCCTTTGCACTGAAAAGAAGCGTCACCGCCATAGGCCTCGATAGCCACCCAGGAAGGTGCAGGAGTTCAGCACCACTCGCGACCACCTCTGCCACGCTATCGGCCTCATCAGCGTCCAGACACTGCTCTACGTCAATGCCCACCCCTGCATATAAATCAGAGGATGCCACGGCGGATAACGCCAGGTCGCTGCAGTGAGAGATGCTGCCAAGCACGCCAGGGGGCCACCGCGGAAGACGGTCAGCCCCCCTGCCCGGCACCCCGCTGTCGATGCCCAACAGACCAAGCGCATAGACCGCGCAGAGGCGCCCGGCCCGGTACTCATCGCGCCGTTTCGCCACAGCGCCCTCCAATTCAGCCGGCAACGGCACCCTGGCCAGCGCTTGTCGCACAGGCTCCTTGCTGCCCGCCCACGACGTTTGACCCGCCCCACTGCTAGCGAGCCAGAAGCCAGCGATAGCGAGCCCAGGCCGGTGCAGTGCCCTCAGCTGGAAGGGCTGGCCGTAGGCCTGTCGGTCGCCCGTGAGCGGAGTGCCAGCCCCGCCGATCGAGATGAAGCTCATTCCCCTTCTCGACCGACGGGGGCTAAACGGCTCAGGCAGTCACATTTCACATACTGCATCACCGGGGCCGATACGCTTACGTCTTCAAGGGGTCGGTCAGGTCTTTGACCAGCACCTCGGCGATCCAGTCAACGGCATCCAGCATCCCCATATGGGTCACTCCCGGGCATGGAATGAGGGCGGGTACCGTACGTGAGAACTCGGCAACGTTGTTGTCAAAGACCGAGCTCAGCACCAGGTCATCGGGGACACCACCAGGTCTGCCCTCGACGGGCGCCACCTCTTCCAGCGCCTTGAACAGCACGACCTGAGTGCTCGTCAGCGGTCGTTCATGGGCGGAGCGCAGCATGTCACGGTTGACCTCGTACAGCTCCTCCCAGCGGTTCAACAGAAATTCATCCGGCGGAATACCCTTGTTGACCAACTCCTTCTCGAAGTCATCGCGCACGTCCTTGGCATTGCCGAGAAAGTCCGCATCCCCCATGTTGAAGTAGGTGTCCAGCAGGTACAGACGAACCTTGGTGAAGCCTCGCTGCTCCAGCTGCCAGGCCATCTCGGTGGCGATATTGCCGCCCAGTGACCAACCCAGCAGGCGCACCTCCTCATCCACCGCCAGATGCTCCTCCATGACCTTGAGGTAGAGCGCCGCAATATTGATCAAAGAGGCTTCCGGTTGGACCACGGTGTGGTTGTAGTTATCGATGCCGTAACAGGCGTAGTGTTCACCCATGGCGTCGACCAACGTCCTGTAGACATCACTGTTGCCGTAGCCTGCATGAACCATGAACAGCTTACTGCCGCTCTCCCTGCCGCCGCCGAGGAAGCGCATCAGCATGCTGAGCTCCTCGCCTTCCCCGCAGGCGATGAACTCGGCCAGCTGGGACACCGTGGTGTAGCGATAGAACGCCGATACGGACACCGTGTGCCCTGCCTGGGCCCGCATCAGGGAGGTCAACTTGATCAGCTTGATCGAGTCTCCTCCCAGCAGGAAGAAGTCATCCTCGACGCCGACCCGCTCATGGCCCAGCACCTCTTGCCACTGCTGGCACAGCTGAGCCTCGAGTGACGTCCTGGGCGCCACGTAGGCTTGGGCGGAGCCCTCCAGGGTCGGTGCAGGAAGCGCCTTGCGGTTGAGCTTGCCGTTGATGGTCAACGGAATCGCGTCAATGAACTGGCAGCTGGCTGGCACCATATAGGACGGCAGCCGCTCCGATAGACGCTGTTTCAAGGTGGCGACCTCGATCTGCTGTTCCTCCGCAGACACCACATAGGCGGCAAGACTTTGCTGACCGGCGTCGCCATAAGCCACCACTACCGCCTGGCGTACCTCCGGCTGAGCCGTCAATGCCGCTTCGATCTCACCCAGTTCAATACGATTGCCCCTGATTTTCACCTGAGCATCATTACGCCCCAGGTAGAGCAGGCCGCCATCCGGTAGCCAGCGGACCAGGTCACCCGTGCGGTAGAGACGATGGCTACCGCGACAACGTGCATCCGGCTCCGGCGCCAGCGGGTTGTCGAGGAAGCGCTCCTGGGTCAGGCTGTCACGGTTCAGATAGCCCCGTCCTACACCGGCTCCGCCAATGTAGAGTTCTCCTGTGGCGCCCACCGGGACAGGCCGCATGCCTTGATCAAGAACATATACCTGGGTATTCAACAGCGGCGTACCGATCTGCTGGGCGGCGTCTCCTGGGTGATAGCGATGGGCCGTCGCGCAGACCGCGGCTTCGGTGGGACCATAGGCATTGTAGAGACGCAGATCGTCCCGATAGAAGCGGTCAAGCAGCTCGGTGACAGGCGCCTCACCACCCACCACCAGCGTCTTGAGCGAGCGCCAGTGGCTCGGGTCAAGCTGCCCGAGCATGACCGGGGGCAGGATGGCCAGTTCGATTTGCTGCTCTCTAGCCACTCGGTCAAGCTCAAGCACATCTCGCCTGACCTCGTGAGAACACACGACACAGCGAAGGCCACAGGCAAGGCTGACAAACAGCTCAAACACGCTGGCGTCAAAGATGACGTCGGCGAACAGCAGGCTGGTGGCACACTCGTCCATCCCAAACCGCTGCCGCTGGGCCGCCACCAGATTGACCGCATGACGGTGCTCGATCATCGCCCCTTTCGGCACCCCCGTGGTGCCTGAGGTGTAGATGACATACGCCAGACTGTCCGGCGTTGCGACCGCTGTCGCGTCGGCTTCCGAGCCCAGCCAAGCGGCGTCATCGGTCAGCGTCACCAGCCCGGGCATCTGCGCCATGTCGGACCACCATTCATGCAGCCTTGAACGGTAGTGCTCATGACACAGCACCAAGCCGAGGCCAGCATCCTCCACGATAAAACGGGAACGCTCGTTCGGATGCTCCGGCGACATCGGTACGTAGGCGGCCCCCGCCTTGAGAATCCCGAGGATGGCCACGATCAGGTCGACATCGCGATCCAGGTAGAGGCCAATCAACGTATCCGCGGTGATCGGCCGCTGGAACAGCTCGACGTGCTGCTTACGCAGACCATGCGCAACGCGATTGGCTCTGCGGTTCAGCTGTGCATAGCTTAGCTGGACCGCGTCATCGACAAGGGCAATGGCGTCTGGGGTCCTTGCCACCTGGTCCTCAAACAGGCCATGCAGGGTCATGGCGGAGGTCAGCGGCTGATGAGTGCTGTTCCACTGGTCCAGCAGTTGCGCTTTCTCCTCTTTAAGCAACAGCTCGATCTCGGAGTGACGACCGCCCGTCGCCGCGATATGCACCATCTGCCCCACCACATAGGCCAGACGCTCGAGCAAACGCTGAGCGTTGTCTTCACTCAACCAGCTGGCGTCAGACTCCAGCTTGAACGACAGCCGACCCTGGTCCATGAAGACGATCAGCGACAGCGGGTAGTTGACCTTTTCCTGGGCCCCGCGCACATGACGCTTGGTGTCTCCGCTTTCACCGTCGGCCTTGGCCACCGGGTAATTCTCGAACACCACCAGGCTGTGAAACAGCCGCTGCGCCCCAGGCTGCAGCTCGGCCAAGGGAATTCCACAGTGGGTGTTCATCTCCAGGGTGGTGGCCTGAACAGTGGCGAGCACATCACGTACCCTGCCATCGGAGGGCCAGTCGATGACCAGCGGCAGCGTATTGATGAACAGACCCGCGCTCTGCTCGATCCCCTGCACCGCGATATCGCGCCCGGAAAGCGTCATGCCGGTGATGGTCTGGGAGGCTCCGCTGTAGACCTGCAAGAGCTTGTGCCAAGCCGTCTGCACGATGGTGTTCAGGGTGACACCCAGCTCGTGACACAGAGACTGCATGCCGTCCTGCACCCGCTCCTCCAGCACCAGACCTGCCGATATCGGGTTCCGTATGACCCGAGCATCACGCCACTCGCGACCCTCGAGCAGCCCCTCCAGACTGGTCTCACCTTCCCAGGTCACCTTCTTGGCGGCCCAATAGGAGCGGGTAGCATCTGCCTGTCGCAGCTGATAGCGCTGAGCCTCGGCGTAGGCATCATCGCGCCCCGGACGAGGATGCTCCCCCCGCTCGATGGCGTCGAAGTAGCCATGCAGGCTTTGCCACAACAGGGCGGTCGACCATCCGTCGGTCACCGCATGATGGGTATTGACCAGCACGGTCACTCCGTGAGTGCCGCGCTGAATCAGCGTGACGCGGAACAGTCCCGGGCGCGACAGGTCGAAACTCTCCAAACGATCCTGCGCCTGAATCTCCTCAATGGTTCGATCATGCTCCTCGAGCGGTACGTCGCTGATGTCCCGAAGACGGAAGCAGTGTTCATCCAGCGTCAGTGATCTCGCCACCACCTGCAGGATATCGCCCTCCTCCCAGTCAAAGCCGATACGCAGGCTCGGATAGTGCTCCACCAACAGCTCCCAAGCGCGGCGATAGTGGTCGATGCGCAAGCCCTCTGAATAGTCGACCAGCAGCTGCACGCGGTAGGCATCGTCCTCGGGATGATTCAAGGCATGGAAGATCATCCCCACCTGCAGACTGTTGGCGGCATACAGCGCCTCGACATCGTAGCGCTGCTCCAGAGAACTCAGACGAGACAGGGTCAACCCTGTGACATCGAAGTCCGAAGGTGTGCGCACGCCACCAGTGCGCGCCGCACCCATGGCCGTGGCGGCCACCTCTTGAAGTCGCTCCTGCAGACGGTCTCTTACCTCGATGGAAACGCTTTCTCCCAGCTGGGTGGTGACGTCGAAGAACAGCTGATCGTCGAGCACGGCGCCGTTGATGTTGATGACAAAACGATCGCGATTGTCCGGCGACATGGCCCGCCCGCAGGGCTCAACTACCAGTCCATAGGTCGCCTGCTGCGGCGCGGAGAACTGGCCAAGATAGTTGAAGCTGATCCGCGGCATCGAGGCTTCCGGCAACCAGCCGGCCTGCTTCAGCGCACCGAAGCCAAGACCGCCGTCGGGAATGCCACGAAGCCCTTCCTTGGTCCTGATGATCACCTCTTCAGTGTCACCCTCGGTATTGACCCGCACCGGGTACTGGACCGTGAACCAGCCCAGGGTAGATGACAGGTCGATTCGATCTTCCAGGGGCTGACGACCATGGCCTTCCAGCAGCAGGGTCACGTCTGACTGCTTCAGCACATCTGCCAGCGCCAGCGACACGGCACTCACCAGCAGATCATTGATCTGGGTGTGATAGCCGGCAGGGGCCTGATGCAGCAGTGCATCGGTGTCCTCTCGAGAAAATTCCAGCGTCGCCGAGGCAGGTGCTTGTAATGCCTGCTGCAGGCACCTTTCCTCGAGCCACTGCTCCCCGCCATCCGCAGCCACGACATGCCGCCAGTAACTGGCCTGCTCGGTGTGCTCCTGGGCGTAGCGATGGACCGCCGCCACCCACTGACGATAGCTGGTGGTCTTGGACGGCAGGCTGCCGCCTTCCAGCAACTGCACCAGATCCCGTGCCAGAATCCGCCAGGACACTGCGTCCACTACCAGATGATGCAGGGCAAAACAGAGGCGCGAGCGGCCATCGTCATAGCCGCTGAGGTGGATCACCTGCCACAGCGGACCACGCTCGATATCAAACTGGCTCTGATGCCGCGTCAGTTCCTGCTGGAGCCACTCATCGTCACCCTCCGTCACCGACAGGGTGATCACCGGGGCGGGCATCATGTCCGGTGCATAGCACTGCCGATACCCCGTTTTCTCGCGCACGAACCGGCAGCAGAGCATGTCGTGCTGGTGGCTCAGTGCCACCAGGGCCTCTTGCAGCTCGGGCACGGTCACGCGCTCGGGTATGGCCACCATGAAGGCCTGATTCCAATGCCCCGGCTGGGCAAATTCCTGCTCGAAAAACCACGATTGAATCGGCAACAGCGAGAACGTGCCGGCAAGCCGGCCCTGCTCGGCATCGATGTCGGCCCCATCCTGACGCTGGGCCAGGCGGGCCGCCAGCGACGAGATGCGAGGCGCGTCAAAGATGTCCCGACCCTGCAAGGCAATCCCCGCCTGCCTCAGTCTGGCGACCAGTTGAATGCTGATGATGGAGTCGCCACCAATCTGGAAGAAGTCGTCCTCGATGCCGACCCTTTCACGTCCCAGCACCCGCGCCCAATGCTCGCAGAGTGTTGCTTCCAAGGTGGTGCGAGGCGCCACATAGGACTGCTGGCGATCCTCTTCCTCGGGTTCGGGAAGCGCCTGACGATCCAGCTTGCCATTGATCGTCAGGGGTATCGCGTCGATGCAGGTGCAGCTTGCCGGCATCATGTAGGACGGCAGCCGCTCCGCCAGCCGATGGCGCAGCTCCGGCATGCTGATGGTTCGCTCTGGCGCCAGGATCACATAGGCCGCCAGACTCTGCTGCCCTGGCTGACCGTGGGCCACGACCACCGCCTGGCTGATCTCCGGCTGCGACGTCAATGCGGTCTCGACCTCACCCAGCTCGATGCGGTACCCGCGTATCTTCACCTGGTCATCGTTACGTCCCAGATAGATCAGGCTGCCGTCCTGCAGCCACCTCACCATATCGCCCGTGCGATACAGACGTGCCCCTTGCTCACCGTGAGTGCTTGTCCCCGCGAAGGGGTCCGCCACGAAGCGCTCCCGGGTCAACCCATCGCGATGCAGATATCCCCGACCCACCCCAGCGCCGCCGATATACAGCTCTCCAACGGCACCGACGGGCACCGGCGCCATCTGCTCATCAAGCACATGCACCTGCACGTTGGTCAGTGGCTTGCCGATCTTGGCGGAGGGATCCCCAGGCTGATAGCGGTGAGCCGTGGCACAGACGGTGCCCTCGGTAGGTCCGTAGGCGTTAAAAAGCCTCAGGTCCTCGCGATGGAAGCGGTCGAGAAAGTCCCTGACCGGCGCCTCTCCTCCCACCACCAGCGTCTTCAACGAACGCCAACAGGCCGGATCCAGCTGCCCGAGCATGACCGGCGGCAGAATGGTCAGCTCGATCTGGTAGCTCTGGGCCAGGTCATTCAGCAAGGCCACATCCCGTCTGGCTTCCTGCGAACACAGCACGCAGCGAAGTCCCGACGCCAGGCTGACGAACAGCTCGAACACGCTGGCATCGAAGATAATGTCCGCATAGAGCAGGCTGGTAGTGCAATCCAGCACGCCAAAGCGCTCTTGCTGGGCCTCGACCAGGTGGACGGCATGGCGGTGCTCGATCATCACGCCCTTGGGGGTCCCCGTCGTGCCCGAGGTGTAGATCACATACGCCAGGTGATCTTCCTGGGCCATCGGTGCCACGGGCTCAGACGCCCCCAGCCAGGTGGCATCGGCCGCCATCGTCAGCAATACAGGCTTCGATGCGACTTCCTCCATGCCTTCGCTCCAGCGGGCCTGATACTCCTGCTGGCAAAGCAGCACTCCCAGCTTGGCGTCGTCGGCCATGAACACGGACCGGTCCCGCGGATGCTCGGGCGACAGGGGGACGTAGGCGCCTCCTGCCTTGAGAATGCCAAGGATCGCCACGATCATGTCGACACGACGGTCCAGGTACAGGCCTACTCGAGTATCGGGTGCCATCGGCTGCCCGGCATGGGCGCTGGCGTACTCGTGGCGCAGCCCATGAGCGACCTGATTGGCCCGTGCGTCCAGCTCTCGATAGGTCAGCGAGGTGTGCTCATCCACCAGCGCCGTGGCCTCCGGGGTGCGCGCCACCTGGGCCTCGAACAGTCCATGCAGGGTGGCACCGGAACGGCGGGGAGCGCTGGTTGCATTCCAGTGCTGGATCAACTCCCGCTCGCCCTTCAGCAGTAGCGACAGATCTACATGGCGCGCATCGGGAGCATCTACCACTTGCCCAATGACCCTCACCAGCCGCTGCAGCAACGCCATCGCATCAGCATCGCTCAACCAGCGGCTGTCCGAGTCCAGGCGGAAGATCAGTTTCCCCCCCATCTCTCTAGCAACAAGGGCAAGTGGATAGTCCAGTTTTTCCTGGATCGCCCGCACCGAGCGCGTCTGCTCCAAGGCGCCGCCCTCTGCCGGGGCTGGATAGTTCTCGAATACCACCAGGCTATGGAACAGCCGCTGGCCTCCCTCCTGCAGCTCTGCCAGAGACACTTCGGTATAGGTGTTCATATCCACGGTCGTACGCTGCACCGCGTTGAGCACATCGCGCACCGTCGCCTTGGCATCCCAGTCGATGACGAGGGGCAAGGTATTGATGTAGAGACCGATGCTGTGCTCGATCCCTTCTACGGGTAGATCGCGGCCCGACAACGTCATCCCGGTAATGGTCTGGATGGCACCACTGAACCCTTGCAGCAGCTTGTGCCAGGACATCTGAACCAGCGTATTGAAGGTAAGACCGGAGGCGTGACACAGGGCCTGCATGCGGCGATAAAGGTCCTCATCCACGGTCAAGGCTGACGACAGCGGCTGCTGCACCACCCGCGCCTCCCGCCATCCGCGGCCGGCGAGCAAGCCGTCGAGCGTTGTGGGGCCCTGCCAGGCACTCCGCTTTTGTTGCCACCAGGCCGCGGAACGTCTGCGATGATTGAGATAATGACGCTGAGCCGCACCATAGGCACGGTCGCGACACACCGTGGGGCACCGTCCCTGAGTCAGCGCATCGTAGAAGCCATGCAGGCCCTGCCACAGTAGCGAGGTCGACCAACCATCGCTGATCGCATGGTGAACGGTAATCAGCACCGTGGCGTTGCTGTCTACTCGGCTGAACACGGTAACCCGGAAGAGTCCAGGCAACGACAGGTCAAAACCTTCGTCGCGATCAGCCTGGCGCGCTTCCTCGATAATATGCTCCTGATCTTCCGGGCGAACGGACGAGAGGTCTCGAACCCTGAAATGGCGATCCGACAAGGCAATCTGGCGTTCTGCCAACTGCAGAATCTCGTCGCCGTCCCAATCGAAGCCAATCCTGAGACTCTCGTACTGAGCCACCACCAGCTCCCAGGCTCGCCGATACTGATCCAGGTTGACACCCGCCGTGTAATCCACCAGCACCTGAACACGATACGCATCATCTTCGGGATAGTTCAGCGCATGGGAAATCATGCCCTTCTGCAAGCTCGTCGCAACGTAGACCGCCTCCACATCGCGGCGATCTGTCAGGCGCAGCCACCTCTCCATCGAGATGCCTTGAATAGCAAAGTCAGAAGGCGTGTGCCTGCCGTTACCGCGGGAGGCTTCCAGCGCCAATTGCACGACTTCGGTCAGTCTCGTCAGAAAGGACTCGGCCAGCGTGCAGGCGGTCTCAGCCCCCAGGCAGGTCACCAGATCCACCTGTAGCTCACCCCCGGCCACCCGACTGACGACCTGCACTTGCAGCATCGCCATCGACTCGCCAGCAGGACCTGGATCCACCATGCCGCTCAACTCGACGTCGAGCAGGTGCTGAGTGTCCTCCGCCACGTCACCCAGGAAGCAAAAGCTGGCCAGGGGCTGTGCCCCGCCCTGTGATGCAGAGAGTGACGACGTGTCTAGCACAGGGGATGGCGAAGGTCGCGACAAGGGGTCTGACGCGCCGCCCTGTCCCATCGGGGCGAGTGCTCCGTCCAGGTGTGCTCGCACCGCCTCCTTGACCCCCATGACCAAGGTATCCAGCTCCCCCGTCGCCGACACGGAAAGCATGTAGGGGAAGGTAAATTGCCCGACCGTAGCGTCAAGGTCGAGCGAAGCGTTGCCGCCATGTCGCCCGCCATGACGCCCAGCATGGCGATAGTCTCCCTCCAGCAGCAGCATGACCTCCGGCTGCTCAAGGGTGTCAGCGAGGGCCTGGCTCAGTGCACTGATCAACAGCTCGTCCACGCGGCTATGAAAGCCGGCAGGCGCTTCCTTCAGCAGCACAAGGGTGTCTTGCGCCGACAGTGACCGAGTGACACGCTGCCACTCCTGACTTTCCCCCACGGTGAGAGCGTCTGCCTCAACAGCAGGCCTTTGACCGTCCAATGCAGCAGGTAACGTCTGGTGATCAAGCGTAGAGGCGCTTCCTGACACCTCCACCCACTGACGAAAACTGCTGGTCTTGGCGGGCAGCGGCTCGCCCGCCAGCAGCCTTTGCAGATCCCGCCGCAGAATCTGCAGGGATGTACGATCTGCCAGCAAGGGGTGAACGAACAGTATCAGCGCGTCAGGCTTACCCTCTCTTACCATCAGCGCGGACTGCCACAAGGGGTCAACCGTCGCGTCACAGGCCATCCATTGGCGGGCCAAGGCCAGCGCCTGGGTCGCCACGTCATGGTCACACCCCTCGAGGGTCGCTAGCGCAGGCAAAGGGGCGTCGGCGATATAGTGCTGTTGCCATTCACCCTCAACCAGCAAGGGGCGACTACGCAGCATGTCGTGCTGATCTGCAAGCCGCCCCAGGGCGACCTTGATCTCCTGTTCACCGACGCCCTCTGGCGTCTCTACCAGCACGAGTTGCCCCGAGTCACGTGCCAGCCTGAAAGCATCCGTCAGCACACTGGCGGCAGCGCCAGCCTGGTAGACGCCCGTAGACGCCTCCGCCACCGCCGCTGTGTCATGGTCCTGTGGCAACACGGTTAGCTGCTGCGCGTCCGGCTCTACCCGTGCTGCACGGCCTCCCCGGCACTTGGCGGAACCGCTCGAAAGCCAGTGACGTTGGGTCGACGCCAAGGCGAAGGCTCCGGACAGCGTTCCCTGTTCCGCTTCATCGACGCTGATGCGTTGCTGCAGCAGTGCTGCGAGTGACGAGATGCGAGAGGCTTCGAAGAGATCGCGACCCTGCAGGCGAATCCCCGCCTGACGCAGACGCCCCACCAGCTGAATGGCAATGATGGAGTCACCGCCAATCTGGAAAAAGTCATCCTCGATACCCACCCGCTCCAGGCCAAGTGCACTGGCCCAGTGCTCGCACAGCGATTGCTCCAACTCGGTGCGAGGAGCCACGTACTGATCCCGGCCTACCGCCGTCTGGCTAGGGGCCGGCAACGCTCGCTTGTCCACCTTGCCGTTGATGGTCAGCGGAATCGCGTCGATTCCCTGAATGCTTGTCGGCAGCATGTAGGGAGGAAGTCGCTCGGCCAGCCGCTGCCTCAGGCTCGCCAGCTCGAGGCTCTGACCATCTAGCATCACTACATAAGCCGCCAACGCGTAATGCGGTGACTCCCCCCAGGCAATAACCGTCGCCTGGTGAACGTCGGGCTGGGCCACCAACGCAGCTTCGATCTCGCCGAGCTCGATGCGATAGCCCCGCACCTTGACCTGGGTATCATTACGTCCGAGGTAGAGTAGATGACCACTGGGCAGCCAGCGCACCAGGTCTCCAGTGCGGTAAAGTCGCGTCTGCCCCAGGGCACGCTGTTCATCCGTGGCAAAAGGATTATCGATGAAGCGCTCCCGGGTCAGCTCAACACGGCCAAGATACCCCCGGGCAACACCGGCCCCACCTATGTAGAGTTCACCAATGGCACCTACCGGCACCTCAGCCATATGCTTGTCCAGTACATGCGCCTGAACATTGACCAGTGGCTTGCCAATCAGTGCCGCCGGATCACCGGGATGGTACAGGTGCTCGGTGGCACACACGGTGCCTTCGGTGGGTCCGTACCCATTGAACAGGCGTCGCCCCTGTTTGAAGAAACGATCCATCAGCTTGGCGGTCGGCGCCTCCCCCGCGACCACCAATGCCTTCAACGACGACCAACGCTGTGGATCGAGCTGGCCTAGCAATACCGGCGGCAAGGTGGCCAGTTCTATCGCCTGCTGCTCGGCCAATTGATCCAGCAATGCGGGGTCGTGTCGTGCGGCCTGGGAGCAGATCACACTCTTCGCCCCCATCAGCATGCCGACGAACAACTCGGACACGCTGGCATCAAAAATGGTATCGGCATATAGCAGACTGGAAGCGCAGGAAAGGCCATTGAGAGGTGCCTGCTGCGCAAGTACAAGATGCACTGCATGGCGGTGCTCCACCATCACACCCTTGGGCTGCCCGGTGGTGCCTGAGGTGTAGATGACATAGGCGAGATGGTGATCGCTGGCCACCTTAGGAGGGCGAGTCTCTTCACCTAACCAGGCGGCGTCCGACGTTATCGTCAATACGACGGGACCATCAGACACAGCGGTCAGACCGTCCAGCAGCCGCTCCTGATATTGCGCGTGACACAAGACGAAAGCAGGCGCGGCATCCGCCGCGATAAAACCCAGGCGCTCGCCAGGGTGCTCCGGTGACAGTGGGAGATAACCGGCGCCTGCCTTCAGCACACCGAGTATCGCGACCACGAGATCCACGGTGCGATCCAGATAGAGTCCTACCAAGGAATCTGGCGCCAGCGCGCTTCCGCGCTGCTGCTCACTCTGGAGCCGAAGTCCATGCGCCACACGGTTGGAGAGCACATCGAGTTCGGCAAAGCTCAGGGTCACCTGGCCGTCGGTCAACGCTGGCGCCTGTGGCGTCTGACGTACCTGGGCCTCGAACATATCGGTCAGGGTCGTGCCCACGGGCAAGGGAGCCGTAGCCGAGTTCCACTGACGCATTGCGGCGAGATCATCTGCACTGGGAAGACACAGGCTGGCGACCGTACGGTCCGCTGCCCGCACGCCTCGCGCCATAAGATCGATCATGGCACTCATCATCTGCTCGGCATCCGACTCACTGAAGTAGTGATCGGAATAGATCAAACGAATCTGCAGGCTCCTGCCACTACCGTAGTCCAGCAGCTTGATCTGCAGTGGAAGGATCACATCCGTGGGGTTGAGCTCTTCTGTATAGGACGCCACCTGATCGTCAAAGTTGTTGTACATCATGACGATATCGCAGTGATCCTGAGTGCTGTCCTGCTGCATTCGCCGCACTTCGGCGGCCGGATAGCAGCCGTGCCTGAACGCCTTGAGGGTATTTCGCCCCGCTCGCGCCACCAGGTCCGAGAACGACGCCTCTCGCATCTCCGTGACTGGACAGTGCACCAAGGCCGCATTCGCCTGCATCCCGATGGTCTGCTCTGCACTCTTGCCGCGACGCCCATGGAGAGCCAGACCAAAGACCAGGCTATCTCCCGCCGTCTGTGTCGCAAAATGACAGCCACAGGCAGCTATCAAGACGCTCAGGGGGCTGGCACCCGTGCTTTCACAGTACTCTTTGATCGAGCGGTTCACTGCTTCAGGTAGGTCTCGGTTCAGCCACTTTCCTTGCTGCTTAGTAGAGCTTCGGTACCAGGCACTCAGACGCGTCACCTCATGCGATGACAGAAAGTCACGCCAATACGCCTCGTCCTTGCGATACCTTGAAGACATCAAATAATCGCGAGCCGAATAGACTTGCGGCAGGTAGGCGGGAGACGCCTTCAACCACTCGACACTCGCGTCATCGAGAAGACATTGATACGCCTTTCTCAATGACTCACGCAGCACCGCCAGGCCAACGCCATCGACAAAAATGTGGTGAGTCATCAAGCACAGGAAGTAGGAATCCTCACCCACTCTTATCAAGCTTAAAGACACAGGACCTATGGATCTATCGGTAAAGACTGGCGCCACATCGATCTGTTCTTTCATCCACTCTCTGGCGGCTGAGCGGGGATCTTCTTCCCGGGAAAAATCCAAACATTCAAGTGATGCCCTCAGCTCACCAAACGGCAGCACCTTCTGGCCTACGTCGCCGTCAGGGGTGATCTCCAGCACCAGCCTCAGGCAATCGTGCTGCTCGATCAACAGTGTCCAGGCATCCGCCAGGCGATCCACTTCTCGCTGAGAACCCAAGCGAACTTCATCGTACCATCCCAGCCGAAACTTCGAGCTCTTTGGTTCGATCATCTGGGAGACATAGACGCCTTCCTGGACAGGATGTAGAGGATGGATATCGGATTCTTTTGATGCATCTGAGAGCAATGAAGCAGGCATGATCTTGGGCACTCAATCAACGGACTTATTCCGCCATAGATAACCCAACACTACCCACAAAAACACCCTGAACGACATCCAGAGCCAATCACTGACAAAAAAAGGTACGACGAAGCACAGACGTGACTAAAAGAGCACAAACCCAATATCAACAAGACAATCAATAAACACCAAAACCCGACAACAACAACCCCATCCTTTATGGCAGAAACCTTGAAAAAAGCGACATAAAAAACAATTATGTATGAAATCTCTCGCCACAGCAGTGGCTTTACTCACACCAAGTATGAGCATAACCAACCCTCGGCTAAAAGCCCTTCATTGAGAGTCATTTTTAGTAGACATCACTAACTAAAAACACCTGCAGGACTAACGCCGTTAAAATGAAGGGATCAAACCATGAGCGTCCCAGCAGAACTTAGATGAAAAGGGGGACTCACTCCCCTCAATTGACGAAGCCAGAGTGATAAGGCCGCTATTACCTGGAGAGTGACGGAGGTTACTGACACAAAAACCGCCAGACCATTGGTCTGGCGGTTCCGGGCATTCCCTGCTTGACTCAAGCCTAGCGCGATACCGAGCCCCTGTATCAAGCCCTATGTGTGCCCCAACTGATCCAGCACCGCTTCGGTGAAGTCTCGACATCCCGCCTGTCCGCCAAACTCGCGGGGGCGGTGCAGGCCAGCTTCCAGCACCTCATCAATCGCCAGGCGCAAACGCTCCGCCGCCAGCGACAGCCGCTCATCATGGTGGCCCGTGGCCAACCATTCGAGCATCATGGCCCCGGACAGCAGAGTCGCGATCGGGTTGGCGGCATCCTGCCCGGCAATATCCGGTGCGCTACCGTGGGCTCCTTGAAACAGGCCATAGCGGTCACCAAGCTCCGCCGATGGCGATACGCCCATACCTCCCACAGTGGCAGCGCCAAGATCGGAAATGATATCGCCAAACAGGTTCTCTGCGACGATGACATCATAGAAGTCGGGACGTTTGACCAGGTGAACCGTCATGGCGTCCACGTAGGCGTAGTCCCGCTCAATGTCATCGAATTCGGCGCTGACCTGGTCACAGACCCGTCGAAAGAAGGCGTAGCTTCTCAAGATATTGGCCTTGTCACAGACGGTCACGCGGTGCTTGCCATCGCGAGGGGCACCTTGACGTTGGCGCGACAACTCGCAGGCGAAGCGCGCTACGCGTTCGGTCCCCTTGCGAGTGATCACCAGACTATCGCTGGCCATCTCGTCTCTGAGTATTACCCCCGCTCCGCGGCTGGCATACAGCCCTTCGGTGTTCTCACGCACGATCACGTAGTCGATGGTGCCGGGCTGGTGATGCCTCAACGGCGACTCCACCCCAGGCAGCAGACGAATGGGCCGCACGTTGGCATACAGGTCAAGGCCAAAGCGCAGCTTCAAGTGAAGGTCGTTACCCACTTCGGTGCCATCGTCATAGGTCACCCCGGGAAGCCCCGCAGCCCCGTGCAGAATGGCATGGCTGTCTCGGCATGCCGCCAGCGTCTCTGCAGGCAACACCTCTCCGGTCTTTTGATAGTGACCTGCACCACCATCCAACCACTCAAACGTCAGTACATCCGGCCCCAGCAGGGCGTCCAGCACCCTTACCGTCGCCTCAGTGACCTCTGGGCCAATGCCATCACCGGCAATGGTTGCGATGCGATAGCTCACGTGGCGTCCTCTTATGGTTATAGTGTTCAAGAGAACGATCATAACGCATGATTCGGGCATGCTCGGAGAGCATCTTTCCAACGACGGGGGAGGACACCGGTTCCCACCGACATCGTGTTTGCTTGCCGATCGCTAGGACAATCCACTCAGCAGCGCGGCCGTGCCCCCACTTCGGCCTTGTGCCTCAAGCCCCGCGCGAATCCCCGCCCGCTCCTCGTCGCTCTTGTTCTGGCTCGCCTTGTGCTTGCCGCTCAATGACTCCACCACCAACTCTACCCCTACGATGCCTCGCTGCATTTTTTGCAGGTAGTCATGCGGCGCATCATCGATGCTCCACGGGTCGTCCCTGGGCTGTTCAAAACGATCCACCAGGTCACGCAGGTGTGCCGCAAACCAATCACCATCTTCGGGAAAGCTCAGCTGGCCTTGCGCGTGCACCACCTGATAGTTCCAGGTAGGCACCACACGACCATGAACCTGCTTATCGGGATACCAACTCGGAGAGATATAGGCATCCGGGCCCTGAAACACCGCTACCGCGTGCGCCAACCGGCGCTGCCACAGACGATTGCCACGTGCGATGTGCCCTCGCAGAACAGCGCCTCCAGACGTCTCCGTGTACAGCAGCGGCAGGTGGTTGATATGCATGCCATCGTCGCCACAGGTCACCAGTGTCGCGAAGGGATGGCGCTGCATCACTGCCACCATGGCAGCATGTTCCGTCATGGCGAAATGCTTGGGTTGGTACATAGTGCGTGTTTCCTTGGTAGGGGTATAGAGGCGTCAGGTGTGGAGTGAATGGTGGCGCGTCAGATCTACGCACCACGCTCGACAATCGCCTTCGTCATGGCGGACAGTGACCGCTTCTGCCGCCCGTGCTGATCAAAGTTGTCAGCCGCCAGCCACTCACGATAGAGCGGCTCCAGCAGGCTCCATTCGTGATCCAGCAGGGAAAACCAGGCGGTGTCGCGATTGCGGCCTGCCACTATCCGGTGCTGGCGAAAGATGCCTTCAAAGGTGAAGCCAAGCCGCTCGGCGGCACGCCGCGAGGGCGCGTTCAACGCATCGCACTTCCATTCAAGGCGGCGATACCCCAGCGCAAAGGCATGAGCGGCCATCAGTATCAGGGCTTCACTGGCCATGCGCGTGCGCGACAGAGCTCGCGAGAAGCTGATGTGTCCCAGCTCGATGGTGCCATGCTCAGGTTCCAGATTGAGCCAGGACGCGGTACCCAGCGCCCGGCCTGTGTAACGGTCGACGATGGCCACAAACACGGGGTCCGACTGTTTGGCCCGTTCCTCTGCCCAGCGGTAGCAGCCATCTGCGTCATGGAAGGGACGCCCGCCCAGGTAGGTCCAGCGCCCGATCCCATCACCTGGGTCGTTCGGATCGTCTCCCTTCCAGGCCTCCCACAGTGAGCGCGGGTGACGCTGGCCATCGAGTCGCTCGACCCGGCATTGCTGACCTTGCAAGGCCTCGCCAGAGGGGATTGGACAAGGCCCATTCCAGCCCTTCACCTCGGCACCCACTGGTTGACCGAACGCACTTTTACCTTCCCAGCTACCGTCCATCGGCATAGTTCACTCCTTTCTCTCTTTGCTACCCGAGGGTCGCTGCCTGAGGGGCGCTATCTATGCCATCAAGCGCCGGACGAGGGGGCCAAGGTCAGGGTGTAGCCAAAGAAGGCATCGTTGCGTTGCCAGCCGAGCGCTTCATAAAGCCGCTGGGCAGTGTGGTTGTGGGTCTGCGTCAGCAGGGTCAATTGGCCAACACCGTGTTCCTCGGCCAATCTGACGGCTGCCTTCATCAACGACCTTCCCACCCCTTTGCCACGTCCTTGCGGGGCCACGAAGAGATCGGCAAGCGTCCAGCGTGGACCTAACCGAACCGATGACAGGGTGGGATACAGCTGGACAAATCCAGTGAGCCCCCCGTCGGCCTCGCACACCAGAATGCGCGAGTCCGCCAAGGCCAGCCGCGTGGACAGGAAGTCACGAGCGGCAGCGGGATCACTTGGCTGGTCGTAGAACACGCGATAGCTGTCGAACAACTCAGACAAGCGATCAAGATCCGCCGTTGTGGCGGGACGAATCATCGACATGTGACTTCCTCCAGAGGTGACAGACCCTGAGTGTGAGAGCATAGTGGTTCTACTTAAAGCACCAGTTACCAATAAATTGAGGGAACCAGTGAACCACTCATCGTCCCATGCCTCGTGGGTTATCGAGGCCCTGGCACTGACGTTTGCCACAGATGCGGAGGGTACGCTTTCTCATCGGCTGTATATGGCACTGCGCAACTGGATCGTCCAGGGAGACCTCCCCCAGGGCTGCGCCTTGCCATCGTCGCGCCGACTGGCCTCCACTCTGGGAGTGGGACGCAACACCGTTCTGGCCGCGGTGGAGCGGCTCAGCGCCGAGGGTTTTGTGGTGTCTCGACCGGGAGCGGGCCTTTACGTGGCGCGTCTCGACCTGCACGACGCCTGGCCACGAGACGTCGATGTTGCCGCCTCCATCCCCTCCTCAGAACCGACAGCCATCCCCTACTCCAACCGCGGTCAACAGCTGCTGGCCAGCTGCGGTGCCATGGACGGACAGCGCCGGGCCTTTACCCCCGGGATGCCGGCCATCGACCAGTTTCCTCGAGAGCTGTGGCAACGCTTGCTCAAGCGACACCAGCACCGTGCCGATGACGATGTCTTTGGCTACGCCACAGGAGGTGGCCACGGGCCGCTGCGGGAGGCATTGTGCGACTACTTGCGGCTGTCACGCTCGGTACGCTGTCACCCACATCAGATCCTGATCACCCAGGGCGCTCAGCAAGCGTTCGAGCTGGTGACACGACTACTGGCAGACCCAGGCGACCGGGCCTGGGTCGAAGACCCCGGCTACGCGGGGGCAAAGGCGTGCTTCGCCTCATCGGGACTCGAGCTGACGCCCGTCCCGGTGGACGATGAGGGCCTAAAGACTGACGCGGCGGACAGCGCCAAGCCCCCTCGCCTGATCTATGCAACACCGTCCCATCAGTACCCCAGCGGTGCGACCATGAGCATGGCCCGGCGACTGGCGCTGCTCGAGTGCGCCCGGCGCCATGGCGCCTACATCATCGAAGATGACTATGACAGCGAGTTTCGCTACACCACTCCTCCGCTGGCATCACTCCAGGGGCTCGCCGGAGGAGACCCGGTCATCTATGTAGGAACCTTCAGCAAGGTGCTCTACCCAGGTCTGCGGCTTGGCTATCTGGTCCTGCCGGAGCCGCTGTTCGATGACTTTCGACGGGCCAACGCGAGACTGCACCGAGAAGGACAATATGTGGCCCAGGCGGCGCTGGCCGACTTTATCAAGGAGGGGCACTTCTCTCGCCATGTTGCCCGCATGCGGCGCTGCTACCGTGAACGCCAGGCCTGCCTGCGACAGGCCTTGGCCCCCGCCGTGGCGGCAGGCCTGTCACTGTCATCGGGGCAATCGGGCATGCACCTGGTGGCCCATCTCGATTCGGTGGCTCAGGAGCAACAGCTGATACACCGTGCACATCAGGCAGGCATTACGTTATCCGCACTGTCCGATCACTATCTCTGTGCATCACCCAAGGCGGGTCTGGTACTTGGCTACGCTGGGTCTACACCGGTACAGCTAGAGCAGGCCGGGAGCTGGCTGGCAACAGCCTGGCTAGCGCAGCGCGGGGGGTAAGCCAGCAACCACCGGCTCCGCCGTTCCCTCGCCAACAACGAAAAAGGGCACCCCTAAGGGGTGCCCAACAACGTCAATCGACCAATACGCACTACCGGGATGTCTTCTGCCCTTCAATCGCCCGGCGTGGTATGGGCCGTCTTGACCGCCATCCGCTTTCTGAGGATGGGACCCACGATATACGGCAGGATCAGGCCAATACCGGCGAACAGCCACAGACCGATGGCCAGACCGCTGTCCCACAGGATCGTCCAGTCACCGTCGGAGATATCCATGGCATGACGCAGGTTCTTCTCCATTTCCGGACCCAGCAGCAAGCCCAGGATAACCGGTACCAAAGGTATCTCGAGCTTGCGCAGGACATAGCCACCGACGCCAAAGGCCACCATGAAGTACAGATCGAAGGTGGTGTTGGAAATCGAGTAGATCCCCACGAAGGCCACCATGGTCACGATCGGCAGCAGGTACATCGGCGGCACCGACAGCAGCTTCACGAAGATGCCCACCAGCGGGATGTTCAGCACCAGCAGCAGGAAGTTACCGATCAGCAGCGCGGCGATGACGCCCCAGACGATATCGGCGTTCTGGGTGAACATCAGCGGACCAGGGGTGATGTTCAGGGAAATCAGCAGCGCCAGCAGTACCGCAGTGGTGCCGCTTCCCGGCACACCGAGGGTCAACATCGGCACCAGGGCGCCGCTGGAAGCCCCATTGTTACCGGCTTCAGGGCCTGCCACACCGCGCGGGTCGCCCTCACCGAAGTAGCCCTTCTTGCCCACCACCTTCTTCTCGAGGGTGTAGCCGATAAAGCTGCCCAACGAGGCACCGGCACCTGGCAGCACGCCAGCGATAAAGCCCAGAATGCCACCGCGAATGCTCGAGGGCATGATGCCCTTGATGTCTGCCCAACTCAGCTTGAGCTTATTGACCTTGATAAGCTTCTGACCTTTACCGACACGGTCCTCGATAAAGAACAGCAGTTCCGAGATGGCAAACAGGCCAACGATGGCGATGATGAAGTCGACGCCCTCGAACAGCTCCAGGGTCCCGAAGGTGTAGCGCTGAACACCGGTGTTATCGATACCGATCGTCGCAATCATCAGGCCGATACAGGCCGCCACGACGGTCTTCATCGGGTTCTTGCCAGTGATGCCGCCCAGGGTCGCAAAGGCCAGCAGGAACAGGGCGAAGTACTCCGCAGGTCCGAAGGTCAGAGCGAAGTCGGCCAGCACCGGCGCCAGCAGGATCAGTCCCACGGTGGCGATCAGGCTGCCCATGAAGGACGCCACCGCAGAAATGGCCAGAGCCTCGGCCGCCTTGCCCTTCTGCGCCATGGGATAGCCATCGAGGCAGGTCATCATGGCCGGTTCGTCACCGGGAATATTCAACAGGATCGATGAAATACGCCCGCCATACATGGCCCCGGCGTATACCGCGGTCAGCATGATCAGGGCCGTTTCCGGCTTCAAGCCAAGGGTGAACGCCAGCGGAATCAGGATCGCCACGCCATTGGCCGGACCAAGTCCAGGCAGGGCCCCGATCAGGGTACCGAGAAAGGCACCCAGCAGAGCAAACATCAGGTTATGAGGCGCGAGAGCGACCCCAAAACCATCGATCAGGTAGCCAAGGGTCTCCATCAGCCCACCTCCAGGAAGGACAGCACGCCCAGAGGCAGGGGCAGGTCCAGCGCAAAATTAAAGATCAGATACACCGCGACACCGGAGATGCCACCCACCAGGTATGCCTTGCCGGGACGCGCGCCCATGCGCCAGCACAAGGTACCGACCGCCAGTAACGTCGACAGGATAAAGCCCAACGGCTGCAGCATGCCGGCGTAAAGTACCAGCACAACAAGTGCAATGATCAGCTCGACACCCGTACGACTCCAAGGCCAGGCATTGTCCGGGTCAGGGCGTACCACCATATAAAGGCTGGAAAGACCCAGCACTACCGCCAGCAGGTAGGGAAAGGTCTCGGGGCCGACCGCTTCGGCCCCACCAAACGGCTCGGGAAACTGGGAAGCGCCCCAGCCGTACGCGACGGCCAGGACGATCATCAAGACCCCGAAGATGCGGTCGTTGAACATGCTCATTGCTGAATCAGTCCGATGTCTTTGGAGAGCTGGTTGATGTCGGCGATCTGCTCCTTGACGAAGGTTTCAAATTCCGCCGCGCTCATGTGGAAAGGCATCAGGCCGTTGCTTTCCATCACGTCCTTCCACTCCTGGCTCTGGTAAATGGTGTCCATGGCATCGACCCAATACTGCTTGGCGTCGTCGGAGATATCAGCCGGCATGTAGAAGCCACGCCAGTTGGGGCCCACCGCGTCGATGCCCTGCTCCTTGGCGGTCGGGATATCGCTGAACTCCCCCGGCAGCCGCTCATCGGACAGCACCGCCACGACGCGCAGGTCACCGGACTCCATAAAGCCCTGGGCTTCGGTAATGTCACCGGTGAAGGCGTCGACGTGGCCACCGACGACCTGAGTCATGGCTTCGCCACCGTTGTTATACGACAGGTACGGAATGCGCGGCAGGCTCTCGACGCCAGCCGCCTGGGCCGCGATCAACACCTTGAGGTGATCCCAGCCACCCTTGGCGCTACCGCCTGCAAACTTGACCGAGCGGGGATCTTCCTTCAGCGCCTCCATGATGGCGTTGAGGTCCTGGTACTCGCTATCGGCACTCACCGCGATGACACCGTAGTCTGCACCCAGCGCACCGACCCAGTTGACCATGTCAGCGGTCATGCCCGGGAACTGGCCCTGGGCCAGACGCGTCGTCGTCGCGGTCGATGCCGCCACCAGCAGCTGCTCATCCCCTGCGCGCTTGCTCACGGTGTGGGCGTAAGCCACGCCGCCGCCAGCGCCCGCCATGTTGACGGTCTGGACGCCACGGGGCACCAGATCCAGCTCCTCCAGCACCGTACCGACGCTGCGGCAGGTGAAGTCCCAGCCACCACCCGGATCCGCCGGCGCCAGACACTCCACCTTGCCCTCTGGCTCAAAGGCGGCAGCAGAACCGGCGGCGCCGGTGATGGCAGCAATGGCAATCCATTTGACTGGCGTGTTCATGGACATGAGATAGCCCTCTGTTGTTGTCGGGTGAGCGATGTCACCGCTGATGACATCTGGTCACGGTTGACGCCGGGATGACGTCTGAAAAAGATCCTTGTTGGGAGCTGACGCCTAGCTTACAATTCTGTAAGGCAGAATGCCGTTCCCTTGGGTGGAAAGCTAAGCCCGTGCCGTTCCGCGGTCAACGCGCAAAAGCACAATTCCGACCAAAGTTGAATGCAAGACGCATCGCGTTATTGCCACAAAAGGAATGTCCCAGCCATGGCACAGGATCGCGTTGAAGCCGTCGAAAGGGCCCTATCGGTGCTGAACGTCTTCGATACACCCCAGGAGAGTTTCAGCCTGGCAGAGCTCGCCGAGGCGACGGGCTATTACAAGAGCACTCTGCTGCGACTGCTGGCATCTCTTGAGCGTTTCGACTACACACAACGTGGCAGCGATGGTCGTTGGCGGATCGGCAGTGCGCCGGTGCGACTAGCCCGCAGACATGCCCCCAGCCGTGAGCTCGCTGCTCAGGTACAACCTTGGCTTGACGAGCTATCCCTCGAGCTGGGCGAAACCGCCAGCTTGCTCGAGATGATCGATGGCATCGTCCAATGTCGATTGGCGGCGCGGCCCGACCACAGCCTGCGTCACGATCTATTGCCAGGCCATCAATGGCCTGCGCCATCCCCCGGCGACCCGTGCGCGGAGATGCCAGGGGGAATCATGGTCTGCCGTCCTCTCGAGCTGGCGGACCAGCCGGCCATGTGGCTGGCGGTATCCGGCCCCAACGGGCGTGTGAATGAAGATCAGGCCACACTCAGGCTGGATCAGGCGGTCAAGGCACTGACCGCGGGACATGATCATGACGGGAGACACTGATGACGCTGCTGCTGGTGGAAGACGACAGATTGCTGGCTGAGACATTGGTCGATGCACTGGGCATCGGCGGCCAAGACGTCCACCACCTGGACAACGGTGATACGGCCTACACCCTGCTGAAACGACAGCACGACTACGAATTGATCCTGCTTGACCTCAACCTGCCCGGGCGCGGGGGACTCGACGTACTCGAAGCCCTGAGGGCACATGATACCGTCACGCCTGTGCTGATACTCACGGCTCGCGGGGCCGTCGAAGACCGAGTTCGCGGGTTGGATCTTGGCGCGGACGACTACCTTGCCAAGCCTTTCTCGCTGGAAGAGCTGGAGGCCAGAGTGCGCGCGCTGCTGCGACGCAGAGCGCCATCTGGGCTGATGACCGTGGGAGAACTCGGTTTTGACAGCCTGGCGCAGCGTTTCACCCTGGGCGACGAGGCGCTCGCCCTGCCCCCGCGCGAGCAGCGACTGCTGGGCTGTCTGATGCGCCATGCAGGCCAGCCGGTGGACAAGGCGACCCTGGTCCATGAAGCCTTTGGCGATGAGGAGCTGGGCGACAACGCCGTCGAGGTGTACGTGCATCGGCTACGCAAGCGACTTCACGGCCACCAGGTGACGCTGCGTACCGTGCGAGGACTGGGCTATCTGCTGGAAGCCTCATGAGAGGCGATTCCCTGCACAGCCGACTGCTGACCTGGCTGCTGTTGCCCATGTTGCTGGTGGGTACCGTGGTGCTCTGGCGCGCCTGGCTCGATGCGCGCCAGACGGCAGACCGTGCCTTCGACAGACTGCTGGATGCCGCGACCCTCGCCATCGCCGAGCAAGCCCAGTGGCAGGAAGACCGACTGTGGCTTGACCTACCACCAGCGGCTCTCGAGATGCTGGCCACCCAACATGACGAGCGGGTGTTCTACCGTCTGGTGGACGCCCGCGGCGATCACGTCACCGGCAACGCTGACCTACCCGGCATCGATCTCAGCGGTCGTCGTGCCAGCGACATGGGCTACGCCAACATCAGCTGGAATGGTATGCCAATGCGTCTGGGCGTGCGGCGCTCGCGCCTGGAGGATTGGCGCCTGAGAGAACCCTATGAAATCCGGGTCGCCCACACCCTGGAGGGTCGTGACGCACTCAGCCAGGAGCTCTTCCGTCAAAGTCTGGCCTACCTGTTGGCGGTGGCGGTGCTGTCCGTCGCCGCCCTGATCGTTGCCATACGCCTTGCGCTGGAACCGCTGACCAAGCTTCGACGCCAGATCAGAAGCCGAGACCCGCGCACGCTGGCTCCCCTGGAGCTTGCGTTGCCACGGGAGCTGGCCGAGTTGAGGGACACGGTCAACGAACTGCTGGCTCGCATGCGCCGCGTCAAGGCCAATCAGGAGCGGTTCATCGGCGATGCCTCCCATCAACTGCGCACCCCTCTTGCAGGCCTTTCCGCCCGCGCCGAGCTGGCCTTGCGTCAGACTGATCCGCAGGCCTGGCGGACTGCCTTGAGCGCCATGCATGCCACCAGCCAAGGCGCATCGCGACTCGCCATGCAGCTGCTGTCGCTGACCCGCCTGGACAACCCTGAGTACCAGCCCCAACTGACGCCCACAGGACTGGTGCAGGTAGCCCGCGAGGCCGTGATGACCCACTGGCAACGCTGCCAGCGCAGTGGCGTGGACCTGGGCCTTGACGCCCCTGAAGGGGAAATCACGGTGCTCGCCCTGGACTGGCAGCTAGGCGAGGCGCTGGCCAACCTTATGGACAACGCCTGCCGCTACGGCGCTCGCCACGTCACGATCGTCGTTACCCATGAACCTCCCACCCTGGCGGTAGTGGACGACGGCCCCGGCATCCCCAGCGAACGGCGGCTACTGGCGCTGCGCCCTTTCCATCGCGGCCAGCAATCCGGCGAAGGCTCAGGCCTTGGCCTGGCGATTGTGGACGGTATTGCCAGGACCCATGGTGCCAGGCTGACCCTCGCCGATGGCGGCACTGCACCTTCTCCCGGCCTTAGCGTGAGCATGGAATTCCAGGCCACGGTAACGCCGGACGACCTACCGCTGACGACAAGGCATTCGCTATCATGACGCTGTCCCGCTACGCCTCATCCTCCTGGCGCTGGCGCCGTCTGGGCGCCGTGCTGCTGCTCGGCCTTGCGGGGGTCGTCAGTTCGGCGATGGCGCAACAGGACGAGACTCCCCAGCAGCCCCTGCCCCCTCATGAGCAGGCGCATTTTGCAGCAAAGACGGATGAAGGCGTGCCCCTGATCATTCACGCGGCACTCGACATTCCGTACGCCATGCCGCTGCTCGAGGACTTCCACCAGCGTCACCCGCAATACGACATTACCTACCGCAACTTCTCCACCCTGGACGTGCATCAGCGCTTTCTCGATGCGCCCGCAGAGGCCGACGTGGTGATTTCGTCCGCGATGCCCTGGCAATACCTGCTGGTCAACGCGGGTCACGCGCAAAGCATCGAAACCCCCACGACGCGACGCTGGCCCAGCGACGCCAAATGGCGCCACGAACTCTTCGCCTTCACGTTCGAGCCCATCGTCATGGTTGTCAGTCGGGCCCTTGAAGAGCGCGTTGGCCCAATCAACAGCCATGCTGACCTACTCAGCCTGCTGGTGGAACAGTCCGACGCCCTGCAAGGGCGAGTCGTCACCTACAGCCCCGTCAGCGCGGGTGCCGGCTATACCTACGCCATTGAGGAGTCACGCCTATCACCCCGCTATTGGGATCTGGTCGCGGCACTTGGGCGTGCCGACACCCAGCTGGTGGACACCACCAGCAGCATGCTGGATGGCCTGGCCGACGGGCGCTTTGACATCGGCTACAACGTGCTCGGCAGCTACGCCAGAGAAAGCGTCACCGCTAGCCCGTCGCTGCGCATGGTGATCCCCGACGATTACGCGTTGGTGATCCGGCGACTGGCCTTTGTCCCCCGCCAGGCCCCCCACCCCTCAGCGGCACGGCGCTTCATCGATTACCTGTTGGGCAGCCACGGACAACGCGTGATCGCCGAGGCCAACGAGCTGGGGGCGCTGCACCCGGAGCTCGATGGCCCAGGCACCGCCAATGCATTGCGCCGCGCACAGCCGGAAGGCCTGCGTCCTACGCCGCTCAGCCCTGGCCTGCTGGCCACGCTGGATGACCTCAAGCGTCGCGCCTTGCTAAGCCGCTGGCAGCGAGAATTCCACGACCAGATCGCCGGCAAGCCAGTCAACGGTCGCTAGACTGGCGTCACCCGCACAAACGCAAGAAGGCCCGCCCGTTGAACACATATCCAACAGGCGGGCCTTCTCATTTGACGACTTAGCGACTTCAACGACGTGCCGGCGCTTGTGACCCCTGGGAGATGCTGTGGCGTTGCTGGCCAAAGCGCCCTGTTACCACTCAGGGAAGGTAGGTCAAAAGGACCGGCGCGGTACCGCGTTTCAACATGCCAAGCTGACGTGCTGCCTGCTTGGAGAGATCTATCACACGTCCCTTGACGAAGGGGCCGCGATCATTGATCTCCACTTCCACACTCTGTCCCGTGTCCCGTCGAGTCACCAATACCTTGGTTCCAAAAGGCAGGCTTCGATGGGCGGCGGTAAGAGCTTGCTGATCGAAGGTGTCGCCACTGGCCGTGCGACGTCCCTGGAACCGATCACTGTAGAACGACGCTTGGCCACGCTGGGAGGCGACATCGCCATCATCTCTGGCCATCGCCGGGTCACTGGTCAGTGACGTTATCGACAGCAGGATAGCGGCCGCCCAGGCGGCCTGGGTCGATCGCGCAAAGCGTCGACGTTTACGCAAATGGGAGAACATCATCTTGACCTCAGCTAGCCCGCGCTGCGCGGGGTTCGTTGCCTGGTGCGACATCTCCAGCAAAGGCGCGCGCTCAATCCGAGCGTTCCCGGGGCGACGGATGCTTGCCATGCATCCACCCACTGCTCCCCGCTTGCGCATTATCGAACCAGGCTAATTGTTTGTGCAGCGACACAACGCTACCAACAATAATCAAGGTGGGCGGACGAATAATATCCCGATCGTTCAATGTCGGCAAATCACCCAGACAGGTCAGATGGACGCGCTGACGTTGGGTAGTGCCCTGCTCTACCAGCGCTACTGGCGTGTCAGACGCCAGTCCTGCTGCCCCAAGCCCATGGCTGATATGCTCAAGACTGCCCAGTCCCATGTAGAACACCAGCGTCTGCCCGGGGCTGGCGAGGGCCCGCCAATCCAGCTCGCAGCCGCCCTCCTTGAGATGCCCAGTGATGAACCGCACCGACTGAGCATGGTCACGATGGGTCAGCGGGATGCCTGCGTAGGCGCTGCATCCGGAGGCCGCCGTGATGCCGGGCACCACTTCCACCGTCACCCCAGCCTCCACCAGCGTTTCAAGCTCCTCACCGCCTCGCCCGAAGATAAAGGGATCGCCCCCCTTCAGCCTGACCACGCGCTTGCCCTCGCGGGCCCACTTGACCAGCGCCAGATTGATATCTTCCTGGGGCAGACTGTGATCCGAGCGCGCTTTGCCGACGTAGTAGCGCTCAGCCGTCTCCGGCACCAGCTCGAGGATCTCCGGACTCACCAGACGATCATGCAAGACGACCTCGGCCTCGCCGATCCGCCGCCACGCTCGCAGCGTCAACAATTCAGGATCGCCGGGCCCAGCCCCTACCAGACTGACGCTGCCTGCCGGGAACGGGCTTCGATTCGGCAAGGGATTGTGACTCATGGGATGCGACTCCAACGTCAGGACATACGGACGGCGACAAGGCGCCATTATGCCATAATGGAATCAATCATCCAGTTCTTATTCCCATACTTCCATCAAAACGAAAGACGCCGCGACGACTGACACGTCACGGCGTCTTGTGCTCATGCCGCAAATGGCTGCGACGTGTGAGCGTTGCCCTAGTCGCTGGCCTGCATGCTGCGACGCAGTCGCGGGCTTACCAGTTCACCGGCCAGGGTCAGGACCAGCAGAATCAGTACCAGCCACAGCCAGTGGGCGCCGAAGTCCACGGCCACCAGACCCAGCGCATCCACAAAGATCACCAGGATGGCCAGCGGGCTCACATAACGCACCATGAACAGCCACAGCGCGTAGATGCCGGTCGGCAGATTCAACTCGTCCTTCACCGCCTGACTCTTGAGTACGAAGCCAGCCAGCAGCGCCATGCCAAGACCACCCAGCGGCATCATCAGTCGCGATGTCAGGTAGTCAAGCCAGTCAAAGAAGTGCTTGCCTGCCAGCGTCCAGTCGGCGCCAACGTTGAAAGAGAGCATCGCCAGGGTACTGATCACCCATAGCACAATGCCGGTCCCCCAGGCGGCAGCCTTACGGCTGACCCCCTTGTTATCGGCAAGCCATGACACGGTTGCCTCGACCATGGAGATGGACGATGTCAGGGCGGCCATGGACAGCATGATGAAGAACAGGATGCCGAAGAGCGTGCCGAGTGGCATCGCCTGAAAGGCCAATGGGAGGCTCATGAAGATCAGCCCCGGCCCGCTGTTGGGCTCCATGCCATTGGCGAAGATGACGGGAAAGATCGCCAGGCCAGCCATCAACGCCACCAGCGTGTCGGCAATCGCCACCGTCAGGGTGGTGCGGCCGATGGAGGCGCGACGCGGCAGGTAGCTGCCATAGGTCAGAATGGCACCGGAGGCCAGGGACAGGGTGAAAAAGGCATGGCCCATGGCCGCCAGCATGCCCTCGCTGGACAGACTGGAGGCATTGAAGGCAAACAGGAAATTGACGGCCTGACCGAAACCTCCGGAAAACATGCCGTAAATGATCATGACCAGCAGCATGATCACCATCCCCGGCATCATCCAACCCACGCTCCTTTCGATACCTTGCTGCACGCCCTTGCCCACAATCACCATCGTGGCGACCGTCACCAACGTACTCCAGGCGCCAAGAGTGAAAGGGTTGGCGTTATTGGCACCGAAAATCGCCGCCATATCGTCGACGCTGGACCCGGCCAGGCCACCGGAGACCATCTTCCACAAATAGGCAAAGGACCAGCCCGCGACGACCACATAAAACGACAGGATCATGAAGCCACAGAGCATCGCCATCCAACCCAGCAACGACCAGCCAGAGCTGCGGCCCGACTCGGTGACAACGCGCCGAATGGCATCGATGGGACTACCTCGACCACGACGACCGAGCGCAATCTCGGTCATCATGATGGGCACGCCGACGCACAAGATGCAGGCCAGGTAGACCAGTACAAAGGCCCCTCCGCCATACTCTCCGGTCATGTAGGGGAACTTCCAGATATTGCCCAGACCGACGGCAGAGCCGGTAGCGGCCAGAACGAAGCCCCAGCGGCCAAGCCACTGAGTACGAGAGGGTTCGTTGGTTGTCATGAATCACCAGAGATCGCTTGCGCACTATTGTTTGCCCACCATGGCGGTGGCGTCCTCCACGTCAGCCTGTGGCCGAATCAGGGTGGAGGCCAGCGCGCCATTGTGACGGATTTTGTCGCGCTTGGGCAGGCCCGTGCTCAATCGGCGTCGAGCACACCTCGGCGGATCTGGTCTTCCTCGATGGATTCAAACAGCGCCTTGAAGTTGCCCTCACCGAAGCCGTCGTTGCCCTTGCGCTGAATGATCTCGAAGAAAATCGGGCCAATCACTGTCTCGGTGAATATCTGCAACAGCACGCCCTGATCAGGCCCGCCATCGATCAACAGGCTCAGTTCGCGCAGGTCCTCTACCTGCTCTTCGTGATTGGGCACGCGCACATCGACCTTTTCGTAGTAGGTATCCGGTGTGGACAGGAAGCGAATGCCGTTGGCCCTGAGGGCTCGCACCGTGGCGTAGATATCGTCTGTCGCCATCGCCAGGTGTTGAATGCCCTCCCCCTTGTACTCGCGAATGAACTCGGCGATCTGGGAGTTATCGTCGGCTGATTCATTGATCGGAATGTGCATCTTGCCGCAGGGCGCTGTCATGGCCCGGGAATGCAATCCGGTCTTCTTGCCCTCGATATCGAAGTAGCGATTCTCACGAAAGTTGGCGATCCGGGTATAGAAATCTGCCCACGGATCCATCTGCCCCCGCTCCACATTGTGAGTCAGATGGTCGAGGTAGCGCAGACCGACGCTATTGTCGTTGGCTGAGCGCCCCTCGATGGCTTCGAAGTCAATGTCGTAGATGGTTCTGTTGTGCTCATCGGTTCGCTCGTCGACAAAGTAGAGCAGCGAACCTCCGATTCCCTCCACGGCAGGAATACCCACTTCCCCAGGCCCCACCGGGACATCAACGGGACGCGCCCCTCGTTCCACCGCGTAATCCAGCGCCTGTCGGGCATCAGCGACCTTCCATGCCATGGCGCAGGCACCGGGCCCATGCTGCTGGGCGAAGCGCGCCGCATGGCTGTCAGGTTCCGCGTTCAGTACAAAATTGACGCCCTCTTGCTGGAACAGACTGACGCCTTTGCTGCGGTGGCGCCGGGTCTCCGTGAACCCCATCGCCACGAACAGCTCACGCAAGGCCGCTATTCCTTCCGCGTCGGGAGCACTGTACTCAACGAATTCGAAACCATGGGTGCCGATAGGGTTATGTATGTCAATGGGAGCTACTGCGGTCATGTGTGCCTCCGATAGTGTCATGGTGGTGTTCGTAAGAGCCGAACCCATGCATCTATCCTAGGCGCCCCCTCCTCTGAGCCACATGCCTCCGAGCGGCGGGCTGCCAGCTGTCTGGCGGCCCAGGCTCCCCTGAAGAGCCGCCGGGTGTAGCGCTGGCCTGACAGCCCTCAGTCTTGCGCAGGCCCTGCGTAACGCTAGCGTGACAGGCCGTCATGGAACGCTGACAGTTGACGACCTGGCACTAGGCGGGATCCAAGATGAGGATCTGCCACGCCACCAACAGCATCACCGCCGCGATAGCGCCATCGACCCACTGCCAGGCGCGTGGACTGGTCAACCGAGGCGCCAGCGCGCGGGCCAGTGCTACCAATCCGAAAAACCAGGTGAACGATGCCAGGGTCGCCCCCATGTAGAAGCCCAACGGGCTGTCCTGCAGTGAGCCGATGGCTCCCAGCATCACCAGGGTGTCGAGATACACCTGGGGATTCAGCAGCGTCACTGCCAAGGTGGCCACAATCACGCTGCCTAACGTGGTGCTGGCGTCCCTGCTGGCTTTCAGCCCTCGCGGATGCATGACGCGCTTGAAGGCCAGCCACGCCTGCCAGACCAGGAACCCTGCACCTCCGATACGCGCCAGCCACATCGCTCCCTCGCTCTGGGCAATCAGTGCGCCGAGCCCGAGAACCCCCAGACCGATCAATAGCGCATCGCACAGGGCGCAGATGCCGGCAACCCACCAGATGTGCTGGCGCCGAAGCCCCTTGGCCAGGACAAAGGCGTTCTGCGCGCCAATCGCGATGATCAAGCCTGCGCCAGTTACCACGCCTTGCAACACTGACAACCACATGCCGAAAACTCCTTATCAAGGGCAACACCGCTGATCGCATCCATCGCCAAGTCAAGCAAGGCGGGGCGCGACAAGGCCGGCATGCCGCGCAACGAAAGCCATATAGATCCGGGTGCAAGCCACCCAGGTAGACAAGGGTAAGGAGCGCGCTAGAATTAGAGAAACAACTTATCCGACTACCTCATTAGAAATTCTAATGTCGCAGCGACGCTTCCAGGGAGACCCATGCTCGATTACAAGTTATTGAATGCCCTCGCCGCGGTACTCGAGCATCAGGGTTTTGAACGCGCCGCCCGAGCGCTGGGACTGACACAGTCCGCCGTGTCACAGCGCGTCAAGCTATTGGAAGCACGCCTGGGACAGCCCGTACTGATCCGCGGCACGCCCCCTACCCCCACCGGGCTGGGCCGGCGCCTGCTCAACCACGTCCAGCAGGTTCGCCTGCTTGAGGCGGAGCTTGTCGAGGAGGCGCCCTCGCTGACCGTCGGCTATCGACAGCTGCGCATCGCGATCAACGCTGATAGCCTGGCGACCTGGTGGCCCCAGGCGGTGGGCGACTATCTCAAGCATCAGGCCATCACCCTCGATTTGGTCATTGAAGACCAGGACGTGGGGCTTGAGCGCATGCGCAAGGGGGAAGTCGCCGCCTGCCTGTGTGCCAGCGACACCCCTGTACAGGGAGCACGCGTCATTTCACTCGGTGCCATGCGCTACCGAGCGCTGGCGAGCCCCGACTTTCTTGCACGCCATTGTCCTCGAGGCGCTACCGCAGAGGCACTGCAGCACTGCCCGGCCATCATCTTTGGCCCCAACGACCAGCTTCAGCACCGTTTTCTGGATGCCCAGGGCGTCACCGGGCCCTTCCCTCACCATCGCTGTGCCAGCGTCGAGGGATTCTTAGGACTGGCCAAGGCGGGTCTGGGCTTTGGTCTGGTGCCGGACATTCAAGCCCGGCGAGAGCTGGCTGAGGGAACGCTGGTCGACGTGGTCGACGGCTGGCATCTCGATGTGCCGCTGTTCTGGCATTTCTGGCGCCACGGTGGCGATCCACTGGAACGCCTGGGACATCAATTGGCACAGGCTGCAGACCATCACCTCATTCCTCTTACCTAAGCCTTAGGAAGGACGGAGCACGAGAACGTGCCTAGTGACTACTGCAACAGCACAGCCGAATTGGCGCTGACGAGCCTCGTAGCGCGCCTGGGATCGTCGCCAGAAACTCATGTAAAACATTGTATTACATACACATTTGTCACTGTCGACCGTAGCACCAAGATACCGTGCAACTGTAAGTGCAGAAAAACGTCGTCTTTTCTTAGCCCTTAAGGCTGATATACCCCTTTCGGCTAGTCCTTAAGATGGTGAGTTAAGCCCGATACCTCGGGTTGATCACTCTTCCTGCGGCCAAGGACTGCCTGACCATGGATGACTGCGCTAACACTTCCGCGACCAAGACGCATGCCGATGCGCAGCGTCTTGCTTGCCTACAGCGCGTACCCGGCGTGCTCTTCACTCTTCAACGTGACGCCAGGGGTCGTCTGCAGCTTCCGGCCTTGACTGGCGACGACCCGATGACCCGACGGCTCGCTCCCCTGACCACTGTCAATGACGTGCGCCAGCGCCTCGGCGATCTGCTGGGGGAAGCCTACGGAGAATTCATCCGCGCCATCGAACATTCCGCCCATTGGCTGTCTCCCGTGTCCACTCGTCTGCGCCTGCCCGTGGGCGAACTCAACCCCCACTGGTACTCCCTGGAGGCCCTGCCGGAGCGCCGTGACGACAGCATTCTGTGGCATGGGCTGCTCATCGACATCGAAGATCAGGTCGCGGAAGAGCAGCGCCTGCGCTACCTCTCTGGCACCGATGAGCTGACAGGACTGGCCAATCGACGCTCGCTGGTCAGCCAACTGGACAAGGCAGCGTCCATGTCCAACCGCCACGGCGTGCCGCTATCCCTGCTGTTCGTCGACCTGGACCATTTCGCCCTGATCAACGACACCTGGGGGCGAGGGCTTGGCGATCGCGTGCTCTGCCAGATCGCCGCGCTGGCCTCCAGCCAGCTACGTCAGGAGGACTATCTGGCGCGCATGGGCAGCGATGAATTCGCCCTGCTGCTGCCCATGACCCCCGCCGGCCGGGGGCGCGAGCTGGCGGAGCGCCTGCGCGAGAACATCTCACGCCATGACTTCGGTATCGGCCGGCACAAGGTGACGGTCAGCGTGGGGGTCAGCGACTATCAGAGAGGAGTCACCGGCGCCCAACTGATGCAGCAGGTGCACGCCAACCTGGTGGAGGCGAAACAGCAGGGGCGAAACCGGGTCATCCAGCGCTGGAGCCCACAGCGTAGCGATTAACCCTCGGCCCTTTCTGTACGCTAGCGAGTGTTGCCCAGCGTGTTCCCACGGTGTCACTGCTGCGGGCCGACTGCCAACCTGTACTTCATCCACGGCCCACAACACGGTAGCCTGTCACCCTGCGAATACCGCCGCGTCACCCCTCCCTGTCCGCTGGGTGACAAGGCCACATATTAGAGACTACCCATATTGCCTTCTGCCTCTCCCCGCATCGATGACACCTTGGCATCGGTCTTTGGATATCGTGAGTTTCGTCCCGGCCAGCGCGAGACGATCAACGCCCTTGTCGCGGGTCGCAGCGCTGCCGCCATTTTCCCTACCGGCTCCGGCAAGTCACTGTGCTATCAGTTGCCCGCCCTGCACCTTCCTCATCTGACGCTGGTCGTGTCGCCGCTACTGGCGCTGATGCAAGACCAGCTCGCGTCCTTGCAACAGCGCGGTATCGCTGCTGCCAGCATCGACTCCAGTCAATCGCCAGAGCAAACGCAGCAGGTCATGTCGGCGGCTCGATCAGGCCACCTGCGTGTGCTGATGGTATCGGTCGAGCGTTTGAAGAATGAGCGCTTTCGCCATTTCTTGCAGGACGTACGGGTATCGTTACTGGTCATTGATGAAGCGCACTGCCTGTCGGAATGGGGACACAACTTCAGACCCGACTACCAGAAGCTGCCGCACTACCGTCATGAATTCGGCATCCCTCAGGTGCTGCTGCTGACCGCTACCGCCACGCCCAAGGTGATTGACGACATGCGGGCCGCGTTTTCCATTGCCCGTGAAGACGTGATCACCACAGGCTTTTATCGCGCGAACCTCGACCTCACCATCGCTCCCGTGCCCGCCGATGAACGGCCCCTATATCTTGCCCGCTGGCTGATCGCCCAGCGCGACCAGGCCCATGGGGAACATGGCAGCACCGTCATCTATGTCACGCTACAGCAAAGTGCACAGCGGCTCGCCGCCTATCTCAAGACCGCCGGCCTGGAAGCGGCTGCCTACCACGCGGGCCTCGACGCAGACACCCGCGCCCAGCTTCAAGCGGCGTTCATGTCGGGCCAGTTACCGATCATCGTTGCCACGATTGCCTTCGGTATGGGCATCGACAAGTCAGACATTCGCTGCGTCGTGCACTTCGACCTGCCCAAATCCATTGAAAACTACAGTCAGGAAATTGGTCGAGCAGGCCGCGACGGTGCCCGCGCCGAGTGCCTGATGCTCGCCGGTCGAGAGAGCCTCCCTGTGCTCGAGAACTTCGTCCATGGCGATGTACCACCCCGGGCAGGCATCCAGGCGGTACTGGATGATCTGGCGGCGGCGCCGGGTACCTGGGAGCTATCGCTCAATGCATTATCGCGGCAAACGGATATTCGCGAACTGCCGCTGAAGACGCTATTGGTCAAGCTAGAGCTGATGGGCATCATCCGCGCCAGCCACAGCTATTTTGCCGAGTACCGTTTTCGCCTCGAGATTGAGCAGGAAGCGCTTCTCGCTCGCTTCCCTGGAGAAAGAGGGGCTTTCCTGTCGGCCATCATCGAGGCGTCCGACAAGGGGCGCAGCTGGTATCGCCTGGACTTTGAACGCCTGTACCAGCTTGGCCAGGCGCGAGGCCTGGATACCTCCCGGGCAAGAGTGCTGAAGGCACTGGACTATCTCGACCAGCAACAGTGGATTCGTCTCGAGAGCAAGCAGATCACTGAGGTGTATAGCGTCCTGTCCGACGTGGACTCTCAGCATCTGGCCAGCGAACTCCATCAGCAGTTCGTGACCCGTGCCGACATGGAGCTTCAGCGCCTGGAGGCCATGCTGGCCCTATTCGAATCCAGCACCTGCATCAGCGCTGGTCTTGCGGACTGGTTTGGAGATAGCAACGCGCCAAGAACGTGCGGACATTGCTCGGCCTGCCGCGGGGAGCGGGCGAGCCTGAGCGCCGCCTCGCCGACGAAGCCGGCCGATGAACAAACCCTGCGTACCTGGTTGACGGAATTAGGGGACGCGCTGAGCGCAACGAAACCGCCCAGAAAGCTGGACGCTGAACTGGCCACACGTTTTCTGTGTGGCATCGTCAGTCCTGCGCTAAGTCAGGCAAAGGCGCGTAAACTCGCCGGCTTTGCAAGTCACGAACAGGTTCACTATCCCCAGGTGCGTGCCGCCGTGATCCAGGTCATCGGATCCTGACACGCTCTGCTCAGGTGCCCCCCAGCCCGTAACGCTTCAGCTTGTTGGCAATGGTGGTGTGGGAGACGCCAAGCCGCCGTGCTAACTGCCGGCTGGAGGGATGCAGCGGATACAGCGCGGCCAGCACCCGACGCTCCACGTCGGCCAGAATATCGTCGAGGGTGCCATCCAGCTCGATGCCGTCCAGATCGCCAGAGGCCGGCCCCTCAGGCAAGCGCAGGTGCTCCGGCTCGATGCGACCGCTTTCACACAGCGATACCGCCTGGAACAGCACGTTTTCCAACTGTCGCACATTGCCAGGCCAGTCGTAGCCGGCCATTCGCGCGACAGCGGCGCCGGAAAGCTCGGGCAGCGGGCAGCCAATCTGACGGGCAGCGCGGTCGACGAAATGCTCTGCCAACGCCTGAATCCCGTCCAGGCAGTCTCGCAATGGCGGTACGTTCAAGGACAGCACGTTCAGGCGATGGTAGAGATCCTGGCGAAACAGCCCCTGATCGCATAGCGACAGCAGGTCCTGCTGAGTGGCGCACACCACCCGCACATCAAGGTAGGTCTCTTCGTCAGCGCCGACTCGACGGAAGCCGCCGTCCTGCAAGAACCGCAGCAGCTTGGCCTGAAGGCGCGGACTCATCTCTCCCACTTCATCGAGGAAGATGGTACCGCCCGAGGTCAACTCCAGCAGGCCCAGCTTGCCCTCTGGCCTGGCGCCATCGAAGGCCCCCGGTGCGTAGCCAAACAGCTCCGTCTCGGCCATGGACTCCGGCAGGCCAGCGCAGTTCAAGGCCATAAAGGGTGCCTGCCCACGTGGGCTGGCCAGATGACACGCCCGCGCCAGTAACTCCTTGCCGGTGCCTGTTTCACCGAAGATCAGCAGCGGGGCATCCAGCGGCGCCATTCGACGAGCTTCATGAATCAGCGATGCAAGCCGGGGGCTTGCGGTGAACATCGCCTCGAAACCGCGCATTTCCTGGCGCTGTATCTGGTAGATCCGCTCGCCAATGCGATCAGCGCTATGCAGTGTCACCACCGCCCCCGCCAATGACTCGACATCGTCATGATGCTCACGGTGCAGCGGAGCGATATCGGCTAGAAAGGTGGCGTTCTTCAGGCGGACTCTGAGTCCGTTGACCCTGGCATTGTTGCGCCGAATCACATCGGGCAAGTCACAGTCCGGCAGATATCGATCCAGGGACAAGCCGGGCACTTCATCTACCCGCACCCCCAGCAGCTGACTCGCCGCGCGGTTGGCCGCGACCAGATGCCCCTCCATGTCGATGGACATGACCGGGTCTGTCAGCGATGAAAGCAGCGCCTCGAGCTCAAGCTGGTGACGCTCACTCGGCATCAGGCTGACCTTGCGCACGCCAAAGACGCCAGACACGTCTTCCAGGCGAGGCTTCAACGTCACCCATTGCGCGTTAAGCAGCAATGGCACGTGGAGATAGATGGCATTGCCACGCTCGCCACCCACTTCGCCACGCGCCACGTTGGCGCCGTAGTCGGCAAGAAGGGACACGATGTCACGCAGGATACCGACGCGGTTCTGGCAATGTACTCTCAGGCGCATGCTGGCTTAGCGCTCCTTATCGATAGGCAGAAGACCCACGGGCAGAAGTTTGCTGTCACGGCGTCCGACCTCCATTGTCACGTTTTCCTTACAGCTTATCGAAGTCATTGCCCACGGGACCTGCCTCTTTGGTCGAGCTGTGGCCATCGTCTAGCGCCATTGCGGCCCTGCTGTCACGTTTTTCTTACACTCGCCTCCCCTTCGTCACCAGATCGACCCGGTTTCTCTACCACACCCACCTCGCACATGGCCTGCACTCGACCGACACTCTGTTGCAGGACAACACTCGCCTTTTCCGCTCACCATTATCTGGAGGCGCCATGAGCGCACCGTCTACGCACTCGCCTCTCGTTGGCTCACTTCACTCTCCTTCGAACCACTCCGCGGATGCGTCCGTCTCTGGCAAAGCGACGGCCTACGAGGCCCACACTCCTGACCATGATGGCAAGATCCACTGGAGCGAGACGGAGCACCGCACCTGGCAGACCTTGATGGAGCGTCAACTGGCGCTGATCGAAGGGCGTGTTTGCCGCCAGTACCTGGAGGGGCTGGAGCGCCTTGCCCTGCCCACCGATCATATCCCGCAGCTCGATGCGATAGATCGGGTGCTGGACGACGCCACGGGGTGGCGGACCGCCGCAGTTCCGGCGCTGATCCCCTTCGATACCTTCTTTGAGCTGTTGGCCAACCGGCGCTTCCCCGTCGCGACCTTCATCCGCACCCCGGAAGAGCTGGACTACCTCAAGGAGCCGGATATCTTTCACGAGATCTTTGGCCACTGCCCCATGCTGACCAATCCGGCCTTCGCTGAGTTCACCGCCACCTACGGGCGGTTGGGCCTGGCAGCCGAGCCCAAGGATCGGGTGTATCTGGCCAGGCTCTACTGGATGACGGTTGAATTCGGCCTGGTGGACACGCCAGAGGGCCGACGCATCTATGGGGGAGGCATCATTTCATCGCCACGGGAGACGCTCCACGCGCTTTCCGACGCACCGGTCACGCATCGTTTCGATGCCCTCGAGGCACTGCGTACACCCTACCGCATCGACATCCTGCAACCGCTTTACTATGTTCTCGACAGTCTTGACGACCTCCAGACACTGGCCCAGCAGGACCTGATGGCGCTGGTGGAACAGGCCAAGGCGCTAGGACTCTTTGCCCCACTGTTCACGCCCAAGGCGCGGACACCCCGCGCCTGACGACCGGCAATTTCTGCCCTACCACTAGCATTTGGAGCTATCCCATGAGCGAACACCCATCGTCCCTGTCACAACAATCCTGCGAAGCCTGCCGCTGGGACGCCCCTCATGCCAGCGAGAGCGAGATCGCCAGCTGGCAAAAACAGCTGCCCGAGTGGCAGATCGTCGAGCGCGATGGCATCATGCAACTGGAGCGGAGCTATCGCTTCCGCAACTTCAAGCAGGCCCTGGCGTTCACCAACAGCGTCGGCGAGATCGCTGAAGAGGCTGGTCACCATCCGGCGCTGTTGACCGAGTGGGGCAAGGTCACCGTGACCTGGTGGTCCCACGAAATGAAGGGCCTGCACAAGAACGATTTCATCCTAGCGGCTAGAACCGACGAGGTAGCAAGTTAAATGTTCGAGAAGATTGAGCGGGTTCCCGGGGATGCCATCCTCGGGCTCATCGAGGCCTTCAAGAAGGACACCAATCCCCAGAAGGTCGATCTTGGCGTCGGCGTCTACCGCGATGCAAAGGGCAACACTCCGGTGATGCGTGCGGTCAAGGAGGCCGAGGCCCTGCTGCTCAACAACGAGACCACCAAGACCTACATCGGCTCACACGGTGCTCCCGAGTACGGTGCCGTGGTCTTGCCCATGGTGCTGGGCCAGGACTCACCGGTGCTGGAAGCTGGGCGTGCCAGTGCCACCCAGTCTCCCGGTGGCACCGGCGCTCTGCGTCTGGCGGCCGACTTCGTTGCCAGCCAGCTGCCTGGCAAGGGCATCTGGGTCAGCGACCCCACCTGGCCAAACCACCACGGCATCTTTACCGCCGCCGGTATCGCACTGCACAAGTACCCCTACGTGGATGCCGACAACCGTCTCGACTTCGACGGCATGCTGGCGGCCCTGAAGCAGATTCCTCAGGGCGACGTGGTGGTCCTGCACGCTTGCTGCCACAACCCGACCGGCTTTGACCTGAACCACGAGCAGTGGCAACAGGTGCTGGAGGTGCTGCAGGAACGTGACCTGCTGCCGCTGGTGGACTTCGCCTATCAAGGTTTCGCTGAAGGCCTGGATGAAGACGCCTACGCCGTGCGCCTGTTGGCCGAGAACCTCGACAATGTGCTGATCACCAGCTCCTGCTCGAAGAATTTCGGCATCTACAACGAGCGTACCGGTGCGCTGATCGTGGTCGCGAAGAACAACGAAGAGATGGAAAACGTTCGTTCGCAAATCGCCATTGTCGCCCGCGAGAACTATTCCAACCCGCCCGCCCACGGCGGAGCTATCGTCGCCGAAATTCTGCACTCGGCCGAGCTCGCTGGCGTCTGGCGTGAGGAACTCACGGAAATGCGTGACCGCATCAACACCCTGCGTCGCGACTTCGTCGAAGCACTGAAGCCTTACGGGCTGAGCGAGAAATACGCGCACATTGCCGAGCAGCGTGGCATGTTCTCCTACACCGGTCTGTCACCGGAACAGGTGGATCGCCTGCGCGATGAGTTTGGCATTTATATGGTGCGCTCCGGCCGTGCCAACGTGGCGGGCTTCTCTCAGGAAAACCTGCCCTACCTAGCCAAGGCGGTTGCCGCGGTCAATAGCTGACACACCACTGACGCCTAGCCACTACCGCTAAGCGGTAAGGCGTCATTGGAGAAAGCGATAACGCCCGGGTCCAGCCCGGGCGTTGTCGTATGCAGTTCGGCGCAGCAATGCCAGTAGCGCCTGTCAGCCCAGGCCATGCTTGGTCGCCCACACCGCCGCTTCCACTCGGGAGCGCAGGTCCAGCTTCTTGAACAGGTGCTTGACGTGCACCTTGACGGTGCCCTCGGCGATGTCGAGTTCACGGGCGATCATCTTGTTGGACAGCCCCCGGGCCAGGGTGCGCAGGATATCTCGCTCTCGCGCGGTGAGGCAGGACATGCCATCGTCGCCCCCCGCCGGCAGCTCGCCCTTGACCACGCTGGCCAGCAAGGACGCCATTTGCGGCCCCAGCACCACCTGCCCCTGCGCAGCCTCGCGAATCAAGCGCAGCACCTCTTCCGGGTCCATGTCCTTGAGCAAGTAGCCGTCGGCACCTTCCTTGAGCGCCCGCACCACATCATCGTCGGCATCGGATACGGTCAGAATCACGATACGACTCTTGACCCGAGCGTCACGCATCCGCCTCAGCACCTCAATCCCGTCGATCGGATGCATGTTGAGGTCCAGCAGGATCAGATTGGGCTGAAGGTCAATCGCCTTGCGCACCGCTTCCGCACCGTCGGAGGCCTCGCCCACCACCACCAGGCTCGGGTCCATGTCCACCAGCTGGCGAACGCCACGCCGAAAGAGAGGGTGATCGTCCACGATCATCAATCGAAGCATGCTCATTGCCAAATCTCCTGAGTGAGTGCATCCGACCTATGCCGGACGACACGTTCAGCTGACCGCGACAGGTAGCTGTACCAGCAGGCGCGGCAGAAAGCGGACGGTCACCACGGTGCCACATGGCTTGATGCCATTGACCGAGAGCTTTCCACTCAGGCTCCTCGCCCGCTCTTCCATGATGGCCATCCCATGGGAAATGGATGGATCTGATTGGGGACCGATACCGACCCCATCGTCCTTGATCGACAGCTGATAATGCCCCGTCTCTTCTGCGGCAAGACTGACCGTACAGTGGCGGGCCCTGGCGTGGCGCGCCACGTTGGACAACGCCTCGCGCACGATCTGCAGTACATGAATTTCTTCGTTGGGCGTCAGCGCAAGCCCGCTCCATTGCCCTTTCAAGGTCAGCTCGAAGTCGCCCCGCTTGGAATACTCCTGCACCGTCTCATCCAGCGCCGCCTCCAGGCCCGCCTCGTGGATGCGCAGACGGAAGGTATTCAGTAGTTCTCGCAGCTGACGATAGGAGGAGTTCAGCCCATGCCTCAGCTCGGCCACCACTTGCGCGACCTGTTCGTGGCGCTGCTGGTCCAGCTGCATCTGCAATCGCGTCACCTGAATCTTCAGGTAGGACAATGATTGCGCCAGGGAATCGTGTAGCTCTCTGGCAATGACGGCGCGCTCATCCATCAGCGCCAGCCTGCGCTGCTCATCGGACTTTTCCGACAATGACAGGGCCGCTGCGATCAGCCCTGCCACGGTCTCGACCAGCTCGATCTTCCACTGTGCCAACATGTGCCCAGGGGGCTGCTGGACCCGCAGTTCGCCGAAGTCGCGCCCTGCCTCGCGCACGCGCACCGCATACTCATTGCCGCTGCCTGGCGATGGAGAAGATGTCATGCGACTGCACGACTCCGATCGCGCTGTCGCAGTCTCGGCTTGATGATGGGCCGCGGGCCGAGGCACAAGGCGAATCATTTCCTTGCCGGCCCCACCGGTAGTGAGCCTCAGCTCGAACGGTCCCTCGTCGGTGACCGCCTCCAATTGACGCAGGACGTCTTCAAGTTCCTCACGGGTCAATGGCGTCACGCCATTCAAACGTCGCGCCGTCAGGTAAAGCATCCGCAGCGCATCATTACTGCGCTTCAACTCATGCGTCTTGGCCGCCACTCGCTTTTCGAGCTGCCCATACATTTCCGAAAGACTGGCATTCATCTTGTTGATCGTACGCGACAAGAGGCCAAGCTCGTCATTCCCACGGTAGGTCGTTCTACCGGAGAAGTCACCCACCATTACACCATTTACCACACGAATAAGATCTCTAAAAGGCGGCATGACGCCACACACAATTCTGTACACCACCATCACCATAAAAACAACAAGAATGGTCAGCGACACACCCTGAAAAACTTCCAGAAAGACCACCTTAGACTCCGCATATTTTTGCAGACTCCCAACTAGAATATCCACTTTATCGACGAACTCTGCCACCTGGTCATCGAGGCGAAAGGCATTGCCGCCGTCAAAGGCATGGATATTGGGTCGCAGGTTTTCGTGCCAGCATTCGACCACTCTGTCATAGGCATCTCTCAGGGGGTCATCCACATCGCCAGGAATCAGACTGACAATGGCTGGGCTGGCAAGAGTGGCTTCCATCTGTTCCTGCTGCCAACGGCGCCGGGGATGGTCGGCAGGCAGCAATTCACTGGTCGACAGCAATCGGTAGGCCTGCATCCTCAGCGACCCAGCCTGATTGATGGCATCAGCGTAGCCACCCGCGCTCTGGGCGATAACGATCGAGCCCAGCAGACTGACCAGCGCCAGACAGGCAATCGCGGCCATCGCGACCAGCATGCGCAGCATTAGAGAGCGGCGCAGGTAAAAGGCGCCGTTCATGGCTGCCCCTCGTGTCTTGTCTTCCACCACCCACTTCTATTGACCCAGATCAAGAGAGTTATCACCTAACCAATATCAGAATGTCTCATTTATGTTTCGAGGCAGATGATACGTGACGAATCTCTTAAAAACACCCGCATACCCCCATGGAGGTAAGAGATCAACGACGCTGGATATACCCTCCCATTCTGTTGATCACAATCAAGTGCCTTGCAGATACATTGTAGCAATGTTTAAGGGGACAAACCGGCACCCCTTCTGAGGAAAGCATATGCTTCAACATGACTCCGTACCGCGGCGTCAGCAGAATCAAGCGCTAGGTCTGGCCACCCTGGCCTTCACTCTCTGCTTCGCCGTCTGGACTCTCTTCTCGATTCTCGGCATTCAGATCAAGGAAGACTTTGGTCTTTCTGACACTCAACTCGGCCTGTTGATGGCCACACCGGTGCTGACCGGCTCCATTAGCCGTCTATTCCTCGGCGTACTGACTGACCGTTTCGGTGGCCGTTGGGTGTTCGGCCTGCTGATGCTGATCACGGCCACCTGCGTCTATCTGCTGACCTTTGCCAACAGTTATTCGATGCTATTGGTCGGCGCACTGGGTATCGGCCTTGCGGGTGGTTCGTTCATCGTCGGCGTCGCCTACACCTCCGCCTGGTTCGAGAAGGAACGCCAGGGTACCGCTCTGGGCATCTTTGGCGCCGGTAACGTGGGCGCTGCCGTGACCAATTTTGGCGCCCCTTTCCTGCTCCTGGCACTGGGCTGGAAGAGCACCGCGCTGGTCTATGCCACCGTCATGGCCATCATGGGCGTCGCCTTCATTGTGCTGGCCAAGGAAGATCCCGGCAGTCGCTCCCGCAACGCCGTGCGCCAGCCGCTGTCCGAGCAATTTGCGCCGCTGGCCGATCTGCGCGTGTGGCGCTTCTCGCTGTATTACTTCTTCGTCTTCGGCGGCTTTGTGGCCCTCGCCCTGTGGCTGCCCCACTACCTGATCGAGGTCTACGGCCTCAGCCTGGGCGCGGCGGGCATCGTCGCGGCGCTGTACACGATCCCAGCCTCGCTGTTCCGCATCCTCGGCGGCTGGATGTCGGACCGCTACGGCGCTCGTCGGGTGATGTACTGGACCTTCCTGGCCTCGGTTATCTGCACCTTCCTGCTGAGCTATCCGCCCACCCAATACACCATCGACGGAGTGCGTGGCCCGGTCGAATTCACCTTCGCCATGCCCCTGGTCGGCTTTATCCTGCTGACCATGGTGCTGGGCTTCTTCATGTCCCTGGGCAAGGCCGCCGTGTACAAGCACATCCCGGTCTACTATCCCAAGAGCGTGGGTCTGGTGGGCGGCGCGGTAGGCATGGTAGGCGGACTCGGCGGCTTCTTCCTGCCACTGACCTTCGGCATGCTCAACGATGTCATCGGCATCTGGCAGAGCTGCTTCATGCTGATGTTCGTCGTGGTCGCCGCAGCGCTGCTGTGGATGCATCACGCGATCCGTAAAGCCGAACGCATCGAGGCTCGCGACCGCTGCGAATCCACCGATCTGCCGGAGCTTTCTACCCCCAGCAAATTCGTGCTGCAGGACTGGCGCCCGGAAGACGAGTCGTTCTGGCAGACCACCGGCCGCAAGATTGCCAGTCGCAACCTATGGATCTCGATCCCCTGTCTGCTGCTGGCCTTCAGCATCTGGATGGTGTGGTCCATGGTGGTAGCCAAACTGCCCCAGGTGGGCTTTGACTACAGCCCGAACCAGCTGTTCTGGCTGGCCGCCCTGCCTGGACTGTCCGGCGCTACGCTGCGCATCTTCTACAGCTTTACCGTGCCGATCTTCGGCGGGCGTCGCTTCACCGCTTTCTCCACGGCCTCACTGATTCTGCCGGCACTGTGGATCGGGTTTGCGGTACAGAACCCTGACACCCCCTACCTGGTGATGGCGATCATTGCCCTGCTGTGTGGCTTCGGTGGCGGCAACTTTGCCTCCAGCATGGCCAACATCGCGTTCTTCTATCCCAAGCGCGAGAAAGGCAAGGCACTGGCCATGAATGCCGGTCTTGGCAACCTTGGCGTATCGGTGATGCAGTTCCTGGTCCCCGTGGTGATTTCTACCGGCAGCTTCGTGATGTTTACCGGAGACGGCCAACCGCTGTCCGACAGCGGCATGCTGTGGCTGCAGAATGCCGGCTTCGTGTGGGTGCCGTTCATCGCTATCGCCACCGTTGCCGCCTGGTTCGGCATGAACGACATCGCCAGCGCCAAGTCCTCGTTCAAGGAACAGTCGGTCATCTTCCAGCGCAAGCACAACTGGCTGATGTGCATCCTCTATACCGGCACCTTCGGTAGCTTCATTGGTTTCTCTGCCGGCTTCCCGCTGCTGACGAAGACCCAGTTCCCGGCCATCGACGCCTTGCAGTATGCCTTCCTCGGCCCGTTTGTCGGCGCCCTCAGCCGTGCCTGGACCGGCGGTCTTGCCGATCGCTTCGGCGGCGCCCGGGTCACCTTCTGGACCTTCCTGACCATGATCGCCGGGGTCATCGGCGTGCTGTTCTTCCTGATGAACAAGACCATGCCGATGGCGTTCTACGGTTTCTTCGCCTCGTTCATGCTGCTGTTCTTCGCCACTGGCGTCGGCAACGCCAGCACCTTCCAGATGATTCCGTCGATCTTCCGCAAGGAAGTGCCGCGTCTGATGCCCAACCTGACCAGCGCTGAACAGCTGGTCCATGCAGAGCGCGAATCGGCCGCCACCATTGGCTTCACGTCGGCGATCGCCGCCTACGGCGCCTTCCTGATCCCGAAGTCCTTCGGCACCTCGATTTCGCTGACAGGCGGACCGGAAGCCGCCCTGCTTGGCTTCATCGTCTTCTACCTGCTGTGTACCGCCCTGACCTGGTTCTACTACAGCCGCAAGGGCGCGGAAATCGAACTCAATCTGGACGCCGGGCCTGCCTGCAAGGGCCGCAGCAAGGACCATTCCAAAGAGGGTTCGGACGCATAGCACTGATATTCAAGGCTGACGTTCAGTGCTGACGTTGAGAGCTAGCTCTGAGCTTCAAGACTCCACCAGACCGTGACATTCGAGTCCATAAGGACCGCCTAGCATGGCCCCCGCAAGGGGGCCTTTGAGGAGACCCCCCATGAGTCACTTTCTCGATCGGCTGAGATACCTGACCAAGCGTCCTCCCCAGTTCGCCAATGGACATGGCGAAACGAGGGAAGAGACCCGCGACTGGGAAGATGGCTATCGCGCTCGCTGGCAGCACGACAAGATCGTGCGCTCCACCCACGGGGTGAATTGCACCGGCTCATGCAGCTGGAAGATCTACGTCAAGAATGGCCTGGTGACCTGGGAAACCCAGCAGACCGACTACCCCCGCACCCGCGCCGACCTGCCCAATCACGAGCCACGTGGCTGCCCGCGTGGCGCCAGCTACTCCTGGTACCTGTACAGTGCCAACCGCCTCAAGTACCCGCTGATCCGTCAGGAGCTGGTCAGCCTGTGGCGACGGGCGCTGGACAAGCACGAAGACCCGGTGGAGGCCTGGGCCTCCATCGTCGAAGATCCGGTCCTGGCCAACCAGTACAAGCGTGCCCGTGGCATGGGCGGCTTCGTTCGCGCCGACTGGGACGAGGCCCAGACCCTGATCGCTGCGGCCAACGTCTACACCGCCAAGACCTACGGTCCCGACCGCATCATCGGTTTTTCACCGATTCCCGCCATGTCGATGGTCTCCTACGCCGCCGGGGCCCGCTATCTGTCGCTGATCGGCGGAGCCTGCCTGTCCTTCTATGACTGGTACTGCGACCTGCCGCCGGCCTCCCCCCAGACCTGGGGCGAGCAGACCGACGTGCCGGAGTCCGCTGACTGGTACAACTCTGGCTACATCATTGCCTGGGGCTCCAACGTGCCCCAGACCCGCACGCCGGACGCTCACTTCTTTACCGAGGTGCGCTACAAGGGCACCAAGACTGTGTCCATCACCCCGGACTACGCCGAGGTGTCGAAGCTCACCGACGAGTGGCTGTCCGCCAAGCAGGGCACCGACGCGGCTCTGGCCATGGCCATGGGCCACGTCATCCTCAAGGAGTTCCACCTCGACTCCCCCAGCGCTTACTTCACCGACTACGTCAAGCGCTACACCGACATGCCCTTCCTGGTGGCGCTGGAGCCCCGGGAAGACGGCAGCTACGCGCCCGGCAAGCAGCTACGGGCGGCTGACTTCGATGCTTCGCTTGGCCAGGACAACAATCCCGAGTGGAAGACCGTCGCCTGGGACGAGAAGCGCGATCAGCTGGTCGTGCCCCGTGGCTCCATCGGCTTCCGCTGGGGGGAAAATGGCGGCGAGGAAAAAGGCAAGTGGAGCCTTGAGTCACTCGACGCCGACGGCCAGAAGGTCGACCTGCGCCTGTCCCTGGCCGATGCCCATGACAGCGTCGCCAAGGTGGCCTTCCCCTACTTCGGCGGTATCGCCCACGAGCACTTCGACCATGTCGAAGGCAACGAGGTGCTGCACCACTGCCTGCCGGCCAAGAAGCTGGCCCTGGCAGACGGCAAGGAAGTGCTGGCCGTCACCGTGTTCGACCTGATGTGCGCCAACTACGGTATCGACCGTGGCCTTGGTGCTGACGGCGAGGACGACGGCGCCACCTCGCTGGACCAGCTGCGTCCATATACCCCCGCGTGGCAGCAAAAGATCACCGGCGTGCCGGCCAGCCAGTGCATTCGCATCGCCCGCGAGTTCGCCAGCAATGCCGACAAGACCCAAGGTCGCTCCATGATCATCGTCGGTGCCGGGATGAACCACTGGTACCACATGGACATGAACTACCGTGGTCTGATCAACATGCTGGTGCTGTGTGGCTGCATCGGTCAGTCCGGCGGTGGCTGGTCCCACTACGTGGGGCAGGAAAAGCTGCGGCCCCAGACCGGCTGGCTGCCGCTGGCCTTTGGTCTGGACTGGCAGCGTCCGCCGCGCCAGATGAACGGCACCTCGTTCTTCTACAACCACTCGAGCCAGTGGCGCTACGAGAAGCTCGAGGTCAAGGAGCTGCTGTCACCGCTGGCCGACCCCAGCAAGTACGACGGCAGCCTGATCGACTTCAACGTGCGCGCCGAGCGCATGGGCTGGCTGCCCTCCGCTCCTCAGCTCGGGATCAACCCGCTGCGACTGGCGGGCCCCGCGCTTGAGGCCGGCATGTCCACCGCCGCCTACACGGTCAACGAGCTGAAGGCAGGACGACTTACCTTTGCCGCCGAAGACCCGGACAACCCCCAGAACTTCCCGCGTAACATGTTCGTGTGGCGCTCCAACCTGCTGGGCAGCTCCGGCAAGGGCCACGAGTACATGCTCAAGTACCTGCTGGGCACCCGTCACGGCTTGCAGGGCAAGGACCTGGGCGAGTCCGGTGGAGCCATGCCCAAGGAAGTCACGTGGCACAAGGAAGCCCCGGAAGGCAAGGTGGACCTGTTCACCACCCTCGACTTCCGTATGTCCACCACCTGCCTGTACTCCGACGTGGTGCTGCCCACCGCGACCTGGTACGAGAAGGACGACCTCAACACCTCGGACATGCATCCCTTCATCCACCCGCTGACCGCCGCTACCGATCCGGCCTGGGAAGCGCGTAGCGACTGGGATATCTACAAGGGCATCGCCAAGAAGTTCTCCGAGGTCTGCCCCGGCCACCTGGGCGAGGAAACCGACCTGGTCACCCTGCCGCTGCAGCACGACAGCCCAGGCGAGCTGGCCCAGCCCGAGGTGCTCGACTGGAAGCGCGGCGAGTGCGAGCCGGTGCCCGGCAAGACCATGCCGAGCCTGGTCGAAGTCAAGCGCAACTACCCTGAGACCTATGAGCGCTTCACCTCGGTAGGACCACTGCTCGAAAGCATCGGTAACGGTGGCAAGGGCATCAGCTGGAATACCGAGAAGGAGGTCGAACTGCTGCGCGGCCTCAATCACGTCAAGCTGGACGGCCCGGCCAAGGGGCAGCCGCGCATCGAGACCGCCATCGACGCCGCCGAGGTGATCCTGTCACTGGCACCGGAGACCAACGGCCAGGTCGCGGTCAAGGCCTGGGAGGCGCTGTCGAAGATTACCGGACGGGACCATACCCATCTGGCGATTCCCAAGGAAGAAGAGAAAATCCGCTTCCGCGACGTGGTGGCACAGCCGCGCAAGATCATCTCCAGCCCGACCTGGTCAGGCCTGGAAGACGAGCATGTCTCCTATAACGCGGGCTACACCAACGTTCACGAGTTGATCCCCTGGCGTACCGTGAGCGGCCGCCAGCAGTTCTACCAGGATCACGCCTGGATGCGTGACTTCGGCGAAAGTCTCTTGGTCTACCGTCCGCCCATCGACACCAAGGCCACCAAGGCCATGGCGATGCCGCGTCCCAACGGCAACCCGGAAATCGCGTTGAACTGGATCACCCCGCACCAGAAGTGGGGCATCCATTCCACCTATTCCGACAACCTGTTGATGCTGACCCTGTCCCGGGGCGGCCCCATCGTCTGGCTGTCAGAGGATGACGCCCGCGCCATCGGCGTCGAGGACAACGACTGGATCGAGCTGTACAACGCCAACGGCGCCATTGCCGCCCGCGCCGTCGTCAGCCAGAGGGTCAAGAACGGCATGGCGATGATGTACCACGCCCAGGAGCGCATCGTGAACGTGCCCGGCTCCGAAGTGACCGGCACCCGCGGCGGCATCCACAACTCGGTCACCCGCGTCTGCCCCAAGCCGACCCACATGATCGGCGGATACGCCCAGCTGGCCTACGGCTTCAACTACTACGGCACCGTCGGCTCCAACCGCGATGAGTTCGTCATGGTGCGCAAGATGAAGCACGTCAACTGGTTGGACGGGGAAGGACAGGACAGCGTTCAGGAGGCAGTGAAATGAAGATCCGTTCACAAGTGGGCATGGTGCTCAACCTCGACAAGTGCATCGGCTGTCACACCTGCTCGGTGACCTGCAAGAACGTGTGGACCAGCCGTGAAGGCGTGGAGTACGCCTGGTTCAACAATGTCGAGACCAAGCCGGGCATCGGCTACCCCAAGGAATGGGAAAACCAGGCCCGCTGGAAAGGCGGTTGGCTACGCCGCGAGGACGGCACCATCGAGCCGCGTATCGGCGGCAAATGGCGGGTGCTGGCGAACATCTTTGCCAACCCAGACCTGCCGGAGATCGACGACTACTACGAGCCGTTCACCTTCGACTACCAGCACCTGCACCAGGCCAAGCGGGGGCGCCACCAGCCGGTGGCCCGTCCGCGCTCGCTGGTCTCCGGCCAGCGCATGGAAAAGATCGAGTGGGGCCCGAACTGGGAAGAGATTCTTGGCACTGAGTTCGCCAAGCGGCGCAAGGACGTCAACTTCGATCAGATCCAGGCGGACATCTACGGTCAGTTCGAAAACACCTTCATGATGTACCTGCCGCGCCTGTGCGAGCACTGCCTGAACCCTGCCTGTGTGGCCAGCTGCCCCAGCGGTGCCATCTACAAGCGCGAGGAGGATGGCATCGTCCTGATCGACCAGGACAAGTGCCGCGGCTGGCGGATGTGCGTGTCCGGCTGTCCGTACAAGAAGATCTACTACAACTGGAAGACCGGCAAGTCCGAGAAGTGCATCTTCTGCTACCCGCGTATCGAGTCCGGCCAGCCGACGGTGTGCTCCGAGACCTGTGTCGGCCGCATTCGCTACCTCGGCGTGCTGCTGTACGACGCCGATCGTATCGAAGACGTCGCCGCCTCCAAGGACGACCGCGACCTCTACCAGCGCCAGTGCGAGATCTTCCTCGATCCCCACGATCCTGAGGTCATCGCCCAGGCCAAGCGTGACGGCATCGACGACAACGTGATCAAGGCCGCCCAGGAGTCCCCAGTCTACAAGCTGGCCATGGACTGGCAGCTGGCGCTGCCGCTGCACCCGGAATACCGCACCCTGCCGATGGTCTGGTATGTGCCGCCGCTCTCTCCCATCCAGTCGGCGGTGGATGCCGGTCACGTGGAGAGCGATGGCGTGCTGCCCAAGGTCGAGTCCCTGCGCATCCCGGTGAAATACCTGGCCAACATGCTGACCGCCGGTGACGAAGCCCCTGTGCTGCGAGCGCTCAAGCGGATGATGGCGATGCGCGAATACATGCGTGGCAAGCACGTGGATGGCGAGGCTCGCCTCGACGTACTGGACGAAGTCGAGCTGAGCGTGGCCCAGGTCGAGGAGATGTATCGCTACCTGGCCATCGCCAACTACGAGGACCGCTTTGTCATCCCGACCAGCCATCGCGAACTGGCCCGCGAGGCCTTCCCGGAGCGTGGCGGCTGCGGCTTCACCTTCGGCAATGGCTGCCAGGGCGGAAGCGACGATGTCAGTCTGTTCGGCGGACGCAAGCAGACCACCACCCTGGTCGACGTTGAGCAGTACGATCCCGCTCATCCGGAGGTCGAGCATGACTGATGCCGCCACTCAAGGGCCACTCGCCCAGGGCCTGCGTGCCCTGGCCCGGCTGCTCGACTATCCCGACCGAGAGCTGATCGCGGCTATCGATGAAGTCAAGGCCGCCATTGCCGCCATGCCACTGCCGGGGGGAGCCCCCCGGCAGGCCTTGCTTGACTGGTGCGATCGCCTGCGTGATGCCCGCCTGCTGGACGTTCAAGCAGCCTATGTCGCCCAGTTCGACCGCGGCCGCGCTACCTCGCTGTTGCTGTTCGAACATGTCCATGGCGAGTCCCGAGACCGCGGCCAGGCCATGGTCGACCTGCTCAGCGAGTACGAGGCGGCTGGCTTTGCCCTGGACAGCCGCGAGCTACCCGACCACCTGCCACTGCTACTGGAATTCCTGTCTACCCGCAGTGCCGACGACATCGCCAGCTGGATCGGCGATGTCAGCCATATCCTGGCCCTGCTGACCGCCCGCCTGGAGAGCAAGCAGTGCGATCAGGCGCTCATCACGGGCACGCTGCTGGCGATGATCGGCGCCGAGGATCAGGTGGATGCCCATCGCGAGGCGGTCGAACAGGAGTCACCCGACAACACCCCTGCTGCCCTGGACGCCGTGTGGGAAGAAGAAGCCGTGCGCTTCTCGGCCGAATCGGATCAGGACTGTGCACTGACCTCGGCGGAAGGCAGGCGTCTTGCCGAACGTCGTGGCAGCGTCCAGCCCGACACCATTCGTCTTCCCGATGCCATGCCCTCTCGACCCACTGGAGGTCTGTCATGAACTACCTGCATACCCTGCTGTTCGGCCTCTACCCTTACCTGGCGGGCAGCGTCTTTCTCATCGGCAGCCTGCTGCGCTTCGACCACGGTCAGTACACCTGGAAGACCGGTTCCAGCCAGATGCTGTCGTCCAAGCGCATGCGCCTGGCCAGCCCGCTGTTCCACGTTGGCATCCTGGTGATCTTCTTCGGCCACGTGGTCGGCCTGCTGACACCACACTGGGTCTACGCGCCCTTCATCAGCGCTGGCACCAAGCAGGTGTTTGCCATCCTGGTGGGGGGCCTTGCCGGTATCGCCTGCCTGATCGGTGGCGCCATGCTGCTTCACCGCCGCTTCACCGATCCCCGGGTCAAGGCGTCCTCCAGCGTCATGGACAACCTGATCATCGTGCTGCTGGTGGTCCAGGTCACCCTGGGCCTGTTGACCATCCCTGCCGCCACGCACCACCTGGACGGTGGCGTGATGATCAAGCTGGCTGAGTGGGCCCAGGCCATCGTGTTCTTCCAGGGGGGTGCCGCCTCCCATCTCGAAGGCATTGGCTTCATCTACCACCTGCACATCCTGGTGGGACTGACCATCGTGCTGATCTTCCCGTTCACCCGTCTGGTGCACGCCTGGAGCGCCCCGCTTGGCTATCTGGGCCGCCGCTATCAAATCGTGCGGCGACGCGCCTGAGGACCCTGATGATGAAGACCATTCCCTTGGAAACCTTGCCGGCCACACCTCGCCTGAGCATCCGCGTTGGCGGCGCCGTCATCGATGAGGCAGATATTGCCGGGGAAATGCAGTTTCATCCGTCATCGGATCGCGAGGCCGCCGCCAAGGCGGCGGCCCGCGCCCTGGTCATCCAGGCCCTGCTGCGACAGCGCGCCGAGATTCTGGGGATCGAGACGGGCACCCTGCATGAACCCGACGAGCGCGCCATTGCCGTCATGCTGGAGCAGGAATTGCAGGTTCCCGCACCAGATGACGACGCCTGCCTGCGCTATCACGCCGCTCACCCTGAGCGTTTCTGCGAGCCCGCTCGCTACAAGGTCAGACACATCCTGCTGGCGGCCGCCCCGGATGATGTAGCGGCCAGAGACGCCCAGCTGGCCCAGGCGGAAACCCTGATCAAGACCCTTCGCCAGCGCCCCGAGCGCTTCACCGAACTGGCCCAGCGGCATTCTCAATGCCCATCCAAGGATCAAGGCGGCAGCCTCGGCTGGGTGGCGCGGGGTCAAACCGTCAGCGAGTTGGATCGCGCACTGGAGACCTTGCCGGAGGGACTGCATGACCGCGCGCTGCCCTCACGCTATGGCTGGCATGTGGTGTGGGTCGATGCCCGCCTCGATCGTCAGCCACTGCCCTACGCCGAGGTGAAGGAAAGCGTTCAGCATGAACTGACCGAGCAGGCCACTCGAGTGGCCCTGCGCCACTACCTGCTGGCCCTGGAAAGCGAGATTGGCGTGGAAGGCTTCACCCTCGCCGACGAGGACGCCGACGGACCGCTGATGCGCTGAATTCGAAGCGTCTAATTCGCAGCGCTGAACTCGAAGCGCCGAGCTCGAAGCGCTGAACTCGAAGCACCGTGCTCCCGGACGGTTGCTCACCCGTACCCTTTGTCTGCTTCACGGAGGCCTTGCATGTCACATACGTCAACGAGCGCCGTCTTCATTCCTCTGGATATTGCCCTGCTGACCGTGTCGGATAGTCGGGGCCTGGCGGAGGACGGCAGCGGCGACTTGCTGGCTGAACGTCTTGCCCACCACGGCCATCGCCTCACCGAACGGGCGCTGGTCCCGGACGACATCTACCGCATCCGCGCCCAGGTCAGCGCCTGGGTCCTGCGCGAAGATATCCAGGTGGTGCTGGTCAACGGCGGCACCGGCTTTACCGCACGGGACAACACCCCAGAGGCACTGACGGTGCTGTTCGATAAGGTCGTCGAAGGCTACGGCGAGCTGTTCCGCCAGCGCTCGTTCGAGAGTATTGGTACCTCGACGATACAGTCCCGTGCCATCGCCGGCATCATCGACCGTACCCTGGTCTTCGCCATGCCCGGTTCCCCCAAGGCCTGCGCCATGGCCTGGGATGAGATACTGGCGGCCCAGCTCGATGCGCGCACGCGTCCCTGCAACTTTGTGGCCATGGTCGTCAACGACCCCCAGCGCTGCGCCAGCCGCCAGTCCTCGCAGGCGATGGACCACCGTCTGGAGGAGGTCTGATATGAGCGACACCTGCAGCTGCGACACTCCCAGGGAATCGCGCCCACTCATCGACCTGTGGCAGGCCCGGGATCAGGTCATTGCGCTGGCCACCCCGGTGACGGGAACAGAATGCGTGCGCAGCCATCACGCGCGAGGCCGTGTGCTGGCGACGTCCCTGCATGCCCGCATGGACGTACCCAACGTCGATAACAGCGCCATGGACGGTTACGCGCTGCGCCTGGCCGACCTCAAGGACCATGTGGGGCTACCGGTACTGCTGCGAGTGCCCGCTGGAAGCATGCCTGAACCATTGCCCTTCGGCGGCTGCGCTCGGATTTTCACCGGGGCTCCGATTCCCCATGGCGCCGACGTGGTGGTTCCCCAGGAACACGTGCGACTGGACGACAAGGGGCAGATCTACTTTCCCAAGGACCTGCGCCAAGGCCAGCATATTCGCCGTCGCGGCGAAGAGCTACGCGAGGGCGCACCACTGCTGGACGCCGGTGAACGTCTGGACGCCATTCGCCTGGCCTTGCTGGCAGCGCAGGGCTTGACCGATGTGCCCTGCCGTCCGCGCCTGCGTGTGGCGATCATCAGCACCGGTACCGAGCTGGTCAACCCGGGGCAGGCGCTGTCGCCCGGGCAGATCTATAACTCCAATGCCGAGATGCTGCATGCCCTCGCGCAGGACCAGCATGTCGAGCTGGTGGATCTGGGTAACATCGAAGACACCCGTCAGGACCTCGAGAACGCCCTGCGCTATGCCTCCCGCCAGGCAGACCTGATCGTCTGCTCCGGTGGCGTATCCGTGGGTGAGGAAGACCATGTCAGGCCCTGCCTGAAGCAACTTGGCGGCATCAGCCTCAGTGGCGTGGCGATGAAGCCGGGCAAGCCCTTTACCCTGGGCTACATCGGCGAATCCCAGGCTAGCGGCACCCCATTGCTGGGACTGCCCGGCAACCCCACCGCAGCGCTGGTCTCATGGCACCTGCTCGGGCTGCCGCTATTGCAGCGGCTGCAAGGGCGCAACCTAGCGCCCCTCGCCCGCTTTCCCGTCCATGCAGGGTTTACCTTCCGCGCCAATCCAGCACGCCACCAATTGCTGAGGGTATATCTCGACCACAGCGATGTGGCCCCGGTGGCACGCATCGCCGGCGCCCAAGGCTCCAATATGCTGAAATGTGCCGCCCACGCCGACGGCTATCTGGTGGTACCACCGGGCCTTCAGGTGGTGCCCGGTCAACGCCTGGACTACCTGCCGCTGAGTCAGTTCGCCCGTTGATGCTGACACCGCGGCGACACCGCCAATAGAGGGGCCGAGTATGGACCGTGGCCTCTCTCTGTCAGCGCCCGACAACGTGATAGCGCCTGCGTCGGCGCCTGCACCTAGCGGTGTCACAAACCATATTCCCGCTCTACCCGGGAGACTCGGACCCTGTAGCTGGCATACCAGCGCTCGCGCCCCATTACCTGGGCCTGACGATGATCGAGCTGGGCCTTCCAGGTGCGGATGGACGCCAGGTCGGCCCAGTAGGATACGGTGATGCCGAGGCCATTTTCGCCGTCCTCACGGGCCGATTCGATGCCAAGAAAACCCGGCTGCTGCGCGGCCAGTTCGACCATCTTGTCCGCCATGTGGGCATAGCCGTGATCGCCGGCAGTACGTAGGGACGTGAAGATAACCGCATAGTAGGGTGGCGTGGGGGTAGCGGCAATAGGGCTCACCGGGGAAGGTCTCCTTGGGCTGTCTGATCGGTTACTCTGGCCATGAAGTAGGCGCTGACGTAGGTCCCGTTTCTGAAGGCAAAATGTCGCGACTCGCCCTCGATGTCAAAGCCGAATCCTTGGTACAGGGCAACCGCTCGCGGATTGTCGACGTAGACCGTGAGCTCGATGCGTGTCACTGCCAGCCAGTTGTCACATAGATCCAGCATGCTGGCCATCAGCGCTCGGCCCACCCCCTGTCCCTGGACATCGTCTCTCACCCCCATGCCGAAGGTCGCCACATGACGTCTTCGCGGAGAGCGACACTGCTCGAGCCCCAGGCTACCGACAAGCTCATCGTTGAGCGTCGCCACAAGGAAGTGGAAGTGCTCATCGAACGACGCCAGGCGTTCCTTCCACAGACGGGTGCTGGGAAATGGCAGTTGCAAGGTATCGGCAAAGACAGGGGCTCGTTCATAGAGGCTCCTGAGGCCTTCAGCATCTTCGGGCTCTGCCCGTCTTATTCGGATGTTCATACCATCGTATTCCTTGGCAAGGAGTGAGCTACCCCGCGACCGACAGATGGGTTATGCCGGTATCTCGATATACCATTTCGGCTTGATGCGCCCGAAGTCGGTTCGTACGTGGTGGACCAGCGACTTCTTCGAGTCCAGCACGACAGCACTCCCGTCCCGCCGGTAAAACACCACCCAATGCCAAAATGGCGTGCCTCTCTCCAGGCGCCACTTGATTGCCAGCAGGGCCCTGTCGGGAAGCTGGTCCCAACCGCTGAACGGCGCTTCACCGGCTGCCGCTTCAACACCCAATGCCTTAAGCAGGCGCCGAACATGATCCGTGCCGGACCACAGCGTGGGATCCTCGGCGAAGATCCCCAGCGCGTTCGCCTCAACCTTCGCCTGGGCGTAGTCGATACCGGCAAGGGTGGCGCAAGCGGCGATGCCACAACCGGAGATTTCTTCCTGCACCACAGGCGTCATTTCCCTGAATCTCCGTCATCCGTGCCCATCAAGACCTCCACTGTGCTCAGAGGAACCCATCCCACCTGCCCCAATGCATTCTCGACACGGCCCCATCCCATCAGCTGATCCAGCACGTGCAGGCGCTCACCCACCTGAGTATTCAATTCCGTGGCGTCATAGTCCCTTGTGGCGATCCCCCTTTGCGGGTCGTCTGTCGCCTCGAGATAGGCAAGAGGCGCCCAACCGACCTTGCCATCCTGGGTGGTGGTTCTCACCCAGCCCGGATACTCCGTATCCTCGTCACCCAGCAGCACCTCATCGCCGCTCTTGAAGGCAATGGGATCCGGGTATTCAGAGATGTGGGCCCGGCTCGCGACCACCTTCATCGTCATCTTCCCTCCTCTTCTTCTCTCTTCTCTCAACCTCAGCTCCTTTCCACCTTTCCTGCTCAACGCCTCAGCTCCTCTGCCGCGGCTGTCCCGAGACGCATGACTGGCAATGGTTGGCAGGCGATGATCGCCAAGGGGCCAACGCAGTCAGCTTACCTGCGCTCAGCAGTAAACGCCCCACCGTGCCAGTGCCGAAAACGGCAGCATCGTCACCGTGCTAAAGCAAACACCAGCGCCGAGGACCATCACCCCACCGGTTGCCTCAAAATAACTTTCTACCAAGTTCTTCTTGCTGTTATCGCCGGATTGACCACCCGCCCAAAGGCCCCTACCACCCTAAGTAAACTTTACCTTTTCAGCATAGACCTACATCTTCGATCTGACGACAACGGGTAACAATCCTTGGTTTTCTCACCCCATAAACGACGACACCCCAACGGGGGCCGTCGGGGTATCCATGTGATCGCTCATCTGATGAAAGCCAGTGGCAGCCATCAGTCTCCGATGTCGACACGCATGATGCGATTGGTGGCGCTCTGATGAATCAGCAGGTCACCGTCCAGGGTCGGGCGCATATGCCGCACGATACCGGCGTAGACACCGCCGGACGGGATCGGCCAGCTCTGGAAGGCCTCGGTGGCAGGATCGAAGCGCACCAGGGCATCGGGACGCATGCCCGATTCGTTGTACCAGACCACACCGTCTACCACCGCGATCGCGTAGGGATGAGAGCGCTCACCGCTTGGCGACGGCCACTCTCGTACCTCGCCACTGCGGGGGTTGTAGCGCCCCAGTCGCCCCCTCCCCGAATTCACGTACCAGATCATGCCGTCCTCGGCGATATCCAGCCGGCGTACCGTAGTGCCCTGGTGAGGAAGCTCAACTTCATCAAGCGCCATGGTCTTGGGATCGACCTGCACCAGACAGTTGCTGCCATTGCAGGACACCCAGGGGTTACCCTCGGCGTCGATCTTGATGCCGTAGGGCCGGGCCCCCGGGGTAGGCAGAGTCACGAGCGTTACCTCACCGCTGACAGGATCCAGGCGCCCAATGCGATTGGCCTGCTGCGCGGTAAACCAGAGAATACCGTCATCGTCGAAAACCGCGGTATGGGGATCACGCACCGAGGGGTCCGGCATGTCGTACACGTCGATATGACCACTTTGCGGATCAAGCCGGCCGATGGTCCCATTCTGGTTTCCCGTGTACCAGACACCACCATCACTGCCCAAGGTAACGGAGTGCGGCATACTGCCAGGCGGAAGCGGATATTCGCGCATCTCCCCCGTGGCCGGATCGATGCGTCCCACCAGATTGCCCCACTGCCCTGCCCACCAGATCCCGCCATCCGGCGCCTCGGCCGGATCCCGCGAGCGCTGGCCTAGCGTCGGCACCACCCACTCGATAAACGTGATCTCGGTGTCACCTTCCACCAGGGTCGGTGCACGCCGCTCATTGGGAGGAAAGTACTCCGCCAGATAGCTGGCGATAGCGTCTCGGCGGGCGGGATCACCCGAGAGATCCACCATGGTCCCCATCAACGCGAGCCAACCCTCTCGGTGGTAGCCCAGACTCTGGCTGATGCGACTGACCGGATGGCACACCGAACACTGCGATTCAACAGCCTCCTTGCCCTCCTCCGCTGGCAGGCTGGCGCCCAGGGCCACCGACGAAACAGCGAGCAACCAAAGCGAGAAACAGAATCCCAGAATCCTAGAGTGCCTGACCATGTTCCACCTCCCGGAGCCTGAGTGCACCGAGTGCACACTTGGCTGTACCGCACAAACTGATCGCCGGCCTAGTGTGGAACTAAGAACCACCCGTCCTTAGCCACATGATGATTGCACACGGTGATGCCTATTCAGCTTAGAAAAATTAGCGCCGAGCTGCAGGAATGCGCCTGAAGAATACACGGCGCGGCAGCTGGTGGAGTGCCCTGAGGAACAACGATCTATCACTCCAATCCCTGAGGTGCTTTCTCGACGATGACCCACTTCTTTCCAGGCCTTTCCTAGACTCGGCCATCATCCTCGCGGCCCTCTTCAGTTCCAGACTCTTCCGTGCGTCTGCTGGAGTTACTGGACCGCCGATTGGACATCGCCAGAGCGATGGCGATCCCAAGGGCAATGCCGGGTCCAATCCCCAAGAGCAGGTTGCCCAGGGCGATGCCAAACCCTGCGCCCACGGAGATACCCAGCGCAATACCGATTGACAGGTAACTGGTTTTCTTATCGCTGTCGTTATGTGCCATAAGCCTGTCCCTCACGCACTCCATGGTCAGGTGTGGGCAAGCAGCCCCCTTTGCATCACAGGGTTTGATGCCAGTCATCCCTGATGAGTGGGCAATACCATCGGCACCCGCCATCCTTTAAACATGACCTGATGTCCACAAATGAGTGTAGAAAATATTCTGACGCACACTCACTCCATAGCTTGATCACTATCTACACAAAACCGCGTCATCTAAAACTCATCCATGTAAAAACAACCCAGAAGAAAAAAACTTTTTAATTACTTGAGCTAAATACTGTTTTATACGAACTAAGGTATTCCCCCACCTACCTATCATAGGCACCAACGGGAAAAAGTATTTTCCAAAAAGATTACATTAAAGGTATGAACAACGCGACAGCCAAGAAGACATGTATTCACTCAACAACAAAAACCGACAAATCGCCAAAGTGACACACGCTGCGACCTGATCTCAACTAGTTGTTACATTGACTGACCAATCTTTCCTATTTGTTATTTCCAAACTTCTTACCAAAAGCATGATGGAAATCATGTGAAATCGAGTCCTCAATGAGTTGTAGGACTTCAATTGAAACCTCATATTCAAGAATACAAATTTCATAATGACCGTTGAACCACTCATACATGTGTAAAGAGTATGTCTTGTCAGGACAATAAACCAGGTGCTGCCTTAGCCTTTTTCGTAAGCCGGTAGCTGAGGAGCCAACATATAGAACATCTGAAGGGCTATTGACTTTGCTACATGCCTTAAGCCTCTTTTTCTTAAATTCTACGAATGCTTGAAACGTTCTATCTGCACACCCACCAACTTCTTTGATAATATAGACCCCTTTCTCTATGTCAGGCACCTCATCAAAGCTAGTAACGCTAAATTCAGATTTGGGCTCGGCTGCGATGGCAGTTTCACACAACGTAATTAATCTATTCAAGTATTCCATTTATGCAACTTTATCCCTTTTTTGAGAATACCGAGCTAAACCGTCCGAAACGAGCGTGTATCACTGCACATAGGATGGCGGACGCAGGCTCTGAGAGCAACACGATCAATGGATTGATGGAGGGGCCTCAAGGTACTTCACCAATAGCTCACTCATCATTTAAATGCAGGGCTTTGAGTCGACACGCTTTGGTGGACGCCTATTCAGCTCCAGCGCGCTGTCAGCCAGGTCCTGCTGGCTGTAAAACGATAGGTCGGACCCCTGGGCAAGCCCTGTCGAATGAAGCCACAGATCTTTTCGCTGCCGCCACTTTAGCACGGACTATGTGATTCACAGAAATAGAAGGCGACGCCAGTATACTGAGTGATCTGGCGTAACGTGTCATCTCGCGCCCCTAGTCATGCGTCATGCATTTCCGGACACATACCCGAAGATGAACCCTAAATATTCTCTTAATCACTATATATATTAAAACTTCGACTCAATTTTTCTGACGAACGACTCGACACGAGAAAATGATGTATCTTCACTTCGATAAAGTGAGAGCATTCTAAAACTACAACGGTGTGCACATGCTCCCAACAATCCAACTTTCAACACTCGCTTTACCGGCTGTCGCAGTACCACTTTATCCACCCACCAAGCCGATCCCAGCGTCGTCACTACCCTGACCTCCTTTAAATTTGTTAGACAAGGCGTAATAGCACCTAGATTAGGTGCATGATTATAAGCATGACCAGGGGCCCAAACACGATCAAACCACCCTTTTAGAATTGCAGGAAATTCAAACCACCAAGTAGGAAAGACCAATACCAGCGCTTCCGCCGCCTTCAGCTGTGCTATTTCTTGATACAGTAAAGACTCATCAAATCTTGATGTGTAATAACTACTTCTTTCTCTTTCTGTTAACTGTGGAGAAAATTTTGACTCATACAAATCAAGAAAAGTAATCTCATACCCCTTAGATTCTAAATGCCTCATCGTTTGTTTAGCCAAATAATGACAAAGGCTTTTCGTAACCGGATGAGCCACCACAACTAAACATTTCACTCAACATTCCTTATGGTCTAAATGGAGCATCATGGTGTGATCAACACTACTCTAGATGCTGATAAAACGAGAGCATCTGTAGTGCCCCCCTGTTTTCTGCACACCCTACGCCGCTAATGGCGGGTGTGCTAGGGGGGCCACATAACCTAGAGACTGATGTGGCCGCTATTCGTTGTAGTACCGAATCCAGCGGCTGATCACCGATCGGGCCTGGCCCAGCGACTCGAACCGGTGCTGCCAGATGCATTCTTACTTCAGGGACCGGAAGAAGCGCTCGACCAGGCCGTTTTGCTCCGGGGTTTAGGGCGTCGTGAATTCTTGTGTGAGCCTGTATGAAGTGCCCCCTCCCGAGCTGCATAGACCATAGTGCAGCCATCAGGAGGGGGCACTTCAACCGCGGCAGAAACACACAAAATGGTGATCTATACCTACGGTCGCTAGGTAAGATCATCAGGTAATGGTTTATACGTTACAACAAACTCGGGACCAAGTTCTGCTTTGAGTTTTTCCACCATCATATAAGCAGCTTTATCGAATGCCATAAACTCTTCTTCATTCCAAGGGCTGGGATCAGGAGGATATTCCCAATCTAAAGCTGTATCATGCCATCTAGATAGCTCATCTAGCTCCCGGAGAATTTCGTCTGCTAGTATCAATGTTTCTTCAAGCGGCCCCACATCGAATTTTTCTCGTGCTATATCATTACCACACCACAAACACCCACCGCCCCATTCAAACATAAGAAATAGTTCATAATACATTGTTTAACCACCTGACTACGGATGCCTAGGGTATGGTTAAGGGATAGCTTTAGCCGGTCGCAATGATCGAAGCGGACGGCTTGAATTATTTGCTATGAGCTCCAGTTTCACTAGCACTCGACTCCAATAATCCATTGAGTTTTGTCGCTGTTTGATGCATCCAGATCTGGACGTCGAGACAGCGGTTCAGTGCAGCCTCGTGGTTGAATGTACTCTGCCGCAATTTCAGATGCTTCGGCGAAGGTAATAGGTTTGTTATCGTTGCGCTCCACGGTAATATAATACGGTTGTTGAAACAATACTATGTAGCTATCCATAGTGTAGCCGATACCGGATCTAACTATTGTCGCATGATTTTCCTTTACAAGAACCAAATGACTAGTATCTAGATTGTTGCTGCTTGATGCACCGGCTAGAGTGCTACTAGCCAAGACGGTGAATAGTGAGATTGGCAAGTATTTCACTTGAGTTCCTTTGACTACGTTAAATTTTCCGGAGGTGACCAAGGCGTGGATATAAATAAGCATTTATGGGACGACTAAGTATCAAACCGCGAAGCGGCTCGGCCTGAATAAATTGTTAGCTCTTGGCCGAAAATGCATCATGGTAGGAAACTGTTCCTGCGGGCAGCGAACCGTTAAACGATATAGCTTGGAAGTACTCAGGTGGAACGCCCGGTAGCACCAATTCCGGCGCTGCGACGAAACCAAAGCGAGAATAGTAGCCAGGCTCTCCCAGCACCACACACCCAGAGGCATGTTGTGAGCGCAGCTCATCGAGCCCGGCTCGCACTAGATAAGCGCCGATGCCCCTTCCTTGCCGTTCTGGCACTACAGCGATTGGTCCAAGCCCATACCATCCGACAGCACCACTTGAGATGGTGACGGGAGACAGTGCGACGTGACCAATGACCGCGCCGCTGTCCTCCGCAACAAGGGACACGGACATTGCACCAGCTTTGCGCAGTACCCGAACAATCAATTGCTCCGTATGGTCAGTATGAGCCGCATTCTGGAATGCTGTGACAATGACTTCTTCAATGGCAGTAGCGTCTGAGGGCAGTTCGTTACGGATTTTCATTAAGCTTGATCCAAGGTCTATCGCCCGCGTAATGGGCTGGTTTGAAGCGCCAGCGGAAAACCAGCCACAATTGACGCGCTTGTTAACTTTTTACTGCACTGACACATAAGTATCGTTGTTTCGAGATATAGAAATGTAACCACTATCACCTTCACGTAGATAGGCATATTGAGGAGTAAGTAAAAGAAGTTTCCCTGCCTTTATTGTGTCACCGTTTTCCACCTTGTGAATTGAAGCCTGAACACTACCGCCAACCCTAAAATTTTCTAAACCTGTTTTCACTATGTCCGATGTTACATCAGTAAAGAAAACTGGTAATGTTGCGCTAGCAACAATTCCTAATAGTGGCGCAACCCAGTTTGAGACGACGTTTTTTAGTGGATTGGCCATATAGGACGAGATAGCCACAGAAAAAATAAAACCTAAAGCCGATAGCCATAAGATTCTATCGAGCTTTCCAGATGAAAGACCGCTTGAAAACATAACCAGATGAAACAAGAGGGAAACCAGAACAAATAAAGCACCTAAAAACCACATCCCTTTGGATTTTGAGATCACTGCTTTCCTAAATATGACAACAAACCCCCACATGTATAGTGCAGATATAGTAATAAGAATAAACACCAGAAACAAAAAGGACTTGATTTCGAATAAACCACCCACAAATACATCGTATGAGAAGAATTCTTCAACCTTCATATGGATTAATAATAGGTAAGCTGGATAGAAAGAAATCCAGGATGCTGTTATGAAATAAAGAATGCCTCTAAGAACAAGGGAATAGCCATCTGCCGAGACCCCTTCAGATAATTCGATTTTGTTACTCAAAAATCCATTTACACGAGATAGCACAGACGCTCCTTAAAAGTTAACATTTTTAATCGTATGCGTGCTGAAATTGTCGCTGCACGAATCGGCCTACACGCCTCATATCTTCTTCATATTTCTAAGAGTTTCACTCTATCCCCGCATTCCCTTGCGCGCCAATACGGGCATTCTCGAATTCCTGCGAAAGTATGCACGACATTCTATTAGTCTCATAACTGTTTGATCACCCGTATTTCTTGTTGAATCTTTGCGGACAAATCGTGCCTTCTTCTGTTGCTTTCCAAGCACGATGGCTGGACGCTTATCAGCATGCTGTATAAATATAGATCTACCGTTTTCGGGAGATTGCACATGAGCAAGAGCCCATTTCTGGAGGCCATCCGCCGAGATCTACGCTTGCGTGGCTACAGAATTCGAACAGAAAAAACCTATCTGTATTGGATCAAGCGGTTCATCTTGTATCACCAACGCCGACATCCTACTGAGATGGGAGCAACCGAGGTGCGCGCCTTCCTGACATCACTCGCCAATGATCACTGAGTCTCGGTCAACACGCAGAAGATTGCGTTGAATGCTCTCGCATTTTTGTACCACAAGTTTCTTGGTGTCGAATTGGGTCACCTCAATTTCAAGCATGCTCGCCAGCATCGCAGGCTTCCTACCGTGCTGACGCGTGCCGAGGTCGCGGCGATCCTGTCATGTTTGTCGGGACGAAACTGGCTGGTCTGCTCTTTGCTTTATGGCAGTGGGCTACGTATTGCGGAGTGTCTACGGCTTCGTGTCAAAGATGTCGATTTCAATACAGGGGCCTTGACCATCGTTAGCGGCAAGGGAGGCAAGGATCGCAGGACTTTGCTGAGCACGCCCCTGACGTCCGCACTAACTCAGCAGATACAGATGGCCTTGTCCCTGCAATGCGAAGATGTCGCGCGGGGAGTAGGCCCCTCGATGCCCTTTGCGCTGGGAAAGAAGTACCCAGGTGCCTACCGCCAACCGGCCTGGATGTTCGTGTTTCCTTCAACTAGCCTTTGCGCCCATCCCATTTCGGGTGTTCTGTGTCGGCATCATCTGCACGACTCAGTCCCTCTCAAGGCGCTGAAAGTGGCGGTGAAACAAGCAGGCATTGTGGACAAGCGGGTCGGTTGTCATACCTTCCGCCACTCCTTTGCCACCCACCTGCTTGAGCTCGGTCAGGATATTCGCACGGTACAGGAGTTGCTTGGTCACACTGATGTCCGAACCACACAGATCTACACCCATGTTATCGGCAAGCGTTTTGCTGGCACAGCCAGCCCACTGGATTTGATCTAGCGCCATCACGGGCCTGGAGTGGGCAACCCGGTCAACAATTACCGTACAGGCAGGCTACCGCAGGAGACTGTCACGCTGACACGCCCCTTCTCCGGCGACGGGGGCCACCTTCCCTCCCGACATCGGTATGACGTCGACTGACGCAAACGAGGTGTCCTGGAAAGTCTGCCGAAGGAGGCCTGCCGCTTAGGCTAAGTTTAATTGGTGTTTTTCAGCTTATACCGTCGGGATCGCGGATTCGAGCCCTGTCTTCACCTCTGTCGGCAGCGGTTGCCCTTTTCAAGCTAGGGGCACAAGACGCCATTGCACCGAATACGTCGTCTTCACAAACGACGACACCCCGGCGGGCGTTGCCCGTCGGGGTGTCGTGGCGTTGGCATTGTGTCTGGTAGCGTGTTACGCCACCAGCCTGCCCTGGCGATCTATCGGTAGGGTTTTCACCCTATCGCTTTGCCTTGGCTTTCCTCTGCGGGTTGTCGCTTCACGCCGCGTAGCGAGACACGGCCAGCCCGTTGGGGTCGATGGCGGGTGCACGACCGTCGATCAGGTCAGACAACAGCTGAGCGCTGCCGCAACTCATGGTCCAGCCCAGGGTGCCGTGGCCGGTATTGAGCCACAGGTTGTCGTACTTGGTGGCACCGATGATCGGTGTGGAGTCCGGGGTCATGGGACGCAGTCCCGTCCAGAATTCGGCCTTGGCCAGATCACCACCTTCCGGGAACACGTCGCGCACCACCATGGAGATCGTCGCACGACGCTTTTCTGCCAGGCTGAGGTCGTAGGAGGCAAGCTCCGCGGTGCCGCCAACGCGAATACGGTTGTCGAAGCGCGAAATTGCTACCTTGAAGGTCTCATCCATCACCGTGGACTGGGGCGCACCGCCATCATCGACCACTGGCAAGGTCAGGCTGTAGCCCTTGACCGGATAGATGGGCAAGCGGATGTCCAGGTCCCGCGCCAGGAATGGGGAGTAGCTACCCAACGCCATGACGTAGGCATCTGCGGTCAACTCTCCGGCACTGGTGTGCACTGCCTCAACCTTGCCAGACACGCGAGTCAGCCGCTCAATGGTGGTGTTGAACAGGAACTCGACGCCCAGCTTCTCGCGGCAGTAGTCCGCCAGACGATTGGTGAACAGGTGACAATCACCGGTCTGGTCATCGGGCAGGTGAAGACCACCCACGAACTTGCCGGGCACCCGCGCCAGCGCCGGCTCGACGTCAGCGATGCGACTGGCATCCAGCAACTCATGACGCACACCGCACTGCTCGAGTACCTTCATGTCCTTGCCGACGGCCTCGACCTGCTTTTCGCTGCGGAACAGCTGCAGCAGCCCCTTCTGGCGGTCTTCATAACGAAGGCCGGTCTCATCACGCAGAGCATTGATGCAGGCACGGCTGTGTTCGGCGACGCGAACCATGCGCTCCTTGTTGATGGCGTAGCGCTCGGGGTTGCAGTTGCTGAGCATCTGCATCATGAAGCGACCCATGGTCGGGTCCATCTTGGGCTGGATCTTGAGCGGAGCGTGCTCCTGAAACATCCACTTCACGGCCTTCTGTGGAATGCCCGGCGCAGCCCAGGGAGAAGAGAAGCCGAAGGATACCTGACCCGCATTGCCATAGCTGGTCTCCATGGCAACGGAAGGCTGGCGGTCCACGACCCGGACCTCATGACCCTGACGTGCCAGATAGTAGGCCGTTGTTACACCCACCACACCTGCGCCCAGAACCAATACCTTCATGTCGCCGCTCCTCTATTCTCATTGTTGGTGCCACGCCCGTCAGGGGCGCTGTCATGCCAGCCGTTGATGCAATGAGCCGCAGCTACGGGCTGCGGCTCGACATGACGCGAGTATAGAGGGGCCAAACCAGTGTTTTATTCTTTTTTCACCCTAATGCACGAGACAGGAGAACGTTTTTCACATACCCAGCAGAAACATCAATCGATTAACGACATAAAAAAAGCAATATCTACTACCCCTTCAAACCGCAGTGCCGCAGCGCTTGGGTCGCGACAGGGTGCGGCGCAACAGCAGGTAAGCGGCAAGGCCCGCCAGCAGGTTACCCAGCGCGGCTCCCATGCCGAGACCGCTGACCCCGCCTATCAGGATCACCCCGAGCCACAGACAGGGTAGATAGCACACAAACAGCCTGGCCGCGGACAGCAGCATCGCCCGCATCGGCCAGCCAAGCGCATTACCGGCGGACACTACCAGCATGCAGACTCCCAAGGCGGCGTAGCTGGGTGGCATGAAATGCATCAAGGTCGCCAGTGATTGGCTGACATCCTCCGTCCCGGCCAGCATGCCGGCCAACCATGGCGCGGCCAACGCCAGGACGATACCAAGGGCCAGTTGCCACCCCACGACTACCTTCAATGCCAGCCGCATCAGACGGTGAACTTGAGACCAGTCCCCCGCCCCATAACAGCGTCCGAGCCAAGGTGGCAGCGACATGGTCAGCGCCAGCACCACCATCAGCGACACGGTTTCCAGGCGGCTGGCCAAGCCCCAGGCCGCCACTGCCGCATCACCCAGCCCCGACACGGTCGAAATCGCGAGCATGGCCGCGAGCGGCGGCATTAGCTGGCTGATCATGGCGGGACAGGCAACACTGGCAAAGGCCTTGCCAGAGCTTCGCCACTCCTCGCCGAGGCCTTTTAACGCGAGCCACTCGCGCCCCTTCAGCTGCCAGGCCAAGACGCCAAGGCCGCTGCCGAAGGCCAGTACCGTTGCCCAGGCAGCGCCGGGCAGCCCCAGCCCCTGCCAGTCACCGATACCAAAGATCAGCACAGGGTCGAGGGCGAGGTTCACCAGGCTGGTCAGGACCATCATGCTGCCAGGCAGGCTGGTATTGCCGTGGGCACGAAACAGGCTATAGCCAAAGTACACCAGGGCGCCTAGCCAGGCCGCGATCAGCTGTGGCGCCCAGTAGGCACGAATCAGCGCTCGCGCATCGCTGTCAGCCCCCAGGGCACTGAAGATCGGGGTCTGCAGGACCCACAGCAGCAGCGCCAACGCCCCGATGGCGAGCGTACCCATCATCAGCGACAGGCTTCCCAGGCGCTGTGCTCTCACCGCCTCGCCCGCCCCCAGCGCGCGCGATATCAGGGCGGCAATGGCGATCCCCATGCCAACCTGGACACCAATCACCAGAAACGACAGGGGAAAGGTATAGGACTGCGCCGCCAGGGGAGCTGTCCCCAGGCGCGCCACAAATGCAGAGTCGACGAGTTGAAAGCCGAGCAGCGATAGCACCCCGATCGCCATCGGCCAGGTCTTGCGCCACAGGGTTGGCCCTAAGGCGCTGGAGTCGGAACTTAGGTGCACGGTATCTCCGATTGGTAGGTCTGGCCGCGTATGGTATAGCAACGCCGCAGCGCGCTCACCCTATCCCGCAACCACAGACCCCGGGCCTGGGCCCGGGGTCGTCGTACAGCCTGCGTGACGCCGCGTGTTACTGGCGAATGCCTTCGAACGTCACGTAAAGCTCAAGGCTGCGCATCGCTTCGGGGAACTTGCTCATATCGATGTCGTAGTCGCCCAGCGCGAGCTCGGTCGAGCCCTCGAAACCTGCGCGGTAGCCACCCCAGGGATCTTCGCCCTCGCCCAGCAAGGTCACCGGCATTTCGATGGTATTGGTCACGCCATGCAGGGTCAGGTCGCCGGTCAACACGCCTTCTCCATCGCCGGTGGACTCAAACCCGGTTGAGGTGAAGGTGGCCGTCGGATACTCGTCGGCGTTAAGGAAGTCGCCGCTCAGGATATGCTTGTCGCGTTCAGCGTGATTGGTCGTCAGGCTGGTCACGTCGACCTCGAGCTGCGCCGAGGCGCTGGCAGTGTCTTCACCATCGTAGCTGAAGGTGCCGTCAAACGACTCGAAGCTGCCGAGAATGTAGGAGTAGCCGAGGTGGCTGATCTTGAACTGGATAAAGGCGTGCTGCCCCTCCGAATCAATGGCGTAATCAGCGGCCTGAGCTTGCGCCAGGGGCAATAGAGAGCCAGCGGCCAGGGCGGCAATAGCGGTCTTCTTGAGCATGTCTTTCTCCTTGTGATGACGTCAGTCGTGCGTGAGTGACGTAACGCGTTCAACGACCTTTCGATTCGGCCGCATGTCGTCCTTGCTGTGACAGCCGAGGATCGAGCATACGCCGCAATGTGTCCTGACGGTCGACATAGTGGTGCTTGAAGGCGGCCAGTGCATGTCCCGCCGACAGAATGATCAGCGCCACAGCGCTGTACCAGTGCACCACCCCTGCCCGTGACGCCTGCTCAGGCAGGTCACTGATCACCGCGGGAAGCGTGAACATGCCGAGCACCTCGATGCCCTTGCCATCCGCGGTAGAGATCAAGTACCCGCTGATCAGCACCGCCAACATCAGTACATAAAGCGCCAGATGCCCCCAGGAGGCCGCCCGACGTTCCAGCCGCGACCCGTGGGCGGCAGGCGTCGGCTGTGCCAGGCGCCAGGCTATCCTGCCCAGAATCATCAGCATGACCAGAACGCCGATGCCGCGGTGCCACCAAGGTGCCAGGTGATACCACTCACTGTAGTAGTCGAGCCCCGTCATCCACCAGCCCAGGGCGAACAGCCCGACGATGGCCACTGCACTGCTCCAGTGCAACACAATGGCGAGAAGCCCCCAGCCCCTTGGTGAATTGCGCCACATGACGGCGTCCTCTGATTCATCGATGAAATCGAGCTTAACTCATGTTGAGGCGCCAATCCGTGGAAAAATTCCGAATGATTGGTTCAATAAAACTGAGTCTGTCGTGGGGCTGAGCCCTCACGCTGCGTCGGCGTTATCGCTTGCGCAAAGATCGGACAGCTACACAGAAACGCTGCGAGCACCATCGGCTCTCCCGATGGCTGTCAGACCAGGCCCCAGCTCCGACGTTGGAGCCAGAGATGGTAAGGACGGAGTGCCAGACGGCGATATTAGGTTCGTCTGGATAGAACGACGCTAGATAGAGTACGGCTGGACAAGGACGGCAGAGCAGTGAATACCGCTCAACGAATAGCATTGGAAAGATACGGACGGTGACGCAGACAGGAAGGAAGCATCAGCGGTCCATGAGACGGAAGTGGATCTGCTCTTGCAGGGGCCAGGCGACCCCCGCAAGAGCGAAAACGATCAGCGCAGCGCGTCCAGGCCGCGAGCCAGATCAGCCTTGATATCGTCAAGATGTTCGAGCCCGACCGCAATGCGAATCAGATTCTCGGAAATCCCTGCGATGGCTTTCTGCTCATCGGACAGCCGCCCATGCGTGGTGGTGGCGGGGTGAGTGATGGTGGTCTTGGCATCGCCAAGGTTGCCGGTGATCGATAGCATGCGGGTCGCATCGATCACTGACCAGGCCTGCTCACGGCCCCCTTTCACCTCAACCCCAAGCACCGCGCCAAAGCCCTGCTGCTGCTCACGCGCGACCTCATGCTGGGGATGGCTTTCCAATCCACTGTAGTGCACGCGCTCCACTGCCGGGTGGGCTTCGAGCCACTGTGCCAGTGCCAGCGCAGAAGCGGCGTGGGCGTGCATTCGAAGACTCAAGGTCTCAAGGCCCTTGGTAAAGATCCAGGCATTGAAGGGGCTAAGGCACGGCCCACAGGTCCTGACCACGCCAAAGACTTCCTCGAGCTCCTTGTCACGGCCCACCACAGCCCCACCAATCGCTCGCCCCTGACCGTCCAGGTACTTGGTAGCAGAATGCACCACCAAGTCCGCACCTAGTGCGAGTGGACGCTGCAGCGCAGGGGTAAGGAAGCAGTTATCGATGGCCAGCAATGCATCGTGACGATGGGCCAGGTCTGCCAGTGCACGAATGTCCGCCACCTCGGAGAGAGGGTTCGACGGAGTCTCGGCAAACAGCAGGCGAGTCTCCGGCGTAATGGCCGCTTCCCAGGCTGCCAGATCCGACAGCTCGACGTAGCGGGTCTTGATGCCGAACTTGCCCAGATACTTGTCGAACAGACTGACCGTCGACCCGAACAAGGAGCGTGAGGCCACGATCTCATCGCCAGAGGACAGCAATGCCAGCGCCGTGGACAGAATGGCTGCCATGCCAGAACTGGTCGCGACACAGCGTTCGCCGCCTTCCATCGCGGCCAGGCGGCGCTCGAAGGTGCGCACCGTGGGGTTGGTGAAGCGCGAGTAGATATTCCCCGGCTCCTCACCACCAAACTTGCGCGCCGCTTCGGCTGCACTGCCGTAGACAAAGCTCGAGGTGGTGAAAATCGGCTCACCGTGCTCCTGCTCGTGGGTGCGATCGTGCCCTGAGCGAATCGCCAGGGTGTCGATGTTCCACGTATCCTGCGTCGAATCCTGCATCTTGCTCTCCCTGACTGATTGCCGACGACCCTGACACCGGGCCTGGTCAGGAATCGACCCGGCCCGCTGCGCTGGCTATCAGTCTATATCGTCCTGATTGTGCATGCCGACCAGTGCGTGATCTCCGGCACTTTGTTCCTGCTTGGCACCGTCATTACGCGACGCTTCCAACTCGGCCAGGTACGCCTCGTCGATGTCTCCGGTAATGTACTTGCCGTCAAACACCGAGCAGTCGAACTCGTCCAGAGCAGGATTGACTTCACGGCAGGCTGCCTTCAGGTCCTCGAGATCCTGGTAGACGATGCGATCGGCACCGATCAGCTCGCCCACTTCGGCCTCGCTGCGCCCGTGGGCAATCAGTTCGTTGGCCGCCGGCATATCAATGCCGTACACGTTGGGATAACGCACGGGCGGTGCGGCAGAGGCAAAGTAGACCTTGTTGGCCCCGGCGTCGCGGGCCATCTGAATGATCTGCTTGCAGGTGGTCCCGCGCACGATGGAGTCATCGACCAGCAGTACGTTCTTGCCCTTGAACTCGACATCGATGGCATTGAGCTTCTGACGCACGGACTTCTTGCGCTGGGTCTGCCCCGGCATGATGAAGGTACGACCGATATAGCGGTTCTTCATGAACCCTTCACGGTAGGTCACGCCCAGGTGCTGTGCCATCTCCAGCGCCGAGGTGCGGGAGGTGTCGGGAATCGGAATGACCACGTCGATATCGTGCTCTGGCCATTCGCTCTTGATGCGATCGGCCAGCTTACGGCCCATCTGCAGGCGCGTGCCATAGACGTAGGCACCGTCCAGCAGAGAGTCGGGGCGAGCCAGATACACATGCTCGAAGATACAAGGCGCCAGCACCGGACGGTCCGCACACAGCTGGGTGTGATAGTTGCCGTCCATGTCCACGAAGATGGCCTCGCCCGGCGCCAGGTCACGCTCAAGCTCAAAGCCACCCACGTCCAACGCAACAGACTCGGACGCAATCATGACTTCCTGGCCGTCACCCTGGTCACGGGTACCGAATACGACGGGGCGAATACCTTGAGGATCACGGAAGGCTACCAGGCCAACGCCGTTGATGACCGCCACCGCGGCATAACCACCGCGGCAACGCCGATGCACGCGACGCACCGCGTCAAAGATATCGCCAGGTTCCAGGTGCGGCCCCTGCTTGCCCAGCTCATGGGCGAACACGTTGAGCAGAACCTCGGAATCGGAGCTGGTGTTGATATGGCGCAGGTCCGACGAGAACAGCTCTTTCTTGAGCTGCTCGGAGTTGGTCAGATTACCGTTGTGAGCGAGCGCCAGCCCGTAAGGAGAGTTGACGTAGAACGGCTGGGACTCGGCCTCGCTGGAAGAACCGGCGGTAGGGTAACGGACATGGCCAATACCCAGATTGCCCTTGAGCCGCGCCATGTGGCGAGTGTGAAACACATCACGAACCAGACCATTGCTCTTGCGCAGCAGGAAACGGCCTTCGTTCCAGGTCATCATGCCCGCCGCGTCCTGACCGCGATGCTGTAGCACCGTCAGAGCGTCGTAGATTGCCTGGTTAACCGCCTGCTTGGCCATCAGGCCGACGATACCGCACATTCAACTTACCTCATTTGCCGTGAAACGCCGGCCGCAAGGCCAGCGCAAGAGTCGTCTGTCACTGCCGAAGTCAGAGCGCCGTACCGTTTGCTCTGCTCGCATCGTCGCTGGCAGGTCCTTCTGCCTCACCGCCCGAAGACGGCGAAGATGGTACCGGGGACTGTCCTTGAGAGTGCCCTTCAAACTGTCCTTGAGACGGCGTCTGCATGTCTGGCTGCGGAAGCTCGCGCAGAGACTCGGGGAAGTCCGGCAAGCGCCCGTCAAAGTCACTCAGCTGCCCCAGCCCCCAGTCACGCAATTGCTCGAAATGGGGGCGCACGCTGGCATCTTGCCAGGCCTTCAATTGATCCAGCGGGGTAAATCCGATCAGCAGCGTCACCAGGGTCAGCACGGCTGTCGCCTTCACCCCGCCAAACACTGCGCCGGTGAGCCGGTTAAGAAACCCCGCCCCGACCCACTCCACCGCTGCCTGCACCATGCGGATCAGAATACCCCCGACCAGGATGGTAACGATGATGATCAACACGAAGGCGACGATCAGGCGGCCGTCCGGGCTCTCTATCCAATTGCCCAAGAGATCGGCAACGGGCTCGGAAAACATCCGCGCCGCCAACAGCGCCACGATCCAGCTCGCCAAGCCAAGCGCTTCCCTGACCAAGCCTCGCACGAAGCCCGCGCCCACTGCCAAGGCCAGTGCCGCCACAAATACCCAGTCCACCCAGGTCGCAAGCATCAGCTATCCACCTTGACCAGCAAGCCCTGAAGGTTCTCACGAGACTTGAGCTCGCCCATGACCCCCTCGGCATCTTCCGAGGCCGCAAAAGGCCCCACGTAGACGGTTGTCAGAGAGTTGCTGCGGGCACGCGAGTAGGCAGGATAACCTTGATCGCGCAGCTTGTTCATCAGTCGATCAGCATTGGCGGACTCACCGAAACTGCCCACCTGAACGGCCCATTCACCGCCCTGCACCGCGGACGTGGCGGCGCGACCCTCTCGCTGATCCGCCTGGCGCGCCAAGGCAGCGATGGGGTCTTCAGCAGGTTCCTGACGCGGCGAGTCGGTGGAGGAAGACGAGGTGGAAGCAGAGGACGAAGCGCCCTGGCCTGCCCCATTCTGGCGATCGGTGTCGGCGTTGGTGCCGGCAGTCACCTGCTCTGCGGGCCCCGGGTCAACCTGTGACTGGGTGGACGCATTGGCGCTGTTCTGCTGCTCACCCGATGAGGCTGACTCGTTGGCCCCCAGCGTGCTGGGCGGCGTGGGGTCCGCCACATCACGGCGCTCTACGTCCACTGGAGGGTCAATGGTCAGCACCGGCTCGGGCCGCTGCTGCTCTGACTCCGGCTCATCGAACAACAGGGGAATAAAGATGACACCCAAGGCCACCACGATGATGATTCCGCTAACGCGCTCGCGCATTCCGTATTTCATGTCGCTCCCTCGCAGGCATTGCCGGTTCCGGTCTGTCGGTCGCTATGACGCTCCCCCTGACATTCCCTCTGACGTTCCCACCTCGCCAGTATGGCAGCAACGGTGAAGAAGGAACCGGTGACCAGAACGTCATCCGCATCGCCGAAGCGCGATTCAAGCCAGTCCGCCCCTGCGTCAGGCGTGTCAGCCTGGTGCATCACGACGCCTCCCAGCTGTTCAATGCGCGCGGCCAGGTCCTGGCTGGGGCGACCTCGCGCCCCCTCGAGAGTCACCGGGACCCAACCGTCGACCACCGGCGCCAGCTCAGCCAGGACGCCATCGGCATCCTTGTCCTCCAGCATACCGATCAGGCACCACAGGCGCCCGCTTGGCTCGTCACCCCCTAAGGCGTGTCGACGGCTGTGGAGACGAGTGGCCAGGTAGGCGGCGGCATGAGGGTTGTGGCCGACATCCAGACACCAGCGACCCTGCCACTGCATGCGCCCCGGTAGCGATACCTGGGCAAACGCGGTGTGGCAGGCCGATGCCTCCAGACTTCCGCGGGCCAGCCACAGCGCCTGGAGCGCACTGGCGGCATTATCCCGCGGCAAGCCCGGGTCGGGCAGACCTCCCACGCGAACCGTCGCGCCGTCCAACGCAGTGCCCTGCCAGGACCAGCTGGCATCGCTGTCCTGCTGGGTGACTGAACCAGAGGGCGACTGGGGAGCCGACCGATACGAGGCGTGCTGGAACGCCTGGCCAAGGGCGAAGACTGTCGCACCAATGCGGGCAGCATGCCCCGCCACGCTGTCGGGTAGAGCGGTACTACCTAGCACGGCGGGCTTGCCGGAACGCATGATGCCGGCCTTCTCGCGGCCAATCACGGTGATATCGTTGCCGAGAAACGCGGCATGGTCCTGGGCCACGGTAGTGACCACGGCCACATCCGGGTCGACCACATTGACGGCATCCAGCCGCCCTCCCAGCCCCACCTCAAGAACGGCCAGCTGAGGCTTGGCTTGGGCGATGGTCCACAGCGCCGCCAGGGTTCCCACTTCAAAATAGGTGAGGCTGACCGGCGTTGGCGACAGACGGGCCTGCTCAACCCGAGCAAAACCCTCCATCAACACCGCATCGCTGGCCTCACGCCCGTCGAGGCGCAGGCGCTCGTTGTACCGCACCAGATGCGGCGAGGTGTACGCCGCCGTCGTCATCCCGTGGGCCCGCCCCAAGGCTTCCAGCATGGCCACGGTGGACCCCTTGCCGTTGGTGCCGGCCACGGTAATCACAGCCTCGGCGATGGGCTCAGCGGTCAGCCCAAGCCTGCCGGCGACCGCGGCAACGCGCTCGAGACCGAGGTCGATGCCCACGGGGTGGGCAGCTTCCAGCCGAGCCAGCCAAGCGTCCAGAGTGGTGGGAAGGGCGTGCTCGTCCATGAATCAGCGCGGAGCGTCCTGGGGACGGTCAGCGTGGCTGTCCTCCGACGCAGACCCGACATCCTCATCGTCCACTGCACGCAGAGCCTCTGGCTGTGGCGCGTCGGCCATGGCCAGGTTGCGCTCGGCTGCCTCGGCGGCATCCACCAGGTCGGGCGCATCCTCATCCGGCAAGCCTGCCGCCGGTTGATGGGTCAGCTTGCGTAGTACTCCACCGATACGGGCCCGCATGTCATGGCGATGGATAATCATGTCGACGGTGCCGTGCTCGAGCAGAAACTCGCTGCGCTGGAAGCCTTCAGGCAGCTTTTCGCGGACGGTCTGTTCGATGACGCGGGGCCCGGCAAAGCCGATCAGCGCGTTCGGCTCGGCCACGTTCAAGTCGCCCAGCATGGCCAGGGAGGCAGACACGCCACCGAAGACCGGATCGGTCAGCACCGAAATGTAAGGCACACCCGCCTGCTTCAGGCGCTCCAGAGCGGCAGAGGTCTTGGCCATCTGCATCAACGAGAACAGCGCTTCCTGCATGCGCGCACCGCCGGAGGCAGAAAAACATACCAGCGGCTGGCCCTGTTCCAGGGCAATGGTCGCGGCACGCACGAACTTTTCACCCACCACGGCGCCCATGGACCCGCCCATGAAGGTGAACTCGAAGGCCACCGCCACCACCGGGATGCCATCCAACGAACCGCGCATGGCGATCAGGGCGTCATTTTCGCCGGTATCCTTCTGGGCCGCCGCCAGGCGGTCCTTGTACTTCTTGGAGTCACGAAACTTGAGACGATCTACCGGCTCCAGGTCAGCGGCAATCTCTTCGCGACCTTCCTTGTCGAGGAACCAGTCCAGGCGCTTGCGTGCCGTCAGGCGCAGATGATGGTCACACTTCGGGCACACATTGTGATGCTTTTCGAGTTCGGGCAAGTACAGTACCGACTCGCACTTGGGGCACTTGCGCCACAAGCCATCCGGCACGCTCGCCCGACGATCCTTGCGCTGAATGCGGCCCACCGAGGGCACAATCTTGTCTAGCCAGCTCATGTCAGAAGTCTTCCGTTGCAACGGCCGCCGGCCATGGCCGACGACAGGGTCGAATCTCTACCCTGGATGCCTGTCAGGCGTCCAGGGCATGGCGTATCTCTGTCATCACCGCCTTGATCTCGGCGATGGCGTCATGAGGAGCGTCACAGTGTTCAGCAATGCGCGATACCAGGGCGCTGCCGACGATCACACCATCGGCGACCTTGGCCACCTCTGCTGCAGAGGCCCCATCCCGAATGCCGAAGCCGACGCACAGCGGCAGATCGGTCAGCTGCCGCAGGGGCGCCAGATGCGCCGCTACGTCGTCAGCATTGAGTCGCGCCGAACCAGTCACTCCCTTGAGCGACACATAGTAGAGATACCCATGCGCGTGGGCGCATATTGTAGCGGCACGCTCAGGTGAAGTGGTAGGGGCGACGAGAAAGATTGGCGACAAATCCGCAGCTTCCAGCAGCGGGCCAAGCTCGTCTGCCTCTTCCGGAGGCATGTCGACCACCAACACGCCATCGACACCGGCGGCACGTGCCTCCCGTGCGAAGCGCTCGATCCCGAGGCGCTCGATAGGATTGAGATACCCCATCAATACCACCGGCGTCTCCTGGTCACGCTGGCGGAAGGTAGCGACCATCTCCAGCAGGTCCACCAGGCGGGTACCATGCTTCAACGCCCGCTCACAGGCCTTCTGGATCACCGGACCATCGGCCATGGGGTCGCTGAACGGGACGCCGAGCTCAATGACATCGGCACCCGACTCCACCAGTGCGTGCATATAGTCCACGGTCACGCCAGGCACCGGGTCGCCCCCGGTAATATAGGGCACCAGCGCCTTGCGGCCCTGCTCGGCGAGAGAACAAAACCGCTGTTCGATTCGAGACATGGGATCCCCTTGTGCTTCCTTAAAGGTCGATACTGTCGATCTTGGCGACAGTGAGGATGTCCTTGTCACCGCGTCCGGACAGATTGACCACAATATTCTGGTCGGGTGACATGGTCGGCGCCAACACCTTGGCATGGGCCAGGGCGTGGGCCGATTCCAGCGCTGGCATGATGCCTTCCACATGGGTCAGTTCACGAAAGGCCTCGAGCACCGCGTCGTCATTGGCGGCTACATAGTTGACCCTGCCCACGTCCTTCCACAGCGCGTGCTCGGGACCGACACCGGGGTAATCCAGCCCGGCCGAAATCGAATGCGTGTCGCTGACCTGGCCTCCTTCATCGGACATCAGGTAGGTACGATTACCGTGGAGTACGCCGCGAGGGGCGCCGGATGCCAGGGGCGCCGCATGACGGCCGCTGTCCAGGCCATCGCCACCCGCCTCGACGCCGTACATCTGCACGCCATCATCCTCGACGAAGGGATAAAACAGGCCCATCGCATTGGAGCCACCGCCTACGCAGGCCACCAGGGCATCGGGCAGACGGCCAAATTCTTCCAGCGACTGCTGCCTGGCTTCCCGTCCGACCACGGCATTGAAGTCGCGCACCAGCTGCGGATACGGGTGAGGGCCTGCCACGGTGCCGATGATGTAGAAGGTATCGTCGACGTTGGTGACCCAGTCTCTCAACGCTTCGTTCATGGCGTCCTTGAGCGTCCGCGTGCCCGACGTCACCGGGATCACGTTGGCCCCCAGCAGACGCATGCGATAGACGTTGAGCTTTTGCCGCTCCGTATCAGCCTCACCCATATAGACATCACAGCGCAGCCCAAGCCGCGCCGCCACGGTAGCGGTCGCCACGCCATGCTGGCCTGCCCCGGTCTCCGCAATCACCCGTGGCTTGCCGCTCTTCTTGGCCAGCAGCGCCTGGCCGATGGTGTTGTTCACCTTATGGGCGCCGGTGTGGTTCAAGTCTTCACGCTTCAACCAGATCTGTGCGCCACCTAGTTGCTGCGACCAGCGCCGAGCGTGATACAGCGGCGACGGCCGGCCCACGTAATGGGCAAGGTCATGATCGAATTCGGCCTGAAAATCAGGGTCGTTCTTGAGGCTCTGATAGGTGCGGTCCAGCTCATCCAGGGCGAAGCTCAAGGTCTCGGATACGAAACGCCCGCCGTAGGCCCCGTAATGGCCCCTGGCATCTGGCCAGCGGGACAGCTCACTGAACTTGCTCATGTCGGACTCCTTCAGAGTTGTCTATTGGGCTCTGCGTCATTGGCATGTAGCAACACCCCCGCCCCTTCGGCGACGACTGTTGCCCCCAAGCAAGCGCCCGTCTTGAGCGCCCTTCCTAGACGCCTGTCTGGCTCGCGACCCTGTCGCCCAATGCCACCGCATTGACGAAGGCACGCATCCGCCCAGCATCCTTGATCGCGGCAGCACTTTCGATGCCCCCCGACACATCCACCGCATGGGGCCTCACCTGGCGGATCGCCTGGCTGACGTTGTCGTCGGACAAACCGCCCGCGAGGATAACAGCTTTACCCAGCCCTGGTGGAATTCGGCTCCAGTCGAAAGTATCACCGGTACCACCCGGCACACCTGGGCGGTAAGCATCGAGCAGCAGCCCCCGCGCGCTGTCGTAGCAGCGTGCGGCGGCGTGAACATCCAGCCCGTCACGCATTCTCAGGGCCTTGATATAGGCACGATCATAGCGCTCGCACTCGGCGGCGGACTCATCACCGTGAAATTGCAGCAGGTCCAGCCATGGCAGGGCCCGACTCACCTCTTCCGGGGCGGCATCGACAAACAGCCCCACCCGCGTGATGAACGCCGGTACCCGAGCCGACAAGCGCGCCAGCTGATCCACGTCGACGGCCCGTTTGCTGCCCGCCCACAGTACGAAACCGATGGCATCAGCACCCAACGCCACGGCGGCGTCGACGTCCTGTTCCCGGGTGAGGCCGCAGAACTTGACCCGAGTACGCTGCATTGGTGCTGTCATGACCTTTCCTCAGACGTCTTGGACGGTGCTCCATCCAGCTCCTCGGCGCGAACGGCTCGGCGTGTCTCAGCGATCGGGCGGCCACGTCGGAACTCGACCATCGGACAGTCCGGCAAGGGACGCTCACCGGTCCACTCGCCCAGAAAGGCCAGCAGGTTGGGCCCCAGAGGCTCCGCCGGTAACTGCCACTGCTCATCATACAGGGTGTCGACAAAGTGCAAGCCGCAGCCGGGGGCGGTGACGTCGCTCTTCTGGCGGTCGCGCAACGCCAACAGCCGCTGAATATAATCGGTGCCCTGCTCGCCACGCCCAACGGTGACCAGCGCGCCAACGATGTTACGGACCATGTGATGCAGGAACGCATTGGCCTGCAGGTCGACCACCACCAGCGGGCCATGCCGATGGACTTCTATGAAGTGCAAGTGCCGCCAGGGCGTCTTGGATTGGCAGCCTGCCGCGCGAAAGCTTGAGAAGTCATGCTCGCCCACCAGAGCCTGAGCGGCCACGTGCATGGCGTCCGCATCCAGAGGGTCGCGGCACCAGGTAGCATTGGCACGCTCCAGCACCGGCCGACTGGGCTGATTCAAGATCACGTACCGGTAGCGACGGGCCAGGGCCTTGAACCGGGAATGAAACTCATCCGGCACCTGACGAATCCAGCGGATGGCGATATCGCGAGGAAGGTTGGCGTTACCGCCAAACACCCAGGCCTTTTCCGAACGCTGCACAGGCGGATCGAAGTGGGCGATCTGCCGCGTGGCATGCACGCCAGAATCAGTGCGGCCGCTACAGTGCAAGGTGATCGGTGCGCCAGCCACCTTGGCCAGCGCCGCCTCCACTGCGCCCTGGACAGAGGGCGCGTGCTTGAGCCGCTGCCAGCCACAGTAATGGGTTCCATCGTACTCAACGCTGAGCGCGAGCCGACCCTCCATGGGAGTACGTTCGTCAAGGTGATGAAAGAAGGACATACGACCTGCAAGCCGAAGAAAGCGGTGGCCACGCAGGAATCTGCGCGAATGAGAGGTTCATTATCCCTTAACCGCTCGGTGACGACCAGCCTCGCAGTCAGCCTGTCACCGTGGCTCCTGCCAGCCGTGACCGTATAGGCGTCCCGCTATCCGCCTCCGCTGATAGGCTACCGTCCCCCCCTTCCCCAACATCGCCCTTACCTACGACCCTTGGCTGCGGCGCGCACCGAACAACAACGCCCGAGACACGACAGCAGCTGGGCCCTCCAGCCGCACTCTCTTGAATACTGTGCTGTCACACGCTCCATTTTCCCCGCCCACCCTCACTGCACAACGCAGCAATGCCTCCCGGGATTCGCGCATGACGCCGCTCCTTCGACGAATGCGGTCATCCTGGCACCAGGACAAGCACATGAAAGTTTCAGCACAAACTCACTTGAACACTCCCCGTCGCATGACATTTCCACCACCTAACGAGGGCATATAGCCCTCCTCTAAACCTTACCCATTGCTGTGCTTATTCGATCATTTTCGTAAGAAAAAGGCTCATATGGACCATAAGTACAATACTGGCATAACGCACCCTTAATTAGCGTTATACAACATTCAGAAACATGTTGGTAAAAGGCAAGGAAACTTCATGAATAGAAGCCATGAAAGCAGCCTCGCATCCACCTCAGTGGCAGACTTCGTTGCAACGGATGGTGCTCAGAACATCAGCGCCTTATCCCGTGTCGATGAAGAACTATTGATGAACGGACTTGCTGGAGAATTCGAAGATATCGCCCAACTCTCTTACACAGTAAACGGGAGTCTTGGCTACCACTTTGGCGCTGTTGGACGTGCAGATAGCACTAGCTTCCTCTGGCAGACCGACCACCTTCCCGCGCTGACAGCACAGGGCAAAACGCTAAGCTGGATCACCTCCGCTGACGGCAAACCGATAAAAGCGGTGACACACGACGATGACACCGTGCTCGAGCTCACTAACGCGGATGTCGTTCATGGCAGTTACGAACTCACCCTGTATCAGCCCCTCAAGCATCTTCTGGTCAATACCGAAGATAGCTTGGTCTTCGCTGTGGGCTTCACCATCACCGATGACGACGGGGATACCGCCAGCTCGCGAATCCTGATCAATATCAACGACGACTCTCCAATGGCCAGTATCGTCACACCAGATGGCGTGGATCAAGGGGGTAGCGTCCGCTCACACTGGCATTCGAACAGCGGAGCCGAGGGTGGCCCTGGCGATACGGCGGGTGTCGTCACAACCGTAACGGGTTCGCTGGGATACGACTTCGGCACTGATGGCGCCGGGACGGTGCAGGCATTCCGCTGGTCCATGGAGGGCCTACCTACGCTTAGCTCGGGGGGAGATCCTGTTACCTGGACTCTCGCCCCCAACGGACGGGCACTGATTGGCGTCAACGACGCAGGCGTGCGGATTATTGTGGTGCAGCTATCAGATATTGAAGGCGGCAACTATCGCGTCACATTGCTGAAGCCGTTACATCATACCGCCCCAGGTATTGAAGACAACCTGTCACTCAACATCAGCTACCGAATCACGGATAGTGATGGCGATACCGCTCAGGGCTCACTTCACGTCGATATCAACGACGACATCCCGCTTGCGCAGGATGACAGCACACACACGCTGCACCGTGAGCCAATCACGGTAAATGTCATTGGCAACGATAATCTTAGTGCAGATAGAAGCTCAATCGCCGCCGCTAGCGTAAATGGCGGGGCTGCAACCGGAACCGTCACTATCAACAAGGATGGTTCAATTACCTTTACACCAAACCAATACTTCTCTGGTGACGCCACTATCGAGTACCAACTTAGTGATAGTGATAGTGATGGCGACAGCTCTAGCGCCACGTTGACAGTGTCAGTTGCTTCCCCACCCAAAGAACTGATGGTGGATGACAACGGCAACAGCAAGTATCAATCAGGCTTGGGTAACGATGTCTTAATCGGCGACACGGGCGGAGTAGACGCCAAAATTGAAGCCGCAACAAACCATAACGCCATCCTGATGCTTGATGCGTCACAAAGCATGCGACAGATGACCAACAGTGGACTCAGTCGCCTTGACGTCATGCAACGTTCCATCAAAGCCCTTGCACGAGATCTTTCCGAGCACGATGGAATTGTCAACCTTCATGTCCTTACCTTCAATAGAGGCATTTCATCGATCAAGACATTCCGAGACTTCTCGACCATAGATCTCGACGAAGTGAAGCCCTTTATCGACGCGCTTGAAACAGCAAACAACACCAACTTCGATGCTGCATTCCGAGGTGCAGAAACCTATTTAGCGAACTTCAGCAAGCCGAATTTTGTAAACATTGCCTATCTCGTCACAGATGGCCGTCCCAACACTTATATCAAAGGGCATGGACAACCCACCACACCGGTAAATGGCCTGTCACTTACTGGCGACACCATGACCGCGACGCTGGAATCCTTCAATAGACTCGCCAAGTTGGCTGATGTTCATTCCATCGGGATCAGCGAGGACGTCAGGGAAGATCAGCTGAGATTCTTTGACAACACCTACAGCACAGATACCGGTGACCTTTCACTTAGTGATGGGACCGTCATCACCCCTCAAGTCGGAGAGCCAGATATTGCCACTACCGTAACTGATCTCAATACCGCCCTTCAGATCGGCAGTCATGGGGCAACTCTTAAGGCACTAGGGAACGACACGCTGGCAGGATCCTTCGGGGATGACATCCTGTTCGGTGACGCTATCAACAGTGATCAACTTGAGTGGACCAACGGCCACACCGGCGAGCGATTTCTTGCCGGCCAGCACAACGGTCTCGGTTACCAAGGGTTGGAAGATTTTATCAAGTGGAGCGTCAACAATGGCTCAAGTCCAAGCGAACAACAGCTAGCTGACTACATCGCCAAACACTATAGCGTATTGCGCGACATAGGGAGAATGGATGGTGGTGAAGATACTCTTCAAGGGTCATCTGGAAACGACACGCTAGTTGGTGGTGGTGGCGATGACCTACTTATAGGTGGGCCAGGTCACGACACATGGATAGGTGAGACCGTCGCTGATATCTACCAGTGTTTCTCTCATCATGCAGGAAATTGGATGCTCCCGACCAGGATAAAGTGCTTGGTTTCCGAGAGGGAAAGTTTGGCAGCGACACCCATGCAGACAAGCTCGACCTTAGCGAACTTCTGCAGGATGCAGACACTAGCAATATTTCGAGCTTTGTTCATGCATCGGGAGAAGACGGCAACGTCAAGCTGTCGATCAAGGCGATTGGTGTCATCAATGCCGACGGAAGCAATGCCGATTTGGTTATCACCTTAACGGGCCAGACCATCAACTTTGACGGAGTGAGTGAACATTACATTGATAAACTGATCCATAACGGACAACTCGATATATGAAGCAACATCTTTACACAAAAAGATAGCAGCGCGATCAACGAAGAGATGCGTTACAGGAACCAGAGTTTCTATAGCCACCGCTCACAATATAACTGATAGCGTCTAATCCTCTTGATGGATACGTACTTAATAGTGCCTCGACAGAGCATGGAGAATGACATGACTACTTCGAAAACAGATGGACCGATTTTTTCCTCAATTGGCGATTTCGTCTCTACCGATGGAGGAAGAAATATCAGCGCCTTAGCCAGGATCGACGAGGAAGGCCTACCCGGAGGTGTAGCAGGTGGATCCGGCGACGTCACGGGCGAGCTCGCTACGACTACCGGCTATCTCGGTTACCGATTCGGCGCAGATGGTGATGCACAGCGTGGTGCTTTCGCCTGGGATACGTCCCAGCTCCCGTCCCTAACCTCAGCTGGGAGGCCCCTTCTCTGGGAGAGATCGACCGATGGATTAACACTGACCGCCATCACATCGGAAGGTGACGCTGTGCTTCGGCTCACTAACACCAATATTGTGACAGGTGCATATGAACTAGCACTGATGGCTCCCCTGGATCACGCACTTTCGGGAGTCGAAGATGGCCTCATCTTTGCCATCGGCTTTTCGATTTCCGATGAAGACGGAGATACCGCCAATTCACGCATCCTTATTGACATCAATGACGACTCCCCTCTTGCAAGTATCGTTACGCCGGATAGCGTACGGCAGGGTGACAGCATTACCTCTCAATGGACATGGGATGGTGGAGCGGATGGCCACCAGCGTACGGTTATCAAGGTCGCTGGTGATGACACAGAATATTCACTGAATAGTGCCATCGACACAGGTCAGGGCACGCTCACCGTAAGCACCGATGGGTCATGGACATTTGTGGCCAACGGAGCTGCCTCCGGTGCTTTGGATTTTACCATTACCGTCATTGACAATGACGGCGATACAGCTGTCGCGCAGGCGGTCGTCGCTATTGAAAACTCGGCTCATCCCATCACACCCGACTCTGATGACGACCCGTCGACGACAGCCCCAACTGCCCTTCTCGATGAGGACGGACTGATCGGCGGCATCGAGGGAGGCACAGATGATGCACCGGGGCGCATCACCACCATCACTGGCTCACTTGGCTATGACTTTGGCGCCGACGGCGCGGCCGATCAGGACGCATTCCACTGGAATATCGACTCGTTGCCTAGCCTCACCGCCGGTGGCACTCCCCTCACCTTTAGCGTCAGTGCAGACGGCAGGACCTTGA
>NZ_JAHVKS010000009.1:0-212142 GCF_019800705.1 Halomonas sp. DP4Y7-1 | reverse complement strand
TTAGGCCTGCCGCCAGCGTTCAATCTGAGCCATGATCAAACTCTTCAGTTTAAAGTCTGATAGTCCGTTAAGCGGACCAAACTTGGCTCAAGGTTCAAACGTCTCGTTTGACGAGTCGCATGCCTTGATATTTCAGTGACATTGTCACTGACTCATCGGCAAGCGCCCACATGAATTACCTGATCAATTTTTAAAGAGCGTGCTCTTGACTCTAGTGAGCTCAATGAGCGTCTCGCTGTTGCCGAGCGCTTTGCTCAGCGCCCTGCGAGGAAGGCGTATTCTACAGAATTGAAGCGTTTCGTCAAGCGCTTTCTTTTGCGTCCTGCAAGCGATGCTCGCATACTTCAAAAGAGAGCGAAGCGTGCCTTAGCGCATCCTTTGATGCCCTGCCGGCGACTCCGATCAAGTGGCGAGCATTTTACCGATTTCTCGTTGCTCGTCAAGCAGTGATTTTTCCGAGAAGCTTAAAAAAAGCCTTTTCAAATCAACTACTTTTACCACTCTTCACCGCCTGTGACGTTTGCTCGTCGCCGGCAGCGGATGCGTACTTTACGGATCTCGAGGCAGCTTGGCAATAGCCTGACGTAAAAAAAGTGCGCACCGGCACATCGCCCTTATCCACACCCCTCTCCTCATGACACCTCAGTGAATAACCGTGCGCCCGAGCTGGGAGCACAAGGGGCCAGCTGTAGGGCGTTCAAGTCCAGGCACCAAGCGCGAAAGGATAGGGAGAACAGCAGAGAGGGGGAAAAGCAGAGAGGGAGAGCCGAAGGCGAAGGAAGAGAGCGGGAGAAGAAGAAAAGAGCGAGAACCGCTGATCCCGAGCAGAAGCAGCTACGCCAGCCAGGCCGCGAGCTGGCAGGAATCCGCCAGCTCGCTTAATCGACGGGAGCTCAGGATTTCAGCTTGCGCATCAACGCCAATGCAGGACCCGATGCGACATAGGTTCCAAACAGCAACAACAGCATGACCGAAGGCTCGATGGAGATCACCACAAAGCCAAGCACGATGGCCAGCAGCACCACAAAGGGTACGGGCCCTTTCAAGTCCACGTCCTTGAAGCTGTAATAGCGAATATTGCTGACCATCAAGATGCCGGCAGCACCCACCACCAGCAGCATCAGCAGCTTGAACCCGAGTGCAGTGGCATCGAAGCTGTGGAAGGTCCAGACGCTGGCAGCCACCAGTGCCGCCGCCGAGGGGCTGGGCAACCCGATAAACCATTTCTTGTCGACACTGCCGATCTGGACATTGAATCGCGCCAGCCTCAAGGCCGCGCAAGCGACATAAAGAAAGGCCACCACCCAACCCGTCTTGCCGATGTCCTGAAGAATCCAGGTGAAGGCGACAAGCCCGGGCGCCATGCCGAAGGAAATCATGTCCGCCAGACTGTCATACTCCGCACCGAACTCACTTTGGGTATTGGTCAAACGCGCCACGCGCCCATCCAGCCCATCGAGCACCATGGCAATGAAGATCGCTACCGACGCTGCAGTAAAGTCACCATTGAGAGCCGCCACCACAGCAAAGAAGCCGGAAAACAGCGCTGAGGTCGTAAACAGGTTGGGCAACAGGTAGATCCCCCGCCGGCGCACCTTCTTGCCGTCCTCCACTGCCTCCTCCACAACTTCGGACTCCCGCATGAAGGCGCTTGCCAGATCTTCTTCCTGCGACTCCCGCGGGGTCGGCTCACGCTTGCCTGCGTCTTCGCTCATCTCTGTCATCCATTGGCTTCGGGTATGAAAGGCATTCTACACCACTCAACCTTCACCGCCCTGCCGACGTCAAGGCAACTCTTGTCTTACCCCAGACTCGTGATAGGACTCCCCACCTCAGGCGCGCTAACAGCGCGATGCCAGCAAACGCAAAAGGGAGAAGCCTCGGCTTCTCCCTTTTGCTATACGCCGGCAGTCTGGACGACCTGACGGTCGCCCAGACAGGGCTGCATCAGTTCTTGGTCTTGTCGACCAGCTGATTGGCGGCGATCCACGGCATCATGCCACGCAGCTTCTCGCCAACCTGCTCAATCTCGTGCTCCGCATTCAGGCGACGACGCGCCGTCATGGACGGATAGTTGGTGTTGCCTTCGTTGATGAACATCTTGGCATATTCACCCGTCTGGATACGCTTGAGCGCATTGCGCATCGCCGTGCGAGACTCGTCGTTGATGACCTCAGGGCCGGTCACGTACTCGCCATACTCCGCGTTGTTGGAGATGGAGTAGTTCATGTTGGCGATACCGCCTTCGTACATCAGATCGACGATCAGCTTCAGCTCGTGCAGACACTCGAAGTAGGCCATCTCAGGCGCGTAGCCTGCTTCCGTCAGCGTCTCGAAGCCGGCCTTGACCAGTTCTACTGCACCACCACACAGCACCGCCTGCTCACCAAAGAGGTCAGTCTCGGTCTCATCCTTGAAGGTGGTCTCGATAATCCCGCTACGACCGCCACCAATGGCTGCCGCATAGGACAGACACAGCTCCTTGGCTTGACCGGTCGCGTCCTGATGGATAGCGATCAGGTCCGGGATGCCGCCGCCGCGAGTGAACTCGGAGCGCACGGTGTGACCAGGTGCCTTCGGGGCAATCATCACCACGTCCAGATCCTTGCGCGGCTCGATCTGGTTGTAGTGGATGTTGAAACCATGAGCGAATGCCAGCGTCGCACCTTCCTTGAGGTTCGGCTCGATATCCTGCTCATAGATGGCCTTCTGATTCTCGTCAGGTGCCAGCACCATGACGACGTCAGCAGACTGGCATGCCTCAGCGACGGAGGCCACCTTGAGACCTGCCGCTTCGGCCTTGGCCGCCGAGGAAGACCCGGGACGCAGGGCAACGGTCACGGAAACGCCAGACTCTTTCAGGTTGTTGGCATGGGCATGGCCCTGAGAACCGTAACCCACGATGGTGACCTGCTTGCTCTGGATCAGCTGAAGGTCACAGTCCTTGTCGTAATAAACGCGCATCTGGTGCTCCTGAATTCGTTTGCCTGCTCGGCGTTAATAGGTCTTGTGGTGTTCAGCGTTGATGGCCACCCGCGCCGTCTTGTGCGGCGCTGGGCGAGTGTCGACCGGCCATGACCAGGTCGCCCATCCATGCAGCCACCTTACCCGCGCCCCTGTGTTGCGTAAAACGCTATATTTGCAATACTACATCCCAATATGTGAAACGCAGACATTCCCTCTTTTTCTTGCTCGGTGCGATATGGACCTACGCCTGCTGAAACACTTTCTCGCCCTGGCGGACACGCTGCACTTTGGCCGCGCCAGCGAATCGTGCCATGTCAGCCCATCAACGCTTAGTCGCTCGATTCAACAGCTGGAGGACCAGCTCGGAGTGAGCCTGTTCCAACGCGACAACCGCCACGTCGTCATGACCCCTCAGGGGCATCACTTCCAGCGCTACGCCAAGGAAGCACTGGAACAGTGGGAGCAGGTACGGCTGTCGCTCCAGTCGACGGCGATGCGCTTGAGCGGTGAAATCAGCATCTATTGCTCCGTGACGGCCAGCTACAGCTTCCTCTACAGCCTGCTGGCGGAGTTCCGTCAGCGCTATCCTGATATCGAGCTGAAGCTGCACACCGGCGATCCGGCTCGGGCCATCCAGCGAGTCCTTAACGGCGAAGAGGACATGGCGATCACCTCGCGCCCAAGGCGAATGCCGGAAGGGCTCGCCTTCAAGTCACTGACCCGCTCGGCCCTCGTGTTCATTGCTCCCCAGGAGTCGCAGCCGTGGATTCCCCAGCAGCCGATGAGCCCCAGCCAACCACAGTGGCAGGGTGTTCCCATGATCCTGTCGGAGGGTGGGCTATCGCGGGAGCTGGCTGACACCTGGTTCAAGGCGCTGGGGGTAAATCCGACGATCTACGCGCAGGTTGCCGGGCACGAGGCCATCGTCAGCATGGTCGGACTGGGCTTCGGGATCGGAGTCGTACCCCGTATCGTGCTGGAGGCAAGCCCTCTGGCTGAACGGGTCAGGATGCTTCCGGTGAAGCCGGAACTGCCCTACTACGATGTGGGTCTATGCGTACTGGAGCGTCGCCTGAAGAGCCCGTTGATCGATGCCCTGTGGCAGGAAGTCGTGGAACGCTGACACCACCCATGAAAACGCCGCCCCGAAGGGCGGCGCAAGGCGTGTGCAGTGAGCACGAAAGCCAAGTGCTGGCCACACGATCACGACCGCCGCTAAAGGCTAAGTACCTTGTCACCACGGGCAATACCGGACACCCCGGTACGCGCGACTTCAAGAACGCCGACCGGCCCCATGGCCTGCAGAAAGGCATCAAGCTTCTCGGCATCTCCGGTGATCTGCACGGTGTACAGACTCGGAGTCACATCGACAATCTGAGCCCGGAAGATATCCACCGTGCGCTTGACCTCGTCGCGGGCGGCACCCAGCGCCTTCACCTTCACCAGCATCAACTCTCGCTCGATGTGGTTGCCTTCGGTGAGATCCACCAGTTTGACCACATCAATCAACTTGTTGAGATGCTTGGTGATCTGCTCGATCACCCGGTCATCGCCAACGGTGGTCACCGTCAGACGCGACAGTGTCGGGTCGTCTGTCGGCGCCACATTGAGGGTTTCGATGTTGAAGTTGCGCTGAGAAAACAGTCCCACGACCCGCGACAGCGCACCCGGTTCGTTTTCCATCAGAATCGAGATGATATGTCGCATCAGGTCCGCTCCGTCTTGGAAAGCAGCATGTCACGCATGGAGCCCAGGGGCACCTGCATCGGATAGACGTGCTCGTGCGGGTCCACCGCGACATCGAGGAACACCAGCTCATGGGTGTCTGCAAAGGTTCTTGCCAAGGCTTCCTCGAGATCTTCCTTCTTCTCGACCCTCAACGCCGTGAAGCCGTAGGACTGGATCAGCATCTGGAAGTCCGGCAGCGACTCCATGTAAGAGTGCGCGTGACGCGACTTGTAGTTGAGGTCCTGCCACTGCCTCACCATCCCCAGGGAACCGTTGTTCAGATTGATGATCTTGACCCCACCACCAAACTGCTTACAGGTGGAAAGCTCCTGCATCATCATCTGGAAGCTGCCTTCGCCGGTGACGCAGACGACTTCTTCCTCGGGGAAGTTCTGCTTGACGCCCATGGCCGCCGGAAACCCGAAGCCCATCGTGCCCAGGCCACCAGACGTGATCAGGCGGTTGGGCTTGTCAAACTTGTAGTACTGCGCTGCAAACATCTGGTGCTGACCAACATCGGTGGTAACGAAGGCTTCACCCCGCGTTACCCGGCAGATGGCCTCGATGACTTCCTGGGGCTTGAGCACTTCTCCCGGCTTGGAGGGCTCGTAGAGCTTGCCCTTGCGGTCCTCGCGCCAACCATCGATGGTCTTCCACCAGTCCTTGAGTGCCTCCGGATTGGCAATCTCATGACCTTGCACCAGGCTGATCATCTCGTTGATCACGCTGGCGGCCGGGCCCACGATCGGCACGTCTGCACGCACCGTCTTTGACACCGAGCTGGGGTCGATGTCGACGTGGATGATCTTCGCCGTAGGGCAAAACTTGGACGTGTTGTTGGTGACGCGATCATCGAAGCGTGCACCGATGGCGATCACCAGATCCGCATGGTGCATGGCCATGTTGGATTCGTAGCTGCCGTGCATCCCCAGCCAGCCAAGGCACTGACTGTCACTCTGGGGATAAGCACCGATGCCCATCAGCGTGGTGGTGATAGGAAAGCCAAGCTGCTTGACCAGATCGGTGAGCCCTTCGCTGGCACGCCCCTGTACGACACCGCCCCCCGTATAGAAGACCGGACGGCGCGCCTTCAGCATCAACTCCACCGCCTTCTTGATCTGACCGGTATGGCCGCGGCTCACCGGGTTGTACGAGCGAATCTTTACCTTTTTCGGGTAGACGTACTCGTAACGCTCGGTGGGGGCCGTCATATCTTTCGGGATATCGACCAGAACAGGACCAGGACGGCCCGTCGCTGCCAGGTAAAATGCCTTCTTCAGCACCTCGGGAATTTCGCTGGGGTGCTTGATCGAGAAGCTATGTTTCACGATCGGGCGGGTCACACCGACGATATCGGTTTCCTGGAAGGCATCGTCACCAATCAGGTGACTCATGACCTGACCGCAAAGCACGACCATCGGAATCGAGTCCATGTAAGCGGTCGCGATGCCGGTCACCGCGTTGGTGGCACCTGGACCAGACGTCACCAGCACGACGCCAGGATTGCCCGAAGCACGCGCATAGCCGTCGGCGGCATGGGTGGCAGCCTGTTCGTGGCGCACGAGGATGTGCTTGACCTTGTCCTGACGGAACAAGGCGTCGTAGATGTGTAGCGCGGCGCCGCCTGGATAGCCGTAGATGTATTCCACGCCCTCATCCTGGAGGAAGCGGGCGATCATGTCCGCGCCTGAAAGCAATTCCACAGATGTATCTCCCCTGGAGGTCTCGAGTGCGATTCGTACCGGTTATCGGTACGAAGTCGAGTGCAGCGATATGCTGCTGCCGGCGCACCGGCACCTGATGCCAAACCCTGGCGTCCGTCGGCCCGGTTGGGGCCTGCACTCTCATCACGGCGGGTCACCGCGTCGGGGCGTTGGCCAGGCGGGGCGGTTAACCCTCACCTGGAAGTCCTTCGGCGGGTAGAGGCACGCAGGCCTACCCTTCACGCGGCGTTGGGGGGTCTCCCATGGTGCCGCGCCCGCAGTCAGGAACCCACAAGATTCCAATAGCGCCCAGTGACTGTCAACCGCCGTTCTTGACCCGCACGCTCCCTGCACTGTGCAGGCGATCCCGTTATCGCTGCGATGGATCACCTGCAGTGGCCATGCCCACGACCAATGTCTAAGCCTTGGAGCTCGAAGTATTCCTGCTTGGCTGCTGTAATGAGATGGACAGGTGACACGATTCACTTTTTCACATCCAGCCCATCGTCACCACACGAACCAAGCCTGTAACGCGCGAGTTCGCTCCTGGGCAACACCTTCGCGGGCACTTGGCCGAGAGCACAAGACGCCGCATGAGTGAATCGATTCACCTCTCATCATGCTCTCTTTGACGACAATCACAACAGCTCAACGAGGACTTGCCATGTCCAGAATCGTCCAATGGTCCATCACCGTCGCCCTTGCGGGCTTTCTCTTCGGCTTCGACACGGCGGTCATCTCCGGCGCCGACAAACCGATTCAATCCCTGTGGGGGCTAAGCGACCTGCAGCATGGCCTGCTGATCATGTCGATGGCGCTGTGGGGCACAGTCATCGGTGCCATTTTCGGCAACTGGCCCACCGATACGCTCGGCCGGCGCGCCACCCTATTGATGATCGGCGTCTTGTATCTGGTCTCTGCGGTGGGTTCAGCCATCGTGTCCGATCCTTGGCTATTTGCCTTCTTCCGTCTGATCGGAGGGATTGGCGTGGGGATTTCTTCCGTCGCTGCGCCAACCTACATTTCGGAAATCGCCCCACCGCGCCAGCGTGGCTTTCTCGTTGCCCTTTATCAGTTCAACATCGTGTTTGGCATCCTGATGGCGTTCGTGTCGAACTATGTGATCGGCAGCGTGATCGGCGATGACGCCTGGCGCTGGATGCTCGGCATTGAGGCCGTTCCTGCGCTGATCTACACCCTGATGATCACCCGTGTGCCACGCAGTCCACGCTGGCTGATCCTGAACAAGAACGCTATCGAGGAAGCGGCAAGCGTGCTGCGCCTGATCAATCCCGCAGCAGACGTGGATGCCGACATCGCCGCCATCCGTGACGCAGAAGCGCAAGAGCAGTCTGCCAAAGCCCCCTTCTTCTCACGACGCTATCGCCTACCGCTTCTGCTGGCCTTTCTGATTGCCTTCTTCAACCAACTCTCAGGCATCAACTTCATCATCTACTATGCTCCGCGAGTGCTCGAGGCAGCCGAGCTGGGCAGCCAAGCCGCCTTGCTCTCCACCGCTGGCATCGGATTGGTCAATCTCATCTTTACCATGATCGGCATGTCGCTGATTGATCGCTTCGGGCGACGCACTCTGCTGTTTATAGGATCGGCGGGATACCTGGTCTCTCTGGTCATGATCTCAAGAGCCTTCTTTGCAGAGGCGCTAGGCGGCATCGAGGTTCCCATGCTGCTGGCACTGTTTATTGCGGCCCACGCCATCAGCCAGGGTGCCGTTATCTGGGTCTTTATCTCGGAGGTGTTTCCCAACCACGTGCGCGCCCGAGGACAATCGTTTGGCGCCTCCATTCACTGGGTATTTGCGGCGCTGATTACCTTGGTCATGCCCTGGATTCTCAGCACCTTCAATGGTGGCCCGGTGTTTGCTTTCTTCGCCCTCATGATGCTGCTGCAACTGCTTTTCGTGATGTTCCTGATGCCTGAAACCAAGAACGTCAGTCTGGAAGAGCTGCAACGACATCTGGTAGGCGACAACGTCAGGCTGCGTCGCGTCCGCCTTTCCGGGGCACGTGTCCTGCGCTGAACGATGGGCCAGCGAGAGACCTGGCACCGCTATCAACATTGCCCGGCCCTGCTATCACAATAGCCCGCCCCTGCTATCACAATAGCCCGGCCCAGCTATCACAATAGCCCGGCCCAGCTATCAAAAAGCCCGCCGGGTGGGGAACCGGGCGGGCAAGGGGGTCACAGGACGCAACCTAAACTTCAGTATAGCGAGAGGCATGAAATCTGCCTGATAACGCTTACCGATACTTCATAACAGCAAAGACTGTAAGTGAACTCATCCCCTTCATGAGGAAGGGGATGACACCCAAGGGCTTAAACAGACGGACGACCGGGCACACGTCAGTGGGCAAAACGTAGCTGACCGTCATCCGCCACCACGCGAATCACCTCTCCGGGGGTGAACTTGCCCGCCAGCAAGTCCTGGGCCAGCGGATTCTCGATACGGCTTTGCACCGCTCGCTTCAAGGGACGCGCGCCATAGACGGGGTCGAAGCCGACCACCGCCAACAAAGCCAGCGCTTCGTCACTGACCTCCAACCCCAGTTCGTGTTCAGCCAGACGCGAACGCAAGCGCTCGAGCTGGATGCCGGCGATCTCTTGAATCTGCTCTTGTCCAAGCGCGTGGAAGACCACCACCTCGTCGATTCGGTTGATCAACTCTGGGCGGAAGTGGGTGCCCACTACCTCCATCACTGCCTGGCGCATGCTGTCATAGTCTGCGTCATCCCCACCAAAATGCTGAATGATGTCGGAACCCAGATTCGACGTCATGACGATGACCGTGTTACGGAAATCCACGGTGCGCCCCTGCCCATCGGTCAGGCGTCCGTCCTCCAGCACCTGCAGCAGAATGTTGAAGACGTCCGGGTGGGCTTTTTCCACCTCATCCAGCAACAACACCGAATACGGCTTGCGACGCACCGCCTCGGTCAGGTACCCACCTTCTTCATAGCCGACGTATCCGGGAGGAGCGCCGATCAAGCGTGCAACGGAATGCTTCTCCATGAATTCAGACATGTCGATGCGAACCATGGCTTCCTCGGTATCGAACAGGAAGTTGGCCAACGACTTGCACAGTTCGGTCTTGCCCACGCCGGTGGGGCCGAGGAACAGGAAAGAGCCATTGGGACGCTGAGGATCTGCCAATCCTGCGCGTGAACGGCGCACCGCATTGGACACCGCTGTGACCGCCTCTTCCTGGCCGATGACGCGCTCGTGCAGCGCCTCTTCCATGCGCAATAACTTGTCGCGCTCGCCCTCCAGCATCTTGGCCACCGGAATGCCGGTCCACCGGGATACGACCTCGGCAATTTCCTCCTCGGTGACGTTGGAGCGCAGCAGGGTGTGATGGCGCGTATCGGCTTCCGCGTCCCCGCTCTCGGCAATCTTCTTCTCAAGCTCCGGAATCACCCCGTACTGAAGCTCCGACATGCGCCCGAGGTCACCCTGGCGTCGAGCCTGCTCCAGATCTACCCGCGCGCGATCAAGCTCATCCTTGAATTGGGCAGCTCCCTGAATGCTGGCTTTCTCGGCCTTCCATATCTCGTCGAGATCAGCGTATTCACGCTCCAGCTCCTCGATCTGCTCGACGAGGGTTTCAAGTCGCTTGCGCGAGGCTTCATCAGTTTCCTTCTTGAGGTGCTCCCGCTCCATCTTGAGCTGAATCAGGCGACGATCCAGACGGTCCATCTCCTCAGGCTTGGAATCCAGCTCCATGCGAATACGTGACGACGCCTCGTCGATCAGGTCGATGGCCTTGTCCGGCAACTGCCGATCGGTAATGTAGCGGGTCGACAGCTTGGCGGCAGCGATGATCGCCCCGTCTGTGATATCCACACCGTGATGAACTTCGTAGCGCTCCTTGAGCCCGCGCAGAATCGCAACGGTATCCTCTTCGCTCGGCTCATCCACCAGCACCTTCTGGAAGCGACGTTCGAGCGCGGCATCTTTCTCGATGTACTGACGATACTCGTCAAGGGTGGTGGCACCGACACAGTGCAACTCACCGCGAGCCAGCGCCGGCTTTAGCATATTGCCGGCGTCCATCGCCCCCTCGGCCTTGCCTGCGCCCACCATGGTGTGCAATTCGTCAATAAACAGGATGACCCGACCCTCTTCCTGAGCCAGCTCATTCAACACCGACTTCAGGCGCTCCTCGAACTCGCCACGAAACTTGGCGCCAGCCAACAGGGCTCCCATATCCAGCGACAGCACGCGCTTGTCCTTCAGCCCTTCTGGCACTTCACCATTGATGATGCGACTCGCCAGGCCCTCGACGATAGCCGTCTTGCCGACCCCTGGCTCGCCAATCAATACCGGGTTGTTCTTGGTGCGCCGCTGCAGTACTTGAATGGTGCGACGGATTTCATCATCGCGACCAATGACCGGATCCAGCTTGCCATCCGCAGCCCGCTGGGTCAGATCCAGGGTGTACTTCTCCAGCGCCTCACGACTGTCCTCGGCGTTGGCATCATCCACCTTCTGGCCGCCTCTAACGCTATCAATCGCCGTCTGCAGAGAGGCCTGGGTGACCCCTGCCTGGGTAAGGACCTTTGACACCGCGTGCTTCATGGCCAGCGCGGCCAGTAGCACCAATTCGCTGGCGATATACTGATCGCCGCGTTTCTGGGCCTCTGCATCGGTCAAGTTGAACAGCTTTATCAGGTCGCGAGAGGGCTGCACCTCGCCATCAAAGTGGGCAACCTTTGGCATATCGTCGAGCAGACCTGCGAGTCCATCTCGCATCCTTGCGGCATCGCCGCCGGCCTTCTGTACCAGCGCCTTGATGCCGGTATCGCGATTGTCGAGCAGTGCCAGCAGCAGGTGTGCGGGCTCCATCTGATTGTGTCCACGGCCCACGGCCAACGACTGGGCATCGGCAATGGCTTGCTGAAGCTTTGCAGTAAACTTGTCGAAACGCATCGATATCTCCTTGGGGATGGCGATGCGATCGGACGCACCGCGTGACCCTGTCAATGTGACTTGACAGAGATATGGCGGTGCTTTAGCAAGGTTTCAAGTCAGGTTGGCGCTGCTGCAGCGGGCGTGCTGCAACGCCAGGGGCTTAGACTCCAGGCGCAGGCTGGCAGGTGACATATCGACACTAGGTCCTGTCGCAGAGCTGCGAATCACGGTCTCGCTGACGACTCGACACCCCCTGCCCCAGCCCCTCGGCAATCCGCCCAAGCTGCATGACGACCTTGGCCCCCACATCCTCGTCTCCCCCCGCCTGCTGACGCCGACGGTACTCTGCACACACCGAGGCCCAGCGCGCTGCATCGTCGGGGTCCAGCGTGCCCCTCAAGGCACGCAGCTTAAGCAGGTTTTCTTCCGCACCGCTGGTCAGCAGTTGCGCCTCACCCAGGTAGTGATCGTCGATCAGTGCATCGATATCGCCGTCGGTCATCGCAGGAGACAGCTTCTCCACCAACTTGGCCATGTTGCGATAGCTGCCTTGAAGCAGAAATGGGGGCTCTTCCCGGTAACTGTCGGCTTGGGCACTGGACGCGATATAAGCGCCATTGACCTTGAGAATGACGTCGCGTATCCGGTGCATTCTGGTCAGCAGGGCGACAATCTCATCTCTTTCTGCCCCACTGTAGTCATGTTCCAGCTCACTGACCGGCACCTCCCTGCCAGCGGCCATGTCGATGAACAGGTAAACGTCCTCCATACCCCGAGTCAACAGGGGGGCCAGCACCGGGTGAGCGCTCAAGCTATTCTCGATGTACGACTGGGCAAAGATAGTCGCTGTGCCGGAGAGAATGTCGCCGAGATTGTAGATATCAGCACGGTTGGCAAGCATGTCAGGCACACGAAACGCCTTGCCCTCCTCGGTATAGGGATTGCCGGCCATCACAATGCAGAAGCGTTTTCCCCGCAACTGATAGGTACGCGAGGTGCCGCGCCAGACACCATCGATGGTGCGTGTGGCGTCGCTCAGCGAGATGAACTTCTGCAGGAACTCTGGATCCGTGTGCTGGATGTCATCAAGATAGAGCATGACGTTGTTGCCCATTTCCAGCGCCAGGTTGACCTTCTCCAGTTCGGCTCGTGCCGTGGCATGAGGCGCCTTCTGTGGATCGAGCGATGTCACCTCTCGCCCCAGACTCGGGCAGTTGATCTTCATGAAGATGAGGCCCAGACGATGGGCGACATACTCCATCAGCGTAGTCTTGCCATAGCCGGGGGGTGAAATCAGCATCAACAGCCCCATCAAGTCGCTGCGTCGCTTCGCTCCCACGGTACCCAGTTGTTTGGCCATGTTGTCGCCAATCAGCGGCAGATAGCTCTCGCTGATCAATCGGTTGCGTACAAAGGACGTCAGCGGGCGAGGCCTGAACGCAGTGACATCAAGACGCCTGCCTTGTTCTTCCAGCACGCTCTTGCGCAGGTCCTGCAGCTGCTCCCACGCAGGCTCCACCCGTGCCAGATGGTGTTCGAGACGATGCTCGAAGTCATCAAGGCGAAGCATCAACCTGCGTGATTCGATCAGGCCATGATCGCCGAGAAGTCCCTCGACGGGAACGCTCAACTCAGCCTCCCGCGGATTCCAGGACAGCTGGTCGCCGGCGTCGATCATCGCCACTACCTCGTCCAGGTAATAGCGCTCCAGCTCATCGATACCCGCCGCATTACTCCAGGCACTCAGCCAGCGTCGGGTCGCCATCCAGCGGTCTGCCGCACGCCTGGCCAGGGCCTGGCGCATGGCCTCGAAGGCAGCTCTCTGCTGGCCACGATCTAGCGCCTCGCGAAAGGCGTTGGCCAACCGGCCCGCATGCTGAGACACCTCGATGCCCTGCTGATCGGCTGCCAGCCATTCGACCAGATACGTCGCGGCTTCATGACAACGATCCTCCGCCCCCAGCGCCACCACCAACTCATAGGTGGAAAGCAGCGGTGCGAGTTCTGCCACCAGGTCGCGTTTCAGCTCGTCGCTTCCGTATTCCCGCAGTATCTGTCCTGCGCCCACACAGTGGGCAATCAATTCCTGGGCCTCGGCGGTCGGCAACCCCAGCCAGTAGTGAAGACCCACTGCGCGTGCCAAGGGCGAGAAGCGCAACAGCCCCGCCTGACGTCTGGCCGGCTCGAGCACCGCGATAATGCGAGCCGCATCATGGTCATGCACCCCTTGCTCGTATCCTTCACGGAAGCGGGGAGCCGCAAACTGCCGAACGGACGCCTCGAGGGCATCCATGTCCGCCGTGTCCACGACAGCATCGACATGCTGCAGGTAACGATACGCCAGATATTCACCACGATAGACCTGTGGCGACTCGGAGGGCAGGTGCTGCGTCCATAGCGGTGACAGGGCCTGGAGCTCAGCACAGGTCAGCGCCTCGTAAAACTGGGTACCGGTGATATGGAGAGTGAGCTGGTCGTCTCTGGGTACCAGCGTCAGCGAGACCTCCTGGCGATTGACGGAGAAGCGATGACGCGGCCCCAGCCGGATAACCTGCCCCCCGTCTTCAAATAGGTCGGCACGATCCCTGACGCTGCGCAACGCCGCATCACGGACAGCCACCAGCCGCGCCTCCAGATCATCCGCCTCCATGGTGGCGCCCAGCTCACGCAGGCTCGCGACCGAGTCGGTGACCTTCTCGATCATCGGGTCGGCGGCGAGAAAGGCCTGCAGAGCCGCCTCTTCCTCGAAGCGCTCCGCCCGACGAGGCACACCGTCGAGGATCCGCTCAGCCGCCTGAGACATCGCCATCACCCGCCCACGGCGCTGCTGAGCCAGCTGTTCACGCTTGGTCTCGATAGCCTCCTGGCAATGCTCTCGCTGCTGAACAATCGAGGTGAGAAACGCCGCCTGCTCGCCAAATTCGGCCTCCAGTTCCTGCAGCAGGTCCAACATGCGGGTCAACAGCTCAGTGGCGTCATCCGGCGCGGAAATGGCCGCGATACCCGATGCCAGGCTCTGTTCGAACAGTCGCAAGCGCGCTCCAAAGCGAGCCTTCTGTTCGACAACCGTGAGCTCCTCGAGGCGTCGTTCCGCTGACGTGCGCTCGCGATTGAGCGAGGCAAACACGGTCGCCAGCATCTGATTGACGTTGACCTCAAGCTCTGGATTCTTGCCACCCAGGGTCGCCAGCATGGTCTGCACCAGGTCCAACCCTTCGGCGATCTCGCGATAGTCCGTTACGCAATCCGCCAGCGCCTGACGAGCCGAGGCCTGCTGACTTCTGTCCACCAGCGCCGCAAGGCTATCGCGGTAGCCCTGCAAGGCGTCTGGGGTGGCGAGAAAGGCAAGGGTCCTGTCGATCAGGCGCTGCTCGATCTCCGCCACGGTCTGGTCCATGCTTTCGACCGCTTCAACATCCACATAACGACGCTGCGCCAGGGTACGCACGTCACCGCGAAACTGCCGAACGGCCTTCAGCTGTCGCAGAAATGGCTCTGGATGGTGCCAGCTATCCGGTGTGATACCTCGCTTCAGCGTGCTCAGCTGTGCCGACGCTCGGGTGACCGCCTCGGCGGATTGGCGACGGATCTCTTCGACTTTTTCAAACTCGTCGCCGATCGTCTCTGCCGTTTCCCGAATACACTGAATCTGTGCAGGCAGGTGCTGGACATCCGTCTCGCCGTCTTCTCCCGGCAGGGGTATTTCATCGATCCAGTAGTACTGCTCGAGCAAGCGATCGCAGCCCTTGATCAGCTGCGCCAGGTACGCATCGTAGGGTTGCAGTCCTCGCACCAGCCCTGCCAGGTCGTTGAGCTCGGCCAGCCCCCGAACCAGCTCCGCGTTACCGATACGGCCTAGCTGGCTGTCATTGTCAGCGGCGTGGCGAGCATGCTGGATATCAGACAGAAAGGGGGTAATCCATATCTGCAAGGAGTGCACCAACGAGGGTTCACGCTCCGCATTGAACAGCACCAGATGGCCGTTATCGAACAGCGCTGCACCGTGTCCCAGCAATGGCGCATCGGCCTGCTTGGTGACCAGGTTGTAGCGATAGAACACCACTCTCCCGCTACTGCCGGCATAGAAGTGGTACAGCACATCTTCGCCGTTGGGCGAGCGAACGGATCGCAACAGCCGCATGGGCTCGGCCGGTACGTCAAAGGTCTTGAGCTGACCATTGCTGAGCAGATACCCAGACGCAAACATCAGCCCGTGGTTGTCTGGCAGCAGCACAATGCCGCTATCCATCGCATCACAGCGCTGAATACCTCGCGTCGGCCGGTGGAAGGCGTAGTAGCGCATCACCTTTTCGGCGAAAGGGCGAATCCTGACGAGCAGCAGCTCTCCCAGGTCGGCGTACTCGACACTGGCGTCATCCAACGACTGCGAGTCAGACTCCACCCTGTCGGTATAGATACCCTCGCCGCTGTCGGTATTGTTCTCGACCTTGAAGGTCACCGAGCCGCCGAGGTTATCGACGAACAGCTTATCGGCAATATTGATGTGCGGAGAACGCCCCTGGACATGGTCGTCTCTGCTGACTCGCCGCCAGGCAAAGTCAAAGCGGTCAGGCAGACTCAGGTCACGGTCGCCGCGGTTGTCGATGTAGCGACTGACGTTGCCAAGGGCGTCCAGCTCCCAGCGGAAGACTCGACGATCCTCGAGCTTCTCGCCAATCTGGAAGTCCATCAGCAGCATGCCCTTGAGGATCACCAACTGGGACAGCGTGGCATGACTGTAGTACTGCTGGAGTTCCTGGAAATCGGTATTGAAGCGCTCGTCGGTCAGAAAGCTCTCCGACACCCCCAGCTCAGCAACACTAAACGCATCCTCCTGGTCATCGACTCGATATAGACGAAACACATCTTCCACGCGCAGCGCCCGCTTGAGGCCTAGCTGAACGTGAAAGCCAAACAGCATTTGATCGCCAATGCGGACGGCATCACGGGCAATCGACTTCAACTCGGTGCGCACTCGACCGCGCCCCAGCAACACCATCGAGGTAGCGCCAAAAGTCTGTTCACGCAGGGTATTGAGGGAAGCGGTCAGTCGTTCGAGTTGCTGCCCTTGTGTGGCCAGGCGGCGAGCAAGCAGTGCATAGGAAGAACCATCTTCGTGAAGCTTGGCGTGTTGGGGATCGGAGTCAGCCATGGTGCCGGAATGCCTATTGCAGAAGTGGAAGCAGCATCGTTGCGATAGCCCGGACACGGCCGAGCTATCGCTGGATGTGTGAGCGTCTTACTGCTGATGATCCTTGGCAGAAGCACGGCTCATTGCATTGCCGGCCAGACCAGCCATGAGGGTTTGCAGCGCGGGCGACTTGTCCATTACGCCCTGCACCCCCTTGCCGATCCCCAACCCCTTGGAGAAGGTATCGAAGATGCCACCGTCACCGCCGATCAGCTCAAACTTGGCGCCTTTCAGTGCTTCCGCCATCACTCGTCCATTTTCCTGCACCGCTACACGCTGCATATCGATGCTGGCCAGCGTCTCCTTCTCAAGCAGCTCAAGGTTCATGCGGAACTGCTCGAACTCACGAGCATCGGCGGACATGGCGTCGTACGCCTTCAACTTCTCGACCAGACCATTGGCTTCGGCCCGGGCCAGGGCTTCTCGAGCAGACGCCTTCGCCAGCCCCATTTTTTCCTCACCAGACGCTTCTGCCTCGAGGCGCTGTTCAAGCACTCGAACATCCGCAAGACCCGCATTTTCGTCGGCCTTGGCCTTGACCGAAATGACCTCTGCCTCAACCAAGCCCTCCGCACGCAGGGCCTTGGCGCGAGTTTCCTGTACCTGCGCCTGCGCCAATCCCTCTGCAGCCGCCAATGCCTGCTGGCCGCGAGCCTGCTTTTCATCTGCAACCGCACGCTTCTCCGCCGCCTCTGCCTCGGCCTGGGCACGCACCAGCACTTCGTCGGCCTCCAGCTTGGCACGCTCGAAGGCAGCCTCGGCCAGGCGCAGCTCCTTGATCTTGGTCTCTTCTGCCTCAGCCTCGGCGGCCACCACGCTGGTGACCTTGCGGCGATCGGCCTCGGCACGGTTTCGCACATCCCGAATATGTTCTTCTTCCTCTGCCACGTTGCGCTCCACCGAGATGCGCTCGCTGGTGATCACCGCGATCTCCTTGCGCTCGACTTCCAGGGTCTTCTCCATGCCGATACGCTCGACCTCGACGCTGCGCTGACGGTTGACGTCCTCGAGTTCACGCGCCTGCTGGATACGCACTTCCTCGATCTGTACCGCGCGCTCCCGCGCCTTTTCGGCCATCTCGACCTGACGGCGCATGTTCTCGCTGGCGACGGCGAGCTCTTCGTCGGTCTTGATACGCGCCGCTTCAGCCTTGGCCCGCTCCTGCTCCTTCACCTGCTCTGTCTCGGCTTCCTCACGGGCTCGAATCGTCTCGATTTCCCGAGTCTGGCGGGCCTCAGCGTCAGCCTGAGACTTGTCCAGCTCAAGCGAGGCCTCACGGGCCGCGACGTTCTTGCGCTTGATTTCCAGCTCCTGGTCGCGCTCAAGCCGGTTGGTATCCACGTTGTGGGCCGCCGTGATTTCGGTAATGCGACGAATGCCTTCAGAGTCGAGGATGTTATTGGGATCCAGGGCGGACTTGGGCGTCTGCTCCAGATAATCGATGGCGACATCTTCCAGCACATAGCCGTTGAGATCTTCACCGATGGTCTGGATGATCATGTCGCGAAAACGCTGCCGCTCCTCGAACAGCTGCATGAACTCGAGCTTCTTGCCGACGGTCTTGAGTGCCTCACTGAACTTGGCATTGAACAGTTCATTCACCGCGTTTCTATCGGAAGCACGGTCGACGCCAACGGACTTGGCAACCCTCAGGACATCCTGCGCGGTCTCGTTGACTCGCAGATAGAACGCGACCGAGATATCTGCTCGCAGGTTATCCTTACAGATCAGACCTTCTTTCCCTTGGCGGTTCAATTCCAGGGTAATCACCGAGATCTTCATCGTTTCATCACGATGAATGACGGGCAGTACCATGGCCCCGGTAAAGTAGACCTTGGGGGTCTTGGACATATCATTGACGATCAATGCCTGCCCTTGATCAATCTTCTTGTAGAAGGCCTTGATCAACAACATGATTGATACAATGACCAGCACGATGACGCCTACCACTACCAAGGCGGGCATCACCCACGAAAAGTCCATTTCAAACGGCATAATATCTTCCATTGATTGCTCCCCATTCCCTGTCGTATATCGTTATGTTTCGGCGCCTACATTGCATATCTACGTTGGCTTGCGAAGCACTATTAAGACCCTCGCGAAGCATGATCTACATCGACCCAGCAAGACCTACCCCGGCGTGACATCTTCCACCCAGTAATAAAGCCCCCGTTCTTCCCGAACCAGCAGCACTCTCATCCCATGCTTGAGTGGCGTTACGGCCCTGACATTCACGGTCAGATCGACACCTTCCCGGCTGACCCTGGCCCGCCCTCGACAGCTATCCCTGGCCAGTCCTGTCACCACAGCGCTCAAGCCTTCCATGCAGTGTTCTTGATGGTGCTGATACAAGGTCGCAAATACGGGGCGCAGCCATCGCGCCAGCATGACGGCAAGCAGATACCCGGCCACGACGGAAATGACCAGGATTCCCAGCGAGATCATCATCCACCCGCCTGAGGACCACTGATAGGAGATAGCAGACAGCTGAAGCACGTAGCTACTTAGCCAGGAAAACAGGGACAGCAGTGTCACCGTCATGGGCAACGGCACGCCATGCAGACCTAACGTCGCCAACAGGCCAGACAGATCAAACGCCCCTTCCGCATCGATGTCGACCAGGTCCGTCATGTCGCCATCCATAAAACCCAATAGCGTCACCAGCCAATACAGCACTGACACCATGAGAAGTATCGTGAACAGCAATGTAGGGAAATTAAATGCAACAATAAAAAAACGAGACACTCCGGACATTACGGATACCCAGCTGCGGTGTACGTCGATCCCACTTTCACAAGAAGATGACGCTAACACCTCCCTCTTTGGGACGGCATAGCCATAGTCCTACAAGCTTCTCGATTTCAAAAATTCATAAAAAAGGCACGGAGATACAGCCGTTCCCGAGTGACACATCACGGGAACAACCTAAACAAATGAACTCTGAAACATCAGGCAGCCTGTCGTTGCCTTCTCTCGTTACTGGGCAACGCCCGTGCCGGGCCTTCCACGCACGCACCTTGGCGTCGAGATACCCGGGCCACATAGCGCCTGTACCAGGCCATGAACAAGAGAAGCAGCGGAGAGCACACGAAAAGAAGGGAAAGACGTACAACAGGCAGAGCAGCGCACGGCGGCCAACAGCACTATCTGCGTCACACCTTGGCAGGCAGCGTCGCCTTCATCGGGCCGCAGCGCATCGTCCACAGGACTACAGAGCCACAGGGAGATCCTACGCCACCGCCCGTCGCCGATGGCGTAGGACAAGACCATAGCGCTGCGGCTATCGCAGCCAGATGACGCTGGCCATGCGCCCCGTCACGCCGTCATCGCGGCGGTGAGAGTAGAACCGGGATTCACAGGCAGTGCAGAAGTGCCCGCCACTGACGTGAGCGACACCCAGGCGCTCCAGTCGCAACCTCGCCAGCCGGTAAAGATCCGCCATGTAGTGACCCAGTCGATACGGGCTGGGCTCAAACGCACTGGAGGCTTCGGGATGCACACCACAGAACGCCTCCCGTACTTCAGGACCCACCTCGAACTGGGCGTTCGAGATGGCGGGTCCCAGCCATGCCAGCAGTTCGCCGGCGGGGCTCCCCAGCGAGGCGACAGTAGCTTCCAGCACGCCGCCTGCCAGGCTGCGCCAGCCGGCGTGGGCGACCGCGACGCGCTCACCACTCCGGTCGCAGAAAAAGACCGGCAGGCAGTCGGCCGTCATTACCACACAGGCATAGTCCCGAGTCGTCGCCACCGCCGCATCGGCCTTGGGCGTCTCATCGCACCAACCGTGCTGAACACTGGCGCCATGAACCTGGTCCAGCCACAGCAGGGGCCGCTCATCGCCAATTTCCTTGCCCAGCTGGCGTCGGCAGAGACTGACGTGCTCCGGCTTGTCGCCTACATGACTGGCGGTGTTGAAAGCGGCATAGGGGCCCTGGCTGGGCCCGCTCTCGCGAGTGGTGACAAAGGCGCCCACATTCGCCGGTGCCGGCCAGTCTGGCAGGATAACGCTGGGGCGAAGATCAAGGGCATCCGTCATTGCATGGTCTCCGCATCAACGCGCAGATAATCCAGCAGCATCAGCAAGTCATCCGGCAGCGCGGCGTGGAAACTGACCTCCTCGCCATGACGGGGATGCACAAAGGCCAAGCGGCGAGCGTGCAATGCCTGGCGAGGAAACTCACGCAGAATTTCCTTCAATGTCTGGCCCGCCCCCGGTGGCAGCTTGAGTCGACCACCGTAAACCGGATCACCGATCAGCGGAAAGCGCCGGTGGGCCATATGCACCCGAATCTGGTGGGTACGGCCGGTCTCCAGCTTGCAGCGCACATGACTGTGGGCGCGGAAGCGCTCGACGACCCGATAGTGGGTCACCGCCGGCTTGCCCGAGGCGGTGACCGCCTGGCGCTTACGATCCTTGGGATGACGTCCGATCGGGGCATCAACCGTTCCTCCGGAGGTCATCTTGCCCACCACGATGGCGTCGTACTCCCGCGATACCGTGCGGGCCTGCAGCTGCGCCACCAGGTCCGCGTGGGCGGCCAGGGTCTTGGCCACCACCATCAATCCGCTGGTGTCCTTGTCGAGGCGATGCACGATACCCGCCCGGGGCAATGTCGCGGCATCAGGAAAGTGATGCAGCAGTGCGTTCAGCAGGGTGCCGTCAGGGTTCCCCGCAGCCGGATGAACCACCAGTCCCGGCGGCTTGTTGACCACCAGTACATCATCGTCCTCGTAGACCACATCCAGAGGGATGTCTTCGGCCTCAAAGCGCGTATCGTCGGCGATATGCGCCGTCAACGACAGTCTTTCGCCGCCGTGCACCTTGTCCTTTGGCCTGGCAGTCGCGCCATCCAGGGTCAAGGAGCCATCCTTGATCCAGCCCTTGAGGCGCTCCCGGGAAAAGTCGGAGAACAGCTCAGCCGCGGCCTGGTCGAGGCGAAAGCCTGCCATCTCAAGGGGAATGCGGTGGTGAACATCGAGGGTCTGGGACATAGGTGCGGACGACGTCTCTTGGCATGAAAGTCAATGGAACCAGTGGTTCGCCTGCGCCCAAAGCGTGTTCCGAAGTGCAGGAGGACTGCGTTTCAGGACAAGGTGCTTTATAGTGGGCGGATCGCGGCCGATTCTACCACGGCCGACCCGGGTTGTTTGACACGAGGACCAAGATGCGCGTTTTCACTATTTCCGCTACTCGCCTGGGCGCCCTGGTGTTGATGGGCGCGGTGCTCGGCGGCTGCGCCAGCAACGACGTCGAAGAAGAGCGCTACGACGGCGCTACCGAGCGCCAGCTCTATCAGGAGGGCCGCGAGGCGTTGGAAAATGGCAGTTTCACCACCGCCATGAACCGCCTGGAGGCGATCGATACCCGCTTCCCCTTCGGCGACTATGCCGAGCAGGCCCAGCTTGAGCTGATCTACACGTACTACGAAACGGACGATTGGGAGGGCACTCGTGCCGCCGCCAGTCGCTTCATTCGTCTGCACCCCAATCACCCCCAGGTCGACTATGCCTACTACATGCGAGGCCTGGCCGCCTGGCAGGCAGGTCGTTTCAGTCTTGAGTCGCTGAAAGTCATCGACATCTCCGAGCGTGACCTTGGGGCCACCCGGGATGCCTATACCGATTTCACTGACCTGACCAACCGCTACCCCGACAGCCAGTACGCACCCGATGCTCGTCAACGCATCATCTATTTGCGTAACCTGCTGGCCCAGCACGAGCTCCACGTGGCCGACTTCTATCTGCGCAAGAAGGCTTACATGGCGGCAGTCCAGCGCGGCCGCTGGGTCATCGAGAACTACCCCCAGGCAGAAGCGACCCGTGACGCCCTGGCGGTCATGGTCGAAGGCTACCTGGGCATGGGTATGCGCGATCGCGCCAGCGAGACCCTGCAGGTGCTGCTCGAGAACGACCCCGACAACGAGCGCCTCGATGGTCGCCGCTTTGAACCCAAATACGTGGACGAAGCACCGCTCAGCGCCTGATCACGATACAAGCGCGGATTACGATGGAAAAAGGGGCTGCTGACGCAGCCCCTTTTCTTGATGGTGACGTCTTGCGGTCACAGCGCAGCCTCTGGCCAGCGCCCTCTTCTGGCAAGAGCACCCTCTACGGAACAGCGCCGCTATCGTGACCGACCGCTACCCGGCGGCCTCTGGTGTGTGGGCTGCGACGCCACCACGCTTGAACCGCTTGCGCCGTTGAAGGCCCCAGTAGGCGAACGTGAAGTACACCAGCGTGCACCAGATGGTCACGTCGTAGAACAGCTCGCGATTTACGTAGTATTCGTAGAGATCCGGGCTATCGAACATGACTCGCCAGGCCAAGACGGCGGGCACGATCAAACCTACCCCGCACCAGATGACGACAATACCCTTGGACAGCCATGTGTTGTCCTCAATCCCCTGGCGATGCTTCTCCGCCGCCTTGCGTTCATGGCGTTCAGCCACCCGCTGATGGAAGTCTTCCAGCGCGCGCTGCTGCTCTGGATAGGCCTCACAGGCCCCTGCCCGCCGCGCGAGAACGACATAGATCAGGATGGAGACACACCAGGTAGGGAGAAACAGATAGTAGAACGGCATGATATCCAGCACGTTCAGTCCCACACCAAAGGCCAGCGAAAGAAGCCAACTGGCAATGGCTGGACGATTGTCTGCCAGCCCCTTGAAGCTGGCCCAGTATGACGTCATGCCAAGCCGCGGGAACAGCTGGTACTCGGCAAAGGCAATCCCGCCTACGGGCACCAGTATCAGGCCCGCATAGGTCAGCAAGGGCAGCATGCTGCGGTAGACGAACGGGAAACAGCTCGCCCCCATGACGCCTAAGCCTACCAGCATGGTCACTTTCCAGCGCTTGACCTCAGGCATCAAGGCTTGAGCTGCCAGGCCTGCTCGGTACAAGTTTGAATTGGCGGTCGTCCATCCCGCCACGACCACGATGACGAAACCGGAAAGTCCGAGCGCATAGAAAGCCACATCGCCGGGGTCCACCACCATGATGCTGAGCTTCATGGTAGCCGCGGTCGCAGCCCCCATGAGCCCGGCCGAGATCCAGGCAACGTAGTGACCGAACATCATGCCTGTACAGGTGGCCAGACCGTAGCGCACCTTGCGTGCATAACGCAGAAGCGCCATATCGATCAGTCCGAAGTGCGCAAAGGTATTGGCCGCCCATGCAAAACCGATGACCTCCCAGAGACCGATACCTGGCTCACCTTCAGCGTTGACGCCGGTGAACACGCTGGCACTGGCAATGGCAATGAAATCAGAGACACTGGTGAGTGTCGTGAAGCCCGTCACCGACTCCGCCAGCGCTGGAATCAGCACCATGCCCCCGGCGGTAAACATGACCATCAGCCAGGGGGCACAGATACTGGCAAACTCGCTTAGCGCGTTGAAGCCAAACGCTGCCACCAGCACCACGATCGCCCCTACGGCAAAGGCAATCAGCACAAAAGCCACGTCCGTAGGGTAGGGAGCCACTTGCGGAGGCACATCGAACAGCACGCGTACTGCGGTCGCTGACACCGTGATCATGGCCGCCGAGATGGCCGAGAAGATCACCACATTGGCGCCATTGTAGAGCTTGGCCATGACATTACCGGCGATCCGCTCCAGATAGGCAAACAGGCTCAATCGCGTGCCTACCGCGATCGGGGCCGTAATCAGCGTGAAGCTCAACACCGCCAACGTATTGCCGATGATCAAGCCGATCAGGATGTCCCATATTCCCGCCCCCAGGCCGACAAAGGTGGCGCCTATCACGAACTCCGTCGCGGCGACGTGTTCCGCCGCATAGAGCCCGAGAAAGTGTCTGGCACCATGCTGCTTGTGAGGCGACACCGGCAGCTGCTCATCGTCGATGCGCTCCAGCGGCTGATGGGGGTTGAATCCGGATGAAGCCATGGCAATCTCCTTGTCCCGGCGCAGGACACTACGCCTGGTATCACGAGGCAGTGGGCGGCCTGGCGTTAGCTTCACGCCGGCAAATGACGCCCACAGCCGATGCATCATTGATCGGCAAAGCGGGCCTGCTCGGCCACCTTCTGGGTCACCCACTGCGCGTTTTCCAGCGCCTCATCGACCGTTATCTCGCCGGCCAGCGCCTTCGCGAAGCGATTGCCTACCGCCGTGGCGATACCAGGAAAGGCAGCAATCGACACGTACTGGATGCCACGATACGGCACTGGCTCCACCGTCGGGTTCCCAGGATCTGCGGCTGTCAGCGATTCCAGCACCATGTCACTGTATGGCGCTGCAGCCTGGTAGTGAGGATTGGCATAGAGGGAGCGGCGAGTACCGGGAGGGACCTGAGCCCACCCTTCATCCTCGGCGACCTGACGTTGGAAGTCTGCCGAGGTGGCCCAGGCGATGAAACGCTTTGCCGCGTCGCTACTAGTGGAGCTCGACGGTATCGCTAGCGCCCACGCCCACAGCCAGTTGGCTCGCTTGCCCAACCCCTGCTGTGGCGCCAGTGCAAACCCCACCCGATCGGCCACCCTTGACTCTCGTGGGTTGGTGACGGCGGACGCCGCGACCGTAGCATCCACCCAGATCGCGCACTTGCCCTGCTGAAACAGCGCCAGGTTGTCATTGAAGCCCAGTTGCTCCGGGTTAGGTGGGCCATACTCCCACAGCAACGATAGGTATTGGTCCAGGGCGTCACGCCAGGCGGCCGTCGCCAACTGCGGGACCCACTGCATGTCGAACCAGCGGCCACCATAGGCGTTCGCCATCGCCGTCAACAGCGCCATGTTTTCGCCCCAGCCCGGCTTGCCCCTGAGGCAAATGCCGTAGTGCTCATCAGGGTCATGCAACGCAGCGGCAGCCCGGGCGATGAACTCCCAGCTCGGTGACTCGACCATGCTCAACCCGGCTTCGGCGAAAAGATCCTCGCGATACAGGGTAAATGCCGACTCCGCATAGAACGGAGCAGCATAAAGCTGCCCCTGGAACGACAGCGCTTCACGCACCGTGGGCAGTAGATCATCCACCTGGTAGCTGGCTGGCAGGTCGTCAAGGGGAAGCAGCCACCCTCGCTCGGCCCAGATCGCTGCCTCGTAGGTACCGATGGTCACGATGTCGAAGCGCCCACCCGCAGTGGCGATATCCGTCGTCACATGCTGACGCAGAGTGTTCTCATCCAGCGCCACCCACTGCAACTCGATATCTGGATTCGCGGCGGTAAAGCCTTCACTGAGCTGTTGCATGCGGACCATGTCACGGTTGCCCACCGTGGCGATGGTCAAGGCACTGACCGGCGACGATTCAGCGAGCGCCGCCCCCGTGCTTAACACGCATGTCAGGCTGCCTGTTACCAACACGGTTCTGAGCAACATGACACCTCCTAAAGTTGCCTTTAACAAACACCTATTAAGCAAACTTAGCAGGCTCCGCCGGATACACACTCCGTAACTGTGCAGCTATGTACACAACCAACAACGCCCTGCAATGGTCCGAAGCGACCGTCGCAGGGCGTGCGGGAAACGACTAGAGGGGAGAAGGATCAGCTGCCAGGTTGCCAGCCGTTGACAATGGGATAGCGGCGGTCGCGGCCAAATCCACGCTGGGTCACGCGTACACCGACCGGTGCCTGTCGGCGCTTGTACTCACAGCGGTCCACCAGCTTGACCACCTTGTACACATCCTCGGCACTGTACCCTGCCGCGATGATGGCTTCGGCACTCATGTCACCCTCGATATAGCGCACCAGAATGGCATCCAGGGTGTCGTAGTCAGGCAGCGAGTCACTGTCCTGCTGGTCCGGCGCCAGCTCCGCGGAGGGCGGACGATCGATCACGCGCTCGGGGATGACCAGGTTTTCGGTGTTGCGCCAGCGTGCCAGGCGATACACCCACGTCTTGTAGACATCCTTGATCGCGTTGTAGCCCCCCACCATGTCGCCATAGAGAGTGGCGTAACCCACCGCCATTTCACTCTTGTTGCCGGTCGTCAGGACCATCAGTCCCTTCTTGTTCGACAGTGCCATCAACAGCACGCCGCGACAGCGTGACTGCAGGTTTTCCTCGGTGGTATCCCGCTCGGTCCCTTCGAAGCTCTCGGCCAGAGTGTCCATGAAGGCTTCGACCATGGGCGCGATGGGCATGACCTCGTAGCTGACGCCGAGAAGACGAGCCTGTTCGGCGGCATCTTCCTTGGAGATATCGGCGGTGTAGTGATACGGCATCATCACCGCGTGCACCCGCTGAGGTCCCAGTGCATCAACCGCGATGGCCAACGACAGCGCCGAATCGATACCACCGGAGAGGCCCAGTACCACCCCCTGGAAACCGCTCTTGTTGACGTAGTCTCTCAGTCCGGTGACCAGCGCACTGTAAAGGTCTTCTTCTGGCGCCACGTCGAGGTCTACCTCCCCCTGACGCGGCGTCCAGCGACCCTTTTCATGAGCAAAATGGACAGGGCTCAGCCAGATGTCCCAGTGGGGAGCCTGGACGGCGAGGCTGCCATCGGCGTCGACGCAGCAAGAGCCACCGTCAAACACCAGCTCATCCTGGCCGCCGATCTGGTTGACGTACACCAGCGGCAATCCCGCATCGCGTGCGCGCTGCTCGAGCAGTGCCAGGCGCTCCGCTGGCTTGTTCTGGTGATAGGGTGAAGCATTCAACGTCACCAGGATGTCAGCACCGGCAGCACGAGTCGCCTGGATCGGCGCTTCCTGCCAGATGTCCTCACAGATCAGGACTCCCAGCTTCGCCCCTTTATGCTCGATCACCAAGGGGCTCGTACCGGCAGTAAAGTAGCGCTGCTCGTCGAAGACCTGGTAGTTGGGCAGCGCCTGCTTGGCGTATTCATCCAGCCACTGTCCGTTGTAGAGGACGCCCGCCATATTGTAGAGCGCGCCTTCGCGACGTCCGGGATAGCCAACGATGACCATCACGTCGCGCACCATCTTGGCGGCCATGCGTGCGCGAGCTTCACGCAATCGCGTCTCCATGGAGGGGCGCAGCAAGAGGTCTTCGGGGGGATAGCCGGTCAGAAAAAGTTCCGGCAGAACAACCACGTCAGCGCCGTGCTCGAGGTAGGCCTCCCGCACGGTCTCGATCGCCCGGTCGGCATTGCCGGGGATGTCGCCCACCAGGGGATCGAGCTGCGCCATCACCAGAGTCAGGTCTTGCATGAGCGAAGAAATCTCTCGAAAATCGATAGGGTCAACCCATTGTCCCGCAAGGGCCGCCAAGTGGCAAAGGCCGCCGCTCATCGAGGGCCGCCTCCCCACCGGGAGTAAGGATGAACCTATTGATTATCCGTCTGCTGATCTTTGCCGTGGTGTTTTTCGCCGGGCTCAAGCTGTATCGCATGTACCGCGAATGGAAGCTCGAGCAACAAGACCACGGCCCGAGCACACAGCAGGGCGGAAAAATGGTCCGCTGCAGCTGGTGCAACGTGCATCTGCCGGAACAGGACGCCCTGCGTGCGCAGGGACAGTGGTTCTGCTGTGGCGACCATCGTGACAAGTCCCTGGCAGAACACGAGGACAAGGGCAGCGACGACTAGGCCTCGGTGGCCAGCCTGTCATTGCTCCAGCCGGCCTTCCAGGGCATAGGCGGAGGGCTCGATAATGGGCCGGCGTCCCAGCATCTGGTCGACCAGCAGCCGCGTAGACGCCGGAGCCAGCACCAGGCCATTACGATAATGCCCGGCATTGACGTGCAGGTTGTCCCAGCCGGGGGCTCTGCCGATGAAGGGCACCCCATCAGGCGACCCCGGGCGCAGCCCCGCCCACTGGTGTTCTACCTCACAGCTTGCCAGCGCAGGGATGATCCCGGTGGCAGACTGCCACAATGATTGCCGGGCCTGCTCATCGATTCCCTTGTCGAACCCAGCCTCCTCCAGCGTCGAGCCTGCCAGCACGCGACCATCACCCCGTGGAATCACGTAGCGCCCGTCCATCAACACCACCCGCTCCACCATGCCAGGCGGCGCCTTGAACAGCAGCATCTGCCCCTTGACCGGCCGCACCGGCAGGCTGAGATCCGCCAGCTTGGCCAGCTGGGCGGACCATGCACCCGCACAGATCACTACCTGGTCAGCGCCGACGTCTCCCTGGTCCGTGGCTACCGAGATGACGCGCTGGCCCTGCCGGTTGAGCCCTGTGACCGACGTCTGCTCGGCAAAGGTCACGCCAGGCATGCTTGAAAGCCGAGTCTTGAGCGAACGCATCAAGCGCGGGTTGCGAATACTGCCCAGCGTTGGCATCCACAGGGCGTCCTCGACATCCTGACGCACCTGAGGCTCCTTGGCGCGAATCACCTCCGCCCCTACCCGAGACAGCGGCTTGCCGACTCCCCTGGCCCACGCCAAGGCGCGTGTTTCATCTTCGACACGCAGGTAGAGAAGCCCCTTCTGCCGGTATTCTGGATCTACCCCTGTCTCTTCGAGCAGGCGCAGCGACAGCTCGGGATAGGCGCCCTCGGACCAGCTCGCCAACTGGGAAACAGGGTCGCTATAGCGCCATGGGTACAGCGGCGAGACGATCCCTCCTCCCGCCCAGGAGGCTTCTCTTCCACATTGCCCGCGGTCGATTACCGTGATGCTGTGGCCAGCATCCGCCAACTGCAGGGCCGTCATCAGCCCAATCACGCCACCGCCGATCACCACAAACTCGCTCAAAACACGCCTCCCACCTGTCTACCCCACTATCGAGAACTACACTCGGAACAACACTCGCACGACCAGCACCGCTTCAACGCCATCATCCCCTGTGTCATCAGCCCCAAGGGCATGACACCGGGGTCTGCCCGTTCATTTCGCCAGCATTGGCGGCAGCGAAGGGAGATTGCCATGGACGACGATCGATCTGCTGCGCAACGTCCTTGCCTCCAAAGGCCTCAGTCGGGTGCGACCCTGCTGGAATTGCTGCTGGTCATCGCCATTATCGGCATGCTGAGCGCGGTGGCCGTGCCGGGCTATCGCGCGATGATCGCTCGCCAGCATATCGCCAGCGACGTTGCGCGGCTACAGGACGCCCTGGCGCTGACCCGCAGTACCGCGATTGTTCGTGCCTCCCAGGTCACCCTGTGTCCTAGTGCTGATGGCGTACACTGCGGTACTGACTGGACAGGAAAGCTGTTGATCAAGGCAGGAGCTCCGAACTGGGGTGGCGCCACACTGCGAGTGTTCCCCCCAAGCCTGCTGCCGCGCATTCGCTTTCGCGAGGACCACAAGCCCGTCAGGTTCTTGGCCAATGGACGGGCCAGCGGGCACAACGGGACCTTTGAGCTGTGCACAAACGATCGGCGTCATGTGCGCCTGGTGCTCAGCAATTTCGGGCGCCTGCGCAGCGAGACTCACTCCACAACGACGCCCTGCCTCGAAGGCTAGGCGGATCGATCCAGCCACAGGGTACCATCGGCACTCTCACCACCACCGAGCTCCGGCTCTACCCTCACGTTGTGATCGACAATCACGGTCCCCGCCGACACCAACGCCCCTTGCACCTCGAACGTCGCATTGTCCACATCACCGTGAATGGAAATACCGTTCGCCCAGACGCTGCCGTCCAGGATAACGCCACCCTGACCATTCAGCGTGACCTGCCCCGTCGCCACCACATCACAGCCGTAGCTGCCAGAAGGTACCGTCATGGTCACCGCCCCATCCACGATCACCGCATCCAGATCAGCATGGGCGGACAGGTCCATGGTGCCGTCAAAGCCCCTGTCGCTATCACACAGCACGGTGTGATTCTGATACGCACAGCCACTCGCATCAAACGGCACCCCCTCAAAGGCCGCGAACACTTCATCCATGTAGGGTCTCGGGTCGAGCGACGGAGCGGGCTGCCCTGGCGACGGCGCAGTGTTCCAGCACATCTGCACATCGTTCGGACCATAGTTGACGAAGGGGCCCGCCGACACGGTGTCACAGCCATCCGGGAGCGCGGGAACGGGACTTGCGCCACCGTCCCCTTTCGATGCGGCAATAATGACACCGTGCAATGCCAGATGATGAGACCCATCCTCGACGTAGCCCACGACAAGACGAGCCGCACTTCCCTCATGATCGCAAGGGGACCACCGGTAGCCAACGCCAGGCTGATTCGGCAGGGCACCCGCCTCTCGCCAGGAGGGCCCCCACCCTCCTGCCATCACCTGCTGCTCCAACACCTGGCAGGTGTCTTCGGTGGCGGACAGGGTCATATCGAGATCTTGCATCACCTCGGCAGCGCCCCAGTCGGCGGCCATCTGTGCTTGAGCCATGGCTCGCATATTGCCCGCAAGACGTTCGTCGACCACGGAGGACTGGACCGCTGCCATGGCAATCACCGAGGCGATGGCCACCAGCGACAGCACCACCAGAAGCACCGCCCCACGCTGTCTGTCGCACATCGAACATCTGTTCATGGCGAGCCCTCCAGCGACGCCATGGCGGTCTGGCGATTTACCACGTGCAACGACAAGGGCACGGGACTGTGAGGCAGGCTCAGCGTGATGCGGTAGAGCCCCTCACCAAGCGACTCCAGCACGGGATCCTGGTCACAGTGACCGCTATCGGCCAGGCCATCGACCAAGGGCTCACCGCTCAGCGCATCGTGCAGGGTGCAGCCTTCGCCATCGAGCGAAGGCCTGAGCACGTAGCTGTCTACGTCAGCCGCCCCGCGCCGCACCGCAGCGGTCACGGTATCCAACGCATAGCTGATCACTGCCTGACGATCGGCGAGTCGCAAGACCGTATTGGCACTGACGTTGGCCTCATGAAACAGGTTCCCCGCGGCAAGGATGACCAGGCTCCCTACCAGCATGGCCACCATCAGCTCGACCAGAGACACGCCACGCTGCGCCACCAAGCGGATAGCGACGTGCCCGCGCCCCAGCCCGTTCATGCGGGGTCCCTGGCCGGCAACTTGACCCAGTACTCGAACACGCTGGGATCGGAGAAGCGTTCGTCCTGCCAGCGAATCGATATCTTGAAGGCGCAGTCTTCGGCAGGCTCGATCGATTGATCGGCGTCGGCAAGACCCGGTAGAAAGGGCGCCCAATGCTGGTGCCACTGATGTGAGAGAAGGCTTTGCGCAGCATCGGGAGGACACTCACCGTCTAGCGCCGTCATGCTCGCCCACAGCAGCTCCCTGGCATCCTGGGCGGCCAGGTCGGCGAGAGACCGCTGAATGCTGGAGTGCGCCCCCTGGAGGCTGCGCAGCTGCAGCCCTGCAATACCCAGCAAGCCAACTGACAGCAGCAGCAGGGCCACCAGTGCCTCAAGCAGGGAAAAGCCACGCTGCCTCGCTGGCGGACTCATACGGCCCCCTCTCCCGCCCCCGAGCGTACGATGCCGCTGGGCTCCACGCGGATCCAGCGGCGCTCGCCTGCAGGCGAGCTCAGCCACAGCCGGCATGGTGGCTCGAAATGACACTGGTCAAGCCGCCCCATGAGGTCAAAGGTGACGTCACCGGCGGTCAGGGTCGTACCATCGGTACGAGAACTTTGCTCGATCATCAGCGCTTGTTCGCCGTGACTGGCGGACACGGGACAGCCCTCAGCAGCGCTGTTGCCTGCCAACACCTCCAGTCGCCAGTGACCGCTGCATTCCTGCACTCGTACTGTCACATTCTGACGGCGAGTCAGGGCCGTCGTCCGTGCCAGGGTCAAGGCGCCCACCAGCTGGTTGGCATCGGCGACCAGACGCTCATGCCGCAACCACTGGTGCAGATTGGGCACCGCCACTGTCGCCATCAGCGCGACCACCGCCAAGCCCAGGACCAGCTCCATCAAGGTCATCCCTCGCTGGCGGCGACTACCAGCACTCATTCGGTGCACGCTCCCCGGTCTGGTCCATGGTCAGGCTGTCGCATCCGCCCTTGACCGAGTGGGCATCCACCGCCCGGGCCTCAAGAAAGAAGCGTCCCGGATAACGCTCCACGGTCAGCAGATAGAAGCCTGACGCCGAGGGTGTGGCGAGGCCATCGCAGGCGGGCGCATCATACGCCTGATCGCGGGTGTAGCAGCGCTCCAATGAAGAGGCCGCGGTCAACAGCAGTGCGCGGCCGTCGGCGACCCGGCTCTCCCGCAGGTGTTCGGTGTACATCGGGTATGCCACCGATGCCAACAGGCCCAGGATGGCGACACACAGCAGCAATTCCAGCAGCGTAAAGCCCGCCTGGCCTCGCCGCCCCCCTGCTGCCGTCTGCCGTCCTGACGAAGGCCGGGAGCCAGCGCAACGGCGGCTACCTGCTGTGCGCCTTTGGCGATCACCCATGCATGCACCGCGCCTGGCTGGCGGCTGCAGTCTTACCATCATCAGGCATCTCCGGCTCGTTTTCGCCCCAAGTATGTCCCAGTGGGACGGCCAAAGGCAGGCGCTGGATCAAGGATCTGTCACAGAGCAACGAATAGGCACAGAAACCTGGTCATCCCGAGCCTTGGATGCAAAAACGCCGCCCTGTGACAGGCGGCGCTTTTATATCGGTGCTTTCTTATCGGTGCTTTCTTATCGGTGCTTTCTTATCGGTGCTTTCTTATCGACGCATTCTTGTCGGCGTGAAGCTCAACGCTCGCAAGGGGTCTTGCTTGAAGACTAGTCGCTGACGATAACCCGGTCACGCAGCTCTCGGGGCATCGAGAAGGTAATCGTTTCTTCACGCCCTGCCAGTTCCTCGGGCGCTTCGGCTCCCAGTTCGATCAGCCGGTCGATCACACCCTTGACCAGCACTTCGGGGGCACTGGCCCCGGCCGTAACGCCGACGGAAGTCACGCCGTCGACCCACGCCGGATCAATTTGCTCGGCATTGTCGATAAGGTAGGCGGCGGTGCCCACACGCTCGGAAAGCTCCCGCAGTCGATTGGAATTGGAGCTGTTCGGGCTACCCACCACCAACACCAGATCTGTTGCCGCGGCCAGTTCCCTCACCGCATCCTGACGATTCTGGGTGGCGTAGCAGATGTCGTCCTTTCGCGGGCCTTGAATCTCGGGGAAGGTCGCACGCAAGGCGTCAATCACGCGAGCGGTGTCATCCATGGAGAGGGTCGTCTGGGTGACGAAGGCGAGCCGACTGGGATCCTTGACCTCCAGCCGAGCGACGTCATCCTCATCCTCCACGAGGTAGATCTGGCCACCATAGGAAACATCATAACGTCCCATGGTCCCTTCCACTTCAGGGTGGCCCTCGTGGCCGATCAAGATGCACTCTTGCCCACGGCGGGCATAGCGAAGCACCTCCATATGCACCTTGGTCACCAATGGGCAGGTGGCATCAAACACCTTCAACCCGCGCTGCTCGGCTTCCTCTTGCACCGCTCGCGATACACCGTGGGCGGAAAAGATCACGATGACATCATCGGGCACTTCATGCAGCTCTTCGACGAAGACCGCGCCGCGCTCACGCAGGCTATCGACCACAAAGCGGTTGTGGACCACTTCATGACGCACATAGATCGGCGGTCCGAACACATCCAGCGCGCTGTTGACGATATCGATGGCCCGGTCGACGCCGGCACAGAAGCCGCGGGGATTGGCCAACTTGATTTGCATGGTCTGCCTTGCCTTGGCGCCTTCTAGGCGTCTGATTGAGCGGTGGTTTAGCAAATGAATACACTGCTGGTGGATCAGGCTCTCACCCGCTGGGCCTCGCCTGACACACCCAGAGACGCAGGCCTGTCAGTGCGTCGTGGCGGGTTTGACGCCCAGTACCTCGACCTCGAAGGTCAGGGTGCGTCCTGCCAGCGGATGGTTGAAGTCCACTTCCACCATGTCTCCATCCAGCTCGGTGATGACACCGGGAAGCTCGTCACCGTTGACGTCGGCAAACGACATCACGGTGCCCACTTCGGGCTCATCGCCGTTGAACACATCGCGCTTCATGCGCTGAATATTCTGCGGATTGTGCTGGCCAAAGGCATGCTCGGGGCTGACCTCGAAGCTGCCGCTATCGCCATCTGTCATGCCCTTCAGCGGTTGCTCGAAACCGGGTGGCAGGTTGCCGTCGCCCAGCTGAAAGGTAGCCGGACTCTTGTCGCGGGTGCTGTCCACCACGGTGCCATCTTCCAGCTTGAGGGTGAAGTGCAGAGTGACTTCCATGCCCTCGTCGATACGGTAGTCGCTCATGGGATCTCCAAAAGAGTGACAGGCCGGCGGGGGTCGGTAACGCCCCCGCCGGCAAAGGAGGGGTTAGCCGCGCCGGGCGCGTCGACGTTCGCCGAAGATGGACTCCCAGATCAGGCCGATGGCCCCCAGGGTAATACCGATATCGGCCACGTTGAAGGCCGGGTAGTACCAGCCCGCCACATGGAACGACAGAAAGTCGACCACGTAGCCATGCACCAGCCGATCGTAAAGGTTGCCCAGGGCGCCCCCGATGATCAGCGCCAGGCAAGCTCCCAGCAGCTTTTCATCCTGGCGCAGCCGCTTCATCCAGATGGTCAGGCCGACGGTGGCCGCCACCGCAATGGCGGCAAACAGCCAGCGCTGCCAGCCTGGGTGGTCAGCCAGGAAGCTGAAGGCGGCACCAGTGTTGTGCAGCAACGTCAGGTTGAAGAACGGCAGCACTTCTACCGGCGTAGCGTAGCTCAGGGACTGGCTCATCAGCGCCTTGGTTCCAAGGTCGAGCACGATCCAGACCAACGCCAGCCACCACCAGCGCAGCGGCTGCTTCATCGGTTGCACCTGAGAACTCATCGCGTCCTTTGCCTCCTTGGCAGTCGACTCGGCAGGATCAGGCATAGTAACGCACCTCGCCCGAGCCATCGGGCAGGTTGCTGACACAGCGCGAGCACAGGTCGGGGTGCTCGGGCAGCGAGCCTACCTCAGGACGATGATGCCAGCAGCGCTCGCACTTAGCGTGGTCACTGGCACTCACTGCCACCTTGAGACCTTCGACATCGGTGTCCGCGGCATCGCTGGCCTCGGCCAGCGGCGCCAGGCGCACGTCGCTGGTGAGCATGACAAAGCGCAGCTCATCGCCCAGCCGCGACAGTAGCTCGCTGAGTTCATCGCTGACATACAGCGTCACCTCGGCGGCCAGGCTGCCCTTGATGGTCTTGGCGTTACGGGCGTCTTCCAGACACTTGTTGACCGCTTGCTTGACGGTCAGCACCTGCTCCCAGAAGTCACGGCCCATGCTGGCGTCGCCACTGAGGGTGGACAGACCGGTGTAGTAGGTCTCCAGCAGTACGCTGCGGCCCTGCTCCAGACCTTGCTCACCAGGAATATTCTCGAAGATTTCCTCGGCGGTGAACGACAGGATCGGCGCGACCCAGCGCACCAGCGCCTGAACCACGTGATACAGCGCGGTCTGGGCGCTGCGACGGGCCTGGGAGTCCGCCTGGGTGGTGTACTGGCGATCCTTGATCACATCCAGGTAGAAGCCACCCAGCTCCCGCGCACAGAAACCATGCACCTGCTGATAGACGTCGAGGAAGCGATACTCGGCATAGGCCGTCTCGATGCGCTCCTGCAGCTGGGCCGCGCGGTCCACCACCCACTGGTCCAATGCCAGCATGTCATCGAAGGCCAGCGCATCGCGCTCGGGGTTGAAGCCGTTGAGGTTGGCCAGCAGGAAGCGTGCGGTATTGCGAATGCGCCGGTAGACGTCGGCGGTGCGCTTCAAGATCTCGTCCGACACCGCCATCTCGCCTGAGTAGTCGGTAGACGCCACCCACAGGCGGAGGATATCGGCCCCCAGCTTGTCCATCACCTCCTGCGGAGCCACCACATTGCCCATGGACTTGGACATCTTGCGGCCTTGCGCGTCAACGGTGAAGCCGTGGGTCAGGAGACCGCGATAAGGCGGATGGCCATCGATGGCGCAGCCGGTCAACAGCGAGGAGTGGAACCAGCCACGATGCTGGTCGGAGCCCTCCAGGTAGAGGTCCGCTCGCGGCCCGCTCCGGTGCCCATGGGGGTGCGAGCCACGCAGCACATGGCGATGGGTAGTGCCAGAGTCGAACCACACATCCAGCGTGTCGGTGACCTTGTCATACTGACCGGCCTCGTCGCCAAGCAGCTCTGCCGGATCAAGGCTGAACCAGGCGTCGATGCCGGCCTTATCAACCAGGTCTGCCACTTGCTCGGTCAACTCTACCGTGCGCGGGTGCAGCTCGCCGGTCTCCTTGTGCAGGAAGAACGGGATCGGAACCCCCCAGTTACGCTGGCGGGAGATACACCAGTCCGGGCGGTTGGCAATCATGCTATGCAGGCGAGCCTTGCCCCAGGCCGGCACGAACTGGGTCGCTTCGATGCCCTCAAGTGCACTCTCGCGCAGGGTGCGGCCATCGTGCCCCGGAATGTCCATACCGACGAACCACTGGGCGGTGGCACGGTAGATGACCGGCGTCTTGTGGCGCCAGCAGTGCATGTAGCTGTGAGTGATGGTCTTGTGGGCCATCAACGCACCTGTCTCGGACAGGGCCTCGACGATCTTCGGATTGGCCTTCCAGATCAGCATGCCACCGAACAGGGGCAGATCATCGACATAGCAACCGTCGCCCTTGACCACGCTGATGAAGTCGCTGAAGTCCATGCCGTAGCGACGGCAGGAGTCGAAGTCATCGACCCCGTGCACCGGTGCCGAGTGAACGATGCCGGTGCTGCCTTCATCGCAGGTCACGTAGTCGGCCAGATACATCGGCGCGGTGCGCTCATACAGCGGGTGCTGGAACTCGATCAGCTCCAGGCGCTCACCGCGAGCGGTAGCGACCACGTCACCGCTGAGGCCGAAGCGTTCCAGGCAGCTCTCGACCAGGTCCTCGGCCAGCAGCAGCAGGCGCTCGCCCGTGTCGACCAGCGCATAGTTGAATTCGGGATGGACGTTGAGCGCCTGGTTGGCCGGAATGGTCCAGGGCGTCGTGGTCCAGATCACCACGGCGGCAGGCTTCGTCAGGCTGTCCAGGCCGAACGCGGCGGCGAGCTTGTCAGCATCGGCACAGGTGAAGGCCACATCGATGGCATCGGACTTCTTGTCGGCGTACTCGACCTCGGCTTCGGCCAGGGCAGAACCGCAATCGAAGCACCAGTTGACCGGCTTGAGTCCCTTGAACACGTAGCCGCCCTTGACCATATCGGCCAGCGCTCGAATCTCACCGCCCTCATTGGCGTAATCCATGGAGCGATACGGGTTGTCCCAGTCGCCCACCACGCCCAGACGCACGAAGTCCTGAAGCTGGCCCTGGACCTGCTCGGCGGCGTAGTCACGACACAGGGCCCGCGCCTTTTCGGGCTCCAGGTGCTTGCCGTGGGTTGTCTCGACCTTGTGCTCGATGGGCAGGCCGTGACAATCCCAGCCCGGCACGTAGGGTGCATCGAAGCCCGCCAGGTTCTTCGACTTGACGATAATGTCCTTGAGAATCTTGTTGACGGCATGACCGATGTGAATGCTGCCATTGGCGTAGGGAGGGCCGTCGTGCAGCACGAACACCTCCTGGCCCTGGCGTGCTTCACGCAAGCGCTGGTAAATGTCCAGCTTCTGCCACTGTTCAATCCGGGCCGGCTCGCGCTTGGGCAGCATGCCGCGCATCGGGAATTCGGTTTCTGGCAGATTCAGAGTGTGCTTGTAGTCGCTCATAGTCCTGGGGTCAGCCGTCATCATGATCGGCGGGGCCCTGCCCCGCCGGGGAATCCTGGGTTACGGCCTCGCGCGCGCGGGGCGCCGACGCCAGAGGATACTCTTCAAAAAAGGGTCGTCTACCGCTGTCGTACCGGGCAAACATCTCGCGGGCCCGGTCGATATCGGCATAGATCTGTGTCTTCAGCGCGGCAAAGTCGGCAAAGGTCTCCTCCCCCCGCAGCTTGGCACAGGGCACTACTGTCAGCCGTCGACCGTAGAGATCACGCTCAACGTCCAGCAGGTGTGCCTCGAGCACAGGGCGTACCGACCCCACCGTGGGGCGCCAGCCAATGTTCACCACGGCCGGATAGCGCGTGCCGCTATCGCCTTCCACCTCCACCATGGCCGCATAGACACCTCGCAGCACCAGCGGTCCTGGCAGCAACGGAAGGTTAGCCGTCGGGACACCGATGGTGCGGCCACGCTGCTGGTCAGGCACCACCCGCCCGCGAAAGCAGTAAGCCCGCCCAAGCAGTTGAGCCGCTGCCTTGAAATTGCCGCAGGCCAGCAGGGTTCGCACCCGCGTGCTCGACACCCTGTCATCATCGACACGGAAGGTCAGGGTATGTTCTACCGTGAACCCCTGACATTTCCCTGCTTCGGTCAACAGGGCGAAATCCCCACGGCGGTCGCAGCCAAAGCGGAAATCGTCTCCCACCACCAGATGCTGAACATCCAGGCCCTCGACCAGTACCCGGTCGATGAACTGCGCTGCCGTCAGCTGGCGCAGCGATTCGTTGAACGGCAGACACAGCACCCGATCAACACCGCACTCGCCCAGCAACTTTACCTTGTCACGCAAGCGCGTCAGCCGCGGTGGCGCCTGGTCACCGGCAAAATACTCCCTGGGCTGGGGTTCGAACACCACCGCAGTGACCGCGAGGTCGCGCCTGGCCGCCTCAGCGTGACACTGGTCGAGAATGGCACGATGACCCAGGTGGACCCCATCGAAGTTGCCGATGGTGGCGACCGTGCCTCTGTGCCTCTCGCGCAGATTGTGCAAGCCTCGGATTACTTCCATGAGCCGGATCACACCGAACCTAAAGGGTGACGAGTATAACGAAGTGCAGGGGGCCACGTCTTCCCGCTGACCCATTGCACGTCCATGGGCTAGCCCTTGAGCCGGAAGTGCCTGACGCGCACACCGGTGATCCCAAGCCAGGCAAAATAGGTCGCCCCGCCAGCGGCCACCAGCCCAAGCATCCACAGCGCCCGCGCGACAAGCGACCAGGTCAGCCACTGGTGCCAGTCAGGCGCCAGCAGTATCAGCACGCCCGCCATGGCGACGCAGCCGCCCCCCAGCTGCACCCCAAAACGCCCCCAGCCAGGCTGAAAGTTCAGCACTCCTTGACGACGCAGCAGCCACGCCAGCATGCCGGCGTTCAGGAAAGCCGACAGCGCGGTCGCCAAGGCCAGGCCAGCGTGGGCCAGTGGCCAGATCAGGATCAGGTTGAAGACCATGTTGGCCACCATGGCGACGATCCCTACCTTGACCGGCGTCTTGGTGTCATGGCGGGCAAAGAAGCCTGGCGCCAGCACCTTGATCAGCATGAACGCCACCAGCCCAAGGGCATAGGCACGCAGGCTCATCGCCGCCATCACGATGTCATTGTCGGTCATGGCGCCATAGTGGAAGAGCGTGATCAGCAGCGGCTCGGCCAGCAGCGCTAGCGCCAGCGCCGCCGGTAGCCCGAGCAGCAGGACAGCACGCAGCGCCCAGTCCAGCATCTGACTGAAATGCTCGGTGGACGCTTCCGCATGACGGCGTGACAGGGCAGGCAAGATGACCGTCCCGATGGCGACACCAAAGACGCCCAGCGGCAGCTCCACCAAGCGGTCCGAGTAGTACAGCCAGGATACACTGCCGGCCGCCAGCAACGACGCCAGGATGGTATCCAGCAGCAGGTTGATCTGGGATACCGATACGCCGAACAGCGCGGGCGCCATCAGCTTGAGGATGCGGCGCACGCCTTCATGGGCGAAGTTTGGCCAGGGCCGTGGCATAAGCCCCAGGCGGACCAGGAAAGGCACTTGAAACAGCAGTTGCGCTGCCCCCGCAATCAGCACGCCCCAGGCCAGCGCCATGGACGGCTCGCTCATCAAGGGAGTCAGCAGCAGGGCAGCTCCGATCAGCGACAGGTTGAGCAGTACCGGGGTGAAGGCGGGCACGGCAAACCGATTCCAGGTGTTGAGCACACTCCCTGCGAATGCGGTGAGAGAAATCAACAGCAGATAGGGAAAGGTCAGCCTGAGCATATCAGCCGTCAGCGCCAGCTTTTCGGGATCGCGAGCAAAGCCGGGGGCAAACAGCCAGGTCAGCCAGGGTGCCGCCACGATCGCCAGCGCGGTGATCAGTGCCAGCACCGCAGCCAGGCTGCCACACACGGCGTTGAGCAGCTCACGCACCTCATCGCGGGTGCGGGTGGTCGAATACTCGGACAGCACAGGCACGAAGGCCTGATTGAAGGCGCCCTCGGCAAACAGCCGGCGCATGAAGTTGGGGATCTTGAACGCCACGAAGAAGGCGTCAGCACCTTGCCCAGCCCCCAGCAACGTGGCAATCACCACGTCACGCACCAACCCCAGCACTCTCGACACCATGGTCATGCTGCTGACCACCAGGCCAGAGCGCATCAAGCCACGTCGCGCGGGGGGACGCGCAGCGCCATCCTCCGCCGCGCCAGCAGGAGTTCCATTGCCTTGTTCCAGAGAGCGGCTCAGATCGCTCGCCTCGTGCTCAGGGCGATCATTGCTCGCCTGTGGCTGTCGACGCTCGTCACTCACGTCATCTCACCCTTTATCGCAGGACCCTTTGTGTCGGGACCATCGTTGCAGGACCATCGTCATGGAAGCCACCCTGGCGGTGGTGGCCAGAGCCAATCAGCAGACACAAAAAAACCGGCCGAAGCCGGTTTTTCGTCAGCATGACTCGGGCTCGCCGCGTCACACCGAGAGCGCAGTACCGGCTTACGCAGCCAGTGCCTTAATGCGCTTGTTCAGACGGCTCTTGATACGAGCGGCCTTCTTCTTGGACAGCGTGTCCTTGTCGGCAATGCGGTCGATGACCGGCTGGGCTGCCTTGAAGGCGTCCATTGCCTGGGCGTGATCGCCAGAGTTGATTGCCTTGATCACGCGCTTGACGTAAGTGCGGACCATGCTGCGCTGGCCTGCCTTCAGGACACGACGAGTTTCTGCCTGACGGGCGCGCTTACGGGCTTGCTTGCTGTTAGCCACTGACTGTCTCCTTGGAGAAAGTTGTCGTCACCGTCATACGATGACTTGATAACATTTTGATCCAACAGGGGAAAATAAAAAATCCCCGTCGGCCTGGCCATCTGGCCGACCGCCATAGCAACCTATGTTGCAAGGCAATCGTTACGGGCCGTGTCTGAGAGGATGGCGCATCCTATCATGTCAAGCCCCGGGGTGCCAGCTTTTCGGCACGTGTTGCCAGACGCCCCTGACAAGGCGGGTACAGGATGTGGCCTTGTCAAAACACCACCAGGTTGTCGCGGTGAATCAACTCGGGCGCCTCCATGTAGCCCAGTAGCTCGCAGATGCGTCCGCTGGGCTGCCCAAGGATCTTGCTCGCGTCATCCACGTGGTAATTGATCAACCCCTTGGCAACACGCTCTCCCTGCTCATCTACACAAAGCACCATGTCACCGCGGGCAAACCTGCCTTGAACGCCTTTTACGCCCACAGGCAGCAACGACGACCCCTTGTCGCGCAGGACGCGCACTGCCCCGCTATCCAGCGTCAAGGTGCCACGCACCTGCAGCTGACCGGCGAGCCAGCGCTTGCGAGCGGCCATGGGAGCACGATCTGGAGTCAGCAGAGTACCGAGACGCTCGCCATCCGCGAGACGCTCCAGCACCCGCGGCTGGCGACCGCTGGCGATGACCGTGACCGCGCCCGAGCGGGCAGCCAGCCTGGCGGCGCGCACCTTGGTCGTCATGCCCCCGCGCCCAAGCGCACCGCCGCCGCCGGCCACCGCTGAAAGCCGTGGATCATCGGCGCGGCCTTCCTGAATCAGGTTGGCATCCGGGTCATGGCGGGGGTCCGCATCGAACAGGCCTTCCTGGTCGGTCAGGATCACCAGCGCGTCCGCCTCCAGCAAGTTCGCCACCAACGCGCCCAGGGTGTCATTGTCACCGAAGCGAATTTCGTCGGTCACCACCGTGTCGTTCTCGTTGATCACGGGGACAACCTTGAGGTCGACCAACGTCCTGAGGGCGGACCGCGCATTCAGGTAGCGCTTGCGATTGGACAGGTCATCGTGGGTCAGCAGGATCTGCGCGGTGAGCAGCTCATGACGGCCAAAGTGGCTTTCATAGGTTTCCGTCAGCACATTCTGCCCTACGGCCGCCGCCGCCTGGAGCTGATGCACTGACGATGGGCGAGATGCCCACCCCAGGCGCACCATGCCGGCGGCCACCGCCCCCGACGACACCAGGACCACTTCGACCCCGCGGGACGCCAGGGCGGCAATCTGGTCCACCCAGCCACCAATGGCGTCGTCATCGAGACCACGGCCATCGTTGGTCAATAGCGCGCTGCCGATCTTGACCACCACCCGCCGCGCGCTGCTCAGGGCGTCTCGCCCCGGAACCTGCTCTACGCTGTGCATCCTTTCCTCGACCTGTTCACGCTACCGAACCGCGCCTGCTGCTGACAGCCCGGCAGCCCTATTGAACGTATTCGACCTCGACGTCGTGATCATCGTCGTCCAGATCATCATCGTCGTCGTCATCAACGTGCTTGCGACGCCGCCCGAGACGAGCCTCGGTGCGCGCCACGGCTTCATCTTCCATCCGCTGGCGCATGTCCTGCTCGCGCTCCATGGCCTCTTCATCCTCGTTCTCGAGGGTGCGCTGTTCGGTCAACCAGCGATGAGCCGCCTGCACCAGCGCATCGGTGCCATCATTGGAGATCGCCGAGATACGGAAGACCGGCCCCTGCCAGTCAAGCCGACGCACGATCTCTGCCGCCACCGACTCGCGCTCGTCTTCCGGCAGCAGATCCAGCTTGTTGAGCACCAGCCAGCGCGGACGCTCCGCCAGCGTCGGTGAAAACTGCCCAAGCTCATGCATGATGGCGGCCGCAGCATCCACCGGATCAGACTCATCAAAGGGTGCCACATCCACCACATGGAAGAGCAGCCGGGTGCGGGTCAGGTGCTTGAGAAAGCGCAGTCCCAGGCCGGCGCCGTCGGAGGCACCTTCAATCAGCCCGGGCACGTCCGCCATGACAAAGTGCTCGTGCATCCCCAGCTTGACCACGCCAAGGTTGGGCACAAGGGTGGTAAACGGGTAGTTGGCCACCTTGGGCTTGGCCGCTGAGACGGAGCGAATCAGCGTCGACTTGCCGGCATTGGGCAGCCCCAACAGCCCGACATCGGCCATCACCTTCATTTCCAGGCGCAAGTTGCGGCGCTCACCCTCTGTACCAGGCGTGGTCCGACGCGGCGCGCGATTGGTAGACGACTTGAAGTGGATGTTGCCAAGCCCGCGACGACCACCCTGGGCCACCTGCACGACCTGGCCGACCTCCGTCACGTCAGCGATCACCTCAAGGGTATCTTCATCAATGACGGTGGTTCCCACCGGGACCTTCACGTGGAGATCCTCGCCAGCCTTGCCACTCATCTGACGGCCCTGCCCGGGCTGCCCGTTCTGCGCCTTGTAGAAGCGCTGGTACTTGAAGTCGATCAGCGTATTGAGGGCGTCGTCACCAATCAGGTAAACACACCCACCATGACCGCCATCTCCACCATCCGGGCCGCCCTTGGGCACGTACTTCTCACGACGGAAGCTGAGACAACCGTTACCCCCGTTGCCCGCCTCCACGATGATCGAGGCTTCATCGACGAACTGCATCTGTCACTCTCCTGGCGGAAGCTTTCCACCATGATACAAGAAGGCCCCGCGCTTGGCGGGGCCTTCCGGGGCCTGACAGCAGACGAACTTCACGGCCGCTGCCTACCCATGGCGCTCGGGGCGGTCTCAGGCAGAGACAACGCTCACGAACTTACGGTTCTTCGGACCCTTGGTCTCGAACTTGACCACACCTTCGTCCAGTGCGAAGAGAGTGTGATCCTTGCCGATGCCAACACCGGTGCCGGCGTGGAACTTGGTGCCACGCTGACGCACGATGATGTTGCCCGGGGTCACTGCCTGGCCGCCGAACAGCTTGACGCCAAGGCGTTTGCTTTCACTGTCGCGACCGTTACGTGTGGAGCCGGCTGCCTTCTTATGAGCCATTGCAAAGTCCTCGCTCGTTGAGGGAATAGTCCGCTACGCATTCGCCGTGAGGCGAGGCGTTCTTAGGCAGAAATTCCGGTGATTTTAACTTCAGTGAACCACTGACGGTGGCCCTGACGCTTCATGTGGTGCTTACGACGACGGAACTTGATGATGGTGACCTTTTCGCCACGGCCGTGGGAAACGATCTCAGCGCTCACCTTGGCGCCGGCTACCAGCGGGGCACCGACGGTGACGTCGTCGTCATTACCAACCAGCAGGACTTCGTCGAATTCGACGGTATCGCCAGTCGGAATTTCCAGCTTCTCGAGCTTGAGAGTCTGGCCTTCCTGAACGCGGTACTGCTTGCCACCGCTTTTGATCACTGCGTACATGCTGTTTCTCCAGATACTCATCGGGGTTGGCTCTTGATCGACCTGCTTCGAGTGGCGCCCCTTTTGGCAGCCATCTGACAGGGAGCATGGATGAGTGGGCCGCGAATTATAACGATGCCCGCGCGACAACACAACCCGACGACTGCCGTCAAGCCACATTGCCGGCAAAAACCTCTTCACGGGCCCTGCCAGGGTGCTTATCGTCTTGACGGCCCCATAGGGGGCCCATAGCATGACCGGCAACCTGGCCCCTGGCCTCCCATCTCTATAAGCCGAAGCCGCCTTCATGCCTGTCAACGCCACCACGCCTTCATCTGCAGCTCCTTCGCCGATTCATGCGGTGGTCGCCGACGACTTCGCCGCCGTCAACCAGACCATCCTGGACCAGCTTGCCTCCCGCATCCCGCTGGTCGAAACCATTGGGCAATACATCATCGAAAGCGGTGGCAAACGTCTGCGCCCGCTGCTGGTGCTGCTGGCGGCAAGGGCGTTGAACTACCAGGGCGAGCGTCACATTACCCTGGCCACGCTGATCGAGTTCATGCATACCTCGACGCTGCTCCATGATGACGTCGTCGATGAGTCACACATGCGCCGCGGCAAGGCCACCGCCAACGACGCCTGGGGCAATGCGCCATCGGTGCTGGTGGGTGACTTCCTCTACTCGCGTTCGTTCCAGATGATGGTCGACGTCGGCTCGATGCGGATCATGGAAGTGCTGTCCGCCGCCACCTGCACCATCGCCGAGGGCGAGGTCCAGCAGCTCACCAACGTGGGCAATCCGGACACCGACGAAGCGGCCTACTTCGACACCATTCTTGGCAAGACAGCCATGCTGTTCGAGGCGGCGTCCCATAGCGGCGCCATTCTCGCCGGCGCCGATGAGCAGCAGGAACAGGCGCTGGCGAACTACGGGCGCTATCTCGGCCTGGCGTTCCAGCTTATTGACGACCTGCTCGACTACGAAGGCGACGCCAAGGCCATGGGCAAGAATGTCGGTGACGACCTGGCGGAAGGCAAGCCGACCCTGCCGCTGATTCAGGCCATGGCCGCCGGCACGCCGGAACAGACCCGCATCATACGTCGCGCCATCCGCAAGGGCGGACTCGACCATCTCGATGAGGTGCTGTCCATCGTTACCGCTACAGGGGCCCTGGATTACACTCGCCAGAAAGCGGAAGAGATGGTCTCGAAGGCGCTGACAGAACTCGATCAGCTGCCGCCCTCTCCCTACCGTGACAGCATGGCCGAGCTGGCCCGCCTGGCGGTGGAGCGCAAGACCTGACAATCGCCAGGCCTGAAAGGCAGCAGGAAAGTGCCCTCAAGTGTCGGGCAAGCTGGAAAAAAGTACCGAATCGGGCTCGCAAGAGTTGCATCAATCACAAGGATCCGTATACTACGCATCCGTTGAGGGGCACACCTCACGCGTCGGAGTATAGCTCAGCTTGGTAGAGCGCTGCCTTCGGGAGGCAGAGGTCGTAGGTTCGAATCCTGCTACTCCGACCAAAGAATTTCACAGAAAAAGGCTCCTGCGAACATTTCGCAGGAGCCTTTTTCGTTTCTGATACCCCATGTCGAGCTGGCGCTTAAGCAGCATCATTAGACCGCGGACCTTTTCGACCCCACCTGCACGTCGCTCCTGCCAACGCTACCGTCCAAAAGACCCCGCGGCGTCACTCAGGTCGCCCTGCCTTGCGCCGGACGCTACTGTGCGTCACATCCTCTGTTCTGTCTAAGCTCAACTCCCTGAGCTCATCTTCCTATGCTGAACCCAACTCAGCTCAACAGTGATATAAGCATCAATGACAGCGCTGGTACGTAGGCAATCACCAGCAGCGTCAGGACCATAGCCGTCACGAAAGGCACGATCCCCTTGATGACCGTACCCAAGGGCGCGTTACCAATCCGAGCTGCGACGAACAGGTTGATCCCCAGCGGCGGGGTAATAAAGCCAATCGCCAGGCTGACCACCATCACGATGCCAAAGTGCACGGCATCAATCCCCATGGAGGTGGCCACCGGATAGAGAATCGGTGACAGCACCAGAATGGCGGGGGTGGTATCCATCACGCAGCCAACCACCAGCAAAAGCACCAGAATCACCAGCAACATCACCGCCGGACTCGACGAGAACTGCAGCATGAAGTCGGCGATGGCCACCGGGATCTGCTCAATCGTGAGAATACGGGCAAAGGTGGAGGCACAGCCAAGGATCACCATGACCGTGCCAGTGGTAGCACAGGAGCCCGCGATCACCTTGAAGATGTCTCTGGGCGAGAGCTCCCGGTGGATAAAGACACCGCAGACAAATGCATAGACGGCTGCGACAGCCGCCGCCTCGGTCGGCGTGAAGATCCCCGCATAGATGCCACCAAGAATGATCACGGGGTTGAGCAGCGCCCACTTGGCTTCCCATACCAGGCACAGCGTCCTGCGCCCTTCAAAGGGCTCCTCAGTGCCTTTCCAACCCATTTTTCTGGAGTAGAAGTAGGCGTAAAGGATCAGCACCATACCGATCAACAATCCGGGCAATACGCCACCCAGAAACATGTTGGAGATGGAGGTGCCGGTAGAGACACCGTAGAGCACCATCGGAATGGATGGAGGAATGATGACGCCGATGCTCCCCGCCGCCGCCACCAGTGCAAGCACGAAGGACCTGGAATAGCCCGCATCAAGCATGGTCGGTATGACCATGGAGCCGACGGCCGCAACGGTCGCCGGACCAGAACCCGATACCGCAGCAAAGAACATGCACACCACCACTGTGACGATGGCCAGCCCTCCCGTCACACGCCCAAAGAAGGCAGACGCCACCGCCAGAATACGCCGGGAAACCCCACCGGCCCCCATCAGGTCACCCGCCAGGATAAACAGCGGAATCGCCATGATCGGAAAGCTGTCGGTAGCGGATACCAGGGTCTGCGCCACATACAGATCGGACAGCGTGCCAAAGGTGAGAATTGTCACCACACAGGAGAGACCGATGGCGATGCCCACTGGCACATTGAGGATCAACAGCGCGACCAGGCTCAGAAACAACACGGCTGCAGTCATCTCACACCTCCGATTCGTGAGCAGCATCGGGATGCTTGATCCGCCAGCAGATGCTCTGCACCTGGCGCACCGTGGTCAGCGCAAAGCCCACACAGGGGGCTGCATAAACGATCCACATGGGCACGCCGATAGCCGGAGAGGTTTGGCCGAGCATCATCTGGCGCTCGATGACCGTCCAACTGGTCCAGACAACGTACAGAGCGAAGACCAGAAACAGCATGTCCCCAAGAATCACGACCCAAGGGCGCGCCGGTCGCGGAAATAGCTTGAGCGCTGCATCGATCTTGATATGCCGCATTTCTCGCGCACCGTAGCTGATCCCTAGATAGATCAGCCAGATGAAAAAGTAGCGGGCGAGCTCCTCGGACCAGGAAAGGGACTCCCCCATGACATAACGCATAAATACCTGGACCGCGAGCAGCAACGTCATTGCCGACATCAGCACCACACAGATGGATATCTCGGCATACTCATCAAACCACGCAAGCACTTTCATCCACACTCTCCTGCGGCCACTGAAAAACAGTGCCGAGCCATAGCGTCACGAGATGTACAGACACCGTGAGGCTTGCCTGTAAAGGAAGGGTCGATCCTGAAGCCACCTGAAGGGCGCCATGACGCGGCGCCCTGGCACAGGCCTATTGGGCCAACACCTGATCGAGATATTGGGGATGGTCCATCTTCTGCTTGACCAGTCCATAGATGTCGGCCTGCATAGCGGCATCTCGCCACTGGGCCTTCTGCTCGCTCGTAATCTCTGTCACCGTCACGCCTTGCTCATCGAACCTTGCCAGAATCTCGCCCTCCAGCTCCTCGGAGCGCTGACGCTGATAGGTGGTCATCTCATCGATGGCGGCCTCCAGCACGTCACGCTGGTCCTGGCTCAGAGCGTTATAGGCATTAAGGTTCATGAACACGAGATACGGGGTATAGACATGCTGTGTCAGCGACACATGATCTTGCACTTCCTGCAAACGGTTACCGTCGATGATTCCCAGCGGATTTTCCTGAGCGTCGACCGTGCCCTGCTGTAACGCGGTAAACAGTTCCGTGAACGCCATCGGTGTCGGGTTGGCACCATAGGCGCGCCATGCGGCCAGATGGACCTCATTCTCCATGGTACGTACCTTCATGCCTTCCACATCGGCGGGTACCGCCACCACCTTTCCACTGTCGGTGAAGTTACGAAACCCGTTTTCCCAGAACGCCAGCCCCTTCAGGCCCTTGCTCTCAAGAGAGGCCAACAGCTGATCCCCCACCTCTCCGTCGAGCTCGGCATAGGTCCCCTCCTTGGACAGGAACAGGAAGGGCGCATCAAAGAGATAAAGGTCGGGAAACAGAGTGGCCATGGGACTGGTCGACGACAAACCAATATCGATGTCACCAAAGATGGTGCTCTCCACCACCACCCGGTCATCCCCCAGCTGGTTATCAGGAAAGATCGTGACCTCTAGATCACCACCGCTTCGCTCTTCTACCAGGCGCTTCAACTCATAGCTGGCGTCCTTGGCCGACACTGAAGTGACCGTGGACATACGTAGCGTCTCGGCCTGGGAGATAGCCGGCGTCATGGCCAACAGCGAACCGAGCATCGCGACCGACCTCACCCACCGGGGCTTGCAAGCTTTAGACATCGCCACTTCCTTCTTTCGCGTTAGAGTACGAGCCCGTCAGGCCCGAGAATGCCGCCAGGCGGCTTGTTACGACTCAGCGTGATGACACCCGCTATGTCGTCAGACGATTGACGGGCCACAGCACTGGCTCGCCTCGAGCAAACCGCACGGCCTCTTCCGCCACCTTGCGCTTGAGCTCAGCGGCCGCATCTTCCGAGTACCAGGCCATATGGGGGGTAATCAGACAGTGAGGGCTCGACCACAACCGGCTTGAGGGCTGCAGGGGTTCATGCTCTGTGGTGTCGATGCCCGCCCCCGCCACCTGCCCTGATGCCAGCGCATCGGCAAGGGCGTCTTCATCAATGATCCCGCCACGGGAGGTGTTGATGAGATAGACCCCTTCCTTCATTGAAGAAAGGGCGCTGGCATTGATCAGGTGATGAGTATCTGCTGTCAATGGGCAGAAAACGGCAATGACATCGGCGTCACTGTAAAGCTCTGGAAGCTCGGCACGCTGGATCAGCTCCGTTCCATCTTCTGCACATGGACGGTAGTAGGCGTCATAGCCCAGCACGTGGCACCCAAGAGCCTGCATCTTGCGCGCATATAGTCGCCCGATCCGTCCAAGACCGATCACACCGATGGTCAGCAAGGACAGTCGTCTCAGCGGGACCGCTTCGACATAATCCCAGCGCCCCTGGTGGCAAGCATGGTGCATTGGCACCAGCTTTCTCAGCAGGGCTAGCGTCAGCGCCAAGGCATGATCGGACACCTCGTGCATGCCATAGTCGGGCACATGACAGACTTGCACTCCGGCCTGCGTGGCAGCTGCTATATCGATATTGTTGACACCCACTCCATAACGGACGACTTGCTTCAGACGTGGCAATGCCTCGAACACCCGACGCGTAAAAGGGGCGTACTGGTTAAGTACGATATCGACGTCGCTAAGCTGCTCAATGACCTCCATCTCGCTACGGCAGCGAAACATCATCGCCGAGAGGCCAGCAGCAGAAAAGATACCGCTCTCGACCAGGTGATCGGCATGATCAAGGTCCGAGAAGGCGATCTGCACACTCCTCGTTCTAGCGTCCAAGGTAGCCACCATCGACCGGCAAGATGGCGCCATTGACGTAGTCGGAAGCGGAGGATGCCAGAAATAAAAGAGGCCCTTTCATGTCATCGCCAACGCCCCATCTTCCCGCGGGAATACGCTCTGTGATCCCGGTATTGCGAGCATGATCTGCCAGCAGGGCCGCATTCATCTCGGTCGCCATGTAACCTGGTGCAATGGCGTTGACGTTGACGCCTCGCCCAGCCCACTCGTTGGCCAGTGCCTTGGTCAACTGCATGACACCGCCCTTGCTGGCCGCATATGCAGGGACGGTATAGCCGCCGAAAAATGACAGCAGTGAGGCAATGTTGATGATTTTTCCACGCCGCTGATCAAGCATATGCCGCCCCGCAAGCTGACATAGCTCGAACACCGCCGTGAGGTTGACGTCGATTACCTCTTCAAAGGCTTCCAAGGGAAATTCTTCAGCGGGATAACGGCTCTGAATGCCCGCAGCATTCACCAGAATATCGAGCCGCCCGTCCAGTGCCTCTATGGCTGCTGCGAAGCCCTGGCGACGCTCATCGGTGCTCCTCAGGTCGGCCACGACACCGTGACAGGTGCTTGCCCCCCTCGCCAGATCTCGCGCTGAAGACAGCACGCCGTCATGACTGCCGATAATCACCACCTCGGCGCCCGCATCGAGCAGGGCATCTGCCATGCTGTAGCCAAGCCCTCGAGAGCCCCCGGTTACCAAGGCTCTATGACCTGCAAGATCAAATAGCGTCATGATTGACAGTCCACCAGCAGTTTGACGGTATGGATGGCGGGATCAGCGATCATGTCAAAGATGCTCGCCGAGCCTGATAGAGGAACGACCTGGGTGATCACCGGCGCCAGGGTGTCGGCCAACGCCTCAGCCAGCTCCACGGCACTGGCGAATTCCGCCAGGGTGTAGACTCGAGAACCGACCAATGTCAGCTCCTTGAAGTTGACGTCGATCAGCGATACCGGTGGCGGCGTCTTATGGGTAGCGGTGAGACAGAGCGTTCCTCCGACCCGGGCCAGAGCGGTCATCTCCAGGGCAGAGCTGGCCACCCCGGAACATTCGAAGACCACGTCCACGCCATCCCCTCCACTGACCTGCAGGATACGCTGCTGCAGACTCTCGATGCTGGCATCGACCGCGTCGAAGCCCATGCGTCGACACAGCTCGAGGCGAGATGAGTCAATGTCCGAGACAAGGATGCGCGACGCCCCAGCGTGACGCAGCACCACAGCAGTCAGTAAACCGATGGGGCCAGCCCCCATCACCACCGCTGTCTGCCCCAGAGTGAAGCGTGCTTGGTGAAGGGTGCGCACGACCACCGCCAATGGTTCGACCAGCGCCGCAATCTGATCCGGGAGCGTCTCGGGCACCCTGAACAGCACCTCATCATCGAGCCATAGATGGTCAGTCAGCCCTCCATCACGGTCGATGCCGATCAGCCTGAGATTGGCGCAGACATGTGGCGTGCCGTGACGACAGGGGTGACAGTCACCACACGACAGCAAGGGGTAGGCCACGACACGATCGCCGGGAACAAAGCGCGAGTGTTCGGGACATTCTTCGACCCGGCCTACGAACTCATGCCCTAGTATCAACGGCGCCTTGGCGCGTGGGTGCTTGCCAGAATAGATCCCGATGTCGGTGCCACAGATACCACATAGCAGCATTCGCACCTTTACCTTGGTGTCGCAGGGAACAGGCAAGGCGACCTGTTGAACTTCCACCTTCTCGGGCCCGGTATAAACCAATGCTTCCATCACCCTCTCCTGTTCACTGTTCCTGTCGCACCCTTGTCCTAAAACTCCATGGGGCTGTGCTCAGCAGACCATGCTCAGCAGACCAAGCCCACAAGACCCAGCCCGGCAGACCAGGCCCTACGGATCACGCTCGACAGGACAACGCTCGAGCAATGGCATCTGCTGTCCTTTTCACCTGACCGCCTAGTGCACGCATTCGCTGCTCGGGCATGAAGCTGATGACGCTGGTCACGCTCACCGCGGCGATGGACAGGCCGGCATGGTTCATCACCGCCGCCGACACGCAGCGGATGCCGTACTCGTTCTCCTCCCAGTCGTAGCTCCAGCCACGTTCATCGCTCTCGATCAGGTCTCGGTGGAGTTCGGCAAAGGTCTTTACCGGAGGAGCATCGTCTGCCGGAGAATGATGGCGCTGCCGTGAGGCGTGGTAGGACGGCCAGGAAGCAGGGTCGCGCGACGCCAGCATGGCCTTGCCCATTGCCGTGGCAAGAGCGGGCATGCGACCTCCGCTGCGCGAACGCATCTCCAGGCTACGCTTGCCTGCCAACTTGCACAGATAGAGCACGTCACTACCGTCAAGGACACCGAAGTGAACGGTGTCACGGGTATCATTGGCCAAGGCCTCCAGGAAGGGCCTGGCGATATCCACCAGAGGCTGCTGCTCAGCTGCCCGCTCTCCCAGCTCGATCAGCCTCGCTCCCAGGAAGTACCCCCTGTAAGGCACCTTGTGCAAATAGCCTTCCCTGACCAGACTGGCCAAGGTCCGGGCGATCGTGCTGCGTGGAAGCTGCATCGTCTGCGCCAGCGCCTTGGGGGTCGATATGCCACGCGCGACGTACTGGAGGACCTCAAGCCCTCGACTAAGCGTCTGAGTCCCAGACCGCACAACCGGCCTGTCTCGCTGGTAGGTCAACTCGTCCATGGCTCCTCCCCGAATTCACTCCATTCAAGGCAAGCCGTCATGCACGGTCAAATAGTCATCACCAAGACCACATAGTGGGACAAAGAGGGATTCAAAGGCGGGAAAAAGCTGCAAAAAACGCCAACGTCGAAAAAATCACCACCACCGGAGACGTCGGGCGTCACTACTGCGTGCGAGATTACCTTGGACTCGTGCAGGCGATCGGCCCGCATGGGGACAAAAGTCGATATCAGCAGGTTCGCTGACGCTCATTTAAGCCAAATTATTTAGCCCTACTGACCTGTCTGGCATGGTGCAGATCGTGCCGCCAGCGCCTCCGGCTCCGCTGGCCCCACGCTGATCAAGCCACCTCCACTACCCAGCCCCCCAAGCAAGGCTTGGGGGGCTAGAACTGGCTACGACAGGTTACTGGCCGCAGGGCCCAGCACCGCGATGGAGCGGTCCGCTACGCTGGCATATCGTTCGCCTTGGCATCGCGGGCCCACACCCGGTGGCCACGCATCGCTTCACGAAAATCGGCAAAGCACTGGTCGACACGATCCGCCGAGAACACGCCCTCTTCCGGTATCTCGATACCGGCACCCTGCAGCACCTTGGCACCGTCACCGAGAGCGGCGATAGGCTTGAGGTGCTTGTAGGCCTCCTGCACGTAGTAGAGGCCCAGGCCAGAGCCCGCCAGCGTCTTGGCGCTATCTTCACCCGGTGCCACCACGACAGCGTCCAGGGTCACCGAGGGCAGCCCATTGAGCATGGCATCCGGGGTCAGGGTGCCTCCTTGCAGGGTCTTTACCGCAGCCATCGACGGCGCAATGACCAACCCTTGAGCGCCTTCAGCCTCCAGACGCTGCTGTAAGGCTTCTACCTGCTCGCCATCGACACCATCGGCGGCCAGAATCGCCACCTTGCGATAGCGGATGTCGGGCTGTTCACGATGCAGCAGGCTCAGCGAAGGCGAACTATCCAACGATATCGTGCCAAGCTCTTCCTTGGCGGCGGGGGGATGATCCGGTGGTGTCACGCCGTGCACCTCGCCGACCCGACGAGCCAGCGTCATATCGATATTGGGCAGAATCTCCCGAATCACCCGTTCCCGGATCCACGGTCGCTCCACCTTGGAAAGCTCAAAGGCGTAGGCCGCAATAATGTGCTCTTGCTCAACCGGCGTCTGGCTATGCCAGAACAGGCGAGCCTGGGAGTAGTGATCGCCGAAGGACTCGCTGCGTCCCCTGATCTTGTGGGCGTCGATGCGCTCGTGATAGCTCTCGTACCCGCCGTGTTCATCTGCAGGGGGCGTTTCACGGGGCCAACCATCGTCGATCGAGTTGGGCTCGTAGGACACCTGCCCTTTGTTGATGGTCTGACGGTGCGGCGCGTCACGCTGATGATTATGGAAGGGGCACACCGGCTGGTTGATCGGAATCTCGTGGAAGTTGGGGCCGCCCAGGCGCAGCATCTGGGTATCCAGGTAGGAGAACAGACGTCCCTGCAGCAGCGGGTCGTTGCTGAAGTCGATCCCTGGCACCACGTTGCCGGGATTGAACGCCACCTGTTCGGTCTCGGCAAAATAGTTGTCTGGATTGCGATCCAGCACCATCTTGCCAATGGGAGTCACCGGCACCACTTCCTCGGGAATCAGTTTGGTCGGATCAAGAATGTCGAAGTCGAAGGCATGCTCATCCTCTTCCTCGACGACCTGTATGCCCAGCTCCCACTCCAGCACATCGCCGTTCTCGATGTCGCCCCACATCTCGCGGCGATTGAAATCCGGGTCACGCCCCCAGAGCTTCTGCGCCTCGTCCCAGATCAACGAATGGGTACCGGCCAGCGGCTTCCAGTGGAACTTGACGAAGCGGGCCTTGCCACTCCGATCAATGAGCCGGAACGTATGAACGCCAAAGCCTTCCATATACCGATAGTGTCGAGGAAACGCCCGGTCTGACATGGTCCACAGCACCATGTGAGCGCTTTCAGGCATCAGCGAGACAAAGTCCCAGAAAGTGTCATGGGCGGACTGGCCCTGGGGAATCTCGTTGTGAGGCTCAGGCTTTACCGCATGCACCAGATCGGGGAACTTCATCGCGTCCTGAATAAAGAACACCGGCATGTTGTTGCCCACCAGATCCCAGTTGCCCTCGTCGGTGTAGAACTTGGTGGCAAAACCGCGCACATCACGCACGGTGTCATTGGAGCCCCGCGCCCCCTGCACGGTAGAAAAGCGCACGAACACCGGGGTCTTCTTGCCGGGATCCTTGAATAGTCCCGCCTTGGAATAGCGGGCTGCCGCCTCATAGGGCTGAAAGTAGCCGTGTGCAGCGGCGCCGCGAGCGTGGACGATACGCTCGGGGATGCGCTCGTGATCAAAGTGGTTCATCTTCTCGCGAAAGATGAAGTCTTCCATCAGGGTCGGCCCACGCTCGCCGGCCTTCAGCGAATTGTGGTTGTCCGCGATCCTTGTGCCCTGGTTGGTCCGTAGATCGTGGCCAGTGGCATCACTGCGGTAGGTCTCAAGGTTCTCTGACTTGCTGGTGGCAGTGGTACCACGCTCGGTGTCGTGAGCCTGGTCGCGATTCGAGGTGGTATGAGGGTTCTTCGCCATGACAAACACTCCATTGTTTGCTCGGGAAATATGCCGGCCGTCGCCGCTCATGCGACAACGTCTCGGCCGCTTGGCTGGGGTATCCCACCCCACAGCCAGGTCCGTTCCCTTATAGGCAAGCAGCGCGCATCGCTCAACAGATGGAAAAGCAACCTGCCGATCCGAGAGAACACTCAGGGCAATAAATCCATCAAATTCATGAAGATAAAACCAATACAAAACATTAACATAAATTAGACAATTACAAACCCACACCTGCATTACGTTGCCTTACATCAGCTACAGGGTCGGCTATCACACTTCAAATAAGTCATTACTGATATTCTGTTGCCGGCAAGTACCTCGCTACCGCCAGAAGCCAACTCCATAACGTAAGATAAGCAGGGACGACAGCATGAAAAGAATCCTACTGATCGCTACCGCGATGGCCGTTTTACTCTTGCAGGGGTGCGCAACAAGCCGCAGCACCGTGAATATTCCCGCGCCAGACCCTGCCACAGTCACCGCCACCGCCACCGCCACCGCCACCCACGCGATGCCTGGTCCAAGCCTGTATATCCGCAACGTCACCGACCAGCGTCACTTCGAGGAAGCTCCGCGCAGCGCAGACATTCCCTCTCTGGGCTTCGAGGGCGCCACGGCAGCGACAGCGGAACGCAAGGCACGAGCCATTGGACGCAAGCGAAATGGCTTCGGAAAGGCCCTCGGCGACGTCCAGTTACCAGAAGGCACATCCGTCACCGACTTGATTCGCGCCTACGCCAGTGAGGGCTTCGAGGATGCCGGCTGGCACGTTGTCGCCCAGCCCGCCGATGATGTCACGACGGTAGATATTGCGGTGACCCGTTTCTGGTCCTGGTTCCAACCGGGCTTCTGGGCCATTGCGCTGAATACCGATATCGAAACGGAGTTTGCTTTTTCCGATAAGCATGAGTTGTCGCCCATCCATGTGCATGTAAAAGACCACATGCAGGTGGCGGTCGATAGCGACTGGGTCGCCAACAATCAGCTGACTCTGGAGCGCTATCGCGAGGCTGTCGCTCAGCAGGCGGTCCCCTGAGACACACCCAAGCCCCCTGTCGAGCCTATTGGTGCCGGCCCGAGCCGCGCGGACGTTACCCTCTGTCTGTCTCTTCCGCCGAGCCCGGGCTATCCATTTAGGACATAAAACATGTGCTGATTATCGACATTCGAGTGGCGGTAATATTCTAAATAGACGCGCTTATTCGTCTATTTTCGACGAAATACTTGACTTAAGCTTACTTGGAGAGCCGCCCTTTTAACGATAAACTTCACTTTTTCGCTCAGGCGGATGTCAGGTATGAAACAACTACGCCTTAGTGAATGGTTAGGCTGGGCCCCGAGCCGTGATAGCCAGGCAAGGAATGCCTGCCTCCTGCCGCCCGAGAAACCAGGTTCCTCAGTGCCCAGCATGTTGCGACGCCGACTCGACACCCCCGGGCGCGCAACCTGCGACATCTTGAGCAAGCTTGACCCCGATGCGCGCTTTCCTCTCGTTCATGCGTCTCGCCATGGTGATGCCAACTTCACGCTAGCCATGTTGAAGTCCTTGGCCGATAGCGCCCCCCTTTCCCCCACCCGGTTTTCCATGTCGGTGCACAACGCCACCTTGGGCGTTCACGCTATCGCCAATCATCATCGCCGCCCCCTTCAGGCGTTGGGTGCCAGCGGTAACGAATTCAATGCCCTGCTATGGGAAGCGCAGGGCTATCTGGCGGAAGGCTACGAGGCCGTCGTCATCGTCTTCAGCGAGGGGGAACTGCCTGAGGACTACTCAGGCCTTGCCCCACATCCAGGCAGTGCCTGCGCCGTTGGACTCAGGTTATCTCATGACGATGGCAGAGCACTGGTACCTGTCACCAGTAGACGCTGCATAGCACCGACCCCGCTTGATGTGATCGACTGGCTGGGGGGACGTGTACCCATCCTGGACGCTGCTTCTGCCTGGCGCCTGGAGGAAGCATGACGCTGGATCAGTGGCGAAGGGGGCTTGGCACCTTGCTGTCGTTCGCTGCCTTTGGCGTTGGCGGCCTGGTCATCGGACTCGCCGTAGCGCCGTTGTTACGCCTTGGTGTGCGTCACCCTCAGCAACGCCAACGCGTCGCCCGCCAGCTGATCCAACAGGTCTTTCGCGCCTTCATTGCACTGATGAAGGGACTTGGTGTCCTCGACTACCGCCTGCAGGGAAGCGAACGGCTCAACCGAGGTGGTCATTTGATTGTGGCCAATCACCCCTCGTTGATAGACGTCGTCTTTCTGCTGGCCTACACCCCCAACGCCGACTGCATCGTCAAAGGCAGGCTCGCCACCAACCCATTTACTCGCGGGCCTATCCATGTCGCGGGCTATATCACCAATCGCGACCCCGAAGCCCTGTTAGAGGCCGCCAGACAGAGCCTCGCCCAGGGCAACTCGCTGATCCTGTTCCCCGAGGGCACCCGCACAACGCCCGGGCGCCCCATCAAGTTTCGCCGTGGGGGAGCCAATATCGCTCTACGCACCAGCAGCCCGATCACCCCAGTGCTGATCCAGTGCTCCCCGACCACCCTCACCAAGGGTGAACCCTGGTACCACATCCCACCGCGCAAGGTGCAGATGGACCTGCGTGTACTCGACGACCTGCCGACAGAGCGGGCGTCACATCTACCAACCAGCCAGCAGGCCCGCCACCTAACGCGGGAGCTAAGTGACTACTTCAACAGGGAACTGGAGCGCATTCACGATGAACCAAAGCGACGCGCTAGCGCTTGATTTGAAGCACATGATTATCGACACCCTCGAGCTCGAGGATGTCACTCCGGATGATATTGACGAACAAGCGCCCTTGTTTGGCGACGGTCTGGGGCTCGACTCCATCGACGCGCTGGAGCTCGGCCTGGCCCTGCAGAAGCGCTACGGCGTCACCCTGGATGCCGAAGCCGAAGACACCCGCCGCCACTTTGCGAGTCTTGCCGCGCTGAAAGCGCTGGTGGAGGAACGTCGTGTCGACTGAAGCCACTGTCAGCCGGGAGCAAATTCTGGCCCACGTTCAACGCACCCTGGTCGAGCTGTTCGAAGTCTCACCTGCCGAGGTGTCACCCGAAGCGAGACTCTACGAAGACCTGGATATCGATAGCATTGACGCCGTCGACCTGGTGGTCGAGCTGAAGCAGTTTACTGGCCGTCGCATCGACCCCGAAGCGTTCAAGTCCGTGCGCAGCATCGACGACGTGGTCAACGCCGTCGACCAGCTGATGCGAGGCTGAGGTCAGCGTTGCGTACGCGTACGGTTTCCGCCAAGGCGGTGACGATCGGGCTATCGCTGGCCTGGCCGTTCGCGGTGTGGGGGCTGTCTGGGATCCTCGGCCCTTGGCCGCTGCTGTTGACCGGCTGTGCACTGGTCGCCTGGCGGCTGCCTCAGGCTCGTGGCCTGGCAGCCATCGCCGCCCTGACGCTGCTGGCCCTGGGGCTGACCGTGGACGCCGAACTGGGCGTACGTGGCTACCCCGTCGCCGTCAATGCAGTGCTGCTGGCCACCTTTGCCCTCAGCCTGTGGCGCGGCATGCCTGTGGTAGAACGCTTGGCCAGATTGCAGGAGCCGAATCTACCGCCGGCCGGCGTGCGCTATACCCGAGTCGTGACGCAAGTCTGGTGCCTGTTCTTTGTGGTCAACGGCACCATCGCTGCCTGGACGGCAGCCTATGCAGACCTGGACGTCTGGACCCTGTACAACGGCGTCATCAGCTATGTCCTGATCGCCCTGATGTTTGCCGGTGAGTGGCTTTGCCGACGCCGGCTGCGGAGCCCCCCTCCATGACCCCCTTTTCTACCCGCGCTGGGAGCGATTATCTCGGCCTGACGCAACGCCCTTGGCGACAGCCCGTGCAGAGCAATGGCGCGCTGACGGACGCCTGGTGTCACGCGCAGACGCTTGGACCTTCCATCGATGCATGGCGAACCTGGCTTGAGCCAAGGCCGAAAGGACGCTGGCTGTTGTTCGCCACGGACCCTGGTACCTTCACCGCCGCTCTGCTGGCATTGTGGGAAAGTGGGCAAAGCGCCCTGCTGCCTGGCGATGATCGACCAGCGACCCTGGAACGCCTGTTGCCTCTGGTGGTTGGCCGCATACCCTCTGCACCTACCGCTACACCCACCGTGGCGGGCACCCAGGACAACACTGCAGCGACCTCGCGCGTGGCGCTATCGTCCCCCGACGCCGGCCTTCCCCTCGAGGGTGAAGCGGTGGTGCTATGTACCTCCGGCTCGACGGGGCAGCCCAGCCTTGTGGCGAAGTCCTTCCGTCAACTGGACGAGGAACTAAGCCGTCATGCCAGCCTATGGCCCCTGACCGGTCGCGCCGTGATCAGCCAGGTAAGCCATCAGCATATCTATGGCTTGTTGACCGGTATCCTGTCGCCGCTCTGTCACAACGTCCCCTTCTGTGGCAATGACAGTCGCTATCCCGAGGTGATGGCCCAGCGAGCGAGCGAGTCCTCACATATCGGACTGACCAACCGCTTGGTCACCAGTCCCGCTCAGCTATCGCGGCTGCCCCAGCACCTGGCCCTGGAGCACCAGCGCATCACCGACGTCTTCAGCTCTGGCGCCCCCCTGGCGCTTACGGACGCCATGCGCTGCGAGCAGCTGCTGAACGCCCCGGTCATCGAGATCTACGGCAGCACCGAGACCGGCGGCATCGCCTATCGCCAGCAGTCGCGACAGGACGCCTGGCGGCCACTTCCCGGCATCGAGCTGGATCTCGATGACAGCACCCTTCGTCTGCGCTCACCCTTTCTCCCCCACCCTGACCAATGGTGGGAACAAGCCGACCGCGTCGAACGTGACGGCGAGGGCTTCCGCCTGCTGGGACGTCGCGACCGGCTGGCCAAGGTCGGCGGCAAGCGCATCTCGCTGACGGCACTGGAACAGCGCTTGTGCGAGCTTCAGCACGTTGATGATGCTCGGTGCGTGGACCTCGACCTGCGCGATGGCCGCCTTGGTGTGGTGGTCGCCATGGCTGGCGACGCCCTGCCACAGGAGCATGAACCACGCCGGCGCTTGATCGCATCATTGCGTGAACACCTTGGCGCAGCGCTCGAACCATCGGCCATGCCCCGCTACTGGCGCTTCGTCGAGGCGCTACCGCTCAATCCTCAAGGCAAGCATGATCAAGTCGCCCTGCGCCGCTTCTTCGACGACCTCACTGATGACCGTCAGTCCCGCTGGCTGGGGGCTCAAGGCCAGGATACACAATGGCATCTGACCCTTGAGGTACCGGAGCGACTGCGCTATCTGGAAGGCCACTTCGAAGGCTTTCCCCTGGTGCCTGGAGTGGTGCTGGTGCAATGGGCTATTCAGCATGGCCGTGAGGTATTTTCCGACCTGGGCCGGTTTCGCGGCGTGGACCGCCTCAAGTTCCAGAAGGTCGTGCGCCCCGGCCAGCGCCTGACGCTCAGCCTCCAACGTCGCGCCGACGGTATCGGCTTTACCTACGACTCGGCACAGGGGCGCCACGCCTCAGGCAGGGTTCGCCTGGAGGCTCGGGATGAGTGAGCTTCGCCCCTGCGCCCTGATACCGGTCTACAACCACCCGGACACCGTCGCCGGAGTGGTAGAGCGACTCGCCCGCCACGAGCTGCCGATCATTCTGGTAGATGACGGTTGTGACGCAGGATGTCGCCGCGAGCTCGAGCGCCTGGCGTCCCTGGGCCACACGCTGGTGACCCATGCCGACAATCGTGGCAAGGGCGCGGCGGTGCGCAGCGGCCTCATCGAAGCCGAGCGTCTGGGCTATACCCACGCATTGCAAGTCGATGCCGACGGCCAGCATCACCCGGCGGATATCCCTGCCTTCCTCGATGCCATGTACCAGTCGCCTCGCCGACTGCTGGCAGGATACGCCTGCTATGACGAAAGCGTGCCCAAGGCTCGTCGCTACGGCCGTTACGCCACCCATGTGTGGGTCTGGATCAACACCCTGTCACGCCACATTCGTGACTCCATGTGCGGGGTCCGTCTCTACCCGGTCACACAGGTCAACTCGCTGTTGCGCCGCCACCCTTGCGGCAATCGCATGACCTTCGATACCGAGGTACTCGTACGCTGGTACTGGGCAGGAGGCGAGCTCGCCAATCTACCCGTGCGGGTGCACTATCCCGAGCAGGGCGTCAGCCACTTCGCGGTATGGCGTGACAACACCCAGATCAGTCTGATGCACGCCCGACTGTTCTTGGCCATGTGGCCACGCCTGCCACGCCTGCTGCGACGTCATTGGAGGCAGCCATGAGCCTCGGCCTCAAGCGCCAGCGCCACTGGGCCACCATTGGCGAGCGCGGCACCCTGGGCGGAATGCTGTTCATGGTGTGGCTCAGACGCTTCGGCGACTGGCCCTTTCAGCTCGTGCTGTGGCCGGTCATCCTGTGGTACTACCTGACGCACCGCACGGCCAGGCGAGCCTCCCAGGACTATCTCTCACGCCTTGATCCCCCCTTGGCAGGACACCCTGTGCGACTGCGGGCACGCAGTGTTCGGCATTTCCTGTGCTTTGGCCGCTCGCTCATGGACAAGGTCGCCGCCTGGAACGGCGAGTATCCTCCGTCAAGGCTCTCGGGGGCCGGCGTCAGCCACTTCACCAAAGCAGTCGATGAAGGACAGGGCGGGCTCATTGTGGTCGCTCACCACGGCAATCTCGATATCGTCAACGCCTTGAGCGAATGCCATCCGGCGCTGGACCTGATCGTCATCATGCACACGCCCAACGCCCGCAAGTTCAATGCGCTGCTGGAGCGCGCCACCGGACGACGCCGACCCGAGATCCTTGAGGTCAACGAGATTTCGCCGTCCAGCGCTCAGCGTCTGGATGCACGTATCCGTGCAGGGGGCTTTGTGGTCATCGCAGCCGACCGTGTTCCGCCCCGCCAGGGGCGTACCCGTGAGCTCGACTTTCTCGATGCCAAGGCGCCTTTCCCGGAAGGCCCCTTCCTGCTCGCCAGCCTGCTCCGCTGCCGGGTCTACCGGCTAGCCTGCGTGCGCCAGAGCGACGGTTTCCTGGTCGATTTCGATCTGCTCGACGATGCCAGCCAGGTGGGACGTCGAGAGCGTGCCGCCTGGATTTCTGCCGCCATGCAGCGCCACTGCAGCGACCTGGCCTGGCGCGTCCAACGCCATCCGTTGCAATGGTTCAACTTTTTCCCTTTCTGGACTGCCGACGAGACCAATGACCATGTCCCACCCCGCTGAGTCGACTGCCCCCTTGGTCCTGGATGGCGCAGCCCTGACGCTGGAAGATGTTCTCGCCGTCGCTCAGCGCCGCCGTGGCATCGTGCTGTCGCCGTGCCCTGAATTTCGCGCCCGCATCGAGCGTGGACAGCGTTTTCTCGCGCAACTGCTGGAAGAAGACGGTGTGGTCTACGGCGTCACCACCGGCTACGGCGACGCCTGCACCCGGCCGGTGGCCCACGACGACATCGATGACTTGCCGCGCCAGCTATATACCTTTCATGGCTGCGGCATGGGCCAGACACTCGATGCCGAGGCGGCCAGGGCCGTGGTACTGGTGCGACTGGTATCCCTTTGCCAGGGCGTGTCGGGGGTCAGTGTCGAGCTGCTGGAGCGCCTCTCATGGTTGCTGGAACATGATGTGCTTCCGCTGATCCCCGAGGAGGGCTCCGTCGGCGCCAGCGGCGACCTGACACCGCTGTCTTACTTGGCGGCGGTACTGTGCGGCGAGCGCGAGGTCATCGACAACGGCGTCCAGCGTCCCGCCGCCGAGGCCCTTGCCGAGCGTGGACTGGCCCCTTATCGGCTCAAGCCCAAGGAAGGCCTCGCGCTGATGAATGGCACGGCGGTCATGACCGCACTGGGGTGCCTGGCCTTCGCCCGTTGCGCCTATCTGGCGCAACTCTCGACACGCATTACCGCGTTATCGGTCCAGGCGCTGGACGGCAATCCCTATCACTTCGACGCCGACCTGTTCGCGGCCAAGCCGCACCCAGGCCAGCAGGAGGTGGCCGCAAGGCTGCGCCTGGATCTACATGCACCGCGCACACCACGAAACTCACCGCGCCTGCAGGATCGCTACTCGACCCGCTGCGCGCCCCATGTGATCGGCGTGGTCGAGGATGCCCTGCCCTGGTGGCGCCAGTTTCTGACCAATGAATTGAACAGCGCCAACGACAACCCGCTTGTCGACGCCAGTGTAGGAAAGGTCATGCACGGGGGGCATTTCTACGGTGGCCACGTGGCCTTTGTCATGGACAGCCTGAAGCAGGCCACCGCTAACCTTGCCGACCTTCTTGATCGCCAGCTGGCCCTGCTGGTGGACAGCCGCTACAACCACGGTCTGCCGAGCAACCTGAGCGGCGCCAGCGCCTCAAGGCTGGCCCTCAATCATGGCTACAAGGCCGTACAGATAGGTGCCTCGGCCTGGACCGCTGAAGCGCTCAAGCTGACCATGCCCGCCAGCGTCTTTTCACGCTCCACCGAGTGCCACAACCAGGACAAGGTCAGCATGGGCACCATCGCTGCCCGGGATGCACTGCGCATCCTGACCCTGGTGGAACAGGTCGCCGCTGCGACCCTGCATGCAGCAGCACAGGGAGTCGAGCTACGCAGTCGTGTTGGCAACACCAGCGCCATCCCGGAGCGGCTGTCGGCTTTCCTGGATGAACTGCGCCGTGATATCGCACCGCTGGAGGAGGACCGCGCCCTGGACACCGACCTCAACCATCTGTGTACGCTGATACGCCGCCGCCATTGGAGCCTGTATGACGCCTGATGCTCGCCCCCTGCCCAGGGCCAGTGTGGCCCTTGAGGTCCCGTTCCACGACGTCGACATGATGGAGGTCGCCTGGCACGGGCACTATGTGCGCTATCTCGAGATTGCCCGCTGCCGTCTGCTCGACGCCATCGACTACAACTACCCGCAGATGAAGGCGTCCGGCTTCGCCTGGCCCATCATCGATCTGAGGCTGCGCTACGCCGCCCCGGCACGCTTCGGTCAACACCTGAACGTCGAGGCTCGACTCAGCGAGTGGGAACATCGTCTCAAGATCGACTACACCATTCGCTGCGCCGAGACCGCCAAACGCCTGACCCGAGCCTGGTCAGTGCAGGTCGCGGTAGGGCTTGGCGATGGCGAAATGCGCCTGGCGTCACCGCCCGTTCTGAGCGAGCGGATCCTTGCCTGGCAAGAGGCACAGTCATGAACCGAAAGACCCAGGCCGAACCCCATGGTGGCAGGTTCCTGGCTGGCATAGCGTGGGCTAAAGCGACGTCCCGGCTGACGGTGCTGATGCTCGCAACCAGCGCCAGCGCGATCGCTGCGCCACCCGACCTGACGCAGCTCAGCCGCCATTTGAGCCAGGACCCACCCGCCTGCGTCAGCTTTGATCAGCGGCGTTGGATGGCGGATCTTGAGACGGAGCTACCGAGCACCGGTTATTTCCGTCGCCAGTCAACGGGGCTGGTCTGGCAGACACTGACACCGATTCAGGACAGGCTGGTGCTATCTGCCGAAAACCCGGACCTGGCGACGGGCATGAAGGCCCTGCTGCCCGTCCTGACAGGCCTTTTCGACGGCAACTGGACAGCCCTGGAGCAACACTTCAGCGTGACGCTGTCCGGGCGCCTCGACGCCTGGCAGGCCACCTTGTCACCCAAGGACGCCGCCATCGCGGAGCGCCTTGAGTCCATAGCGCTGAAGGGCGACGAGCTGGTGTCCTCACTGGTCGTCCGCTTCACCGACGGAGACCGCCTCAGCCTGGCCCTGTCGCCGCTACCCTGCCCGCCGCGAGCACCCGGAGCATGAGCACTTCGCGCGCCCCTTCCCGGGGCCTCAGCGCCGCCGCACTGCTGCGCAGGGGCTGGGGACTGGTCCTGCTGGCCTGCGTCATCCTGCTGGCGCTGCAGGTACTGCGAGGGGGAGCGCTGGATACGCGCATTACCGCACTGCTGCCTGATTCACCGCAAGGACAGCTGATCAGTGCGGCCGACCAGCGTCTCTCCACCATCTTCGAGCGACGTTTCGTGCTGCTGGTGAACGGCTCGTCGCCGGCGGCGCAGGCGACGGCTGTCGAGCAGCTTCGCCACGCACTGACGGATAGCGGCATCGTCGCGACCCTCGATAGCCAATCGCCACCAAGGCCCGACCAAAGCCTGTCAGCCTACCGCTATCGACTGCTGACTGACGCCCTGGCCGATGCTGACGCCGAAGCGTGGCGTCAGCGCGGCCTCACGCGGCTCTTCACTCCAGGCCTCGACGCCAATCTGGCGCAGGACCCATTCGGCTTGCTCGACGCCTGGCTGCAGTCCCGCTTCCAGGGCCCGGTCAGCTGGCGCCCCGGAGGCCCGGTGGTGATCACCGACCAGGCCGAATGGAGCCTGATCAGTGGTACCTTGACGGACAGCCCCTACGCCATGGATCTACAGCACCGCCTGGCTGCAGTGCTCGAAGGTGCTCACCAGGCACACCCCGAGCTGACCATCCTGCGAGCGGGTCTGGTGTTTCACGCCGCCGCCGGCGCCCAGCAGGCCAGTCAGGAGATCGCGACCATCGGCCTCGGTTCGCTGCTCGGCATCCTGGCGCTGCTGGCACTGGTCTTTCGGCGGCCCCGAGCGATTGCCCTGCTGCTGCTGCCGGTGGCCACCGGACTGCTCTTTGCCAGCGCCCTGACCTGGCTGATCTTCGATACACTCAACCTGATCACCCTGGCCTTCGGTGCCAGCCTGATCGGGCTTTCCGTCGACTACGCCTTGCACCTGCAGTGCGCCCGCCAGCTCAACCCTCAGCGTCCGTTACGCCAGCTCTGGCCAGGACTCGCGCTGGGCCTGGGCTCCAGCCTATGCGCTTATCTGGTACAACTGGCCACCCCGTTGCCGGGCCTGCGCCAGATGGCCACCTTCACCGCCTTGGGACTCATCGGCGCCTGGCTGAGCGTGCGCCTGTGGCTCCCCTGTGTCCCGGTCCAGCCGCATCCGGCCACCGCGGCCATCGCCCTGCGACTTGACCGGTGGCGCCCGCGTACCCACTCCCGCTGGAAGTATCTATTGCTGGTGCTGCTGCTGGCAGCTGCCGCCGCACTAGCGCTGACCAGGGGCAGCACCAGTCATGACCTGCGACAGCTCAACCCGTCACCGGCAGCGTTGATCAACGAGCAGCAGCGCGTACAAGCTCTGCTTGAGCGTCCCGCCAGCTTCCGCTATCTGCTCGTCACCGCCACCTCGACCGACGCACTGCTGACGCGCCTGGACCAACTCAGCGAACCGCTCGCCAGGCTGCAGCGGCAGGGCCACCTGTCGTCTTTCCGCCATCTTGCCCAGACAGTGCCCCCGGCTAGCGCTCAGGACAACGCCCTGGCCCAGGTGCAAGAGCGCTATGCCGAGGCCTTGCCAGAACTGCTGACCGCGGCCGGATTACCGGGCGCGCTCCAGGATCGAGTACGCCAACGCCTGGACGACGTGCCCATCCTGACGCCCAGCGCCTGGCTGGCAACTTCCGCCGGAGAAGCCGACCGTGCGCTCTGGCTCGACGGTCTCGACTCACCCGCCGCGCTGATCATGCTGGGTGATGTCGACGCCAGTGCGACTACCGCTCTGCACCAGCTCGCCGAGGCAGAGGACGTGATCTACCGCGACCGTGTCGCCGCACTCTCGCAGCAGCTCGCCTTGCTCAGCGCCGAGCTGGTGCGCTGGCTGGCAGTGGCGCTGGCGCTGCTGATACTGGTGTTCGGCGTACGCTATCGCCGCAACGTCTGGCGCGCCCTGCTGCCCCCCGTGGGCGCAGTGTTGATCACCCTGGGAATCTTTGCGCTGCACCAGACACCGCTGACGCTGTTCCACCTGCTGGGACTACTGCTGGTGCTCGGGATCGGGCTGGATGCGGGAATCTTCAGCACTGAACACCGAGAGGATCCTGGCGCCTGGTTAGCCATCAGCCTGTCCTGCGCCTCGAGTCTCCTGGCCTTTGGCTTGCTGGCATTCAGTGCAACGCCAGCCCTGCATTTTCTCGGGCAGACCTGCCTGATTGGACTGATCGCCGCCTGGTGCCTGGTCCCCTTGGCCCGAGGCGCAAGAGCACGCGCCGACGATGCCTTTCATCATGGTGTCGCAGGAGGCGACGCCCACGAACCGGAGAACGCATCCCATGGAAGAACGACCTGAAACCGACATCGCCATCATCGGTGCTGGACCCTCCGGTGCGGCAGCGGCCGCCTGGCTGGCTCGCAAGGGCTATTCGGTCAGGGTGCTGGAGCGCACCCATTTTCCGCGTTTCGTGATCGGCGAGAGCCTGCTGCCCCAGTGCATGGTTCACCTGGACCGCTGCGGTCTGCTCGACGCCGCCAAGGCGGGTGCCTATCAAGCCAAGAATGGTGCCGCCTTCTGTCGTGGTGAGGACTATGCCGCCATCGACTTCCGGGACAAGTTCAGTCAAGGGCCTGGCACTACCTGGCAAGTGCCGCGGGAAGACTTCGACCGGCGCCTGATCGAGGGTGCCCAAGCCGCAGGGGCCCGGGTTGACTTCGGTGTCAGCGTCACTGGCTTTCACGCGGATGCGATCAGGCCACGGCTGAGCTGCGTCGACGACAGCGGTCAATCTTTCGACGTGGATGCCCGCTTTGTGCTCGATGCCAGCGGCTATGGCCGTGTGCTGGCACGTCTCGAGGCGCTGGATCGCCCATCCGACCTCCCCCCACGCTGCGCCTTGTTTACCCATGTCGAGGACCATATTGATCCGGCGCTCCACGACCGTGAGAAGATCCTGATTGGCGTTCACCCCGAACACGCTGGAGTCTGGTACTGGCTGATACCGTTTCGTGATGGACGCGCATCGGTGGGCGTCGTCGCAAGTCCTGAACAGCTTGCACAGGCAGGTGACAACGACGAGCAGCGACTGTGGTCGATGCTGGCACAGGAGCCCCGCTACGCGCGGCTGCTCAAGGCAGCAACCGCCACACGCGAGGTCCAGCGAATCAGCGGCTACTCCGCCGACATTCGCCGCCTGCACGGTCCGGGCTTTGCCATTCTTGGCAACGCGGGGGAGTTTCTCGACCCGGTGTTTTCTTCCGGTGTCACCATCGCCCTGGACTCCGCCCTGCGCGCGGCGCCCCTTGTCGCACGCCAGCTGGAGGGCGAGACGATCGACTGGCAGCGTGAGTTTGAACACCCCTTGCGCCAGGGGGTGGCCACCTTCCGCGAGTTCGTCGACGCCTGGTACGACGGCCGCTTGCCTCGCGTCATCTTCCATCCCGACCAGCAGCCCCGGGTCCGCCAGATGATTGCCTCGGTCCTGGCCGGTTACGCGTGGGATACTGACAACCCCTTCGTGGCCGCCAGTCGCCGACGCCTCACGAGTCTTGCCGAACGCTGCAAGCTGGACAGCGAGGCGGCGATACCGTGAGCCTGACGATCGTACCCACACCCCGCGCAAGGCAAGCCTGTTGCCCGAGCAAGCGGCCCCCCTTCGCCGAGCGAAAGAGACTGCGCGCGGCGCTGGGACGCTTGGGTCTTGTTGCTGCCCTGGGACTGCTATCACTGCTGGGCGGCTGCGCGCAGGGCCCCGGCATAGCGCCCATGCCGAGTCTCGACGGTCTGGAACCGGTCAGCGCTCAGACCCAGCGACTGACGTTCGTGCATCAGGGTGAGCGTCGAGAGCTTATCGGGGTACTACGCCATGATCATCGGCAGTTGCAGCTGGCCCTGCTTAGCCTGCAAGGCCAGCGACTGTTGACCCTGACGCAGGACGCCGAAGGGGCGCGCTTTGCACCAGGAGCCGTCTTTACCCCGCCGTTCAGCGCCGACTGGCTGGCCAGTCGCCTGAGCTTTAGCCTGTGGCCGCAACAGCGACTGCACGAGGCCTTTGCAGGTAGTGACTGGTCGCTGGTTCAGCAGGACAATGCACGCAGCATCTATTTTCGAGATCAGTTGGTCGTTGGCGTCAAGATGACGCCAGCCTGCCATGTGATTCATGATATCGAGGCCAACTACTGGCTTAGTGTCTCGAGGCTGGGATCCTCACCGGCTCCCGCTACCCGAACTCCCGACACAACAATCAACCACCGTGCAGCGACTGATTTACCATGCCCCTCGACGTGACACCCACGCAGACATTCTGCCGACTCCATGCGCCGGCACTGGTCTGCCCGCTAGGGGATGATCTTGAGACCATTGCCTCGCGGCTGTTCAGCGGCACCCGTGGCCTTGTGCTCAGTGATGAGCACAGCCCTGGACGCCCACTATGGCTGGGCGCCGTGACGTCCCCCCTGCCGGATGATAGCGACTGGCCAGCGCGCCACCGTTCGCGCAACAACCGCTTGCTGGACGCCGCCTTCGAGCGACTCATCCCGCTGCTGGACGCCTATCTGGAGACACATCCACAGGCGCGCCTGGGTATCGTGCTGGGCACCAGCACCTCAGGCATCGGCGAAACCGAGCGCGCGGTCGCACAGCGCGCTGAAACGGGCCACTGGCCTGAAGACTTTCACTACGCTCGCCACGAGATCGGCGCGCCGTCCGACTTCCTGGCCTGGCGTATCGCCAACGCTCGGCCAAACGTCACTGTCGTCACTGCCTACACCCTCTCGACCGCCTGCACCTCCAGTGCCAAGGCCCTGACCAGCGCCAGGCGGATGCTCAAGGCGGGGCTTTGTGATGTCGTCATCGCAGGTGGCGCCGACAGTTTATGCGGCCTTACCGTAAACGGATTTTCTGCCCTTGAGGCGGTCAGCAACCACCCCTGCCAGCCCTTCGCGGAGCAGCGTGACGGCATCAACCTGGGCGAGGGGGCTGCGCTGTTCCTGGTCAGCGGCGAGCCGGGTGGCATCCAGCTCAGTGGCTACGGGGAGACCAGCGATGCCCACCACATTTCTGCGCCGCGGCCCGACGGTGAGGGAGCCCTGAATGCCATGCAAGCCGCTCTGGAGATGGCAGGCCTCACAGCGGCCGACATCGACTATCTGAACCTCCATGGCACCGCGACCCGACAGAACGATGCCATGGAGTCCCGCGCCGTGAGCCAGGCCTTTCCCGCAGGGGTTGCCTGTGGCTCGACCAAGAGCCTGACCGGCCACACCCTGGGCGCTTGCGGCGCTCTCGAAGCGGCCTTCTGCTGGCTCGCCATGCAGCATGACCGGTGCCCGCCTCACCTGGATGCCGCCGATCCGACGCTGCCGCAGCTAGCGCTATGCCAGGCACTGCCATCCGCTCACACCCGGGTTCGCCGCACGCTATCCAACGCCTTCGCCTTTGGCGGCAACAATATTTCTCTCGTGATGGAGCGTACGTCATGACACTCCCCCCTTGTGCCGAGGCTACCGGCATGTCATCGAAGGCCACTCCCGAGCAGGCCACTGACCTTGACGTGGCTGAGGAGCGCTTTCCGCCGATCGCCGAGCTGGTGCCTCACCAGGCCAGCATGTGTCTGCTCGACCAGGTTGTGGAGATCGGCGAGGAGCACCTGGTGGCCAGCGTCACTCCACGGCATCACGATCCTTTTGCCGACGACCAGGGTATTCCTGGCTGGGTGGGCCTGGAGTGGCTGGCCCAAGCGATTGCGGCCTGGTCCGGCCAGGCCGCAAGACAACACGGAGACACGCCGCGTATCGGCTTCCTGCTGGGCTCCCGACACTACCATTGCGACGTCGAGCACTTCTGCTTCGATCTCCCGATCACCGTCAAGATCGTGCTCGACTATCGCGCCGACAATGGGCTAGGTGCCTTTCGCGGCGAACTCAGCGGGGCCACTGGCCTGACGCTGGCCAGCGCCACCCTGAATGTCTTTCAGCCCGACAGCGCCGACGCCCTGTCAGCCATGTTCGAGGACGCCACGCCATGACCGATACCCTGCTCGTCACCGGTTCCAGCCGGGGCATCGGCCGCGCCATCGCTCTGCGACTTGCCCGGGATGGTTTCGATATCGTGGTTCATTGCCGCAGCCGCCAAGATGCCGCCGAAGACGTCGCCGAGCTCATCCGCCGCCAGGGCCGACAGGCACGGGTACTGTGCTTCGACGTGACCGACCGCGCGGCCACTCGGGCGGCGCTGGAACATGACATGGAGACCCATGGTGCCTACTACGGCGTGGTACTGAACGCTGGCATCACGGCCGATGGCGCCTTTCCGGCACTGACCGACAATGACTGGGACAGCGTCATCGACACTGGCCTCAACGGCTTCTACAACGTGGTCAAACCGATCAGCATGCCGATGATACGTCGGCGCAAGCCTGGCCGTATTGTGGTCATGTCCTCGGTCTCCGGGGTCATGGGCAACCGCGGGCAGGTCAACTACAGCGCGGCCAAGGCCGGGCTGATTGGCGCAGTGAAAGCGCTGGCCGTCGAACTGGCCAAGCGCAGGATCACGGTCAATGCGGTGGCACCTGGATTGATCGACACTGACATGACAGAAGACCTGGCAAGTGACGAGGCAATGAAGGCGATACCGATGCGCCGAACTGGGCGAGTCGAAGAGGTGGCTGCCGCCGTGAGCTTCCTGTGCTCCGAGGACGCAGGCTATATCACTCGCCAGGTGATCGGCGTCAACGGAGGACTATGCTGATGCATCATCACGGACATCGCGCCGACGGCCTGGGGCGTCGCGTGGCAGTGACCGGCATGGCCGGCTTCTCGCCAGTCGGCAACGATTGGGAAACCATCAAGGCACGCCTGCTGCGCGGCGAAAACGGCATCCGTCATCTGCCCGAGTGGGCCGTCTATGAAGGTCTCAACACCCGCCTGGGTGCCCCGGTGGAAACCTTCGACTTGCCTGCGCACTATCATCGCAAGGCCCTGCGCAGCATGGGACGCGGGGCCCGTATGGCCACTCGCGCCAGCGAGCTGGCACTGGAGGATGCGGGGCTTGCTGACAGCCCGTTGCTGGGTAGTGGCGAAATGGGAATCGCCTATGGCGCATCAGCCGGTGAGCCAGATGCCGTTGCCGATTTCGGCAACATGCTGATCAACAAGTCCACAGACGGCCTCAACGCCAACTCCTACATTCGCATGATGGCCCACACCGCGCCGGTCAATATCGGGGTCTTTCTCGGCGTACGCGGGCGCATTCATACCACCTCCAGCGCCTGCACCTCGGGCAGCCAGGGTATCGGCTACGCCTACGAAGCGATTCGTTTCGGCCGCCAGAAGGCGATGATCGCAGGTGGCTGCGAAGAACTTTCCGCATCGGAAGCCGCGGTGTTCGACACCCTGTTCGCCACCAGCACCCGCAACGATTCGCCGCAGGCAACACCGAGGCCCTTTGACCGCGATCGCGACGGTCTGGTCATCGGCGAGGGCGCCGGCAGCCTTATCCTTGAGGACCTGGAACACGCCCTGGCTCGTGGCGCCCATATCTACGCTGAGGTGGTCGGTTTTGGCACCAACAGCGACGGTCGCCATGTTACCCAACCGGATGCCAGCATGATGGAAGGCGCTATTCGCGGTGCGCTTGCCGATGCAGCGCTTGACCCCTCCCATATCGGCTACGTCAGCGCACATGGCACCGCGACCGATCGCGGTGATGTCGCCGAAAGCAAGGCGACTCAGGCAGTGTTCGGCAAGCACCAGCCGATCAGCGCCTTCAAGAGCTTCACCGGTCACACCCTGGGGGCCTGCGGCGCACTGGAGGCATGGGTCGCCATCGAGATGATGCGCGACGGCTGGTTCCATCCCACCCTCAATCTCGAGAATCCGGACCCCGCCTGTGCTGAGCTCGACTACCTGTGTGGCGAGGGCAGGCATATGCAGTGTGAATACGTGATGAGCAACAACTTTGCCTTCGGTGGCATCAACACGTCGCTCATTTTCCGCCGCTGGTAATGACGCGACCGCGCGGGGCCAACGGCCTCCCCATAAGAAGAAAGGAAACGACACATGAAGAAAGGAACTCTTGCCCTGTCACTGCTTCTCGCAAGCCTTGGCACAGCCGCCAGTGCTGAAGCACGCGACACCCCCTACTTCCTGCCCATTCAGGAAGCGCTGGCCACACCAGCCGCTCAGGAGAAGCTGGACCCCAGCATCCGGCTGGTGTTTGCCGATGACGGCGGTACCGTCGACCGCAATTTTGGTGAAGTGGTCACCAGCCGCAAGACCAACGCGTTCAACAAGACGGATGAAGAAGCCTGCCGCTGGGTCATGCTGTCGGCGCTGATCGCCCTGCAGGACAGTGCGCGCCAGCAGGGCGGTAACGCCGTGGTCAACATCGCAAGCTTCTACGACAGAAACCCGCGCGCCTTGACCGACGAGTACGAGTGCCATGCCGGCGCGCTGATGGCCGGGGTGGCACTGAAGGGCGATGTCGTCACTCTGCGCTGAGCCCCCGCGGCTGCTGTTGGCCATCGCAGCGCTGTCGGCCAACGACGGTGCTGCCCCCCAGGGGCGGCCAACGTCGGCCATCACGCGGGGGGCCGAGACATCCCGCCTGGGACGGGAGCTGTTAACCCGGCTGGCCGCCCAGCTTGGCCATCGCTGTGCGCTGGAGGGCTGGTCGCCACGCGGCGCGGGGCCACCCCGCCATACCGACTTGCCCTGTCCCTGGACGGCCTGTCTAAGCCACAGCGGCGGCCTGGTCGTCGCCGGACTTGGTGAGGTGCCGATCGGTCTGGATATCGAGGCGCCAAGCCCCTCTCGCAAGCGGCGACATCAGCGTCGCCTCGAGGGACTGATCGAGACATTGCCTGAGGCCGAGGTGCGTCACGCCATCCGCGCCTCAAGTGATCCTCTTGCCGCCTTCTACCGCGCCTGGACCCTGCACGAGGCCTGCTACAAGCTCGGCTGTCTGGCGGACCAGCCACCGGACCATGTCTTGGCCACCCGCATCGCATCGCTCGTGGCGATGTCGATGCCAAAGCCGATGCCGATGTCCGCAGGCATTGACCTCAAGCGTGACTCTCGCCCCTTCGAACAGCCACTGAATGTCTGGCAAGCACAGGATCAAAGGCTCACCTTGAGCCTGTGCAGCCTGAGTTCCCAGCTGGTCATCGAGATGCCTCTAGGTGGGCGCGGCATTCCTTTCACGAGGATCCGACACTCTGACGCAGGGTGAGACGATCCATCGATATCTGGCAGCGTTGCCCTCTACCCACAAGCCTCCTTCACGCGAGTTCCTTGCTCCTGCCCCTCCCCCCTACCAAGGTCTAGTCCTGAGGGTGTCATTGTCGCTTGCTATAAATGTCAGACATTAAATACACTAACATCCAACATTTCGGAGGCTCAGATGGCCGCACTCTCGTCATTATCGCCATCGCCAGAGACAGGCGGCGCGTCAGCCCTGGCCGAGGTCCTCGCCCAAGCGATCCTCTCGGGGCGCTGGCAACCGGGCGATGACTTCCCTCGCGAACTGGACCTTTGCCATCACTTCGATGCCAGCCGCAATCGCGTTCGCAACGCCCTCGCCGAGCTCGTCTCGGCAGGTCTGATCGAGCGGGTGGCCGGACGCGGAACGCTGGTCCGTGATGTCATCGACTGGCACCTGCTGGACCCACAGATGAGCCGTTGGATGGCAAGCCTGGAGGCTCCCCATCCCGAACTGATCGCTGCGGTATTTTCCTTTCGCCTGGCGGCAGAGCCGTACATCAGCGAACTAGCCGCCCTGCATGCCACGGGTGAGGACCTCGCACGTATCGAGCGTGCCTTCGAGGGCATGCTGAGCACCGCCGACCTGCCCCACCTGCGGCTCACCCATGCCGAGTACGACGTGGCATTCCATGATGCCATCTACCGTGCCAGCCATAACCTGGTCTGGCGCCAGCTAGGGTTGCTGTTGCGCCCATGCATTGTGGCGTTGATACAGCGCTCCCAGGATCAGGCAACGGGCCAGGCCGAAGGGCTCAGCGACAGCCTGGAGCGGCACCGCCAACTGCTGGAAGCCATTCGCTTGAGGCAACCGGCACAGGCCCGCCAGGCCACTGAAAGCCTGCTGGAGCGCACCGCCCGCGACCTGGGTTCGCTGGCGCCTGGCCAGGGTGTGATGGCGCCGTCAACTCGACCCAGCATGTAAGCCACAGGGGCGAGCGTCACCGCCACTGCTGTGCATCGTTTACATTCCACGCGGCTGAACCGGCCGCCGACATGAGGTTTCCACCATGAAGATCACCAAACTCAAGACCTGGCAGGTGCCGCCGCGCTGGTGCTTTCTCAAGATCGAGACCGACGAAGGCGTCTACGGCTGGGGCGAACCCGTCATCGAGGGTCGAGCGGCCACCGTCGAAGCGGCCGTGCACGAGCTGTCGGACTACTTGATCGGCCAGGACCCGCGCAACATCGAGCACTTGTGGAACGTCATGTATCGCGCGGGCTTCTATCGTGGCGGCCCCATCCTGATGTCGGCCATTGCCGGTATCGATCAGGCGCTGTGGGACCTCAAGGGCCGCGAACTCGGCGTGCCGGTGCATCAGCTGCTCGGGGGCAAGGTGCGGGATCGCATGCGCATGTATGCCTGGACCGGTGGTGACCGCCCGTCCGACGTGGGGGCAGGCGCCAAGGCGCTGACCGATCAGGGCTTTACCGCCTTCAAGATGAATGGCACCCCGGAGATGCAGATCGTCGACAGCCATCGCAAGATCGATGACGCGGTCGCACGGGTAGCAGAGGCCCGTGACGCCGTGGGCCCGGATGTCGGCATCGCGGTGGATTTTCACGGTCGCGTCCATCGCCCCATGGCCAAGACCTTGATGCGCGAGCTCGAGCCCTATCACCTGATGTTCATCGAGGAGCCGGTTGCGCCGGAGCATCTGCCCGTCCTCAAGACCATCGCCCAGGACCTGGCGACCCCCATCGCCACCGGTGAGCGTCTGCACACCCGCTTTGCCTTCCGCGATCTGCTGGCCGACAACATGGTGGATATCGTGCAACCGGACCTGTCGCACTGCGGTGGCATCAGCGAAGGTCTCAAGATCGCCACCCTGGCCTCGGCCTATGACGTGGCACTCGCCCCCCACTGCCCGCTGGGTCCGCTGACGCTGGCCGCCTCGCTGCAGCTGGATGCGGTGTGTCACAACGCCTTCATTCAAGAACAGAGCATGGGTATCCACTACAACAAGGATAACGACGTGCTCGACTACCTGGTGGACAAGTCAGCCCTGTCCATCGAAGACGGCTACTGCGCGATTCCTGACGGGCCAGGCCTGGGCGTCGAGATCAACGAGGAGTTTGTCGAGGAACGTGCCAAGGTCGGTCACCGCTGGCGCAATCCGGTATGGCAGCATGAGGATGGCTCCGTCGCCGAGTGGTAAGCCCCACCTGTCGACAGGGTATTTCTGCAGCCATTGATGGCCGCCCGAACGAGCCGCACACTTGCCGCCGCTCGGGCGGGCTCCCACACTGAGGAAACACTCATAGCTCGGCCACCCCTGAGAGACAACCGATGACGTCTTCTTCCTCCCATTGCCTGGGCGAGGCCCGGGTGATCTTCGATGGTCCTTGCGAACTGGGCGAAGGCCCAAGCTGGGACGCCACGCGTGGCGAGTATCGCTGGCTGGATATCCTAGGCAAGCGCTTGCACCGCTATCGACTCGACGATGGCTCCCACGAAAGCCAAGCGCTGGACGAGTTAACCTCGTTCGCTGCTCCCCTGACCAGCGGCGATGATCTGCTGGTGACCGAGTCAGGCCTCAAGGAACGCGACCATGCCCATGGCCAGATATCGCCCTGGCGGGAGGTAGAAGCCGACAATCCGGTCACTCGCAGCAATGATGCTCGCATCGACCGCCACGGGGGCCTGTGGTTCTCCACCATGGGCAAGGCTGCAGAGCCGGGAGCTGGCAGTCTGTATCGCCTCTATCGCGGCCAGATCACCTGCCTCAAGCGCGGCATGAGCATCCCCAATGCCCTGTGCTTTTCTCCCGACGGGCGACTCGGCTACTTTACCGATACCGTCACTGGCGTGGTCATGCGCTGGTCGCTGGACGCCCAGGGCTTCCCCCTGCGCGCCGACGGCAACAGTTTCCTTCAGGAAGGCGAGCCAGCAACACCGGAGGCATTGATCGCTCCCGAGCCTTGGGCGGACTTTTCTGGGGATGTCGGCAATCCCGACGGCGCGGTTATCGATGCAGAAGGCTACATGTGGCTCGCGCTGTGGGGCTCGGGACGGGTGGCCCGTCTCTCCCCGACGGGAGAAGAGGTCTGCCATATCAGCGTCAACGCCGAACAACCCTCCTGCCCCGCCTTTGGCGGTCACCACCTGACCCAGCTGTTGATCACCACTGCGACAGAGGGGCAGTCCCCGGCCGCTGGCGAACAGACGCCTTCACGCCGAGATGGCGCCATTTTCCTGTTCGATCTGGCCGAGGCGCTACCGGGAGTGAGGGGGCTAGTGGAGCCTCCCATCGCGCTTCGCTAGGGCTTGTACGAAAAGTGCCTGCGCTTGGTAATACGGTGTTAAAAATCGGCTGGTACGCCAGCCCGGTCAAAATGCTCATTTACACCTCGTAAACTGCGCTTTCTCACCAATTTTTGCCTTGTCTAACCTTCGCTCGTCGACTTTTCGGACAAAGCCTAGACAAGCCTGCCATCACTAACGGCGCTGCTGGCAGCGCCTTGCCACTGTCCGGCTGACGTTTCTACCGACGCTGACGGACGCATACCTCCAGGAGTCCTGATCTCATGGCGATAGAAGACAAGCGCGTCATCATTATCACCGGTGGCGCTCGCGGCATTGGTGCAGACATTGCCAGACGCCTGGCCAGTGATGGCCACCAGGTGGTCATCAATTACGCCAACAGCCGCGAGAGCGCAGAAAGTCTGGTGGAGGAGATCGAGGCCCAGGGTGGCGTCGCCCTGGCCGTCGCCGCCGACGTCACACGTCCGGCAGATGTCACCCAGCTGTTCGAGGCCGCCAGTCAGCGCTTCGGTCGCGTCGACGGACTGGTCAACAATGCCGGAACCCTCAGCATGGTGCCGCTGGCCGAGTCCAGTGACAGCGACTACGACCATCACTTCGACACCAATGTCAGAGGGACCTTCAATACCTTGCGGGAGGCTGCATCGCGCCTTGAAGACGGTGGCCGCATCGTCAACCTGTCGAGCAGCGCCCTGGCCTTGAACCTGCCTGGCTATGGTCTTTACAACGCCACCAAGGCCGCAGTGGAGTCACTGACCAAGGTCTTCGCCGGGGAGCTTCGCGGTCGACGCATCACCGTCAACGCGGTCGCCCCGGGCCCGGTGGATACGGCTCTGTTCCGGCGCGGCAAAAGTGCCGAGCAGATTGAAAGCTTTGCCCAGAAACCGCCCCTGGAGCGCCTGGGTGAGCCGAAGGATATCGCGGCGATCGTCTCTTTTCTGATGCGCGCAGAGTCCGAGTGGATCAATGCCCAGGTCATTCGCGCCAACGGTGGCTTTGCCTGACCCCATACCGTCAATGCCCGCTGCATCCCGCGGGCATTGAGCAGGCCATCGACTAAAGCGATTCATCCCGTTCAGCGGTGATGGTCGTTGGCCGCATCGCGCAGACTGACGTCGCCTTTTTCTTTCAACCATTCGGTCATGGCCTCGCCGCCCATGGGGCGAGCAATCAAGAAGCCCTGCAGAACGTGGCAGCCCTGCTCGGCCAGGTGGTCGGCCACCGCCTGGTCCTCGACCCCTTCGGCCACGACCTGCAGCCCGAGGTGGTGTGCCAGCTCGATGGTGGAAGAAACGATGACATCATCGTCGGAGCCCTTGATCAGCTGCATGATGAAGGACTTGTCGATCTTCAATTCCTGAACCGGCATGCGCTTGAGTTGAGCCAGCGATGAATAGCCGGTCCCGTAGTCATCGATGGCCAACTCGACCCCCATGGAGCGCAGCGCCTGAAGCTTGCGAGCGCCCATTTCCGGCGATTGCATCAAGGCGCTTTCGGTCAGTTCGATACACAGCTGTTCGCCCTGCAGGCCATAGCGATCCAGGGCGCTTTCCACTCGCTTGATCAGGCCAGGCTGCTGCAGATCCATCGCCGAGACATTGATGCCAAGACGAATCTTGAGCTTCATGTCACGCCAGCTGGCCAACTGGGCGCAGGCCGAGTCGATGACCCAGTGGGTCAGCTGGTGAATCTGCCCGGAGCGTTCCGCCAGCTCGATGAATTCATCCGGAGGAATCCAGCCCAGCTGCGGGTGATCCCAGCGCAACAGCGCCTCCAGCCCGATCACTCGTCCGGTCAGCGCCGACACCTGCGGCTGATACCTGAGGGAGAATTCGCCCCGGTAGGCGGCGTGCTGCAAGTCTCGCACCAGGGCCAGATGGCGAAGATGGCTCTCATCCTGTCCGCGCTGGTAGCACTGATGGGCCTGACGTAGCTGGCGTGCACGATCCAGCGCGATCTCGGCTCGCCGCAGCAACAGATTGGCCTCATCGCCGTGCTCTGGGAAACGTGCTTCGCCCATGGCTACCTTCAACGACACGGGAGAGTCGTCGAGCCGCAGCTCACGGGTCAGCCCACGCAGGGTATCCTCGAGCCACAGCGGCTCAAGGCGGGCCACCGTGAGCAACAGCAGAAACTCATCCCCGCTCAAGCGATAGGCCCCCACCTTGGGGGCCGGCAGGTCGGCAAGCCGCTGGGCCAGGGTACTCAGTACCCGGTCACCAAAGTCGTGACCGAAGGTATCGTTGATCCGACGCATGTGGTTGATGGTCAGGCGTAACAGGGTAAAGGGGCGCCCGGTCTCGATGGCGGCTTCGATATCCTCGTTGGCACATTGGCGATTACCCAGTCCCGTCAACTGATCCTGCCGCGCGCGGGTGCGCATGTCCTCTTCCCGTCGTGACAGATCCCCTTGCATCTTCAACAGGGTGGAGGACAGCAAGCCAAACTCGCCTTGCCTGGGCATACGCTTGAGGTCCAGCGGTTCTCCTCGACCGACGCTTTTCGCCGCGCCCGCCAGACGCAGCAGTGGCAGGCTGACGCCACGGGCGATCAGCACCACCGCCACCAGCATCAGGCCCAGGCTTACCGCAAAGATGGTCGCCAGACTGACCTTCACGTCCTGGTAGTTCGCCAAAAGTGTCTCGAGAGAGCGCTCCACCACGATATCAATGCGCCCTTGCTCGCCCTGATAAAGGGGGAGACGGCGACTGAGCCCCTGGTGATCCTGCCCCGCTGCAACATCGTTCGGTGACACCGAGACATCAAAGTGGGCCTGACTGCCAATCAACCCGGACAGCGCCGACGCCATCGACTCATCCAGACGGAATCCCAGCGCCAACCGGGCAGCGCCCGCCCCCGGCGGTAGCGGATGCTGAACCAGCTGGTAGCCCAGCCCATTGAGGATGCTGGGGGAAACGACGCCCGCATCGTCCGTCGTGAGCGGCATCCTCCCGCTGTCGACAAAGACACCCGACCCTGCCGCAGGCTGGCTGGAAGCCATGACGTGCCCTGCCTCATCCAGCAACAGCAGGGTATCTGCGCCCATCCGGGCGGCCTGCTGCCGCAAGGTGCCAGCGGCGGCCAGGCGCGACGACGTGTCGACCAGGACATCATCTACGGCCGCAAGAAAGCGCGGGTCATCGACCAGCAGGTCCACATTGCGCAGCAACTGCTGCCCCCACCCTTCAAGCAGAGCCACCGCCACCCCCGAGGCGACATCCAGCTCACGCTTACCTTGCTCCAGCGCCGCGGAGCGAACCGCACTCAGCACCGCCCAGGAAGCCACCAGCTGGATACCCAGTGTCAACAACAGCATCACCAGCAGCAGCCTTGCACGAAAGGACATGCAGGTTCCCCTATTCTCAACCTTGCGTCTTCCCTAAGTCAGCCATGGTCGTGATCCATGACGGCCCACCTGCACGGTTCATTATCGCCAACACCAGCCGAAGATGCCCGTCAAGATCTGCTCAGCGCATGGGTCTAGCCTGTCACAGCGACCTGCTGACGCCATATCAGTCACAATGACCAGCTGCTGTAAGTCGATGTCCCCCTGTCTCAGCCGCCATCCCTGGCAGTCTCTGGCAGGCCCCGGCGGCCCCAAGGCGAAGGCGGCAAAGCCCGTGCCGTCCAAGCGCCGGCGAGAGGCACGTCAATCAATCGTCTTCCGCCCAGGCTCTGGTATGCTGGCGCAACACCCTTCAAGCGAGGACACGATGGCCGGAACTTCCTCCCGCAGACGTCCCTATCAACTGGCAGAAACCATCAAGGGCTGGATCGTCGAGCGCGAGCTGTCTCCCGGCGACCGTCTCCCGGGCGAAGCAGAGTTGATGGCGTTGCTGGGCGCCTCCAAGGGCACGATCAGAGAAAGCATCAGGGTGCTGGAAGCCCAGGGGCTGGTGGAAACCCGTACTGGCCCTGGCGGTGGGGTATTTATCCGTCAGATGAGCGAGGCCAGAGCCATCTCGCTGCTCAGCCACTATCTCTACTTCAAGGACATCTCGGTCCGGGACATCTACCAGATTCGGCTCGCCCTCGAGCCGGAAATGGTGGCATCGCTGGCGGGCAACGTCGGCGCCAGCGACATCGCTCGCCTGCGCGAGTCCCTTCACAGCTATGCCACCCCCGCCGGCGACATGCACGCAGAGCGCCAGCAGCATATCGACTCGCTCGACTTTCATCAGGAGCTGGCGCAGCTGTCCGGCGGCAATCCACTGCTGGCGTTCATCATCCGCTTTACCGCTCAGGTGCTGTCAGACCTCACGGTGTACCGCCGACTCTATGAGCCAGGGGACCACCCTATAGGGCCTGCCGGATGCCAGTACCACGCCGAGATTCTGGATGCCATCGAAGCCGGTGATGCAACGCGTGCTCACACCCTTATGCGCGACCATCTGCTGGAGGCCCAGGGCATCATGCAAGGCAACGAAGCCCAGGTCACCAGGGGCTTCCTCAGTGAGTGAGGCCTTGGGAACCATTGCATAAAGGCCTGCACGGACGCGTCACAGCCATCAGCGCGAGACATCCGCCGACAGCCTGTCAAGGAAGCGCATCAGCACTTGCGTCGCGGCCCCAGCATCGGCTGCCGTGATAGCCTCGTCCGGGTGGTGGCTGAGACCATCGGTGCAGCGGACGAACAGCATGCCGATATCGGTCAGCTCGCACATCGCCAAGCCATCGTGGCCAGCGCCGCTGAACAGGGTGTCTGCTGGCTCTTCACAGTCACGGCACGCGTTATGCAGCGACTGCATCAACCCATCGGCACACGCCACGGCCTCGGCCTGATAGGTTTGCTCGATCTCGAGGGCCAGCTGGCGGTTACTGGCCAACCGCCGGCAGGCCGCCAGAATGGCCTCACGCCCCTGCTCTCGAACCTCCAGCCGGGGCGAGCGTAGCTCCAGGGTGAAAGTCACCTCTGCCGGAATAACGTTGACCGCATTGGGGCGCACCTCAAGCTTGCCCACCACGCCGACAAAGTCCTCGGTGGCGTTGAGGATACGATCAACCTCCGCGATCATCTCGGCCGCACCCACCAGCGCATCACGCCGTCCTGGCATCGGCGTCGTCCCGGCATGTCCGGCCTTGCCTCCCACCGTGACCCGATGTCGCTCGATCCCGGTCAAGGCGGTCACTATGCCAAGCGCGTGGTCTCTCTGCTCCAGCACCGGACCTTGCTCAATATGCACTTCGACGAAGCCGAGCACGGTCTCCGGGTCCCTGGCCAGAGACGCTATCTGTTCCGGATCGCCACCAAACGCCTTCAGCGCCTCGCCAAGACTCACCCCATTGGCGTCGCGCGCCTCAAGGCTGGTTGGGTCAAAGCGGCCGGCCAGGGCGCGGCTACCAATCAACGTCGATTGAAAGCGGGTCCCCTCCTCATCGCCGAAGGCCACCACCTCGACCCCGTAATCCAGCTCGACCCCTTGCTGCTTCAGAGTTTCCAGCGCCAGCAGCGGCAGCGCGACGCCCAGCATTCCATCGTACTTGCCGCCCTCTACCACCGTGTCCTGATGCGACCCCATAATCAGGGTTCGCGCTCCGGCCCTGGCCTTGTCGCAACGGCCGACCAGGTTGCCTGAGGCGTCAAGCTGAGGCGTCAGACCGGCGCGGCGCATCCACTCGGCGATGATCTCGAGTACCTGACGATGCTCCTCGGAGCAGAATAGGCGCGTCACTCCAGGGCCAGGTTCGGAGCACTCCGCCGCGGCATCCAGTCGCTCCAGTAGCTGCTGGCCAAGGGCCAACGGTTCACAATCGGGGTGCATGACATCTCCTGTGAGGCGTCTTGTGGGTAGTCACTTGCAGATAAGAAGAAAGAGGAAGCCAGGCTGAGGCATCAGCGCCGGGGCATCGCCGCCAGAAAGTCGGCAAATGTCGACTCACGTACACGACGTATCAGGCCGCGCAGCTCACCGACCAGGTCCCCTTCGCACCAGTCGATGCGCAGGTCGATAGGGGCCTGGTGAAAGGATTCGACGCGCAGTGCCGCCGAGCGCGTGCCGCGGACATCACCGCCACACCCCAAGGCCGCTTCCAGCGCATCCACCAGGCTTTCGGGCAGGCAACGCTCGTAGTCCGCGCGATACACCGGCATCGCGCCAGCGGCAATCACCGCCCCGGCGTTGCGGCAGCTGGACGACAGCAAGGTGTCGCACAGCGCATTGACGACACGCCGATCCGCCAGCAGGTTGCCTGCCGCGGCTACGCCAGGGTAGTGGCACGATGCGACCACGGCTCCGTTATCAGCACCGTTGTGAAGCGCCGACGTTCCATAGCGATCCATCACCAGACACTGACGCAAGGTCGCTTGCGGGTCCTGAACGACTTGATCGTCGAGGGCTTGCTGAGCGCGGACATCATCGGCGAGCGCCTGGCGAATACCCTCCGGATACCAGGGATGGGTCACACGACCTTGCGTCGCGCAGGCGCCGATACCCCGCCAGGCATGATGGACGTAGCCCCCTACCGCCACGCCTCCGGTGGCGGTCAGGGCCGCCACCGTGCCAGTGTCTGGATTGACGTGCAGTAACGATAGCGTCATGGGATGGCTCAGTAGCCAACCATGTGGCCAAGCACCAGACCACCCCAGGACAGCACGTAGACCAGCGCCATGAACGGAAGAATCGCCTTCAGCCACTGCTCGTAGGAAACGCGGCCCAGGGCCAGCATCGCCAGAGTGCCACCGGACGTCGGGACGATCAGGTTCGTCAGGCCATCACCGACCTGGAAGGCGGTAATCATCAACTGACGACTCATGCCGACCAGGTCTGCCACCGGGATCAGAATCGGCATGGTGACCAGGGCCTGACCCGAGCCAGAGGGCACGAACAGATTGATTGCCCCCTGCACCACGCTGGCCATGATCGCCGACAGCGCAGCGGGAATATTCTGGATCAGTCCGCTGAGACCATAGACGATGGTGTCAATGATCTGGGCATCCTTGAGGATCACCTGAATGGATGCTGCCAGGCCGATGACCAGGGCTCCTGCGGTGACTCCCGATGCACCCTCCATCATCTGCTTGACGATCTCATTGGCCGACAGCCCATTGACGATACCGATCACAATCGCAATCAGCAGGAACATGCCGGCGATCTCGTTGATGTACCAGCCCTGGGTGAATACACCGACCAGCATGGCCGCCAGGCCGCCGACAAACACCACCAGCGTCCACTTGTCGCGACCACTCAGGCGATACTCATCCAGGGACTTGCTCATGGCCTTGGCGTCGTTGGGTTCACGAAACCCCATCCGCGTCACAAAGCGGCAGATGTACCAGGACAACAGGGCCAGTGACGTGACCACCAGCAAGGCCCGCAGCCAGGCACCGGAGAAGGTCGGCAGCTCGGCGATGCCCTGGGCAACACCGACGGTGTAGGGATTGATCGGAGACAGGGCAAAGCCGACCCCGGTGCCGCCCACCGCCATGGTGGTGCCTACCAGGCTTGAACAGCCCACGGCGCTGGCGATGAGCACCGCGATGGGCACCAGCGCAATGTTGTTTTCAAAGCCGACGGCCACCCCAAAGAAGCCATAGATAAAGGTCCCGGCGGTAATAATGACATTACGACGCTCGATACCGACGCGATTGACCGCTACACCGATAGCGTTCTCGAGTGCGCCAGTGCGCTGGAGGATATGAAACAGCCCTCCCGCGATAAAGACGATGAACAGATATAGCGAGGCCGCGTTAAGGCCTTTGGGAATCGCGACAAAGATATCGAATGGCGAAATCGCGGCCACGTCAGTGAGATAGTGAAATGAGTCGGGCACGACCCGGGTACGCCCATCCTGCATCACTCGCTCGAATTCACCGGCGGGAATGATATAGGTCAGCGCGAAGGTCGCCAGCAGAATCAAGAAGATCAGCACCATCGGGTCAGGCACTGTTCTGTACCATTTCTTGCGCTCGGCAAGCGCTTGATCACGAACACTCATCAGGTTGTCCTTGTTATGTGGGACAGAAGGGGTGACGGCCGCAGTGGAGGCTGCAGACCAGGAGCAAAAGCAGACAGGCCGCGGGGCTGCGGCCTGGCAATGCCCCACAGTATTTATCATGATAAATAGAGGGTCAAGATCATCGCCCGGGTGCAATGTCACGGCGAAGTGCGAGGAACGGACGTCCAAGTTTCAGACCATCATCCTAGGGGGTGGCGTAACGTCGCAGCATAGCCTTTGCCAAACTACTCTGATTGAGGCGCATAACGCCTACAAAAACTGCTCTAACTAGCAAATACACAAAGAAAAAACGCAGAACGCGCCTGACACCCTTGCACAACTCTCCGTCAAGCACCTAACAATTACGCAGGGGTGATCCGAATCATCCTTATGAACCAGCACGATTTACGCGGATCGTACTAGAACTTGCGCCATCGACTATCTGGTCACAGTGCGAAACTCGGTAGGATTCACATCAGCACATGGCAGCAAGTCTCATACGTTCGTTCCGCCCTTGCGCATTGTCGGCGCACAGGCACTACAGACAGGAAACTCGCCCAGGACATTCGTACAGGAACCTCAGGACGATCCGCCGATGCAACGACCTACTGCTTCCACTCTTCAAGATGATGTGGCGTCTTGTACCAACGTGCCCCGCCACCCCTTGGACCCACGTCCGGGCCTGCCCGGCTACTGGTTCGACAGCATCAGCGGACGCGAAAGTCGGGCTGACTTCTGCCTCAACGCCATCCTGGCCCTCTCTTGCTACTACGCAGGTCTATGGGCCTTGATCATCACCGCGCCCGACCTCCACGACAGCGTCTCTCCGGAGGGACTGCTGGTGGGGGCAGGCTGGCTAGTGGTCAGCGTATATCCCCTGGTGCTGCACGGCGTTCGCCGCCTGCATGATGTGGGCCAACGCGGCCACTGCAGCGTCATGCTGCTGTTTCCCGGAGCCAATCTCCTGCTGACGGTGGTCCTGGTCATGCAGCCCGGCGAAACGACCATCAATGAGCATGGTGAGCGCGAGCGGGGGCATCAAGGGGTGATGGCGGTCAAGTCACTGCTTACCGTAGGCATCTGGGTCAGCTGCTTTTTCCTGTTCTGACGGCGGTATCATCGTCGGCCACGCGCCGCTCAGCCGATCCTGAGCCCATGCTGCCGGAGCTTGCGCACCACGCTCGGCTGGCTGATCCCCAGACGCTCGGCAATGGCGTAAGTGCTGGACAGCGTTCGGCAGCAGTCCGCCAGAATCTCTCGCTCGACCCGGGCAAGCGTCTCTTTCAGACCCTCCCCGTCGCCCCTGCCTGGCGACGCCCAGATGTCCTCCGCCGTATTCCTCGAGCCCGTCACGCTCCTGCTGTCGTCGGAGGCACGCCCGATCTCCTCCGTGGCCGCGCCAGCAGCAACCGCGGAAGGGGAGAACGTCGGGGACGTCACCTGGCCCGATGCTTCCGGCGCGGCCGCCGCGGGCACCTGCCTGCCGGGCAGCACTTCGCGTGCTTGAATCACATCGTCACTGGCGAGCCAAGCCCGCTCCATGACGTTCTCCAGTTCGCGCACATTGCCGGGCCACTCCCACCCCATCAGGGCCTGCCAGACGTCCCGTGCCAGCATCTTGTCTCGCCCGTAGCGCCGGTTGAGCCGCGCAAGCTGACGTTCGACAAGGCCCGGAATGTCCTCTCGCCGCTCGCGCAGGGGCGGCAGGGTGACGGGAATGACATTCAGCCGATAGTAGAGATCCAGTCGAAACAGTCCCTCTTCGACCCGCGCCGAGAGATCCTGATTGGTGGCGACGACCAGACGAAAATCGACGCGCCGGGGCGCTCGGTCACCTAGTCGCGTGATGCTGCCGTCCTGGATGGTCTTGAGCAGCTTGGTCTGCACCGACAGCGGCAGCTCACCAATCTCGTCAAGAAACAGCGTGCCGCCCTCAGCCTGCTCGATCAGCCCCTTGCGGCCACCGGGGGCCGCTCCGGAAAAGGCGCCCTGGCAGTAGCCAAACATCTCGGACTCGAACAGGCTCTCAGGGATGGCGGCGCAGTTGACGTCGATGAACGGCCCTTCCTTGCGTGAACTCCAGCGATGAAGCTGGCGAGCGAACGCCGTCTTGCCAACCCCTGACTCTCCCAACATCAGCACGGTAGCGTCGGTAGGGGCCACACGCTTGAGCAAGAGCGCCACCTCGCCCATGAGCTGGCTCTTGACCTCGAGATGCCCAAGCTCCTGTTCCTGCAAGCCACCCTGGAGGCCACTCTCCGACTCGATCGCGTGACCGCGTCTCAGGTGCTCGCTGAAGCGTCGCTGCAACAGCGCGTACTCCTGCTGCAACAGCTGCAGGTCGGTCAAGTCCATGGAGCGACTCACCACGGCGATAAGGCGCTCGCCTTGAAACACCGGATGTGCCTGGGCAATCACCCGCCGCCCGGTACCCGTGTGCTGCACCAGTTGGGTGGGTTTGCCCGTGCGAATGACTTCAAGACTGACCGACGGCGTCAACACGCCCTCCGCTTCGAGCCGCTGCACGCTGGTGGCACAGAGCTCTTCACAGGACATGCCGTAGACCGCCGCCGCTCCGGGACTGACGTCCCGGATATGGCCATCGGGCGCGACGATAAAGAAGTGATCGTGCGCCGTGTCGATAATCGTCTTCAGTATCAGCGCATCGTCAGTCATCGGCGATCCATAAACGCATCATTGATGCAAAAGTGTATCACGGCTAGCCCCGCCATTGATTCAATAGTGAATCAACGAGCCCCGGATATCGCGCCGCGCACGGCAACTTCGTGCACATTTTTTGCGCCTTTAGTATAACAATCGCAGAACTGGCACACCTCCTGCTTGAACAAACCTATACATGCCTGGCCAGTCGTCTGGCCAAGGTGACCTCATCAGCGATGTCAGGAGTTCCAGTGAGCGACTTCAACCAACCCCTCGGCGGCAACGAAATGCCTCGCTTCGGCGGTCCAGCCACCATGATGCGCCTGCCTACTCAGGATAGCGCCCAGGGGCTCGATGCCGCCTTCATCGGCATTCCCATGGACATCGGTACGTCCAACCGTCCCGGCACTCGCCTGGGGCCGCGCCAGATTCGCGACGAGTCGCGCATGCTGCGTCCCTACAACATGGCAACGGGGGCCGCGCCCTTCGACAGCCTGCAGGTGGCAGATATCGGCGACGTGCCGATCAACACCTTCAACCTGCCGAAGAACCTGGACATCATCTCCGGTTTCTATGACCAGGTACTGGCCCATGACTGTGTGCCGCTCACCCTGGGCGGCGATCACACGCTGACCTGGCCGATCCTGCGCGCCATCGCCAAGAAGCACGGCCCCGTTGGCCTGATCCACATCGATGCCCACGCTGACGTCAACGAGCACATGTTCGGTGAAGAAGTCGCTCACGGCTGTCCGTTCCGCCGGGCTCAGGAAGAAGGCCTGCTGGACGCTAACCGTGTGGTGCAGATCGGCCTGCGTGGCACCGGCTATGCCGCTGAAGACTTCGACTGGTGCCGCCAGCAAGGCTTCCGCGTGGTGCAGGCCGAGCAGTGCTGGCACAAGTCGCTGGAGCCCCTGATGGCTGAGGTTCGCGAGCAGATGGGCGATGGCCCGGTCTACATCTCGTTCGACATCGACGGCCTTGACCCCTCCGTCGCACCGGGCACCGGCACCGTCGAAATGGGCGGTCTGACCTCGGCCCAGGGCCTGGAAATCGTGCGCGGCGCCAAAGGACTCAACATTGTGGGTGGTGATCTGGTGGAGGTCTCCCCGCCCTACGACCCCAGCGGCAACACCGCGCTGATGGGGGCCACCCTGCTGTATGAAATGCTGTGCGTGCTGCCCGGCGTCAAGCGCCGTGACTGACCGTTGACAGGGCCAGGGAGAGGCCCTGGTTCGTCCCTATGAGGCGCTCCTTAAGGAGCGCCGAACACTACAACATCAAAGAGTGACCCTCCCATGTCTTCCCATCTGCACTCTGCCGACAAGATCACCACCGAAGGGGGCAAGCTAAGCACCCACGGTCTGCTCAAGTTCCTGATCCCGTCTGTGATCGGCATCCTGCTGTTCCTGGTACCTTTCTCCGTAGGCGACACCATCAATATCGGCATGGGCTTGGCCGCCGACTGGCTCAAGGCCACGCTTGGCGATGCGCTGCCGGCCATTGCCACGGTGGTGCTCACGCTATCGCTGGTGCTGACGCTGCTGGTCAAGCTGACCAAGCCCGGCTGGGCTAGCCAAGGTGCCCTGAAAGAGCTGTTCGACATCGCGCCGCTGTGGGTCGTCATGCGCGCGCTGGGCGCCCTCTTTGCCCTGATGACCTACTTCCAGGTCGGGCCCGAGATGATCACCGCCTCCTTCACTGGCGGAGTGATGCTCAACGACCTTGCGCCGGTGCTGCTGACCTTCTTCTTCTTCGCCGCCATTCTGCTGCCTTTCCTGGTCGACTTCGGTTTCATGGAGTTCATTGGCTCCATGGTGCGCACCCCGTTCCGCAAGATCTTTGGCCTGCCCGGCCGCAGCGCCATCGATGCCACGGCGTCCTGGATGGGCTCCGGCACCGTAGGCGTGCTGATCACCACTCAGCAGTATGAGCAGGGCTACTACAACGCTCGCGAAGCCTCTGCCATCGCCACCAACTTCTCCATCGTCTCCATCGCCTTTGCGCTGCTGGTGACCAGTTTTATCGGCATCAATCATCTGTTCGTGCCCTTCTACCTGACCGTGGTCGTGGCAGGTCTGGTGGCCGCAGTCATCATCCCTCGCCTGCCGCCGCTGTCGCGCAAGGCGAATACCTACTACGAGCCCGTGGGCTGCCAGATTCAGGAAGAGAACACCAGTAACCAGAGCCTCTTGCGCTACAGCCTGGGCATTGCCGTCGCCCGCGCCGAAACCGCTCCGGGACCGGCCAAGCTTGCCCGCCTGGCACTGTTCAACGTGGCCGATATCTTCTTCGGTCTGCTGCCGCTGGTCATCGCCATCGGCACCGTCGCGCTGGTGCTGGCGGAATTCACGCCGCTGTTTACCTGGCTGTCCATGCCGATGGTGCCGGTGCTGGAGTGGATGGGTCTGCCGGAAGCCGAGGCTGCGGCTCCCGCCACCCTGGTGGGCTTCGCCGACATGTTCCTGCCGGCGGTACTGGCCAGCGATATCGAAAGCGAGCTGACGCGTTTTGTCATCGCCTGTCTGTCGCTGACCCAGTTGATCTACATGTCGGAAATCGGCGCGCTGCTGCTCAAGTCCAAGATCCCCCTCAAGCTGTGGGAGCTGGTCGTGATCTTCCTGCTGCGCACCGCCATCACGCTGCCGATCATCGTCGTCATGGCCCACTGGCTGGTGGGCTGACAGGGGAGAAAACCCGAGATGACTTCCAACGACTCACAGGCCGCCGGCAAGGCGGCCTTCACCCGCATCGATGAAAGCACTGCAGAGGACTGGGCGCTGATCGCCGCCCACGACGCTGACTACCTGGCCGGACTTCCCGACACCATCCTGACGACCCTTGCCCGCCTGGGCGAGGGTCACCAGCCCTACCAGATCAGCCGGCTCGATCACTGTCTGCAGAGCGCAACCCGCGCTGAGCGCGCCGGTGCCGATGAAGAAATGATTGTCGCTGCCCTGCTGCATGATATCGGCGATGAACTGGCGCTGTTCGACCACGCCGCCTATGCGGCCTCGATCCTGCGCCCTTTCGTCAGTGAGAAGACCCACTGGATCATTCAGCACCACGATGTCTTCCAGGGCCACTACTACTGGGACAAGGTCGGTGGCGACAAGGACGCCAGGGAGCGCTTCCGCGGTCACCCCTGGTTCGCCGACTGCGAGGCGTTCTGCCGGGACTGGGATTGTCCTTCGTTCGACCCGGACTATGACACGCTACCGCTATCGCACTTCGAGCCCATGGTTCGGCGGATCTTTGCCCGGGCGCCCTACTCGCTGGCCCCGGACCCCGCCCTCACTCCCCCCATGTCCCAAGGAAGCACCGTATGACCTGCGCTGAACTGCTGATTCGCCTGCTGCGCGATACCTACGACGTGGACACCGTCTTCGGTATCCCCGGCGTCCACACCATCGAACTCTATCGCGGCCTGGAAGGCGGCAACGACAGCGGCGTTCGCCACGTCACGCCGCGCCACGAGCAGGGTGCCGGCTTTATGGCGGATGGTTACGCACGCTCCACCGGCAAGCCCGGCGTGTGCTTCATCATCACCGGTCCCGGCATGACCAACATCGCGACCGCCATGGGACAGGCGCTGGCAGACTCGGTGCCGATGCTGGTGATTTCCAGCGTCAATCGCCGTGACACCCTGGGCCGCGGCCAGGGGCGCCTGCATGAGCTGCCTGGCCAGCGCGAACTGATCGCTGGCGTCTCGCGCTTCAGCCACACGGTGCTCGATCCCGACAGCCTTGAGGAAACCCTGGCGCGCGCCTTTGCGGTGTTCGACGGTGCTCGCCCGGGCCCCGTCCATATCGAAATTCCCATCGACCTGTTCAATGCGCCGGTCACTGCCCCTGGCAGCACCGCTCGCACGATCATCAGCAAGGCAGCCCCGGCCAGCGATGCGCTGGACCAGGCCGAAGCCTGGTTAAGCGAGGCACGCCAGCCGCTGGTCCTGCTCGGTGGAGGCTGTGTCGATGCCCCCGAGGCGGCCCGTCAGCTGGTCGACGCGCTGGATGCCCCCACCGTCACTACCATCAATGCCAAGGGCCTGCTCGGTCGTGACCATCCCCTCGACCTCGGCGCCAATGCCTCGTTGCCCGCCGTGCGGCAACTGGCAAGAGACGCCGATGTGGTGCTGGCGATTGGCACAGAGCTGGGAGAGACAGACTACGATGTGGTGTTCGATGATGGCTTCGAGCTGCGTGGCCGCCTGATCCGCATCGATCTCGACCCGCAACAGCTCGCCCGCAATCAGCATGCTGACCTGGCCATCGTCGCCGATGCCAGCGAGAGTCTGAAAGCTCTGGCGCGCCGGTTTGCCAGCCGCTCGCTCAAACGCGACGGCCACACGCGTACCCGTGCCGCCCTGGAAGCGCTGTCCCTCGCCTCGGATCCGGCCTTCCGCGCCTACGTGCCGCTGTTCGACACTCTGGGCGACAACCTTCCTGGCGCCATTCTGGTCGGGGACTCCTGCGCCACCACCTATGCGGCCAACCATCTGGTCAGCCAGGATGCGCCGCGCCGCTTCTTCAATGCCTCCACCGGCTACGGCACCCTCGGCTATGGCCTGCCCGCCGCCATGGGCGCTTGCCTCGGCCAGCCGTCGCTGCCCGTGGTGGCGCTCGTCGGCGACGGCGGCATCATGTTCACCCTGTCCGAGCTTGCTTGTGCCGTCGAAGAGCGCCTGCCGGTGATCGTGCTGCTGTGGCATAACCAGGGCTACGAAGAAATCCGCCGTTTCATGGATAACGCTGGCGTCACCCGCCTGGGCGTCGATATCCAGGCACCGGACTTCCAGACCCTGGCCGCAGGCTTCGGCTGCGCCGCCACCCGAGTCGGGAACCCCGCGGGGCTGGCGCGCGCTCTTGAGCATCGTCCCAAGGATGGGCCGATGTTGATCGAGATCGATGCAGCAGCCTGGAACGATGCATTGGGCGAACACTGATGTCCCGCGCCCCCGTCGACACGTGTGGGTCGACGGGGGCTATTGGCTCCCTGCCCGCCCCCCTGGCGGGCCATCCCGTAGGCGCTGTTCGGTCAACTGGGCAATCACCCGTCGTCTGCCACCGATCAGCCCTTGCACGGGTCGCACTACCCGGTGGCTGCCAAGGTAGTCACCACCATAATCACAACCATAAAGGACTCTTCGATGAATGCGCTGAAGCGGCTGATTGGCCACGACACCCTGGACGAACACCAGCACAAGAGCATGGGGGCCACGGCCACCTTCGCCCTGTGGCTCGGTGCCAACGTGGTGGTGACCACGATCCTCACCGGCATGCTGCTGGTCCCCGACCTGCGTTTTCCGGTGGCCATGACCTGGGTCCTGATCGGCTCGCTGATCGGGGCCATACCGCTGCTGCTGGTGGGCCTGATGGGCCAACGGACAGGGCTTCCTTCCATGGCTCTGAGCCGTCGCGCCTACGGGCCTACCGGTTCAAAGATCATCAGCCTGGTGAACATGGCGGTTCTGATCGCCTGGAGCTGGATCCAGGCGTTGCTGGCCGGCATGAGCCTGAACTACGCCATCGAGACCACCACCGGCTACTCCAACCTGCCGTTGATGACCGTACTGTGCGAAACCATCGTGGTGTTGATCGTGTTGCGCGGCCACCTGGGTATCGAGCGTATCGAGCGCTGGGCAGCGCTGGCCATGATGGTACTGGCCGCCGGCGTGGTGTATCAGCTCAACCGGCACTATGACGTCGGCGCGCTGTTCGAGATGCCCGTCGAATCCCGCAACGGTATTACCCTCGGCATTGCCTTCGATATCGTGGTGGCGACGGCGTTCTCCTGGATTTCGACCTCTGCCGACTACAACCGCAACTGCAAGAGCGGTCGAATCGCCGTGCTTGGCACATATGGCGGCTATGTCTGCGCGTCGATGATTGCCATGGGCCTGGGCGCTGCCGTGTCAGGCCTGTCTGTGCTCGGCGGCATGGAGCAGACCTATGACCCCACTCGCCTGCTGTCCGGCTTCGGCTTTGGCCTGCCGGCCGCGCTGGTGATCTTCTTCTCGGTGATGACCACCAACGTCATGGCGGTCTACAGCGCCACCCTGTCCTGCATGAACGTCTCTCCCGGCATGGCATTCTGGAAGCCGGCGCTGGTCATCGGCGTGGTCACCGTGTTCGGCGCCTTGATTCCCGGCATCCTCGATCAGTTCCAGAACTTCCTGCTGCTGATCGGCGCCTTGTTCATTCCCGCCTTCTCGGTAATGATCGTCGACTACTACCTCGTCGGCCGTGAAGGCTACACTGCCGAGCTGCTGCGCTCGCCGCGCCAGCTCGGTCGGCCGACGGCGACCATCGCCATCTGCGCCTACCTGGCGGGTGCCCTGCTGGCGGCCTACTGGACCCTGGTCGCCCCGCTGTCGATCGGTGCCTCACTGCCGGTGTTCGTGATCACCGGTGGCCTTTACTGGCTGGGATGCGTGCTGTTCACCCGCCGACGTTTCGTTCTGCAAGGAGACTGACCCATGCGCCTGATGCTGGCCCAGACGGATCCTGTTACCGGCGATATCGCAGCCAACCTGAGTGCCCTGGAGGGCCTGTGCCGACAAGCCGAAGCCGCCGGCGCCGACCTCCTGGCATTACCGGAACTGGCACTCACCGGCTACAACGTGTTTGACCGCCTCGATGAGCTGGCCGACGAGGGAGCGCTGGTCGATCGCGTGGCGTCGCTGGCACGCCAGTATCATCTGCATGTGCTGTTCGGCCTGGCATTGCGCCAGGCCGACGGCCGCCTCACCAATTCAGCGGTACTGCTCGATGACGAAGGCCACCAGCTTGCCTGCTACCACAAGCGCCAGCTGTGGGACCGCGAGCACCGGTACTTTGCTCCGGGTGACGAGCTCTGCGTCGTGGACACTCGCCTCGGCAAGCTGGGGCTGATGATCTGCTACGACAATGAGTTTCCGGAAATGGCGAGGGCCCTGGCCCAGGCCGGAGCGGAGGTCATTCTGTCACCGACCGCCAACATGGTGCCCAATGCAGACCGCCAGCAGCTGCAGATCAGGGCCAGAGCGATGGATAACCAGCGCTTTGTCGCCTGTATCAATCGCTCAGGCGTCGAGGACACCCTGCATTACTGTGGTAACAGCCTGGTGGCTGGCCCCGATGGGGAGGTGCTGGGCCGGCTCGGCAATGATGCCGCCGTGCTGATCGTCGACCTGGATCTCGAGCGTATCCATGAGAGTCGTGTTCACCAGGACTACCTCAAGGATCTTCGCCCGCTGAAGGGACACTGCCAATGACGGGCTTTACCCTGCCCCGGGGAAGCGCCGACCGCTGGTATCGTACTCAGCGCATGGGTGACGACATCACCCTGATCGATGAGCCTGCGATCAAACCGTTCTACCGTTGCAACATCTGGCACCTGCGAGGTCGCGAGCGTGACCTGGTCGTGGACTTCGGCCTTGGTGCCGTGCCGCTTCGCGAGAGGGTGGCATTGCTGGCCGAACGCGAGATCGTGGCGGTGGCGAGCCACACCCACTTCGACCATATCGGTGCGGCCCATGAGTTCGACTGCTGCCACGTGCATCGCGCCGAAGCCGATATCCTGGCGAGTCCCGACAACCGCCGCACCCTGGCCGATGCCTTCCTCGACGACGCCATGTTCGATGAGCTACCGCCGGCGCCCTACGCCCACAGTGGCTATCGCATTGCCGCGCCACCGCGTATCGAGGTGCTGGAGGACGGCGACATCCTCGACCTGGGCAACCGTCAACTCGAGGTGGTGCATACTCCCGGTCACTCACCGGGGGGCATTGCCCTGTGGGAGGCGTCCACGGGAACCCTGATCAGTGGCGATATCCTCTATGATGGCGAGCTGATCGAAGACGCTTATCACAGCGACCTGGATGACTACGCCAGGAGCCTGGAGCGCCTGCGCCGTCTGCCCATCCGCATGGTTCATGGTGGTCATTTTCCCAGTTTTTCCGGCGAACGCTGTCACGCGCTGATCGACGACTGGCTGCGTCGCCATTCCTGAGTTTGTGGAGCCCTTTCGTGCAACAACTGACACAACAGTTCATCAACAACACCTGGGTCGACAGTCATAGTCGTCGCCGCCTGGCAGTGACAGACCCTTACCGCCAGACCCAGATTGCCGAAATCACCGCGGGAGATGCCGCCGACGTCGACGCCGCCGTTGCCAGCGCCAGGGCGGCACTTCCGGCCTGGCAAGAGCTGGGGGGGCATCGACGGGCGGACTACCTGGAGGCCATTGCCGCGGCCCTGACGTCCCGCCGGGAAGCGCTGATGCGCATCTCTTCGACCAATAATGGCAAGGCCCTGGCCGAGGCCGCCATCGACCTCGACGATGCCATCGCCTGCTATCGCTACTACGCCACCCAGGCACGCGCGCTGGAAGACCGCCAGGGCCGCCTCGTCGACCATGCCATGGAAGGGGTCGACGCGCGTCTCTACGAGGACCCGGCCGGCGTCGTGGGTCTGATCACGCCCTGGAATTTCCCGCTGGTCACCAGCGCCTGGAAGATCGCTCCCGCCTTGGCGGCGGGCTGCACCATCGTGTTCAAGCCTTCCGAAGTCACCCCGCTACCCGAAGTGGCCATCGCTGAGATCGCCGCCGACATCAAGCTTCCCGCCGGGGTACTCAACCTGTTGCTGGGTGATGGCGAGGGCATTGGTGCACCCCTGTCGGCCCACCAGGGAGTCGACAAGCTGTCCTTCACCGGCAGCAACGTGGTCGGCGAAAAGGTGATGCAGGCCGCGGCCCATGGCGTGCGAGGCGTTTCTCTGGAGCTGGGCGGCAAGTCGCCGATTCTGGTACTGGATGACGCCGATGTGGATGCCGCCGCCGACTGGGTCATGGCCGGGATCTACTTCAACTCGGGGCAGATCTGCTCCGCCACATCACGCCTGATCGTGCATCGGTCTCTGGCAGAGCCCCTCTATCAGGCACTGGCAAGTCGGATCGATGCCCTGACCCTCGGCGACCCACTCGTCGAAGGCACCGACATGGGACCGATGACCAGTGCCCGACAGCGTGAAGCCGTGGAGCGCTATCTTGAGATTGCCCGCGAGGAAGGCCTCACCGTCGTGCGCGATGGCCGCCACCGCGACCTGCCCGCTCAGGGCGAGTTCATCGCCCCGACCCTGTACCGGGACGTGCCGACCGACAGCCGCCTGTGGCGTGAAGAGATCTTCGGCCCAGTGCTGTGCGCGCGCAGCGTGGACAGCGAAGCCGAGGCGATCGCGCTTGCCAACGACAGCGCCTTCGGACTTGCCGCCACCGTGATCTCTGCAGATGTCGACCGCGCCAAGCGGGTTGGACGCGCACTGCGTGCCGGCAGTATCTGGTACAACTCGGAGCAGCTGGTCATGCCCGAAGCCAGTTGGGGTGGTTTTGGCGCCAGCGGCATTGGCCGTGAACTGGGACCCTGGGGCATGTCCGGCTACCTCGAGGTCAAGCATCTGATTGGTCCCGCCGGCTGATCCCTCACCTGTAGATCCCCCCACCCTCAGCCCCCTGCTGGCGCTTGCCAGCAGGGGGCTCGCACGGCTTACACCGCAGCGTTGGCGTTTGATTCCCTCGTCGGTGATCGTGCTTCGGCGACGGGCAAGCCTGAATGACGGGCAAATATGCCAACCCGGGTAGTTTTCCAAAAGGCTTAGTTCGTAAGAGAACGCCTCTTCCACAGTCTATTAGTTATTGCTTAAATCGTGGCCATAAAGCGGTGGCAGCCAGAGTAGCGTCCTACATTCCGCGATAATAAATAGTTTTTCCAGCGCATAATTTCAAGTGGACTAACAGCCATCACATCCGACGAATGACAATAATGACAACGCATGACAAAAATAAATAAAGGCAGGTAGAAAACAAGAATAAAGACAAAGTTATCGACTACTGGCTATGCAGAGGCGAACATGAGGAAACTACCTTTATTATCATCTTCAGCGATGTCCCACCATCCCCCACTTTCGCTCTACCATGTTGCCCATCGCCGTAACCGACTCTGGTCGCCCCGCGGCCGCATTGGACGGCTTCAATACTGCAATCGTGCATTGATGGCAGGACTCATCTACAACGTCGTCTCATACCTGCCATTCTTACTCGGCTATCTGTCGATAGACGTTATGACACTAGAGATATTTTTCTACATCGGTTCCATGTATCTTGTTTTTTCTCTTGCACTCGGCGCTTTCGTCGCCCTTCAAGCCAAACGACGCCTCAATGACCAGAACCGGTCCGGTTGGACATTAATCTTATCCGTCTTTCCTATTGTCAATGTGTGGCTAATCTGCACCATCATCTTTGCCCGCGGCACTCCAGGAAGCAACGGATTTGGCCCCGCGCCGCCACCACCGACTCGCTCCGAGCGGCGCCATTTCTGGTACTTGCTGATAGCTCACATCGCGTTGTTCGTCGCCATCATGCAATACGCGCCAGTGCACCTTAACGCCACACTGTGACCACGGCTAATCCCCTCGCCAACGCCCGACATCTCCGCGGCGAGTCGTATCTTCGCCCCACCCTACTGCAAGGAAGCTGATCATATGACCACTGAGCAAGCTACGACAACTTCGCCTCAGACAATGCCTGAAACACCACACCCACCAGTCTCCAATGCCGATTCGGAACATGGCTCTGCCATAACTCAGCACGGCACCGGAGAAAAGGCAGGATTGTGGTCCACACATGGACGCATCGGCAGAGTCACGTATTTTAACCGAACGGCAATTCCAGGATTCGCATACTACGCTATCTCTGTTAGCCTGTACCTGATGAGTATGAATGTGTACTATCCATCAGACCATACCACATCTCAGGCATTTACAGCATTTCAAGTTTTAGTTGGCATTCCGTGGATTATCTTTTCTCTGATACAAAGCAAACGCCGAACAAACGACATAGATAGTTCTGGCTGGATACTTCTTCTTCTCCTGATTCCTATCGTCAACATAATCCTCGCCTGGGTGCTAACCTTTGGGAAGGGGACAGAAGGCGAAAATCGCTATGGGGAAGCTCCGGCCGCTCCGGCCGATGACGATATGGCCATATTCTGGATATCGCTGACAATACTGATAATTGGCAGCTTGGTATTGTATTCCAAGATTTCATAGAGAAATTAACGTACTAGGCGTATCAATGCGTCCCTGGAAGATGAAGAATTTCGATGCCGCCGACTGGGTCATGGCGGGCGTGGATTTGGTATCGTTGGGTCTGAGTCAGCTGTCGGTAACCCATGATCTGCTTCACTTTGGTCGGTAAAGTAGGGAGGGTACCGGCACTGACCCTCCTCATTCCACCGGGTGGTGCAAAGTACTTCGAATATACTATGAACCCAGGAGAGATCGTCTATTCCGCAAGCCATCACCTTCCCCTAACGTTATGAAGATGTCTTTTTTCGACCCTGGGTCGCGGCACACTTATCACCAAGGTTTCAGCAGTGAGAAAACCATATAACGCACCTTCTTCTGAGTAGAGTTAGTATGTGAGACAATTCCTATTCCGACAACCATTAACGTTCGCTAAGATTTCAGCTACGCCGTCGTGATCCCACGCATCGCTCCATGGCTTCAAACGCTATCCATTATCCATAGCTCGGCCATATTGCCACCACCGACTCGCTCCGAGCGACGCCATTTCTGGTACTTGCTGATAGCCCACATCGCGTTGTTCGTCGCCATCATGCAATACGCGCCAGCGCACCTTAACGCCACACGGTGACCACGGCCCCCCCTCGCCACCACCCGACACCTCTGCGGCGAGTCGTATGTAAGACCCACCCGACTTCAAGGAAGTTGACCACATGTCTACAGACCAAGAGAAGGTAACCTCGCCACAGACAACGTCTGAAACATCCCACCCACCAGTCTCCAATACCGACTCGGAGCATGGCTCAGCTATGAGCCAGCACGATTCCAAGAAAAAGGCGGGATGGTGGTCCACACGTGGCCGTATCGGTCGGGTCACCTATTTTAACCGCACCACATTGGCCTCTCTGATCGTCAACGGGCCCTACATAGGCGCTGTGGCTTACGCGGTGACTACACAATCAGCAGCAGCAGAAGCAATACTAGGTACAGTACTATTGGTAACGATCGTGCTCTCGATACCTCTCACCGTCTTTTGGACTCTTCAAGCCAAACGCCGCATGAATGACCAGAATCGATCGGGTTGGCTGCTACTTCTCGCTCTGGTTCCATTGGTCAATCTTGCAATCTTCATCATGCTCTACTGCGTCAAGGGCTCCAGTGGTGAGAACCGGTATGGTCCAGCGCCTGAACCACCGACATCCTCCGGTATGACGCTGTTCTGGTGCTTGCTCGGTCTTATCCTTCTGCCTTTTTTCGTTCCTCTCGGGGTGCTGCTTTGAGCATGGTTGGCTTCACCGCCCGTCGACTCTGCTAACGCAGAAAGCGCTGGATAAATGATGCAAGCGATGACACGCCGGCCCCCATAGCGATAAGGCCCCGACGATAACGTCGGGGCCTTTTTGGTTTCATCGCTGCAGCAGCGTCCTGAGTCAGGCGGTCGCGGCGAGATCCGCCCCTGCCCGGCGCTTCCTCAGCCAGATCGATAGCGCCAGCACCACCAGCATGGCCCAGGGGTAAGGCGTGAAGAAGGAAGCAAACGCCGACGGCGCTGCCACACCATTCTGAACGGCAGTCGCGGCAATAACCTCCTGCCACACCGCTACCACGATGTGCCAGGGCAGCAGGAAAAACACCGTACATACCGCACAGTCCATCAGGTTGGCGGCGCGGGCCGGGGAGATACCAAACTGCTGGGCCAGACTCTTGACCAGCCCCGGCCCCACCAACAGAAGCGCCGGAGCATTGGCCGACAGCGGTGTAGACGCCGCGATGGTCACCGCAACGATGCTGGTCTCGGCACTGGCGCGGTCCTTGACCAGCTTCTTCTTGGCGCTATCCAGCAGGCGCTCCATCAGACCGGTATCCAGGATCACCTGCGTCAGCGCGAGCACCATCAACGCAAACAGAACGGCGCCTGTCACCGACGCAATGCCATTCTCGATCAGCCCGGTGCTCTCGCCCCGCGCCTGGGGCAACGAGAACAGGTCACCAAGGCCGATGGCACCGATACCGAGGGCGCACGCCATGGCCACCAGGTTGCCGATAAACATCGCCTCGACAATATGGCGGCGCTTCATCGCGAACACCACCACCGCCGCCAGCGGAATCAGCATGACCAGTCCCGAGACATGACCGGTCGGCACCTCGGCCGTTGCGGAAGACGCCTCACCACTGGCGCCGAACAGCATGAAGATCACCATGGATATGCCTGCTGCCGACAGCGCCAATGGCAGCCGGGTACGGATCACATCGCGATCTCGGCACCCTGGGTGTAGGAAGAGACGATGGTGGTATCCGACACCGGAGACAGGTTGTCACCAAAGGCAGCACCGGACAGGATCGCCACCGCCAGCATGGACGGGTCGGCTCCCAACATCACCCCCGCCGGGTACAGCACCGGTGACAGGCCAATGACGGTGCCGGTACTCGTCCCCGTACCGAGAGCAAATACCATGGCCATAGCGAAGGCAATCAGGGTAAAGGTGGCCCCCTCTGCACCAATGGACGCGCCTAGCCACATCAAACCATCGATCAAGCCACCCGCGGCCATCAACTTGCCGAATACACCGGCCAGCAGCCACAGCGCGATAATCGCCGTTGCGGTGGAGTTTCCCATTCCCTTGAGCAGACTGTCGCAATAAGCGGTGCGCTGTCGACAGAGAAACAGACCGACGCCCATGGCCACCCAGGCGCAGGCCCAGAACGGCTTGGTTCCAGCGCGTTCGAATACCGATAGGTAGACCAGCCCCACCACCAGCAGGATTAGTGGTGCCAGGGCGCCGAGGGTGCCCCCTCGGAAGGATAAGGATGGAGTCGTAGTGGATGTTGTCATTATTAGAATCCTCAGGATGGGTAAAGCGTTTATCAACGCCGGCCAGCACGCACCTTTGCCGTCCTGCATTGCCAGGCGTCATGAAAAGAAAGAAAGTGAAACCACCAAATCGTGCTTCGCGAGTTCGTCTTTAAAAGGCGGAAATTCACATCAACTTATGTGATGGTGAGCTAAAAAATCATCGAGTAAAGCACAGAACAGCTCTGGCTTTTCATGATGGGCGTTATGCCCCGCATCAGGAATAACCGCGAGCCTGGCGCTGCTTATTCCCTGCCATAGCGCCAGTTCTTGCGAGATAGGGTAAGCCCGATCCTGATCGCCCCAGATCACCAGCGTCGGCATCGTGTGTCGCGATAGAAAGTCCACGCCTCTCCAGGACTCCATGGCGGTGAGACCGCCAAGTACCGCCGCCTCGCACGCTAGTTCAGCGAGCCCAAGCGACGGTGCAAACCACGGATCTTGCGTGCCCTTCACATACCAGTTGGACACGATGTAGGAGACGGTTGGTCCCGTACCCTGTTCGATCACCTTACGCCGTGACTCGGCGATAGGCTCGAACCGACCAGGAAGCTCACCCTCGGGTCCAGTGCCAAACAGGATTAGCACCTCGACCCGCTGCGGAGCCTTGTGCGCTATTTCCTGAGCAATCATGCCACCCATGGAGTGGCCCAGCAGTGCGAACCGGTCAACGCCCAGGCGGTCCATCTCGGCTAAAACGAAACTGGCAAAGCCCGGGATACTGTCAACGGCAGGTTCGTGACAACGTTTGCCAAAACCAGGTAGATCGACAGCGATAATCTGGCGCCCACTTTCCAAAGCATCTCTCACTGGCGCCCAGTAACTGCTACCACTCAAGAACCCATGAACCAGCACCAAAGGCGCTGCCTCGGCAGGAGACATCGTATCACGGCTCATTGCATCACCTCCGGCAACCACAGCGCGATATCCGGTACTAGAAGAAGCGCAGCGATTAGCAGTACCAAAGCACCAATAAAGGGAAGCGAGCCAATAATGACATCACCAACGGACACTTCATCCTTCGCCAGCCCCTGAATGACGTAGAGGTTGAGGCCAACGGGAGGAGTAAGCACGGCGATTTCCATGATCACGGTGTAGACGACCCCGAACCAGATCAGGTCAAAGCCCGCCGCCGACACTAGCGGAAACACCGTAGGCAAGGTGATAAAGGTCATCGAGACAGGCTCGAGGAACATGCCGAGCACGATATACAGCAACAGAATGACCAGCAGAATCACGTAAGGGGATAGCCCCATGGAGGTGATCAGCGAAGTCAGTTCATCGGGGATCCGGTAATAGGTGACGACAAAGCCAAACAAAGTGCCCGCGGACAGCAGCAGACCCAGGTAGCCCATGGTCAGCATGGTGCGTTTCAACGCCTCAACGAAGCCAGCTGCAGTCAGTCCTCCGAAGCATGCCGTCAGCACAAAGGTCACCACTACCGCCACCGCCGCCGCTTCAGTGGGGGTTGCAAGGCCGGTATAGATCGCGGCGATGATGATGAAGCCGATCAGTCCGATCGTGACCAGGGTTACCGCCACACGCCCCTTAGACAGTGTGTGGGAGTCATCGGCAGCCGGCACATGGGCACGACATAGCCGAGACCAGATGAAGACAATCACCACAAACATGGTGGTCAGCGCGATACCGGGAATAATGCCGGCGATAAACAGGTTGCCGATCGACTGGTCGGTCACAATGCCGTAGTAGATCATGATCAGACTCGGCGGGATCAATACGCTCAAGGTACCGCCGGCAGCCAAGATGCCACTAGCCAGTCGGCGGTCGTACTTGAGCCGCAGCATTTCAGAAAGCGCCACCCCACCGATGGTCAGGGAGCCCACCATACTGGACCCGGACACCGCTCCGAAGCCCGCACAGGCCCCGATGCTACCGTAGGCAGCAGACCCTCTGACGTTGACGCCGCTATGCAGGAAACGATACAGGTCCGAGCCGATGCGCGATCGTCCGATCAATTCGCCCAGGAAGACAAAGAGAGGAATTGCCAGAAGAATGTAGTTAACCCAAACACCCCATAGCTGCAGCTCACTGCTAACCACAGCGGTGGGGAAACTCTGTATGTGCCATAGAAAAGGTAGCGCCGCACCAGCCAAGGCAAAGGGAATCGGGACCCCGATGCTGACCAGCCCCATCAACAGGACAAATAGCCCAATACCTACCGTATACCATTCCATCACCGAATCCCCTGCTTGGTATTGGCAACCACTTCGTCCCCGGAGATCTGCTGCAATAGCCGATGCAGAACGCAACAGCAGAACGTGACCATGGCAAACAGCACTGGAATCCAGAAATAGACCCTCGGCCACAGCAGGATCTCCGACGCCGCCCCAGACGCCAGCGTATTCATGGTGGCGGAGAAGGATACGTACATGAACCACAGACCTATCAGCGCCATCACCACCAAGTTGAAGGCTTGAACCCAGCGGCGTACGGTGCCAGGCAGGATATCCAGCAACATGGTCACCTTCGGGTAGGCATCACGCCGCATGGCGTAGCCAAGCCCAGCAAAGGCTACCGGAAACAACAATAACGCGGTTGCCTCGGTCACCATCCTGTCAGGGGAGTTCAACACATAACGGGAAAATACCCCCCAGCTCATCCATAGCGCCTGCACCAGAATGATTGATCCCCCCGCCAGGGCACATCCCAGCGCCAGGCGATCGAGTGCGGTATCGAGTCGTTGTGACATACAAGCCTCCCGGATAGTCCATGCCATCCCTCATTGAGCGAGAAGACTGACCCAGTAGTGAACGGCACTCCGGCGCTATTCGTCACCACCAGAGTGCACGCCCGGTTGAGCATCAGCGGCGATAATCCGCAAACAATGCCTTGATGGCGTCGGCTCGCTCAGGCCCACATGAGTCTGCGACGGTGGGCTCCCACTCTCCGGCAATGGAGGCAACAATGTCCGCACTTGCCTCTTCATTCAACGACACGGCGGCACCACCACCCTGCATCACGGCCTGGCCCACTCGTTCATTGACCCACCCTTCATAGCGGGGCTTGAGCCACGCCTCTGCTTCTCGGGCGGCATCCAGCAACGCCTGCTGAGATGCCCCATCAAGGTCATCGAACTTGCGCTTGTTCATCATGTACTGGATGTTGCCGTAGAACAGTGAGGCGTTGACCATGTACGGCATTACGTCCCACAACTGCCACGAGCTGTACGTGGCCACCCCCATATTGATACCGTCCACCACCCCTCGCTCGGCAGACTGGAAGACCTCATTGGGTGAGACAAACACTGGCTCCCCACCCCAGGACGTGATCATCAGGCTGACCAGCGGACCGATGGAGCGCACCAGTTGCCCGTCCAACTGGGTAATGTCAGAGATAGATTCCTGGAACCACCACTCCTGATCGTAGGAGTAGTTGGAATTGAACACGGGAACCAGGCCGGCCTCGGCGGCCTCGTCACGTACGATATCGGTATAGGCCGCATCCAGTTCATGCTGACGCTCAAGGTCCACCAGCGCTGGATAAAGTGACGTCACCCGATAACAGGGAAGACGATTATCTGCTGGGATCCAGGCGATGTCGGCGATCCCACCAGTCACAGCATCCACCCCTTCACTCCACCCATGCAGGGTCGATGAAGGGAATATCTCTACGTTGACTTCTCCATCGGTTTTTTCCGCCACGAGCTCCGCAAACTTCTCGAAGCCTTCATAGCGAATATCCACTTTGTTCACGTAGGTCGATAGCCGCAGTGTGGTCTGTGCCTGAGCGGAGCTGGTGACCACTGCCAACGCGGAAGCCATAAGGGTGAGAGCGGGTAATGTCTTCATGGGTTACCTCATATTGTTGTCATTGTTGATGCGCGAGACCGGGCCAGTCATACCGCCAGACCTCAGCCTCTGTAATCTGCAAAGCCGAAGGCATCGGGATAGCCGAACAGCGCGACGGCGCCGCCGGTGTGCAGGAAGACCACGTTCTCGCCTTCCTTGAAATGGCCCTGGCGGATCAGGTCGATCAGCCCGGCCATGCCCTTGCCGGAGTAAACCGGGTCCAGCAGGATGCCTTCGTGTCGGGCCAGCAGGGTGACCGCCTCGATCATGCTGTCGGTGGGCACTCCGTAGCCCTCGCCCACGTAGTTGCAGTTGGCAACCACCTGCTCGCGGCTGACCACGCCGGAAAGGCCCAGCTTGGCTTCGGTCTTCTGGGCCAGGGCAAAGACGTTGGCCTCCTGCTTGTCCTTGGGCGCGCGCACGCCGATGCCGAGCACCGGGATGCCGGCGTTGCAGGCGGCCAGGCCGGTCACCAGGCCTGCCTGGGTGCCGGCGCTGCCGGTGGCATGCACCAGATGATCGATACGCAGACCCATGTCGTTGGCCTGAGCCAGCAGCTCCAGGGCGGCGTTAACGTAGCCCAGGGCGCCGATCTCGTTGGAGCCGCCGCCAGGGATGATGTAAGGCCTCTTGCCTTCGCTCTTCAGGCGATCGGCCAGGCCTTCCATCTCGGCAGCCATGTCGGCACCGCCCGGGCGCTTCTCGACGCTGGCGCCGTGGAGCTGATCAAGGAAGACGTTGCCGTTGTGGTTGTAGTTGGGGTCTTCACTGCCGGTGCGGTCTTCCAGCAGGATGTGACAGCCAAGGCCCAGCTTGCAGGCGGCGGCCACGGTCTGGCGGGCGTGGTTGGACTGGGTGGCACCCTGGGTAATGATGGTATCGGCGCCCTTTTCCAGGGCATCGGCCATCAGGAACTCGAGCTTGCGCGTCTTGTTGCCGCCGGTGGACAGGCCGGTGCAGTCGTCACGTTTGATCCACAGGCGCGGGCCGCCCAACAGCTTGCTCAGGTTGTCCATCGGCTCCAGCGGGGTGGGCATATGGCCGAGACGGACACGGGGAAAACGGGACAGGTGCATACGGGCCTCCAGGCGAGTCATTGTTGGCATTGGCGTGCTCTCGTTATGACGTTCTTCCATGAGATGACAGACGCGAGGCCCGTCAGAGAACGTGTCATCTCACCTTAAAGGCCGCCCACGACCTGCCACCAATGCCAAGTTGCTCGTCAGCTGTTAAATTTTTGCATAGCCACGACTCCTGCCTGGCCGGCAGCTACAACAACAGACAAAAACACCAATGAAGATCGAGTGGATAGAGGATTTTCTCGAGCTTATCGAGGCAGGAACCTTCTCCCAGGCGGCGGAACGACGCCACGTCACCCAACCGGCGTTTTCGCGACGCATCAGACAACTCGAGGAGTGGCTGGGAGTCGCACTGATCGATAGGCGCTCCCCACGGCTGGAGCTGACTGCCCATGCGCGTACCTACGAGCCTCAGCTCAGGGAGTGGCTGGCCCGCCTCTATGCCATGCGCAGTCGCCTTCGAAGCGATGCCCGCCAGGGACCCAGGGCCATCCTGACCACCCAGCACACCCTGACCGTCAGCTACCTGCCGCGGCTGTTGCGCCACTTGCGTCATCACGCGCCTGAGGTCGGACTGCAGATCACCTCGTCGGACCGCAGCGTATGCATTCGCGACTTTGAGCAGGGCAAGGCCGACCTGCTGCTGTGTTCCGAGCTCGAGGGGGCGCCCCTGTTCGACGACAGCACCACCATCGAACGTCTCGCGCTGGGTGCTGAGAGGCTGCTGCCGGTGTGCGCCCCGGACCATCACGGCGGCCCGCTGCACCCGCTGGAGCAGGGACAACGACTGCCGCTGATCGGCTACGACACCGACAGCTTTCTGGGCCAGGCGCTGGCGACCCCCTACCTGCTGGATGCCCAGCGTCATTACGAGATCGAGCTGGTGTGCGAGACCGCCTTTACCATCGGTATCCGCCAGCTCGCTCTGGCGGGGCTGGGTATCGGCTGGCTTCCCCACGGACTGATTGAAGAGGACCTGGAAAGCGGCAAGCTGGTATCGCTGCTGGATACGCTAGGTGGGCCCCGGCTGGTGGTGGCCTGCTATCGGCATCGGGACGAGCAGAGGGCCGCGGCGCCGCTGTGGCATCTGCTGGAGGAACGGCCACCGGCGGTATAGCGTCGCCATCATGACGTGCGGATGGCGTCATCCCCCCTGGGGGGCAGCAGACAGGGTGAGCTCGATGGCGTCGTGACGCCAGTACTCGTCGTCGCAGTCGATGGCTCGGCCGTTCTGGTCATGATTGATGCGGGAAATGCGCTGGGCGGGACTGCCTCGCACGGCGTTCAGCGCATCGGCGCCGGCGCTGGACAGCACGCAGGTGCCAAGCTCATAGCTGACCCGGCCAACCCGGATGCCGTACTCGCGCCGGTAAAGCTCGGTCAGCGACTCCCGCGCCAGGTCGAACTCGAGAATCTGTGGAAAACAGCTTGGCAGCAGATGATGCTCGACATAGAGCACCCGACGCTCGTCCACTAGTCGGGCACGACAGATTCGATAGACCGGCGCGTGTTCGGCAATACCCAAACGCCGAGCGACCACTGCGGGGGCCATGACCTCTTCGGCACTCAGCAGCAGGGTGCGGGCACTGCGCTGCTGGGAGCGCACCATCTCGTGAAACGGCAGGCAGGCCAGCAGGTCATAGCGAAGCCGTGGCGGCGACACAAACCAGCCGCGCCGATTCTCGCGATAGACCCGCCCTTCTGCCTCCAGCGCATTGAGCGCTTCGCGCAACGTGATACGCGTCGTCCCGAAGCGGGTCATCAACTCGCGCTCGCTGGGAAGCCGGCGCCCCTTCTCACTTCGAGCCTCAGCCAGCACCGGTTTGAGGCGCTCTTGCAGCGATCGATCCATGCACATACCGATGGTAAATAAGAGAAAAAATGACGCTCGCCAATCTACACCTATCCAGCTGGTATAGACCAATTGAGCCATACGCCACAGTCTAGTGACTTCTCCATGACATCGTGGTGACACTCGTGATGCCGTAGTGGCTGCCGAAGGCTTTATCGCCAACCGGGGATTGAGACAAGACTGCCATCACACTGACACAGCGCTGTCATGAAGGCTCCTTAGGGTTAGGCACAACGGAAACTGATCTAGACCAGAAACGCACACCGGTTTCCGTCGCCTTCACGCCCCCTGACCCGGAGACCCTCCCGTGAACGTCACTTCTCTGCGTTACCCGACCCTGACCGCCCTGGCCTGCGTTGGCCTGATGTCCACCGCTGCCCAAGCCAGCTCCGCCGAGCTTGAGTCTCTGATCGAGGCCGCCAAGCAGGAAGGCCGCGTCGACAGCGTCGGCATGCCCGACACCTGGGCCAACTGGAAGGACACCTGGGCTGACCTGGACAGCGTCTACGGCCTGGCACACAGCGACACCGACATGAGTTCCGCCGAGGAAGTCGCCAAGTTCAAGGCTGAGGGTGAGAATGCCACCGCCGACATCGGCGATGTCGGCTTCGCCTTCGGTCCCATCGCCGTGCAGCAGGGCGTAACCCAGCCCTACAAGCCCACCACCTGGGACCAGATCCCTGACTGGGCCAAGGACGAGGATGGTCACTGGATGCTCGGCTACACCGGCACCATCGCCCTGATGATCAACAAGAACCTGGTCGACGAAGACCAGCGTCCGGGCTCCTTCGCTGATCTACGTGAAGGTGACTACTCAGTGTCGGTGGGCGCGGTAGGCCAGGCCTCCCAGGCCAACAATGCGGTGCTGGCCGCCGCTTATGCGGCAGGCGGTGACGAAGGCAACCTGGCGCCGGGACTCGAGCTGTTCGCCGAGCTGGCCGAGCAGGGCCGCCTGTCGCTGGCTGACGTGTCCATCGCCAACCTGGAGAAGGGCGAAGTGGAAGTGGCCCTGCTGTGGGACTTCAACGCCTTGAACTATCGTGACCAGATCGACCGCGACGCCTTCGAGGTGGTGATTCCGTCCGACGCCTCCGTCACTTCAGGCTACGCCACCATCATCAATGTACACGCCCAGCATCCCAATGCGGCCAAGCTGGCCCGTGAATACATCCTGTCCGATGAAGGCCAGTTCAACCTGGCCGAGGGCTACGCTCGCCCGATCCGCGCCGAGCACCTGACCCTGCCCGACGAGATCGCCGCCAAGCTGCTACCCAACGAACAGTACGCCAGCGCCCGCCCGATTCAGGACTTCGCCGCCTGGGAACAGAGCGCCAAGGTGCTGCCGCGCCAGTGGCAGTCGGACGTTTTGATCCACCAGCAGTAATCACGCCACTTACCACCCCCCTGGGCATCGGGCGGCAGCGCCAACCAGCGCTGCTCTCGGTGCCCGCGGTACGAAAGCGTTGCTTGGGCCACCCTGATGGTGGCCAGGAGTCATCATGCAAAACCCTGTCATTCTGGTCGTGCTGGACGGCCTCAATCACGACGTCGGGCGCCATGCCATGGGCCATCTGAGCGCTCTGGTCGAGGCCGGACGCGGCACTACTACCAGCCTCGACTGCGAGCTTCCCGCCATGTCTCGCCCGCTTTACGAGTGCCTGCTGACGGGAAATCGTCCCGTCGACTCCGGTGTCGTGCATAACGCTATCGTGCGCCGCTCACACGGTGTCAGCCTGTTTGACCTGGCTCGCGCCCAGGGGCGCACCACTGCCGCCGCGGCCTATCACTGGGTCAGCGAACTCTACGTCAAGGCGCCCTTCGACCGAACCCGCGATCGCTATCTCGACGATCCTCACGCGGCCATCCAGCGCGGCATCTTCTATTGGCAGGACCACTACCCGGACGACCACCTGTTCAGCGATGCCGAAGCGCTCAGGCAGCGGCACGCACCTGACTTCCTGCTGGTTCACAGCATGAACATCGATGATAGCGGCCACCGTCACGGCGGCGACTCGCCCCAGTACCGCAATGCCGCGCGTCACGCCGACATTGCCCTGGCAGACTACCTTCCCCGCTGGCTGGCCGATGGTTACCAGGTGATGGTGACCGCCGACCACGGCATGAACGCCGATCGTTCACACTCAGGGTTGCTGGCCGAGGAGCGCCGGGTACCGCTGTGGCTGTTCGGTGACGCCTTTGCCGACCCCGCAGGTCTGCATATCCAACAGACTCACCTGTGCGGCACCCTGGCCAGCGCCATGGGGCTAACCCACGACAAGCCCTTTCATCCGGAGCTGCTTGCGATGACGGCGCAAGGCACGGCCCCGGCACCGTCCCGAGAGAACCTCTCATGACATTGCGCCTGCCGGCCTGGCTGTGGCTACTGCCCTTCGCCATCGTGTTTTGCGCCTTCCAACTGGCGCCCATGGCCTGGGTCGCCATCAGTGCCTTCAACGTCAATGGCGACTGGGGGCTGGGCCACTTCCAGGAAATCGCCCAGTCCGCGTTCTTTCGCCAAGCCATCTGGAAGAGCCTGACCATCTCGTTGGTATCCAGCGCCCTGGGGCTGATCATCGCCACCGTCACCTGTCACGCGCTTATGCGTTCCGGACCGCGACTGCGCCGCGCGATGATCGCCTTCACCAACATGACCTCCAACTTCGCCGGGGTGCCCCTGGCCTTCGCCTTTATCATCCTGCTGGGGGCCAACGGCGTGCTGACGTTGGCACTTCAACAACTCGGCATCATCGAGGACGTGCGCCTCTACTCCACCGGCGGATTGATCGTCATCTATACCTGGTTCCAGATACCGCTCGGCATCCTGCTGCTGTTTCCGGCCTTTTCAGGCCTCAAGGCCGAGTGGCGTGATGCCGCCCACCTGCTGGGCGCCGGACGCATCGCCTATTGGCAACGGATCGGCCTGCCGGTGCTATGGCCGGCTCTGGCGGGCACCTTCACGGTGCTGTTCGCCAACGCCATGGGCGCCTATGCCACCGTCTATGCGCTGGTCAACACCAGCTACAACCTGATGACGATACGCATCGCCAACCTGGTCGCGGGAGACCTGTTCCTTGAACCCAACCTGGCCAGTGCCCTGGCGCTGGTACTGGTGGTGCTGCTGGTACTGGTCACCCTGGTGCAACAGTGGCTGTTGAGAAGGAGTGCACAGCATGGCTCACGCTGACACCATGCCCGCTCGCCCGACCGCAGCGTCGCTGTCGGCAACCTTTAATCCCTACTCCTGGGTCGTCGGCGGGGTCTTTGCGGTGCTGGCTCTGCCCCTGGTAGCCACACTGGGCTACGCCCTGGCCACACGCTGGGGCGCGACCCTGACGCCAGACGGCCTGACCCTGGCCTGGTTCATCGAGCTGTGGACCACCCCTCGCTTTCTGGCGGCCTTTGCGCGCTCGCTGTTTATCGCCGTGGGGGCTCTGGCGCTATCTCTGGCACTGGTACTGCCGGTCGCCCTGTTGGCCCATATCCGCTATCCGCGACTCGATCGCTGGATGAACACGCTGATCTTGATGCCGTTTGCGGTGCCGCCAGTCGTCTCCTCGGTGGGCTTGCTGCAACTCTACGCCGGTGGGCCGCTGGCGCTGGTAGGAACACCGTGGATCCTGATTCCTACCTACTTCACCATCGTCCTGCCGTTCATGTATCGCGCCATTGCCAACAGCCTGAGGGCGGTGGACGTGCAAAGCCTGATGGAAGCCGCGCAGCTGCTCGGCGCTGGCCCCGTGAAGGCGTTTTTTCTGGTGGTTCTGCCCAACCTGAGAGGTGGCGTGCAGATCGCCGTCTTCCTGTCGTTCTCCTTCCTGGTGGGTGAGTTCGTGTTTGCCAACATGCTGGTGGGCACCCGCTTCGAGACACTGCAGGTCTACCTCAACAACATGCGCGGCGCCAGCGGCCACTTCACCAGCGCTCTGGTGATTACCCTGTTCGTCTTCACTCTGATTCTGACCTGGCTGGGCAATCGCCAGGCGGAACACACTATTACGGAGGCCGCACGATGATGGCTGCCACCACTCGCCCCCCCTCGTCAGCGACCACGCCCAAGGCATCACAGGCGGCCTATCGCCAGCAGCCGACCATCGCGTCAGGCGCCACGGCCGCGAGCGCCTCCCGCCACACCGATCATGCATCCAGCGGCAACGCGATTTCGCTCAAGGGGCTGGCCAAGCGTTTTGGCGACACCGATGTCTTTGCCAATATCGATGCCGATATCGCCCACGGTGAATTCATCACCCTGCTGGGCCCATCCGGCTGCGGCAAGTCGACCCTGTTGCGGGCGATCGCCGGTCTCACCTCCCTGAATGCGGGCCAAATCCTGGTGGGCGATACCGACATCACTCACCTCCCCCCTCAGCGCCGTGGCGTCGGCATGGTGTTTCAGCACTACGCCCTGTTTCCCAACATGAAGGTGGCCGACAACGTCGCCTTTGGCCTGCGCATGCAGAAGGTACCCAGCGACGAGCGCGCGCGCCGCGTGGACGAGGTGTTACGCCTGGTCGAGATGCAGGACCAGGCCCACAAGTTCCCTCATCAACTGTCTGGCGGTCAGTGCCAGCGGGTAGCGCTGGCAAGGTCTCTGGTGGTCGAGCCCAGGGTGCTGCTGATGGATGAGCCCCTGTCCGCGCTGGACGCCCGCATTCGCAAGCACCTGCGCGATCAGATCCGGGAAATTCAGACGTCGCTGGGCCTGACGACCCTGTTCGTGACCCATGATCAGGAAGAAGCCATGCTGATGTCCGACCGGGTGTTCCTGATGCACCAGGGACGCATCCTGCAACAGGACTGCGCCGAGGCCATCTATACCCGTCCACGGGATGAGAACGCTGCCGGCTTCATGGGCCACTACTGTCTGCTTGATGCCATCGAGGCCGCTCCGCTGCTCGGCTACCGCAGCAAGGCTGACCGCGTTGCCCTGCGCCCTGAAGCGCTCTACCTGAGCGTGGCGGGCATGCCCCTGGGCGGCGAGCACCCCGAGCGGGTAGGACCTGGCGTGCACGGGGTAGTGCGTCGACACCGACTGCTCGGTAACATCGTGCGCTACGACATCGACTGTGCCGGCGTCAGCCTGACCGTCGATACCCTCAATCGCTCCGCTCGCACCTTGCTGCCGCAAGGCCAGCAGGTGACAGTCCACGTCGATCTCGACGAGGTTCAGGAGCTGGATACATGAATGAACCGACGAGCCCTTGCCCCATGACCACCGATGCCTGCCGTGTGGCGACATCCGAGACGCCTGATGCGCCCATCACCCTGGCCCTGTTCGACCTGGACGATACGCTGCTCGACGGCGACATCACGCGCCTGTGGAGCCAATGGCTGATCGAGCTTGGCTGGATCGACGACGGAGAGGAATATCATGCCGCCTTTGCCGAGCATATGGCGGCCTACGCCGCTGGCACGCTCGACATGGAAGCCCATCTGGCACTGTTGCTGACGCCCCTGACGGGTCGCCGCGAGGCCGAGGTCAGGGAGCAGGTGGACGCCTTTCTCGAGGCCGAGGTGGTACCGCGACTGTTCGCCCAGGGACACGAACGGCTTGCCTGGCACCGCGATCAGGGCCACCGTGTGGTCATTATCTCTGCCTCACCGATCCATGTGGTTGGCCCTGTAGCCGAACGTATGGGCGCCCACCATGCCCTGGCCACCCGTCTGGAGATCGACGCCGAGGGTCGATATACCGGCCGCGCCCAAGGCATTCGCACCTTCCGTGAAGGCAAGCTTGCGGCTCTGGAAGCCTGGCTCGACGAGCATACGCCAGCCCTCAGCTACGGCTACTCGGACTCACGTAACGACTTGCCGCTGCTGGAGTTTGTCGACCGTCCCTGCGCCATCAACCCGGATCCGACGCTTGACGCCGCCGCACAGGTCCGCGGCTGGCCGGTGCAGTGGTGGCGACAGCAAGGCTAAGCGTGGACAAGGCCAGGCGTGGAGTCAGCGGGTGGAAGAGGCTAGGCTGTCACCTACCTTTTGACGTGAAACGAGCCCCCTGAATGACATCCTCCGCCACCATCGCCCTGCTGGGCACCGGCATCATGGGTCTGCCCATGGGCCGCCACCTGATTCGTGCAGGCTATGACCTGCGCGCCTGGAACCGCAGCATCGACAAGGCCGCCCCGCTGGGCGAGCTTGGCGCCACCCTGGTCGAGACGCCCGCCGAGGCGGTACGGGGTGCTCAGGCGCTGGTGATGATGGTGAGCTCAGGCCCGGTGTGCGAGACGCTGCTGTTCGGCGACGAGGGCATCGCCCCTCGACTGGCTCACGGCAGCCTGATCATCGTGATGTCGACCATCGCTCGCAGCGAAGCGGTCGCCTTGGCAGAGCGCTGTCGCGAGCTTGGCCTCGGCTGGGTGGACGCGCCGGTGTCCGGCGGCGAACGTGGCGCTCAGGAAGGCTCGCTGTCGATCATGGCCGGCGCACTGGACGCCGACTATGAACGGGCGAAGCCGATTCTTCAGGCCATGGGCCACCCTCTTCACATCGGCCCCGTCGGCAGTGGCGCCCTGGCCAAGCTGGTCAACCAGCTGACCGTGGCCAGTACCATCGCCGCCGTCTCCGAGGCTCTGGTACTGGCGGAGGCCGGCGGCGCCGACCCGGCCAAGGTCCGCCAGGCCATGCTGGGCGGCTTCGCCTACTCGCGTATCCTCGAGCAGCACGGCCAGCGCATGCTGGATGGCGACTTTGCGCCGGGCGGCCCGGCCAAGCACCAGCTCAAGGATACCCACGCCGCCTGCGATGTTGCCCAGGAGCTCGGCCTCGATCTGCCGCTGCTCGCGTTGACCGATCGCCTGTTCAACGACCTGGTCGACGCCGGCGGCGCCGACCTCGACCACAGCGCGCTGCTGCTCGAGATCAAGCGACGCAACGGTATGGATGCCGGTGAACTCGAGCGTTGATGCCAGACGTCAGCGCTGACAGTCTCGGAACTACAACCTGAGCCCTGGGGCGATGACATCGAGAAACGCCTGGATACGCGCCGACAGGGCGGTGTTGCGGTAGTAGACGGCCTGCACCTGCTCCCGTGGACCACCATGGCGCATCGCCTCGGGTAGCAGGACCTCAAGCTGCCCGCTGGCGATATCATCACCGACCATGAAGTTGGACAGGCAGGCAATGCCCTCTCCGGCGAGGCACAGACGCCGCATCACTTCGCCACTGGAGGTGGACATCGATGGGCTGATCTCGTCATCCATTCCCTCCACCGGCCACCGATTCAAGCTACTGGGAGCGAGAAATCCGATCAGTTGATGCTGTTCGAGCTCCGTCACCGATGTGGGCCTGCCAGCTCGCGCGAGATAGCCAGGGCTTGCCACCAGGTGCAGACGCGAGCGCCCCAGCAATCGCGCGTGCAGGGTGGAGTCCGCCAGGGCGCCAATCCGAATGGCCACATCGGCACGCTGTTCCAGCAGGTTGATGATGTCATCGCTGGCAGACAGCTCCAGCTCGATACCGGGATAGCGGCGCCGAAACTCCCCGACCAACGGCACCAGTTGATGCAGCACGAAGGGGCTGGCGGAGTCCACCCGCAGTCGGCCAGCAGGCTCTCCCCGTCTCAGCGCCAGCGACTCCTCTGCCGCGTTCAAGCGCTCTAGTCCTTCGCGTACCTCGGCGACAAAGCGGCTGCCCTCGTCCGTCAGCGCCACACTGCGCGTCGTACGGTTCAGCAGGGGCACATCGAGCCGCTGCTCCAGCCGCTGGACCGCTCTCGATATACGTGCCACCGGCACGTCCAGGCGAGTGGAGGCGGCACTGAAACCACCGCTATCCACCACCGCCAGCAATAGCTCCAGGTCCTCCGAGCGAGTCTTCATCAGGCCCCTCCTTGTCCATGGAGGCTCACCCTCCTGTTGACCGCAGCAAACACCGCAGCGACTTTCTCGATAACCACAAAGGTGTTTCTCATATAGGCACGTTTATCGAAAAAGTGTCCTCCGCCAGACTGCACGCCGTCAAGTCGTCCCCCGGCGACGCCATCTCACAGGAGAGATACGATGCCTATTGCTCTGCTGGCGCTAACGCTTAGCGCCTTTGCCATCGGCACCACCGAGTTCGTGATTGTCGGCCTGGTGCCCACCATTGCTCAGGACCTTGCAGTGAGCCTGCCCTCTGCCGGACTGCTGGTCAGCCTGTACGCCGTCGGCGTGGCGGTCGGCGCCCCCGTGCTGACGGCACTGACCGGGCGCTTCAACCGCAAGTGGGTGCTGCTCGGCCTGATGACCCTGTTCATTGCCGGCAATCTGCTGGCCTGGCAGGCGCCCAGCTACGGCTCGTTGATCACCGCACGGGTGCTCACCGGCCTGGCCCACGGGGTGTTCTTCTCGATCGGTTCTACCATCGCCACCAGCCTGGTCGCCAAGGACAAGGAGGCCAGTGCCATTGCCATCATGTTTACCGGCCTCACCGTGGCGCTGGTGACGGGGGTACCGCTGGGCACCTGGATCGGCCAGACCTTTGGCTGGCGAGCCACCTTCCTGGTGGTATCGGGACTGGGCCTGATTGCCCTGTTGGGTAGCGCCCTGCTGATCCCCAACAACCTCAAGCGCGCGGCGCCGGCGACCCTAGGCCAGCAGTTCAAGGTGCTTACCCATCCGCGTCTGCTGCTGGTCTATGCGATCACCATCCTGGGCTACGGCGGCACCTTTACTGCCTTCACCTTTCTCGCACCGATTCTGGAGCAGGCCACCGGTTTCGCTCCCTCCATGGTCAGCCTGATCATGCTGGTCTACGGTGTCTCGGTGGCGTTCGGCAACATTTACGGTGGCAAGCTGGCGGACCAGATGGGGCCGATCCGGGCCTTGACGCTGATCTTCATCGGTTTGGCCGCGGTGCTGCTGGTGCTCAACGTGACCGCCGTCCACCCGCTAGCCGCCGTACTGACGATTCTGGTCTGGGGCGCCTTTGCCTTTGGCAACGTGCCAGGCCTGCAGGTCTACGTGGTGCAACTGGCAGAGCGCTACGTGCCGGAAGCGGTCGATGTCGCTTCCGGACTCAACATCGCTGCGTTCAACATCGGCATTGCCCTGGGCTCTGTTGTCGGTGGCCAGGTCGTCGAACACCTGGCACTGACAGACACCGCCTGGATCGGCGCGCTGATCGTGGTGGCTGCCCTGGCACTGACCCACCTGTCCGGCCGACTGGACCAGCGTCGTGCAGCACGCCTGGCCAATGCCTGAGCACCGGACAAGCATTTCGTCTGCTAATTTTTCTTCCGCCCCCTTGAACTGACGACGTTGCCACCGCATGTCCAAAGATGAACATTGGCACGACGTTGCGACGGCCAAGGCCGCCGCTCAAGGAACTGCATCCCCGGGATCACGACAGTGCCCGGGGCCGCTCTCGACGACCAAGGAGCCAAGATGTCAACGCTTATCCCTAACCCCGGCCTCGGAACCTATCGCCTGACAGGCGATACCCTGCGCCACGCAGTGACCACCGCCCTGAAGCTCGGTTACCGTCACCTGGATACGGCTCAATTCTATGGCAACGAGGCCGAAGTCGGCTCGGCCATCGCAGCAAGCTCGGTTCCGCGCAGCGAGATCTTTCTGACCACCAAGGTGTGGTGGGATCGTCTGGAGCCAGTGGCGCTCAAGGCCAGCGTCGAGGAAAGCCTGTCCAAGCTCGGCACTGACTATGTGGATCTCCTGCTGATCCACTGGCCCTCGCCGGACGATGAAGTGCCGATGCGTGATTACCTGACCGCGCTGAAAGACGTCAAGGATGCAGGCAAGGCCCGCCATATCGGCGTCTCCAACTTCACCAAGGCGCAGATCGACCAGGCGGTGGATATTCTCGGCAAGGGTGAAATTCTGACCAATCAGATCGAGGTTCACCCCTTCCTGCAAAACCGCGAGCTGGTTGCCCACTGCGAAAAACACGGCATCACCCCCACCGCCTTCATGCCGTTGGCAGTCGGCAAGGTGCTCGAGGACGACACGCTGAACGCCATCGCCGAAAAGCACGATGCCAACCCGGCGCAGGTGGCCATCGCCTGGCTGCATCAGCTCGGCATTCCGACCTTCCCCTCCTCCACCAAGGAGAAAAACCTGAAGAGCAACCTGGAGGCGCTCAAGCTGGAGCTGTCAGAGGAAGAGATGGACGCCATTGCCAAGCTCGACCGCGGCGAGCGGGTCGCCAACCCGGACTTCGCACCCAAGTGGGATCAGTAAGGCGCGGCGGCTCCAGTGGCTGAATAACGCACTGGGCCGCTACCCGCCAAGGGTTGCTGGCCCATCGGTCCCGGCACGGCCTGAGGCAGGAGCGTAACGCTCCAGGTGACGGCGCCACGAGCAGACACCTGCTCGTGGCGCCGTTTTTGCAGGCATCCGCCTTGCCCCTCCGCCTTTCCTTTCAGCTCACCTTCTCAGCTCGCCCTCACTGCCCCCTTTTCAGCAGCCTCAAGAAAGCGGATCACGTCGCCCTGAAAGTGGCTCAGATGCCGCTTGATCCGTTCATCCGACCAGTCCCACCACGCCAGCCGCTCGAGTCGATCGGCGACGCCAGGGTCGTCGAAGCGTGGGCGCAGCACCCGGGCGGGATTGCCCACCACGATGTGGTAAGCCGGCACGTCCTTGGTCACTACACTGCCCGCGCCCACAATGGCGCCGTTGCCGATGGTGACACCGGGCAACACGATGGCACCGTGGCCGATCCAGACGTCGTGGCCGATGTTGACGCGGTCCGCTTCACGCCAGGCGAAGACCTCGGGGTCGACGGCCTCGTCGCTGAAGCCAAACTTGCCGGGACGATAGCTGAAGTGGTGCAGGGTAGGCCGCCACCAAGGGTGATTGCTGGGGTTGATGCGCACGCTGGCCGCGATCGAACTGAACTTGCCCACGCGGGTAAACATGACATCGCCATCCCGCTCGATGTAGCTGTAGTCCCCCAGGCTTACGTGGTTGAACACGCAGCGACTGCCCACCTCGGTGAAACGGCCAAGCTGGCTGGCATGAAGCCGCGCATCATCGGCCACGTTGGGCGCCTCGCTCAGCCGTGTCGAGGCGGGCTGATCCACGGCTCGGGCAGGCGCCGAAGAGGTGTCGGGGGCATGGGATTCAGAGTGCATGTGGTGTTGTCCTCTCAGCAGACCGCATCGAGTCGGTGCCAATCTTCCAGCGTCTCGCCATCTCTGGCAAAACGTACCTTGGGCGGCAACGCTACTGGCTCCGCCAGGCGTTCTGCATCCAGCTCGTGGCTGATGTGGGTGAGATAGGCCCTGGGGGGATCGAGCCGAGTAATGATCTCCAGGGCCTGGGTAATATTGTTGTGGTTGCGCGTCTCGCGCTGGCTCGCCGGGTGGCAGGCATCCAACACCACGATGTCGGGCCCCCATTCCCGCAAGAAGCGCTCGGTGGCACCGGGCAAACCGCAGGTATCGGTCAGGTAGGCCAGCCGCGTGCCGCCGTCATCCAGGCAATACCCCAAGGTGGGCTTGCTGTGATTGAGCGGCACCGGCGTGACCGTCATCCCGTCCAGCCCCAGCGCCTTGAACGGCTTGAGCCCTGGCTGAAAATCGAGAATGCCGCTGTTGCGATAGAGATCCGCGCAACCGTTGGGATCCTTGGGCCCATACACCGGTATATCGGCGCCGGTCCCCCAGCGCAGATGGAACAGGCCCTGAACGTGGTCGGCGTGATAGTGGGTGATGAAAAACGCCGCCGGGCGCTCTAGTTCACAGCTGTGAGCCAGATCCATACGCCCGGCATCGAGCAGATAGCGCCTGCCATCGACCCTGACTTCGGCACAGCAGGGACCGCGCTGATGGCTCGAGAACACACGTGCCCTGGTGCAGGCACGGCAGTCGCAGCCAAAGCGAGGCACCTGGGCACTGTCGCCGGTGCCGGTGAAGCGAAACTCCATGGTGATCTCCTGACATCAGGGGCTCAGGCAAAGCCGGTATGGTTTCGGGCCGTCGCGACCAGACCGCGCATCGGGGGCAGCACGCACAGCGGTCTGCGCTTGCCTCGGTCTGGCAGCCGACAGGCTCAGCGGCACGCCGTATCCACCAGGGCTTCCAGCGCCCCCACGCTGACCGCCAGCGCACCACCGTTATCCAGGCGGGCAACGGTCGGATAGTCACGTTCAAGCTCCGCCTCCACCTCGGCATGGCGAGCCAGACGCGCCTCGATCTGCTCGCGGCACTCGCGCCCGCGCTTGACGAGGCGCTGTCTCAGCACCTCGCCAGGAGCGGTCACCACCACCGGCAGCAGCTGGTCGCCGAAGCGCTCCCGGGCCTGGCACAGCGCTCGACGACTACCGTTGAGCAGTACCGTTGCTCCCGACTCGAGCCAGCATTCGACCTCGATGCCCACGCCGTAGTGCAGCCCATGGGCCTGCCAATCCAGGCAGAACAGTCCTCGCCCGCGCCGGGCCAGGAATTCGGCCTCGGACAGCGCCAACGAATCTTCGCCAAGACCACTGGCCCGAGTGATGTAGCGATGGGCCACCAGCAGGTCCGGGCGCTGCTGGCGGAGGGCAACCAGCAGGCTGTCCTTGCCCACGCCACTGGCCCCGATCAGATACACCAGCATCAGTGCACCTGCCTGCCGGCGCTCCACACCCGAGCGACCAGCGGGTGTCCGTCGATCTCGCGTACTCGCAACAGGTCGGCGCGCAGTCCTTGGGCGATGCGCCCGCGGTCATCAAGCCCCACCGCCTCGGCAGGGTGCCTGCAGGCCGTCGCCACCGCTCGCGGTAGGTCGTAACCACCTTCCATCGCAGCGATGCGAAAGACGGCATCGAGCAGGGCTGCCGGATAGTAGTCGGAGGACAGCACATCCAGCACGCCCATGCGCACCAGCTCGGCGGCGGCAATGTTGCCGGAGTGGGAGCCACCACGCACCACGTTGGGCGCCCCCATCATCACCGCCATCCCATGCCGGTGAGACGCTTCCGCGGCTTCACGGGTGGTGGGGAACTCCGCCACCCGAGTGCCATACTCCAGGCTCTCGGCCACGTGGGCGACGGTGGCATCGTCATGGCTGGCCAGCGCCAGCCCACGCTCACGGCACAGCGATGCGATGGCACGGCGGTGGGAGCTCGAGTAGACGGCACTGTTGGCCAGCTGCTTTTCGATAAAGGCTTCAAGGCTGGCGTCGTCCAGGCCGTACTTGCCCTGGTAGTAGATGCGATAGGCGTCGAGACTGGCGAACTGGCGCTGGCCCGGCGAATGATCCATCAGCGAGACCAGCCCCAGCAGCGGCGAGTCCATGAAGCCTTCAAAGCGCGTCAGGGTGTCCGGGTGACACACCTCACAGCGCAGGTGCAGGCGGTGGTCGACCCTTGCCATGCCATTGTCATTGATCGCCGCCAGCGACCCCACCATCTCGTCCAGAGCCTCGTGGCGCATGCTTTGCTCGTCGACATCACCGATGGATACCGCGTCGAACACCGTGGTGATGCCGCTGGCGGCCATCTGCGCGTCATGGGCCAGCGCCGCCTGACGACCAGGCCAGCTCACCTTGGGCCGGGGCTGAAAGTACTTTTCCATATTGTCGGTATGCAGCTCGATCATGCCGGGCATCACGATATCCCCGTCACAGTCGATCGCCCCGGGAAGCGATACCGGGCCACGCTCGATGGCCTTGATGATGCCATCCTTGATGACGAGACTGCCGCTGATCACCTCGTCGTCGAGCACCAGGCGCGCATTGGTCAGGATCTGATCTTGGCTCATGCAGAAAACTCCCCGTCGTTATCGTCGCGACGCCCAGCGCCACCGACCAGCATGTGACCTTCCAGTTCGAGCAGCCGATCGGCCACCCGCTCGCGGACTTCCTCATCGTGGAAGATGCCCAGCATGGCACTGCCACGGGCCTTGGCCTCCTCGATCAGCGTCACCACCACCTCTCGGTTGGCGGCGTCCAGCGATGCGGTGGGCTCGTCGAGCAGCAGCAACGGATGCTCGGCAATAAAGCCACGGGCAATGTTGACGCGCTGCTGTTCGCCGCCGGAGAAGGTTCCTGGCGCCAGCTCCCACAGGCGTTCCGGCAGGTTGAGCCGCGCCAGCATGGCCTCGGCCCGGTGGCGTGCTTCCTGCTCGTCGCAGCCCCGAACCAGCAGCGGCTCCATCACCACTTCCCGCGCCGACACGCGGGGTACCACCCGAAGAAACTGGCTGACGTAGCCGATCACATCGCGCCGCAGCAGATGCCACGCATGGGCGGGCAGGCCAGCGAGCTCAAGTTCACCATCATCGAAGTGCAGGGTCAGGCTGCCGCCACTGATGCGGTAGTTGCCGTTCACCATCTTCAACAGGGTGCTCTTGCCGATACCGCTGCGCCCGGCCAGCACCAGACATTCACCGGGAGACAGGTCCAGCTCGAGTCCACGCATCACGGGCAGTGCCTGGCCGCCCTGGGCGTGCAGCACAAAGGTCTTGTCGAGCCGTCGGGCAGTAAGAAAGGGGGACGTCATCGTCAACTCCTGAGAAACCATCATGGCGTCAGCACCGAGGACACCAGCAGCTGGGTGTAGGGATGCTGTGGATCATCGAGGATCTGGTCGGTCAGCCCGGCCTCCACCACCCGGCCCCGACGCATCACCATCAACCGGTGGGCCAGCAAGCGCGCCACAGCCAGATCGTGAGTCACCAGGATCACCGACAGGCCGAGCTCTCGGGTCAGGGTACGCAGCATGTCCAGCAAGCGAGCCTGGACCGATACATCGAGCCCTCCGGTGGGCTCGTCCATGAACACCAGGCGCGGCTGGGTCACCAGGGTGCGCGCGATCTGCAGGCGTTGCTGCATCCCCCCGGAAAAGGTCTGGGGGGCATCGTCGATACGCTCGGGGTCGAGTTCGACCCGGCTCATCCAGTCCTGGCCGGCGGCACGCAGCTCGCCATAGTGGCGCTGGCCCATCGCCATCAAGCGCTCGCCAACGTTGGCGCCAGCAGAGACCCCCAGGCGCAGGCCATCACGCGGGTTCTGGTGAACCAGGCCCCACTCCATGCGCAGCAGTGCCCTTCTGCGGGCCTCGCTGATGGCGTACAGGTCGAGCTCGCCATCGCTGCCCATCTCGCCCGCCACTCCTGCGCAGCCCTGTTCAGCCGGGTGATAGATCACCTGCCCCTGGTCCGGCTTTTCCAGACCGGACAGCACGCGCAGCAACGTCGACTTGCCCGAGCCGGACTCGCCGACGATACCCAGCACCTCCCCCTGGTGCAGGGTGAAGTCGATCTCTTCGCAGCCCTTGCCAGGGCCGTAGAGGCGCTGAATACCGCGAGCCTTCAGCAGCGCGGGCCGTTCAAGCTGTGGACGCTTCATGCCATGTCCTCGCGGCGAGTGTTGCAATAGTCAGTGTCAGAGCACACGAACATGCGCCCTCCCTGGTCATCGGTGATGACCTCGTCCAGGTAGCTGTCGGTCGCGCCACAGATGGCGCAGGGCTGCTCCCAGGCCTGGATCTCGAAGGGATGATCCTCGAAGTCGAGGCTCTCCACCCGGGTATGCGGGGGAATCGCATACAAGCGCTTCTCGCGCCCGGCACCGAATAGCATCAGTGCCTCGCTCATGTGCAGCTTGGGGTTGTCGAACTTGGGAATCGGCGAGGGATCCATCACATAGCGGCCATCCACCTTGACCGGATATGCATAGGTGGTGGCGATATGGCCATGATGGGCAATGTCCTCGTACAGCTTGACGTGCATCACCCCGTACTCTTCCAGGGCATGCATGACGCGGGTCTCCTCCTCGCTGGGCTCAATGAAGCGCAGCGGCTCAGGGATAGGCACCTGGAAGATCAGGATCTGGTCCGCCCGCAGGGTCTTCTCGGGAATCCGGTGACGGGTCTGGATGACACTGGCCTCGCCGGTGGCCGTGGTCGTCTCGACGCCGGCTACGCGCTCGAAGAAGGCGCGGATGCTGACCGCATTGGTGGTATCGTCCGCCCCCTGATCGATCACCTTGAGGGTGTCGTCAGCCCCCAGCACGCTAGCCGTCAGCTGCATGCCACCGGTGCCCCAACCGTAAGGCATCGGCATCTCGCGACCGCCGAAGGGCACCTGGTAACCCGGAATTGCCACGGCCTTGAGCAGTGCACGCCGAATCATGCGCTTGGTCTGCTCATCCAGATAGGCAAAGTTGTAGCCGCTGGCCTCGCCTTGGGCGGCGTCCGCGATACTGCTGTTGGCGATCATTGGGCGCACTCCTTGGAAGCGGTGGGCGCTGTGGCAGTGTCTGCGGCGGTGTCAGCACCGCTCGCCTGCGCGTGCCGGGTGTCGCCTTGGGTGCGCTCTGCGTGTTCGCGGCGCAACCGGCGAATCAGGTCCAGCTCGGATTGGAAGTCGACGTAATGGGGCAGCTTGAGGTGTGACACAAAGCCCGATGCCTCGACGCTGTCGGCGTGGGCCAGCACGAACTCGGCCTGCTGGGCGGGGCTTTGAATCGGCTCACCCAGCTCCTCGGCACGCAGTGCCCGGTCGACCAGTGCCATGGCCATGGTCTTGCGCTCGTTGCGGCCGAAGGCCAGGCCGTAGCCTCGGGTGAACTGCGGGGCGCTGTCCCCATTGCCCGCGAACTGGTTGATCATCTGGCATTCGCTCATGACGATCTCGCCAACGCAGATCGGTGCGTCAAAACCCTCGACCTCGATCTCCACCTCCACCGTCCCCTGGCGAATCTCGCCGGCAAAGGGGTGGTTGCGGCCGTACCCCCGCTGAGTGGAGTAGCCCAGCGCCAGCAGATACCCTTCGTCGCCGCGAGCCAGCATCTGCAGGCGTGTCGCACGATCCACCGGAAAGTCGGGGGGATCACGGGTGATGTCATAGGGCTCGCTGCCATCATCCTGCTCCCGCTCGATCAGCCCCTCCTGATTCAAGCAGTCGAGAATCTGGGGGCAGGCCTCAAGGTCTTGATCCGCCTGTTCCGGTTCTGCCACGTCACGGTCACCACCCGCCAGCAGCATGAAATCCAGCAGGCGGTGGGTGTAGTCATAGGTCGGCCCCAGCACCTGACCACCGGGCACGTCCTTGAAGGTGGCGCTGATGCGCCGTTCGATGCACATGTCGCTGGTATTCACCGGGCGGGTCTCGGCCAGTCGCGGCAGCGTGGTGCGGTAGGCACGCAGCAGAAATACGGCTTCCACGGTGTCACCGCTGGCCTGCTTGAAGGCCAGCGCTGCAAGCTCCGGGTCGTACAACGAGGCCTCGGCCATGATGCGATCCACCGCGAGCCCCAGCTGGTCCTGAACCTGAGCCACGGCCAGCTCGGCCTGCTGACGGTCACCCCGACGGCGATCTGCCATCCAGCGATGGGCATTGGCGATGGCCTTCTCGCCTCCTTTAACGGCAACGTACATCAGGCAATCTCCTCACGGGCAGATGACAACTCAGGCTGCTCCAGTCCAGGGCCGCTAAGGCGGGTGCTACGGGCAATGGCGGTAAGCTGCGTGCCACAGGTAATAAAGGCATCCAGGCCTCGCGGGAAACGACCACGATTGGCGTGCAGCACGCGCATCAGTGGGCGTACCTGATCGGGATCCCCCAGTCCCAGGCGACGCTCGCCGGGCACGCCTGGCCCACAAAGCTGCCAGTCACCTTGGCTTTCGATGGTCTCGACCATCACGATCAGCGTGGTGCTGCGATCCGGCCAGGCATCGGAGCCCAAGGCAAATTCCTCGACCTGGGTGAGCGTCGTCGGCGTCACCAGCGCGAAGTCGGCGTTGGCCGGGTCCGGTGTGACCCGGGCGCCGGTATGAAAGGCCAGGGCTGCCGCGAGGCCTGCCCCGGAAAGCGTGGCATCGATCCAGACTCGGGTTTCCAGATCACACAGGGCCAGCAGCGTCCCCCAGGCGGCCGACGAAATCGCTGCTCCCGGCGGCAGCGACGGCAACGCCATGCTGGTCAAGGTGCCCGGCTCCGACATGCACCCCAGCAAGCGCCGAAAGCGCTGCTGGGCGTCGTGCACAGCATCGGTCAGGCCTGGCCAGTCGTGTGGTCTGACGCTTTCCTCGCGTGGTGCTGTCATGTTCATTCGCCCCTTACCATGGTGAAGAAGTAGACGCGCGTGGCCGCAGACTGGCGCGACGCCTGTTCGCGTTGCTGTGATAGTTCTTGCGCCAGCGGCGCCATCAGTTCGCTGTCGATGCGCCGGGCCCAGTGGTCGTGTCGCGCACAGGCATCGACCAGCGCGATCAGTTCAGCGTGGGCCTTGTCTCGGCCGCGGACCCAGCCATGTCCCAGCGAGCCGTCGTCCAGGGCCACGCTGGCTCTGGTCAATGTCATCTCACCCAGGTTGAAGGCGGAGCCACTGCCGCCCATGCGCCCGCGTACCATGGCCATGCCGGTTTCTGGCCCGCGCACACAGCGATGTCTCGCCTGGATGCCCAGTGACTGCCAGCCTTGGGCAAGGCGTTCGAAGGGCGTCAACGCCAGCAGGCGGTGACGTTGCATTGGGGTCATGGTCGACGTCATGAGAGAGCCTCGTCGTCTTGAAACTGCGGACGTTCGTCCGTCGGAAAGTCGAAGTGGTAGGCAACACGATCGGCGCGAGCGCGACTGACGGAGATTTCGACCAGCCGCCCCTCCTCGTCGACGTTGTCACTGGTCAGCACCATCAGTGGAGCCTGCCGCGGGCAGCGCAGCAGCCGACTGTCGGCGTCATCGGCCTGGACGGCTTCCAGCCGCACCCTTGAGCGGCTCAGCCGCAGCCCATAGTGTTGATCCAGCAGTGCCCGGGTAGAGCCACCGCGATAGCGGTCTTGCCAACCGGGTACCCGTCGCGGGTCGAACCAGTGGCGCAAGCGCAGCAGCGGCGCTTCATCCACGTAGCGCACCGTGTCGACACACAGCAGGCTGTCCCCCGGGGCGCAGCCGAAGCGCTGTGCAATGGCTTCCGGGGGCACCACCATCGCCTGGGTCAGGCAGCAGGTCTCGGTCGCTAGGCCCAGCTCAGCCAGGTTGTGCGTCACCTTGCTGGCGGCATTCACCGCATAGTCCAGGCGGCGATCCACCACCTGGGTGCCACGCCCCTGATGGCGTGTCACCATTCCAGCAGCCACCAGTTCGTCCAGCGCCCGACGCACGGTGTGACGGTTGACGCCGAAGCGTCGTGCCAGTGCCGCTTCGCTGGGCAGCAGGTCGCCGGCGCGATAGCTCCCGCGCACTTCCCTGGACAACACATCGGCAAGCATGCGGTAGCGCGGCAGCCCTGCGGCTTCGGCAACTTGTCTAGACATCTTCACTCCAAAAAAAGAAGGCGATGTAGCACAGCCGTGTGGAGCTGATGGCGGTCGTGGCGCAAGCTGCCACGACCGCGATCAGATAAAGCGTTTACGCACCAGCTGTGACGCCATGTCCAGGGAGGTCACGGCGACGATGATGACCAGCATGATGGTGGCGGTTTCGGCATACTGAAATCCGCGCATGGTTTCCCACAGCGCCACGCCAATGCCACCGCCGCCTACCATCCCGAGCACCGTGGCCGAACGAATGTTGGACTCGAAGCGATACAGGCTGACCGAGATCCACAGCGGCAATACCTGCGGGATCAGGCCAAAGATGATCTCCTCGATACGCCCGGCACCGGTCACCCGTATGCCCTCCATCGGGCCCGCTTCGGCGGCTTCCACCGCCTCGGAGAACAGCTTGGCGAGAACGCCGGTGGTGTGCACGAACAGCGCCAGGGTGCCGGCAAAGGGTCCCAGCCCTACGGCCACCACAAACAGCATGGCAAATACCAGCTCGTTGATGGCACGAGTGGCATCCATCAGTCGGCGCACCGGCTGGTATACCCACCAGGGCACCAGGTTCTCGGAGCACAAGAGGCTCGCTGGAATCGCCACCAGAATGGCCAGCAGGGTGCCCCATACCGCGATCTGAATCGTCACCAGCATCTGGTCAATGTAGTGATCCAGGTTGCCCAGCGCAGGCGGGAAGAAGTCGCCGGCCAACGTTGCCATGTTGCTGGCATTGGTAAACAGCAGGCTGGGCTGCATCTCGACGCCCTGCCAGGACCAGGCCAATACCGCCAGGCCCAGACCCCATAGCGCCAACGTGGTCCAGCTGCGCTTGGGCGGCATGCTGATACCGGATAATTGGGTTTGAGTGCTCATGCGCTCTCCACAGAGGGCTTAAGTCATGCGCTGTCACGAACGGCGCTGAAACCGAGGCCGGGCCGCCGATAGACGGCCCGGCGAACCATCAACCTGCGTTGGCGGCGGCGTCTTCGGGCATTGCCTCGGCCGCCTGGATGGCCTTCATGCGCGTATCGAGGTCATCGAGTTGGCCATCGATCTCGGCCAGACGGGCCTCGCGGTCCCCTTCACTCAGGCTGTCATCCTTGGCCACTTCAGAACGCTCCTTGAACAGGGCCAACTGACGGATCGGCAGCAGCTGATCATTGCTGGAAGCGACGAATTCGGCCCATTGCAACGGCTCGAGGATGGCCTGCTCGTCGGCATCGTCGCCATAGCTCATGAAAAACTCGCGCAGGGTGTCCTTGGTGGCCTCATCCAGATCGCTACGCCACACCAGCGGATCGGACGGGATCAGCGGCGACTTCCAGATCACCCGCAGCTGCTCGGCCTTGTCGGGCGCCGTCACTTCCAGACGCTGCATGCCTTCGGTGTTGAAGGTGGCCACGTCGACCTGCTTGTTGGCCACGGCCAGTGCGTTGGTCTCATGACTGGAATTGAGCGTGCGCTTGAAGGCGGTAGCGGCGTCGACGCCATTCTTGGCAAAGACGTAGTAGCCCGGTACCAGGAAGCCGGAGGTGGAATTGGGATCACCGTTGCCGAACACCAGATCGGAGGCATTGGACAGCACGTCGTCGACGTCATGCAGGTCGCTATCCTGGTGGGCGATCATCAAGCTCCAGTAGCCGGGGGAGCCGTCCGCGGCCACGGTCTGGGCGAAGATCTCGCCTCCTGCACGGTCCACCGCCTCCATGGCCGCCTTGTTGCCGTACCAGGCCAGGTCAATCTGGCCAAATCGCATGGCCTGGATAACCGCAGCGTAGTCAGTGGCGAAGAACGGCTCGACCTCCATCCCTACCTGCTCGGACATGTCCTCGAGGAAGGGGTCCCACAGCGGTGCCAGGTTCTGGCTCGCTTCGGTGGAGATAATGCCGAACTTGAGGGTATCGGCGGCCGCCAGCTGAGTGACGGCAGCAAGACCAAGACCTGCCATCAGCGGCAGCGACAGGCGGCGAACATTAGCAAAAAGCATGGGTATCTCCTGGGGGGTGCAGGGGGTGTTCTAGATAAGAGGTGATGCAGTCGTTGTCGGTATCGCGTTGGATTGCCGTCAGCCGTCCGAACTAGACATGCGCCGCCACCGCGGGCTGGGCATGGGCCGGCTCTCGGGTCGGCGATGGCAAGTCGGGCTGGGCGCCGGAACGAAGCTCATCGAGCCCGGCGTTTTCGTACAGGGTGCTGAGGCGCGCATCGGTCAGCTCAGAGGTCTTGCCGTCGAAGTACAGCCGACCATCCTTGAGCGCGATGGCGCGATGACAGTAACGCCGGGCGATGTCGACTTGATGCAGGGTGATGACGACCGTACGACCGTCCTCGGCATGAATTCGCTGAAGAATCTCCATCACTTCACGGGCACTTCGCGGATCCAGCGATGCAATGGGCTCGTCGGCGAGAATCACGTCGGCGTCCTGCATCAATACCCGCGCGATCGCCACGCGCTGCTGCTGGCCACCGGAGAGCGTATTGGCGCGCTGATAGGCCATGCCCTCCAGGCCGACCCGGGCGAGGCACTCGAGGGCCCGCTGCTTCTCTTCCTGACTGAAGCGCCCGCTGAGCGCGCGCAGGCGAGGCATGCGCCCCAGCTGCCCGATCAGCACATTGGTCAGCACACTCAGGCGATTGACCAGGTTGAACTGCTGGAAGATGTAGCCAACACGGCAGCGCTGGCCACGACTGGCACGCTTGATCCGGCCACTGGCCTGTACCTCGCGGCCCAGCAGGCTCACCCGACCGCCGGTATGTCGGTTACAGCAGGTCAATCCGACCAGGTGGCGCATCAATGTCGACTTGCCGGAACCGGAGGGACCGATCAGGGCAACGATGTCGCCTGGGGTGATCTCGAAACTGACGTCCTCGAGCACTTGGCGATGGCCGAACGTCTTGTTGAGTCGCTCGACGACGATGGTGGGGATGGACATGATGCCTCTCCTCTTGGAATGGCATCAGTCTGCAGGCGGCAGGTTAAGGCATGTTGTCTAGACAATGTCATTGATGTGACAAATTCACCCGGACGCATCGACGTCAGCCCAGGCCTTTTCAGACAATTATTTTAAAAAACAGGACATTAAATATTGGCGTCACTGTGCTGTAACGCAAATGCCACCGCCCAGCCATATTCCGCTCGAGCGCTGTCCGTGTTCGCTTGAGGCGACGACTCACGGCGGTGCAGCGATGAGCTGGCGTGCTGTTCAGGCGATCGGATACCCGCCGAAGGTGGCCTGACAGGAGCAAGGGATACCCGGGATAGCGCCAGGCCATGGGCATGATTGGCAGGTTCAAAGGGAAAGTTCTGGCAACCGCGACCAGACTGACAGACAGCGCACCTGAAAGAGGCAGCGTCCCTGTGAAAGGTAACGTCCCTGTGACAGGTAACGTCCCTGTGAAAGGTAACGTCCCTGTAAAAGGTAACGTCCCTATGCGAGACAGCCTATGCAGCATCTGAGCCTGGAACCCAGCGCGCTGGAAGTCACCGACCTGGCCACCATGCATCGTTTCTTCGAACAGGTGCTGGAACTGCGGCCATTGGTGGTAAGCGCCACAGGCGTCACGCTGGAGTTAGGCGGTGGGGACACGACTCACGTGCTGATGCTGCTTGCCAGCACGACGCCGACCCCACCGCGCACCATCAACCTGGAGGTCAGTGCAGCGGACTTTCCCAAGCTGCGCCAGCGCCTGGAGCAATGCGGAGACGCCTGCGGGTGGGTGAGAAGCTGGGATGCGCCCGACAGCGCCTCGCCTCAATGCGCCTTCCGAGTCGTGCTGTGCCGGCTTCCGGAAGGCCATTGGCTGAGGCTGACCGCCATCGACCCCAGCGCGTGCCGGCATGTCACCTTAGCCCGCACCCAGCGCGATACTCCGCGCCGGTGATCCGTCAGTCGAAACCCTCATCCAGCGCCTCGTCATCGTCCTGCAACAGGCGTTTGCGGCGCTCATCACGCTGCTTCTGCACCCGATTATTGCGATAGCGTCGCGCCACGGCCACAGCCAGCGCCACAACCAGCATGAGCAGCAACGTCAGGCCTTGCCACGGCCGCGGTGACTCCAGGGTCGAGCCGAGCACGAAGATCATGATGAAACCCAGCGCCTGACTACTGATGGCCAGCGCGCGCAGAGGGTCGAAGGTCTTGGGTGAGGGCATCACGCATCCTGATAAATGAGGGACTGGCGGCCTGACGCTAGATGACAGCGCCCGACGAGCGCAGTAGCCTTGCCGAATCGGGTTCGCCCAGTGTACCTGCTCGCTATCGACTTTTCGTGCCCTCGCGTTGATCAACGGAGCCTTCCCCGCCATGGATGCCATCGCCATTGGTCCGGTGCTAGTGAGCCTGCCCCGGCTCTACGCACTCGCCATCACCCTACTGCTGCTCGCGGCCAGCGCCTTTCTGCTGGGGCTTCCGCGCCGCCGCCATGGTCGCTGGTTCAACGGCCTGATGCTGGCCTGGTTGCTCGGTGCTCGTCTCGGACATGTGGTGATGCACTGGGAGGCGTATCGGGACGACTGGCTCGATATCGTGAGCCTGTGGCTGCCTGGGTATAGTGCCGTGTGGGGGCTGGCTGCCGCGGCCCTCTGGACCCTGTGGGCGCTGCGTGATCGTATGGCCGCCCTGCTGGGCGCCCAAGGCCTGACCCTGCTGGCGACACTTGGCTGGCTGGCGCTGGTCAGCTGGGCCCCGCTGTCCGCCAGCCCTGCTCCGCAGCAGGTGCCAGAGCTGACCCTGGAAGATGTCGACGGAGCGCCTATCGCCTTGCGTACGCTGACGGGCGACGCTGCCGGCAAGCCCATGATCATCAACCTATGGGCGACCTGGTGCCCCCCATGCCGGCGGGAGATGCCGCTGCTGGCCGAGATCGATCAGCGCGATGATGTCACCGTGATCATGGCCAATCAGGGCGAGCCGCTCCTTCAGGTCACCCGCTATCTGGATCAGGCCGACCTCGACTTCCGCTACGCGCTGCTCGACCCGCGTCAACAGCTGCTGGCCGCAAGCCAGTCCCCTGGCCTGCCGACGACCCTGCTGTTCAGTGCCGATGGCAAGCTCCTCGAACGCCATGTGGGGGAGCTGACGCTGCCCCTGCTGGATGACTGGCTGAATCGCTGAGCAGCTGCCACGCTCTTCTTATACTGCAGGTGAAACGCACCCGCAGTCTCAGGACCGAGGCGGCCACCCCGCCTCGGCCCGCCCATCTCCTGTCGCCTTCTTCACGTCGCCTGCAACATCGCCGCTTTGCTCCCCCGCGTCGCGGTATCGGCCTGCGACGACTCTGCAAAGTCATCCCCGGCGCGACAATCGCGCTTAAGCCAGACTGAAGATTGCTGTAAGATACCGCGCCCTGTCGGCGGCGGGCCCGGCCCGCGACCACGAACCGTAACGACGCATCTCCCGAGGCATCATGAGCGACTTCTCTCCCGGCCAGCGCTGGATCAGCGACGGCGAGGCCGAACTCGGCCTGGGCACCATCCTGAATTGCGACGCGCGCAGCGTCACCGTGCTCTTCGGCGCCAGCCAGGAAACCCGCACCTACAGTACCCGTCTCGCGCCCTTGACCCGCGTCGCCTTCGGCAGCGGCGACCGCATCCAGTCTGCCGAGGGCTGGCAGATGACGGTGGACGATACCAAGGAAATCGATGGACTGATCGTCTACATCGGCGAGGACGACGCTGGCGAGCTGTGCGAACTGCCGGAGGCCCGTCTGGCCGACAGCATGCAGTTCGACCAGGCCCGTGACCGCCTGCTGACCGGCCAGGTCGATCGCAACGACTGGTTCGACCTGCGTTTTCGTACCCTGCACCACCACCACCGGGTGGAGCAGAATCCGGCACTCGGCCTGGCCGGGCCGCGCATCGACCTGATTCCGCATCAGCTCTACATTGCCGACGAGATCTCCTCCCGCCAGGCGCCACGCGTGCTGCTGGCCGATGAGGTGGGGCTGGGCAAGACCATCGAGGCTGGGCTGATTCTGCACCGCCTACTGCTGACTGGCCGGGTCGAGCGCGCGCTGATCCTGGTGCCGGCGAGCCTGACCCATCAGTGGCTGGTGGAGCTGCTGCGCCGCTTCTCGCTATCGGTGACCCTGCTCGACGAACAGCAGAGCCAGGCCCACGGTGACAGCAATCCCTTCGATGCTGGCCAGCTGGTGCTGGCAAGTCAGGATTGGCTGTTTGCCAACCCTCACCGCCAGAGCCAGGCGGAAGCCTGCCAGTGGGACCTGTTGATCGTCGACGAAGCACATCACCTTGAGTGGCATGACCAGGAACAACAGGACGAGGGGAGCGAGCCGGAGGTCGGCCCGGGCTACGCCTGCGTCGAGCGTCTGGCCGATGCCACCGAGGGCGTGCTGCTGCTGACCGCTACTCCGGAGCAAATGGGACTGGCCAGTCACTTCGCACGCCTCCGGCTGTTGGACCGTGACCGCTATTCCGATCTCGACGCCTTCCGCGCCGAAGAACAAGGCTATGTCGCCGTGGCCCAAGCCATCGACGCACTTGCCGGCAGCTCGGAGCACGCCCTGGATGCCAGTGCCCGCGACGCGATCGGGGCCGTCGCCGATGACAGCGACAGCCAGGCCCTGCTGGCGACGCTATCCAACCCCGAAAGCAGCAGCGAACAGCGCGAGCTGGCGAGCGCCCAGCTACGTAACCAACTGCTCGACCGGCACGGCACGGGGCGGGTGATGTTCCGCAACAGCCGCCGCCATGTGGGTGGATTCCCCGAGCGCCGCCTGCACGTGGATAAGCTTGAGCTGCCGTCCTCCTACCGTCGCGTGCTGCGCCGCCTTGGCCGCGATGAAGACTATCTGGACGAGCTGCTGATCGAGACCGGGCTCGATCATCCCGACGTGATGATCTACCTGGATGGCATGTACAGCGCACTGAGCGAGGATCCGCTCAACGCAGAGCCCTGGTGGCAGTTCGACCCACGCGTGACCTGGCTGCTGGAACGCCTGACCGAGATGGGCGATGACAAGGTGCTGGTGATTGCCCATGATCGCGAAACCGCGCAGGGGCTGTCCGATGGCCTGCGAGTGCTCGGCGGTGTCCAGGCTCCGGTGTTTCACGAGGATCTGTCGTTGGTGGAGCGCGACCGCGCCGCCGCCGCCTTTGCCGACGATGAAGACGGCTGCCAGGTGCTGGTCTGCTCTGAAATAGGCTCCGAAGGCCGCAACTTCCAGTTCTGCCGTCACCTGGTGATGTTCGACCTGCCACTGCACCCGGATCAGCTCGAACAGCGCATCGGTCGCCTCGACCGTATTGGCCAGCGCCACGCCATCGAGATTCATGTCCCCGTGTTCGAGGGTAGCCCCGGCGAGAAGCTGCTGCGCTGGTACCAGGAGGGCATGGATGCCTTCAGCGCGCCCCACGGACTTGGCAATGAGCTGTTCGATGCCTTCGGCGATGACCTGGCCGAAAGCCTGCTGGATGACGAGGCTCTGGACGACGTCATCACTGAGACACGCGCGCTGTTCGACGCCAAGCTGGCAGAGCGTGATGCGGGCCGCAACCGCTTGCTGGAGCTCAACGCCTGTCGCCCGGAGCGGGTCGAAGCCGTGCGCGAAGCGATTGTCGAGCTCGATGAAGACCGTGCGTTGCCGCGCTACCTCGATCAGGCGCTGGACATCTTCGGCGTCGACAGCAAGGAACTGGGCAACGATCTGACGCTGCTGACCCCCGGGCCTCATATGCTGGATGGCCTACCTGGGCTGGTGAAGGGGGAAGAAGGCTTTACCGTGACCACTTCCCGCTCGCGGGCTCTGGCCAGGGACGACGTCCAGCGACTGTCGTGGGAGCACCCTCTGGTGCGCGAAATGATGGGGCGCATTCTCGACGGCGCCATGGGCAACACCGCCCTGGCACTGCTCAAGCACCCGGCGATTCCGGCGGGCAGGCTGATGGCGGAGCTGGTCTTCCGCACCCACTGCCCGGCCCCCAAGCGACTGCACCTCAACCGCTTCCTGCCCCCCACCGCCGTGCGGGTGCTGCTTGACGAATCAGGCGCCAACCTGACCGACAAGGTGTCCTTCACGGGTCTGTCGAAGAACCTGAAGAAGGTCAAGAAAGCCGTGGCTCGAGACCTGATCAAGAGCCGCCACGACCAGCTGAGAGACCTGCTCGACAGCGCCGAAGCCGAGGCCCAGCGCGAGCTGCCGACGATCGTCGAAGCCGCCCAGGTACGCATGCGTCAGCGTCTGGACAACGAGCTGACGCGACTGGAAGCCCTGGCACGACGCAATCCATCGGTGCGCGAGGATGAAATCACCGCCCTGCGTGAGGAACGTCAGGCGTTGGATCAGGCCATCGAAGGCACCCGGTTAAGGCTCGACGCGGTACGCGTGATTGTGACCATCGACGACGATACCCGCTGACCCGGCGGGCACCACAGCGCTCGAGAATGCACCAGCGCCTCCCTGGCGGCCTGCCAGGGCCGCCGGGCCCCTCACCGCGTGGTCGGGGCCTGGTGGTATCAGGCGAGGATATCCTCCAGCGCTTGATCCAAGGTCGGGTAACGAAAGGTGAACCCCTCCTCCTCAAAGCGCTGAGGCACCATCCGTGCGCCCGTCAGCAGCAGCCTGGACATCTCTCCGAGTAACGTCTCAAGCACCAGCGCCGGAACCGGAAAGGGCGTTGGGCGCTTGAGATGCCGACCGATGGCCCGGGTAAACTCACGATTGGTCACCGGCTGCGGCGCACTGCCATTGAAGGGACCCGACAGATGGGGCTTTTCGATCAACCACAGCAGCATCTCCACCAAGTCCTCGCGGTGGATCCACGGCATGTATTGATCCCCCTTGCCCAGCCGTCCGCCCAGCCCGAGCTTGAAGGGCGGCAGTAGCTTCTTGAGCATGCCCCCACCCTGATCCAGCACCAGGCCAGTTCGCAGGATGGCCAGGCGTACCCCATAGGCCTCTACCCCCCTTGCCGCATCCTCCCAGCGCTGGCACAGGCGATGGACGAATTCATCATGGGGTGTCGTCTGCTCGGTCACTGGCGCAGCGTCATCGCCCCCGCCCTGATCACCGTAGTAGCCCATGGCCGAGCCACTGACCAGTACCTGCGGAGCGCTTGCGGTCTGGGACAGTTGCTCGCACAACATCACCAGCTCCTTGGTGGCGTTCACCCGAGAGTCAATGAGCCGCTCTTTCTGGCTATCGCTCCAGCGCTTGTCCGCAATCGGCTCACCGGCCAGATTGACCAGCGCAGCAGGGGGCTTGTCGACGAAGTCCAAGGCACTGCTGCGCACATCGACGCCCTCTGGCAAGGCCTTGGCCGCCTTGGCTGGCGCGCGCGACACCACCTGCACCCGATGGCCATTGTCGACCAGCCGGCGACATAGACGTTGCCCGACAAAGCCACTGCCACCCGTGATCAATACTCGCATGGACACCTCTCGTTGATCCCTCAAAGATGTGCGATCAGCGCTGACGGCTGCGCACCTGCGCTTCTCATCAGCCTAGACGTTGCGCTCACGGCTGGTCGAGAAGTTTATTTGACTCAAGTTGTACATCATTTGTACGCTTAGGTCATATCACGACACGCCGAGCTTGGGAGTCGGACATGATGCGACGACAAGTTGCCATCATTGGAGCAGGCATCAGCGGGCTAGCCTGTGCCAATCGGCTGACAGCACTGGGTCACCGCGCCGTCCTTTTCGACAAGGGACGCGGTCCAGGTGGCCGTGCAGGTTCCAGGCGACAAGGTGAACAGTCTCTGGACCTGGGCGCTCAGCACTTCACGGCGCGACATCCCGACTTCCAGGCCGCTGTCGACACTTGGCGTGCGGCTGACATCGTGGCCCCTTGGCCCAGCATGCTGTACGGCGTCGACCACGAGCGCCAATGGCGCCCGCACCAGGACGACGAATCACGCTACTGCGGCACCCCACGTATGAGCGCCCTGACTCGACACCTGGCGACGGGGGAAGAGCTGATCCCCTCCACCCGCATCACCCAATTGCACGAACGCTTAGATGGCTGGTGGCTGGAGGATCACCATCAGGATCTCCATGGCCCCTTCGATCACGTGGTCGTGACCGCGCCGGCTCCCCAGGCAACGCCGCTGCTGCGACCTCATGATCCGGCGCTGGCCGCCGCATGCTCGGAGATCGACATGCAGCCCTGCTGGAGTGCCTGGGTCTCGTTCGACGCACCGCTAACCCTTCCCGGGGTGGACCCAGGCTGGCCGGTGGCCCGTTTCGACGAAGGCCCTATACGCCTGGCGATTCGCCACAACACCAAACCCGGCAGAGATGAAGCGGCAGAAACCGTGGTCCTGCTAGCCACCCAGCGCTGGAGCCAACAGTATCTCGAAGATGACGCATCATCGATCGCCCAGCGACTGCTCGACGCCTTCACCGATAGACTGCCAGCGGCAACCGCCCTGCCCGATGTCACCCTGGGAGGTGCCCATCGCTGGCGCTACGCCAACGCAGTCAATTGCCTCGGTGAGGAAGACCACCGCATCGGCGACAGCGGCCTGGTACTGGCCGGTGATGGCTGCCGAGGCGGGCGCATCGAAGATGCCTGGCTATCCGGCAGCCATGCCGCCGAACGCCTCGTGTCGCTGGTGGGCGCGCCATGAACGTCTGGCGAACCGAAGCGGGATACCGCAACATTTTCGGCACGCTGCTCACCGGCAGATACCACGCGATCATCGCTTTTTAACAGGAATCCGTTCATGTCATACGCCCTGATACTTCTCGCACACGGATCCAGCGACCCCAAGTGGCGAGCCCCGTTCGAGCAATTCCGCGATGCGCTGGTGCCACGTCTGGGAACGCCCATCCGGCTGGCCTACATGGAGCTGTGCGAGCCATCCCTGGAAGCCACCGTGGCGGAACTGAGCGAGGGCGGTATTCACCAGATCGAAGTATTGCCATTGTTCTTCGCCGCTGGCCGCCATCTACGCAAGGATGTGCCCGCGCAGATCGACGCCCTGAAGGCGGAGCACGATCAGCTGTCGCTGACACTGCTTCCACCGGTTGGCGAACACCCGGCCTTCGTCGAAGCGCTGGCCAGTGCGGTCGCGGATCAGGTCGGGGAATCGCTCGACGCGGACCAGTAACACATGCAAACAGCGTGAGCGAAAAGCAGTAAAGCTGTTGTACACTTTGTACCGTCTGTACAGCTCGGCACTGGCTGTACCGTCGATTTGATCCAGCAGGTTCAAAGGACACGGCGCTTTCGCGCTTTTACTTCGCAACAGGACACGCATCGAGGCCCCCATGAGTCATACGGCGCCCCCCACCGAATCTCCTCTCTACCCCATCCGCGAAGTCTCGCGGTTAACCGGGGTCAATTCGGTGACCCTGCGCGCCTGGGAGCGACGGTATGGGTTGATAGAACCCCGTCGCACGCCCAAGGGGCACCGCTTGTACGCCCGCGAGGACATTGAGCGGGTCGAGCGCATCCTGCAATGGCTGAATCGCGGCGTGCCCGTCAGTCAGGTCAAGGACCTGCTGGCGCAACCCGAGCCGGCCGAACCTGCCCCCACCGCGGCAGGCGACTGGCCAAGTCAACGCCGGCAGGTACTGAGTGCGGTCGACGCGTTGGACATGGACCACCTGGACAGCCTCTATCAGCAGGCACTGGCGCTGTATCCGGTCGGTACCTGCCTGACCGAGCTATGGCAGCCGGTGATCCTGGAACTCGAAGAGCGCTGGGAGGGACAGCTGGGTGCCGCGCTGCAGCGACGCACACTGGAGAGCTTCCTGCGCACCCGTATCGGCATTCGGCTGTTTCACGCCAACCGAATCGCCCGCGGCCCCACCCTGCTGCTGGATACCTTGCCTGACGATGATGGCGCGCTATGGACGCTGATGATGGCGCTGGCCGCCAGCGAGAGGGGCTATCGCATTGTGCTGATGGATGATCCTCTCCCCTTCACCGACTTGCCCCTGGCTCTCGAGCGCCTGCGTCCTGGCGCAGTGGTGCTGTGCAGTGGCAAGGCAGAGCGTGCAGACGTGGTGCGCCGACTGCTGCCGCGCCTGGCCGAGCAGCTCGATACCACGCTGGCATTGTGTGGTCCCGTTGCGCGCATCAGGGCCGCTGAATTGCAGGATAGCGAGATTGAGGTGTTGGGTGACGACATTCCCATGGCGCTTGATCGTCTGAGGCCGCTGATCCGCCAGCACTGATCCAACAGTACTGGTCCATCAACACCGGATCATCCATACCGATCCATCAGAGGGCGCCCCTTTGTAGGCGAGAAGCGCCGCCCAACGCTTCTCGCCAGACCTCCTCGCTAGTGCTCTAACGTCCGGCCAGCCATCGTCTGCCGACGCCCAACCCTCCATGACCGATCCTTCAACACGAGGAGGCCACTCCATGCCTGTCACCCTGGTCTGGTTCCGAACGGACCTGAGAGTCCACGACAATACCGCCCTGTTCCATGCCAGCCAGCGGGGTCCCGTCATCGCGGTATTTCTTCACGCCCAGGAGCAATGGCGCGAACACGGACATGGAGACAACAAGCTCGACTTCATCGCGCGCGGTGTCGAAGCACTGGGAGAATCCCTGGCACAGCGCAATATCCCGCTGATCCAGCTCGACACGCCCACCTTCAAGGAAGCGCCCGAAACGCTGATGCGCCTGGCCGACGAGCTCGGCGCAGATGCGCTGTACTTCAATCGCGAGTACCCGCTGGACGAATGGCAACGTGACCAGGCGATACTGGAGGCTGGCGACAACAGCGACCTGGAGGTGCGTGCCTTCCGCGATGCAGTGGCCTTCAGCCCAGGCGAGCTGCTCACCGGCAAGGGCGACTACTATGGCGTGTTTACCCCCTTCTCGAAAGCCTGGCACAAGGCCATCAATAGCGAACGCCTCGAGGTGCTGGACGCGCCTGCCAAGCAATCACCGGTGGAAGTGTCAGCAACAGCCCGTCAGCGCACTCGCTACGATGACAAGGCGGTCGATGGCCGCCGGTGGCCGGCAGGAGAAGAGGCTGCCGCGGACCGTCTATCGGCCTTCCTGAGCGGATCCATCAGCAGCCCTGGGAAACGCTACAAGGAGGACCGCGACTTCCCGGCCAAGCGAGGCACCAGCGAGCTGTCTCCTTACCTGGCCATGGGCATGATCTCCTGGCGCCAGTGCATGCAGGCCGTCATCTCGATCAATGATGGCAGCCTGAGCGATGGCGACAAGGGCCTGACGACCTGGGTCAGCGAGCTGATCTGGCGCGAGTTCTACCAGCATGTGGCCGTGGGCTTCCCCAGGGTCTGTCGATACCGCGCCTTCCAACGTCATACAGAAGCCCTTGAGTGGCGCGACGCCGACGATGATTTCGCCGCCTGGTGTGAAGGGCGTACCGGCTACCCTCTGGTCGACGCCGCCATGCGCCAGCTGGTCTCGACCGGGTGGATGCACAACCGATTGCGCATGGTGACCGCCATGTTTCTCACCAAGCACCTGCTGATCGACTGGCGCCGCGGCGAGCGCTTCTTCCTCGAGCACTTGGTCGACGGGGAGTTTGCGGCCAACAACGGAGGCTGGCAGTGGGCTGCTTCGACGGGCACCGATGCCGCCCCGTACTTCCGCATCTTCAACCCCACGACCCAATCCGAACGCTTCGACCCCGACGGCAACTTCATTGCCCACTGGCTGCCGGAGCTGGCTGACCTCCCGGCACGCCAGCGCCACGCCCCATCCTCGGACCTCCTCAGCAGCAACGACTATCCTCGACCGATTGTCGAGCACAAGGCGGCTCGCGAACGAGCGCTCGAGGCCTTCAAGTCATTGTCCAAGGATGACTAAGGCAGACGCGAGCACCGACAGGGAGACCACGATGATCGACGACCCGCAGCTGGCAGCCTTCTGCGACACCTTCAATAAGCTGGACAAAACCTGTACAGAAAAGCTATACAGTATATATTCTGATGACATCGTGTTCATCGACCCGGTCCACCGGGTTAACGGCATCAACGACCTGAAGGCTGATTTCGATGCCATGTATGCCAACGTGATCACGTGCCAGTTCGACTTCAGGCATGCTGTGCGTGAGGGACAACATGGGTTCGTGACCTGGACCATGGCACTGCAGCATCGGCGTCTGGCACGGGGGAAACCCATCGCCGTGGAGGGCTGCTCGGCGCTGATCTTTGCCTCCGGCGAAGGCGGCAAGGTGATTCGCCATCAGGACTATTTCGACGCCGGAGCACTGCTGTACGAACGCCTGCCCCTAGTGGGAATGCTGGTTCGCCGAATCAAGCGTATCGCGGCGGGTTGAAACCCTGACCAGCCATCCCACGTAGCTGGCAGTCAGCAGCATCTGGTACCAGCAACAGTGAGGATGACATGGCTCGCGACCCCAACCCACAGCGCATATGGCTCACCGGTGCCACTTCAGGCATCGGCGAAGCGCTGGCACAGCGCCTGCTGGACGATGGCCACCGGGTGGCACTGACCTCCCGCAGCCGCTCAGGCCTTGAAACGTTGGCCGGCCAGCGCGACAACGCACTGCTGGTGCCCGCAGACGTCACCGACCTGCAGGCGATGAAGGACGCAGCAGCCGTCATCGCTGATGTCTTCGATGGCCTCGACATGGTGATCTTCAATGCCGGCACCTGCGTCTACCTGGACGGCGGTCGCGTCGATACCTCGCTGGTAAGAGACAATTTCGATCCAAACTTCTTTGGCACCATTCACGCACTGGAAGCGGCGCTGCCGCTGCTGCATCAGGCCCGCGACCAAGGTTCACGCCCGCTGATCGCCGTCACCTCCAGCGCCTCGGCCTATCTTCCCCTGCCCAGGGCCGAAGCCTACGGCGCCTCCAAGGCGGCGCTCACCTACTTCTGCGAATCATTGCGCCTCGACCTGGCCCATCAGCAGATTGATGTCAGCGTCATTCACCCTGGCTTCGTCAAGACCCCACTGACCGAGCGCAACGACTTCCCCATGCCCATGGCCGTGACCCCGGAAAAGGCCGCGAAGGCCATTCTCGAGGGACTCTCGGCGCGCCGCCGAGACATTCACTTCCCTCGCCGCTTTACCTACCTGGTCAAGCTGCTGGGCGTCATGCCCCTGCGCCTGAGGGTCGCGATCGGCAAGCGGCTGGTGCGACGCGAACACGATACCGAGATGTCTTCACAGCAGGAGAACGACGGATGACCCGACCTGAACCCGGGCCACACGCACAACGTATTGCAGTGATTGGTGGCGGCATCAGCGGGCTATCAGCGGCCCGCTACCTGAGTGCCCGTCACCAGGTCACCCTGTTTGAAGCAGCGGATCGCCTGGGCGGCCACACGGCTACCGTCGATGTCGAGGTGGACGGTCAAGATTACGCCATCGACACCGGGTTCATCGTCTTTAACGACAGGACCTACCCCCACTTCCAGCGCCTGCTCGATCATCTCGACGTTGTCTACCAGCCCACCGAAATGAGCTTTTCGGTGCATCGCACTGACGTCGACTTCGAATACAACGGCCACACCTTGGCCTCGCTTTTCGCCCAGCGCCGAAACCTGCTGAGACCCTCGTTCTACCGGTTGCTGGGACAGATAGTGCGCTTCAACCGCCAGGCGATTCATGACCTTGCCAACCATGACGCAAATGCAGAGCCTGACCCGCTGCTGCTGCCGCTAGGCGACTACCTGGACCGCGAAGGCTTTAGTGAAGACTTCCAGCGCCACTACTTGCTGCCCATGGGCGGCGCGATCTGGTCCGCCAGCCTGGCCGACATTCGCGCTTTCTCGACGCGCTTCTTCCTGCGTTTCTTTCATCATCATGGGCTGCTATCGATCAACGACAGGCCTCAGTGGTTCACCATCAAGGGCGGCTCCCGCACCTACATTGACCGCCTGACTGCGCCCTACGCCGACAGCATCCGGCTGGCCACTCCCGTCCATGGCATTCGCCGGGAAGCCGATGCCGTCGTCATCCGCACGCACAGCGGCGAAGAGCGCTTCGACCAGCTGGTCCTGGCCTGTCATGCGGACCAGGCCCTGGCACTACTGGAGGATCCGAGCCCGGCGGAGCGCGAGATACTTTCCGCCCTGCCCTATGCAGACAACGAGGTCGTGCTGCACACCGACACTCGGCTGCTGCCACACCGGTCACGCGCCTGGGCCAGCTGGAATTACCGTCTTGATGGCCGCGCCGACAGCACGAACGTCTCGGTTACCTACGCCATGAACATCCTGCAACGACTTGAGGCGCCGCATACCTTTTGTGTGACCCTCAATGACAGCGACAGCATCGCCGCCGACAAGGTACTTGGACGCTTCACCTACGCACACCCTCAGTTCACCCAGGCAGGTGCACTGGCCCAGGGTCGCCACGCCGAGATTTCCGGCACAAAGGGTCGCACCCACTTCTGCGGAGCTTACTGGCGTCATGGGTTCCATGAAGATGGCGTCTGGAGCGCCTTGCGGGTGGCCCAGGCGCTGGGCTGTGACGAGCTCGACCATGAGCGTCTCAGGGAGGCGACGTCATGATCACGACGCCGCGCTCGCGCATCTATCGTGGCACCCTGCGTCATCGCCGCTTTCTGCCTCGCCAGCACTCCTTCGACTATCGCGTGTGGATGGCGTTGCTGGACCTGGATGAGCTCCCCGCACTGTTCGATGGTGTGCCCGGCTTCAGTGCCAGGCGGCCCGCACTGGCACGTTTCCGCCGGGAAGACTACCTGCCCGCCCGAGGCCAGCAAATGTCACTGGCAGAGGCCGCCAGAGAAGAGGTGCGCGAGCGTCTGGGAGCCGCCCCAGAGGGACGCGTCACCCTGCTGACGCAACTGTCGTCACCCTGGGTCAGCTTCAATCCCATATCGCTCTACTACCTCTATCACCCTGCCGACGAGACAGGAGAGGAGCGGCTCGGCGCGGTGCTGGGAGAGGTCACCAATACCCCCTGGAGAGAGCGAACCCGATACGCCAGCGCAGTGGATGGCAGCCGCCACACGCATCGCGCTGCGTTCGACAAGGACCTTCACGTTTCGCCCTTCCTGCCCATGGGCATGACCTATCACTGGCGCTTCAACAGTCCCGGAGAGGCGCTGTTCATGCACATGGAAACCTGGCGAGACGAGCAGCGCCATTTTGATGCCACGCTCACCCTGGAGGGCCAGCCTGCTACGCGCGGTGCCCTCATGTCGACGCTGGCACGCCAGCCCTGGATGGCCACCAAGACACTGGCCGCCATCCATTGGGAGGCGCTCAAGCTGTGGCTCAAAGGCGTTCCCTTGCACGATCATCCGCCCCCCGCAGAGGGTGCCACGCCTCAGCCAAGGGAGAGTCAGTCATGACCTTGACCACACGCCAGTCCAGCGCCAGCGACACTGCACCGCCGCCCCCGTCAAGCGGCTCTCGGTTAGCCCAAGGAGTCCAGGACATGACCACCCTGAGAACACAGCACCACGCTATCGCCAGCAGCGAAGAAGGCAGACTGTCGCGTTGGCTGAAGCCTCGCGTGCTGGGCCACTTGGCCAAGCTCAAGCACGGCCACATCACGCTCATCGATGGTCACGAACGCCACCTTCTCGGCGAGGACGGAGAGCTGTCCGTTACTCTGGTGGTGCGTCACAGTCGCGCCTGGAAGCGTATGGCCATGGGCGGCTCGGTGGGTGCTGCGGAAGCTTATATGGAAGGCGATTGGGACGTTGACGATCTGGTCGGCTTGATTCGCCTGTTCGCCCTCAACATCGATCAGGTCAATGACGACGTGGAAAGGGGGGTCGCCAGCCTTGGCCGACTCCTGCTGTCGGGGCTGCTGCGACTGCAGCGCAACAGCCGCAAGGGCGCCAAGCGCAACATCGCGGCGCACTACGACATCGGCAACGACCTGTTCGAGACGTTCCTCGACCGTGAGCACTGGATGTACTCCAGCGCCGTCTTCCCAAGCCCGGATGCCAGCCTGGAGGAAGCCTCGACCCACAAGTTGGACGTCATGCTCGACAAGCTGGATGTGCAGCCCCATCACCACCTTCTCGAGATTGGTACCGGCTGGGGCGGGCTGGCCATTCATGCCGCCAAAACCCGCGGCTGCCGCGTCACCACGACCACGATCTCCGAGGAACAGTATCAACATACGGCGCGTCGACTGGCCGAAGAGGGGTTGGACGACCAGGTCACGCTGTTGAAACAGGACTACCGGGAACTGAGCGGTCGCTATGACCGGATCGTCTCGGTGGAAATGATCGAGGCCGTCGGCGCCGACTACCTGCCGCTGTACCTGAAGACGCTCGATACGTTGCTCGCCCCACGCGGGCTGGTGCTGTTGCAAGCCATTACCGTACGGGACCAGCGCTATGAGGCAGCGCGCAAGGAAATGGACTTCATCAAGCGCTATATCTTTCCGGGTGGTTTCCTGCCTTCACCGACCGTGCTGCTCACCCAGCTGACGCGACACACGTCCCTGAACCTGATCGATCTGGATGATATCGGCATGCACTATGCTCGCACCCTGCGCGAGTGGCGCCACCGCTTTGAAGCCAATCTGGATCGTGTCGCACGGCTGGGCTATGACGAGCGCTTCATTCGCATGTGGCGCTACTACCTGTGCTACTGCGAAGCCGCCTTCCTGGAGCGCACCATCAGCACCTGTCACCTGCTGCTGGCCAAGCCCGATGCGCGTCCTCCGACCCGGCTCGGAAGGCCGTAATCTTGGCCCGCTCTCGGACAACCTGGCCTTGGCTTGCGCTCAATGCAGCTGGCTTCCAGCTGAGTTGGCTGGCCTGCGTCATCGGCGGTGCGGGCGTGGGCGGCATCGTCGCCGGCGTGGTGCTCGCGGCTCATCTCATTGGCATGGCGCGCCCAGGGGAGTGGCGCTGGCTGGTCATCTTCGGGCTGACGGGGCTTGCCATCGACGGTAGCCTGGCGCTGCTGGGAGGCTATCGCTTTGCGCCTGAAGACGTCCGGGTGGGACCGCTGGCGCTGTGGCTTTTGTGGCTGTGGCCTCTTTTCGCCATGCTGATTCATCACTCGCTCTACTGGCTGTGGGCGCGTCCGTGGCTGGCAGCGCTGGGAGGAGCCATCAGTGCCCCGCTGTCCTATTTCGGCGGTGCCAAGCTGGCAGGGGTAGCGCTAGCCCCGTGGCTACTACCGAGCCAGGCCGTCATCTGGGCGCTGATCTGCCTGACGGTCAGCCTGGCGGCGGCCCGTGGCTACCTCACGCCACCGCCTGGCGAGAACTGCTCTCCAGCGGCTGACTGACGCTCTCGCGCCATAGCGCCTCCAGCTCATGGGCCGGCATGGGTCGCGCGTAGAAGTAGCCCTGGACCTCATCACATCCGACCTGCCGCAGATAGTCACGCTGTTCGGCGGTTTCCACCCCTTCTGCCACCACCTCCAGGCCCAGTCCCCTGGCCATGGCCATCACCGCATCGACGATGGCGGCGTCGGCGGTCTCGTGGGGCAGCGCCTTGACGAAGGCTCGGTCCAGCTTGAGCTTGTCCAGCGGCAGCTCCTTGAGATACCCCAGCGACGAATACCCCGTACCGAAGTCATCGATGGCGATACGATGCCCAAGATCCCTCAAGCGCTCCAGCCTGGGTGCGATGTCGCCGCCACGATCATCCAGCAGCACTGACTCGGTCAGCTCCAGCCCCAGCCAGTGAGAGTCGACTTCGTGGCGTGCGCGTCCCGTGGCAAGGGTCTTTTCCAGGTCCCCCTGGAACAGCTGCATGGCCGAAATGTTGATCCACACCGGCAACAGCGGCAGTCCACGCGAGCGCCAATGGGCGAGCTGTGTCAGCGCCTGGTGGATCACCCAGTCCCCCAGAGGGGCCATGAGGCCGTGACGCTCGGCCAGGGGAATGAACTCGGCCGGTGACACCAGCCCATCGCGTGGATGGCGCCAGCGAAGCAAGGCTTCCATGCCGACCATGGCCTCATCGGACAGTCGATGCTGGGGCTGATAGTGAAGCTCCAGCTGGCCACCCTGGGCGAGGGCTTCGCGCAGGTCATTGAGCAGCGCCAGGTTGGGGCTGTCGCTGACGTCCAATGCCGGCCGAAACCTCAGGCACAGATTGCCGCCGCGTCGCCGCGCGGAGACCAGCGCGGACTCCAGTCGCTGGAACAGCACACCATCATTGTCACCGTCCTCGGGGGCACGACAGCTGCCAATGGTGATGCCCAGGCGCAGGGTGCTTCCGTCGATCTGAAACGGCTCCCCCAGGTGGGCCTTCAATCCCTCGATCCAGCCCTCGTGGTCATCGTACGTGGTGGTACGCAGGACCATGAATTCATCTCCGCCCAGTCGACCGACCACGCCCCCGGCCACATGACCGGCCAATCTTTTGCCGAAACGCGCAAGCAGGCGATCTCCGGCACTGACGCCCAGGCTCTCGTTGATCTCGCGAAAGCCGTCAATATCGATGAGGGCCAGGTCCAGGCTTTCTCCTGCACGCAGGTGACGCAGACGAGAAGACAGCAGCTCATGTAGCCGAAAACGGTTGGGCAGGCCGGTCAATGGATCCTCCCGCCCGATGCGTCGCAGGTCCTGCTCTCGCGACTTGCGCAGGGATATGTCGGTGAAGGTGGCAATGTGGTGCTCGGGATGGCCACGGGCATCGGAGATCACCTGAACCTCCAGCCACATCGGGTACTCATTGCCATCCTTGCGCCGCTGCCACAGCTCACCTTCCCAATGACCTGTGCTGATCAAGGCCTGCCAGAAACGTTCGAAGAAGGCGCTGTCATGCCGCGCCGCCGCCAGATTGCTGGCGCTCAGCCCCTGAACCTCTGTCAGCTCATAGCCCGATAGTTCGGTGAAGGCCGGATTGACCGCCTGTATCTGATGCTGGGCGTCGGTAATCATCACCGCTTCGCCGGACTGACGCATCACCTGCTCGGTCAGCCGCGCGCGGCGTTGCTCGAGCTTGATCTGGCGCCAGCCATCCCACAGCGCCACCGCCATCAGTACGACGGCACCGAGCCGCAACGACACGCTGGGCAGCCATAAAATCGCCGACATGGCGCAGAGCCCGAGCCAGATCAGCGGGCGGTTAAAGGAGAGACGAGGCCACATGGTCGATACGGACTCCCGCTGGAGAGAACAGGCGAAATTGCTGTCCTATCGTTATCGGCCGACAGTAGGAAATCTGTAGTGCAAGATTCCTTTTCCGAGCAACCACGACCATGATCGAAGGTCCACGGGGTGCATTCGGCCCCCACGAACAGTAGACTAGGCAGGCCGCGTGGCGGCAGATTGCCGTACGCGGCGTACATCACTTCGACTCTCGGAACGCTCCAGTGACCAAGCAACACTCTTTTGATCGCGATGAACTGCTGGCTTGCAGCCGCGGTGAGCTGTTCGGCCCGGGCAATGCCCAGCTGCCGGCCCCCAACATGCTGATGCTCGACCGCATCACGCGCATTTACGAAGAGGGTGGCGAGTACGGAAAGGGCGAACTGATCGCCGAGCTCGATATCCGCCCCGACCTGTGGTTCTTCGACTGCCATTTCCCGGGTGACCCCGTCATGCCTGGCTGTCTCGGCCTCGATGCCATGTGGCAGCTGGTGGGCTTCTACCTTGGCTGGCTCGGCCATCCCGGACGTGGCCGGGCACTGGGCTGTGGTGAGGTCAAGTTCAGCGGGCAGATCATGCCTGAAGCCCAGAAGGTTACCTATCGCATCAATATCAAGCGCGTCATCACCCGCCGCCTGATTCTGGGCATGGCGGACGGCACTGTCTCCGTCGATGGCCGCGATATCTATCAGGCCAATGACCTGCGCGTCGGCCTGTTCACCTCCACCGCGAATTTCTGATCAGGAGGCTTCCATGCGACGAGTGGTAGTCACCGGCCTGGGTATCGTGTCCTGCCTGGGCAATGACCGGCAGCAGGTACTCGAGGCACTCAAGAACGGCCAATCCGGCATTCGCTTCAAGGAAGAATACGCCGAGCGCGGCTTCCGCAGCCAGGTGGCGGGCGTGGTCGATATCGACCTGGATACCCTGGTGGACCGCAAGCTGCGCCGCTTCATGGGCGATGCCGCCGCTTACGCCTATGTTTCCATGGCTCAGGCCATCGAAGACTCTGGCCTCAGCCCGGAGCAGGTCTCCAATGAACGTACCGGCCTGATCGCCGGCTCCGGCGGTGCTTCCAGCGCCAACCAGGTTGAAGCCGCCGATGTCATGCGTGACAAAGGCCTGCGCCGCGTTGGTCCTTACCGTGTCACCCGGACCATGGGCAGCACCGTGTCCGCCTGCCTGGCGACCCCGTTCAAGATCAAGGGCGTCAACTATTCCATCTCTTCCGCCTGTGCGACCTCTGCACACTGCATCGGCTCAGCGATGGAACAGATTCAACTCGGCAAGCAGGACGTGGTCTTTGCCGGTGGCGGCGAAGAAGAGCACTGGACTCTATCGTGCCTGTTCGACGCCATGGGCGCCTTGTCCACCAGCTACAACGACGCTCCGGCAACCGCCTCTCGCCCCTATGACAAGTCTCGCGATGGCTTCGTCATCGCCGGTGGCGGTGGCATGCTGGTACTCGAGGAGCTCGAACACGCCAAGGCCCGTGGCGCCAAGATCTATGCCGAGGTAGTGGGCTACGGCGCCACCTCCGACGGCAAGGACATGGTGGCTCCCTCCGGCGAAGGCGCCGTGCGCTGCATGCGCCAGGCCATGGCCACCGTGGACGGCGACATCGACTACATCAACACCCACGGCACCTCCACGCCGGTAGGGGATGTGGCCGAGTTGAAGGCAGTGCGCGAAGTGTTCGGCGACAGCACTCCGGCGATGAGCTCCACCAAGTCACTGACAGGGCACTCGCTGGGCGCCACCGGGGTGCAGGAAGCGATCTACTCGCTGCTGATGATGGAGCACGATTTCATCGCTGCCTCCGCCAATGTCAGTGATCTGGACGATGAAGCCCAGGGCTTCGACATCGTCACTCAGCGCCGCGATGGCGTGAAGCTTGACCGGGTGCTCTCCAACAGCTTCGGCTTTGGCGGCACCAATGCCTGCCTGGTACTTCAGCGCTACAGCGACTGAGACTTCCTCTAAGCCGTCATCATGACGGATAGCGAGAAGCCAAACAACGGCGCCTTTGGGCGCCGTTTTTTTCGCTGGATGGACACACTTTCTCTTATATTTTGCTCGATTAACTACAAACTAGCTCGCAGCAAACAGGCATCGCCAGAGTGGTTGAGCGGTCGACTGGGGCCATGTTTACACTTCCTTCCGTCGGCGCCGCCCCACGGCTTCTGCTGCGCGTCACCAGCGGCGCCATTGGATGCCCCTCTCAAGGAAGATGCTTATGAATCTCCGTCATACCCTGTCTGTGACCGTTGCCACCCTGGGCTGCAGTCTCCTCCTCTCTGGCTGTGAAAACATGTCCACTGACGACATGATCAGCACCGGCCTCGCCGGCTTCGACGCTGCAACCATCAGCGATGAGGAGATCCAGGCCATGTCCGCTCAAGCCTGTGAGCAGATGGATGCCGAATCCGCCATCGCCACTCCCGGCTCCGAGTATGCCCAGCGTCTGCAGCGCATCGCCGACAACCTGGGTCACCAGATCGACGGCATCCCGGTCAGCTACAAGGTCTACATGACCGACGACATCAATGCCTGGGCCATGGCCAACGGCTGCGTGCGCGTCTACAGCGGTCTGATGGACATGATGACCGACAACGAGATCGAGGGGGTATTGGGCCATGAGCTCGGCCATGTGGCGTTAGGCCACAGCAAGAAGGCCATGCAGACCGCGTACGCGACCTCCATCGCCCGCGACGCCATGGCGGCATCCGGCAATGGTGCGGTAGCCGCCCTGTCCAGCTCACAGCTGGGCGATTTGAGTGAAAAGTTCATCAACGCGCAGTTCTCCCAAAGCCAGGAGAGCGACGCTGACAACTTCTCGTTTGACCTGCTCACTGATCGTGGCATTCCTCGCGAAGGCCTGCTGACGGGCTTCGAGAAATTCGCCGACATGGACGGCGGCGAGAGCAGCCTGATGTCATCACACCCGGGCTCCAAGGATCGCGCCGACAACATCCGCGAGCGTCTGGCCAACGGCTAGGCCGGCGACGCTGACGGCCTCACTGGTGCTACTTGCTTAACCGACAAGGCCTCTTCCCACGCCGGGAAGAGGCCTTGTCGTGTCTTCAGGCACGCCGTCGCCAGGTTTCAAGCGGTCTCGGTACGCGAAGCCGGTTGGTGGGGACGAGGCACGCTGGATATCTCAGCAAGTGTCGCCTCGATCCAGGCCTCGGTGTCTGCCAGCACTTCATCAGGGGTGCGCCCTTGTGTGGCGATCGGCTCACCCACCACCAGTGAGATACGACCAGGACGCTTGACCCAGTCTCGGCCGGGCCAGCATTCACCGGCATTATGTGCAACGGGCACCACGGGGACTCCTGCACGACAGGCGATCACCGCACCGCTCTTGTTGTAGCGGCGGCGCTTGCCGGGATCGACCCGCGTGCCTTCGGGGAAGATCAGCACGGAAAGCCCCTCCTTGAGACGCTGTCCACCCTGGCTGAGCACCTGCTTCATGGCGCGAGCCGGCTTGGAGCGATCCAGTGCAATGGGGTGAAGCAGGCGCAAGCCCCAGCCAAAGATCGGGAAGTTGAGCAGCTCTTTCTTCAGTACCGTGCAGACCGGAGGCTTGAGCAGCTGAAGGTAGACGGTCTCCCACTCGCACTGATGGTTGGACAGAATCACTACCGGGCCGTCGGGCAGATTTTCATGCCCCTGCATCTCGTAGCGCACGCCACATACCAAGCGGAACCAGGCAATGATGAAGTGGTTGTAGAGATTCAGCAGCCGGTAGCGCGAACGCAGTGGCAGCAGGGGGGCAGGAGGCAGAAACAGCAGGCCGCAGACCAGCATGGCCGCAAAGTAGCCGATGTAGAAGATGACGCTGCGCAGCACGTTCATGGGGTTGCGTCCCCCTTGTCCTGGATGGCGGCGGCATCATCACGCGCCTGGCACCAGGTGTCGAGCATGCGGCCCACCTCCAGTCGCCATGGCTTCTGATGCACGCCAAACACCTCCAGCACTCGACGGCAATTGAGGACTCGGCGTAACGGCTGATCGTGGTGATGACTCAGCGCCTTGACCTCGCCCAACGCAATCTGCTCGCCCTGCCCTTCAAGCCGCGTCCCCAGCTGGGTACGCACCATGCAGACAAAGGTGTAAGCGCTGACCGGCTCGACACCTGCCAGGTGATAGCTGCCCCAGGCATCCGCGCCGCAGGCTTGCTGCTGGAGCATGCCTATCAGTGCCATGGCCACTGCATCGGCGGAGGTGGGGCAGAGGGTGACATCCGTTTCGGCACGTACCACGCCACCACTGATCAAGGTATCCAGCAGCTCGCCCAACCAGGCGTGACTGCCTTCCAGGGCGAACATCGGGCCCACGCGCACGATCAGGTGCTGGTGGCACTCTGCCCGGATTCGGTCGCCTGCGGTCACCAGGCGGCGCAGGCCTTCATCGCGAGGGGCCGGAATGACATGCTCGTCGATCGGCGAGGCATGACCGTCCTCATACAACTGGTCAGATACGCACCAGACCAGAGGAATACCGACATCGCGACAGGCCTCCATGCAGGCCTCGACAGCCTCGGCGTGTTCCATCACGGCGGCGGGGGGCACGCTGAAAGGGCGCGACAACGGTGGAATGATCAGTGCATCGGGCGCAATCGCCCGCAGCTTGTCCGCTCCCACCCGGGTGGCAGGATCGATCACCAGCTCCGTATCACCGCGCCGGTTGCTTTCCCGTGCCAGGGCCAGCGACAGGCAATGCCCCGCATCCAGAATCAGCAGCTTCACGACGACTCCTCGTCCATGAGGGCAGCGTGCAGGTCTGCACGATACCCTTGGCGTTACGGCGGATACTCCCTCGACGAGGCAGCACCAAAAGGCCACATTCTACACCAACTGCTGGCGAAACAGCGCCCCTCCCATGGCAGGCGCTGCCGTCCTCGGCGGTGTCTTCCACATCACCTGCGTATGGACGGCTTGCAGACCTGCTCATGAAGCTATCTGGCGGTCAAGCGGCGCTCAGCCGAGGCTGGTGGCAAGCCCCACCAGGCTGACGACCACCAGCACCACGCCAAGCACCCGGAAGAACACCTCGGAACGCGCTCCCAGCAGTGCCTGATGCACTCGCTCGCCCAACACGTGCCCCACCAGAGCACAGGGCAGCAGCCACAGATGGTGCTCCAGCTGCAGGTCGACACCGGCGATGATGAAGGACACCATCTTGATCACCACCAGGATGAACCACAGCACAAACAAGGTATCGCGCAGCTGGTACTTGGCCACGTGGGAGGCGAACACGGCCACGATCAGCGGCGCCCCGATCAGCGACGTGCCGCTCACGTACCCGCCCAGCGCCAGCAGAGCGACATCGACGCCCTTGCTGCGACTTCGAAACGGGCGGTTCAGGGCGTAGCTGGCGCCGTAGATGATGACGATCACGAAGATCACCGCCGTCATCAGCTCTGCCGGCAACGTCAACAATCCGACGACGCCTATCAGTTTGGGGATGATCATGATCGACAGCGCCCGCTTTAAATAGCGCCAGTCGATGTTGCTGTGCTCGCCGCCCGCCTCCTGCTTGATCTGACGACTGCCGCGCCAGGCGATCCAGCTGGAGAAGATCAACAGATGCACCGCCACGATGGGCAGAAAGACCAGCGGCTCATCCAGTACCAGCAACAGAAATGGCAGCGCCAGCACCGCACCGCCAAAGCCAAGGCTGGTGCGCACAAAGCCGCTCCAGCAGAAGATCAGCCCAATCAGGGCATATTGGTACCATTCGAGACCGGCCACGTCGCGGGCACTCCATTGCGTCCAGGGGAGCTATCACTGTACGGAGTTGGTGGGCAAAAATCAGTAGCCCGCTCACTGTATCGACCTTGTGTCCCAATCTCCCAAGGCCCATCGACCAGGGGCATGTCTGGTGACCCGAGTGGTCCACCAGCACCGCTCATGAAAGGCTGACGCTAGCGATCTTTGGCTGCTCGCCATGGAGCAGTCTGCTCTTTTGCGCCGGGGGCTCGCTCGCCTAAAGTGACATGGCGTCATGCCCTCCCCACCGCCGGCAGCAGATGAGGATGCCTCTTGGATGTTGAACCGCCCGTAACGATCGGCAAGAAGCGACGAGCGTTCTCGATCATCGTCGTCTTCAGCTTCCTGTTCATCGGCACCCTGATTGCCCTGGCCATTCTCGTCGGGCCTTACCTTTACGCGCCACTCGAGTCCCTGTTCTTCGGTACCGCCCGCCGCGCTGCAGACGCCAATGAACAGCACTACAGAGATCATGTCTGGGTGATGTACTCCATCCCCAGCGCGCTCATCTCCGCCTGGCTATGCAGAGTCATGTTCCGCCGCAAACCCCATCGCCGGCGGCGACCGCTGAGGCGCAAGCTGGCCCAGCAGAGAGCGAAGAGGCGCCGGATGAGGGCCAGCGACGGCCTGAGCGGAATCAACGATCATCCGGCAGAAGACGAAGGGGGCGAAGACGAATGGGGCGAAGACAACGTGCAGCGAAGGGGACGCGGGTATCGCCACATCCTGCCAGGCTATCGGCACAGGCATCGTCGCGTTCATCCCAACGACAGACGGTGATGACCGGCGGCCCTACAGGCAGTGATCCCATCTCCAGCCAGCAACGGTCCACCTTGCCCACCAACGAAGAGACCCCGCTTCCGCGGGGTCTCACGACACGACTAGCCAAGACAGCAAGCCAAGACGGGCTGCCTGGCTTAGGGAAACACTGCATACATGCCTGCGCGGACGAATCGCTACGTTGCGCGCTGCTCGAACACCCCGCCTTTACCGAATAGGCAGTGGGTTCTGCACTACGGGCGTCTGACGCTTCTTCCGCTCGGCTGACGTATCCTGCGCTTCCTTGGATACACCCAGGTCAGAACGGAATTTCGTCGTCGAAGTCGTCGAAGTTGCCCGGATCCGGAGCACCAAAGCCGCCTTTCTGGCCGCCTTGGTTCGGCGCCTGCTGGGGCGGACGGTTCTGCTGACCACCGCCCTGCTGACCGCCGCCAAAGTTACCGCCCTGCTGGGGCTGGCCACCGCCAAAGTTGCCGCCCTGCTGGGGCTGACCGCCACCAAAGTTGCCGCCCTGCTGGGGCTGGCCACCGCCGAAGTTGCCGCCCTGCTGGGGCTGACCACCACCGAAGTTGCCGCCCTGCTGGGGCTGGCCACCGCCGAAGTTGCCGCCCTGCTGGCCGCCGAAGCCGCCACCCTGGCCGCCTTCACCCCGACCGTCCAGCATCTGCATGTCGCTGGCAACGATTTCGGTGGAATAGCGGTCCTGGCCATTCTGGTCCTGCCACTTGCGCGTCTGCAGGCGCCCTTCAATGTACAGCTTGGAGCCTTTCTTCAGGTACTGCTGCGAGATTTCGGCCAGCTTGTTGAACATCACGACCCGATGCCACTCGGTACGCTCCTGGCGCTGGCCGCTCTGGCGGTCCATCCAGGTATCGGTAGTCGCGAGATTGAGATTGGCCACGGCGGTACCCGAGGGGGTGAAGCGTACCTCCGGGTCCTGACCGAGGTTGCCGATGAGGATGACCTTGTTGACGCCACGGGCCATGGTTGACTCCTTGATACAAATAATGATGCCGAGACATGCAGGGTACGACCCTCACGCCTCGAAGAGGTTCTTTCGACACCGAATACCGGGTCGGCGTCACGTAAGACAGGTGTGGCTACTATACGCGAGATCACAACAGTTGGCCGCTACATCGAGCGCCCCGGCATGACCTGACCCCGCCAGGCGTTGATCGCGTACGTCTATCCCGCGGGCACTGGCGCCACCCATGCCTCTTGCCGCCATCTGCCTGGTCAGGGCGTCGACTGGCGCGACGTGCGGGTCAGCCGTTCCAGCGCCTCGGTATCGAGCCGTGTGCGGTCGACCTTCAAGTAAGCCAGCCGTTCTTCCGGCACCACCAATACGTCCTCGACCCCGGCGACGGCGGCGAAGCGTGCCATCAGACTGTCGAGCGTATCGCGTTCGACGTCTTCGGCCAGGGCCACGACCTCGCTGGACAGGTGACGCGGTGCACGCATGCCGAGCATCAGCAGGAACCAGCCAAGCCCCAACAGAGCCGCTCCGAGAAATACCGCCGATAGCCCGAACTGCTGGGCCAGAAAGCCCCCCAATACACCGCCGAGGAAAGCGCCCAGGAACTGGCTGGTGGAATAGACACCCATGGCCGTGCCCTTGGCACCGGCAGGCGCCAGCTTGCTGATCATCGACGGCAGCGTCGCCTCAAGCAGGTTGAAGGCCGTAAAGAAGGCCAACAGCCAGGCGCACAGCGCCGCCAGGCCGGTGCCCGACAGGCCGAGGCCTAACAGGCTAAGCGTGATGGTGGCGATAGCGCCGAGGCACATCAGCTTCATCTTGCGTTTCTTCTCGGCCACGATGACCAGCGGCACCATGGCCACAAAGGACAGCCCCATCACCAGCAGATAGACCAGCCCATGGTGTGCCTCGACGATCCCGGCATCCACCAGGCGAAACGGCACCGCGGTGAAGATGGCCATCAGGATCAGGTGCAGGCTGAAGATCGAGGCGTCCATGCGCCACAGGTCGAGGCGGCCAAGAATACTGGCCAGCTGACCACGATCCAGGCCCACGTCTCGGTGACCGCGACGCCGCGGCGCCGGAGGCACCAGCTTCCACAGCACGACCAACCCCAGCAGCGCCAGCAGGGCGGTGAAGTAGAACACTCCCGCCAGACCAAACCGGCTGGCCACCAGCGGCCCCAGCACCATCGCCACGCCGAAGGCCACCCCGATCGACAGCCCGATGGTCGCCATGGCCGCCGTGCGCACCTGTTCCCGGGTCTGGTCGGCCAGCAATGCCATGATGGCCGCCGCCACCGCACCGCTGCCCTGCAGGCTGCGGCCCACGATCATCATGGCGATGGAGTCTGCCTGAGCAGCAATCACGCTGCCGATGGCAAACAGCCCCAGGCCAGCGGCGATGACCGGCTTGCGGCCAAGGCGATCCGACAGCAGTCCAAACGGGATCTGCAGCACGGCCTGGGTCAGCCCGTAGACGCCGAGCGCCAGTCCCACCAGCAGCGGCGTGGCGCCAGCCAGGTGATCAGCATTCAGGGCAAGCACAGGCAAGACCATGAAGAGTCCCAGCATGCGCGTGGCGTAGAGCCCCGCCAGACCGACGATGGCACGCCGTTCGGAGGCTAACAGAAGTCGGGCCTTGGACATGAAAAAGATACCGGCGTTGAAGACGGGGCCAGGCCCCGGAGATGGACCGCACATTCTAGCGCCTGCGAGCGGTGCAGAAAATGCCGCGCTCAAGGTCATTTCACAGGCGACTTTTCGACCGCGACTTTGCCGGTGGGGAGGCGGGCCACGTATAATCGGCCTTTTGCCGCGTCCTCGAGGTGGGAATGGACAAGATTCTGGTCAGGGGTGCACGCACCCACAACCTCAAGCAGATCGACGTCGAACTACCCCGTGACAAGCTGATCGTGGTCACCGGACTGTCCGGTTCCGGCAAGTCGTCGCTGGCCTTCGACACCTTGTACGCCGAAGGCCAGCGACGCTACGTGGAGTCGCTGTCCACCTATGCGCGTCAGTTTCTGTCGATGATGGAAAAGCCTGACGTTGACCACATCGAGGGGCTGTCTCCAGCGATTTCCATCGAGCAGAAATCCACCTCGCACAACCCCCGCTCGACCGTCGGTACGATCACCGAGATCTATGACTACCTGCGCCTGCTGTTCGCACGGGCTGGCACCCCCCGCTGCCCGGAGCATGGGGAGGATCTGGAGGCGCAGACCATTTCGCAGATGGTCGACCAGGTCATGGCGCTACCGGAGGGCAGCAAGCTGATGCTGCTGGCTCCGGTCGTCAGCGGACGCAAGGGTGAGCACCTGCAGCTGCTGGCCGAGCTGCGCTCACAAGGTTTCGTGCGCGCCATGATCGACGGCCAGGTGGTGGAACTCGATGACGTCCGCCCGCTGGAGAAGAACCGCAAGCACGACATCAGCGTGGTCGTTGACCGCATCAAGGTGCGCGAGGGCCTGGAGCAGCGCCTGGCCGAGTCCTTCGAGACCGCCCTTGGCCTGGCCGACGGCACTGCCATGATTCATTTCATGGACGGTGAGCAGGAGGATATGGCCTTCTCGTCGCGCTTTGCCTGCCCGGTGTGTGGCTACTCCATCGCCGAGCTAGAGCCGCGGATGTTTTCCTTTAACAACCCGGCCGGCGCCTGCCCCACCTGCGACGGACTCGGGGTCCAGCAGTTCTTCGATCCCGACAAGCTGATCAGCCACCCGGAACTGTCGCTGGCCGAGGGCGTGATCAAGGGCTGGGACCGGCGCAGCGTCTACTACTTCAACCAGTTGAAGGCGGTCGCCGACCACTACCGTTTCACGCTGGAAACCCCGTGGAACGAACTGGCGCGCCACGAGCGGGAAGTGATCCTCAACGGCAGCGGCAAGGACGACATTGCCTTCACCTACGTCAATGATCGTGGCAAGAAGGTTACCAGGGAGCACCCTTTCGAAGGGGTGCTGCCCAATATGCAGCGACGCTATCGGGAAACCGAGTCCAGCATGGTGCGCGAAGATCTCGCCCGCTATATCGCCGTGCAGCCCTGCCGTACCTGCGAGGGCTCACGCCTGCGCAAGGAAGCGCGTCACGTGTTCGTCGATGGCACCACGCTACCCCAGGTCGTGCGCTTGCCGATCGGCGATGCCCAGCGCTACTTCAGCGAGCTGAGCCTGCCCGGACGCAAGGGCGAGATCGCCGAAAAAATCCTGGCAGAGATCTCGGCGCGGCTGGAGTTTCTGGTCAATGTCGGCCTGGATTATCTCAACCTCGAGCGCAGCGCAGAGACCCTGTCCGGCGGCGAGGCACAGCGCATTCGCCTGGCCAGCCAGATTGGCGCGGGTCTGGTGGGCGTCATGTATATCCTCGATGAGCCCTCCATCGGCCTGCACCAGCGCGATAACGATCGCCTGCTGAAAACCCTGGAGCGTCTGCGCGACCTGGGCAACACGGTGATCGTGGTCGAACACGACGAGGACGCCATCCGCGCCGCCGACCATGTGCTCGACATTGGCCCCGGCGCCGGCGTCCACGGCGGCGAAATCGTCGCAGAGGGCACCCCGGAAGAGGTCATGGCCAATGAGGCCTCGCTGACCGGCCAGTACCTGTCCGGCACCCGCGCCATCGAGGTTCCCCCCTGGCGCATTCCCGGTAACCCGGAAAAGACGCTCAAGCTGACCGGCGCGACCGGCAACAACCTGCAGGACGTCACCCTGGAGCTTCCGCTGGGGCTTTTCGTGTGCGTTACCGGGGTCTCTGGCTCGGGCAAGTCGACGCTGATCAACTCGACGTTGATGCCGATCGCCGCCCGCGAGCTGAACAAGGCCACGACCCTGACGCCGTCGCCCTACAAGAGCATTGAGGGGCTCGATCAGCTCGACAAGATCATCGACATTGACCAGAGTCCGATCGGTCGCACGCCGCGCTCCAACCCGGCGACCTACACCGGCATCTTCACCCCCATCCGTGAGCTGTTCGCGGGCACTCAGGAAGCCCGTTCACGGGGCTACAAGCCGGGGCGTTTCTCGTTCAACGTCAAGGGGGGCCGCTGTGAGGCCTGCCAGGGCGAGGGCATGATCAAGGTCGAGATGCACTTCCTTCCGGATATCTATGTGCCCTGCGATGTCTGCAAGGGCAAGCGCTACAACCGCGAGACCCTGGATATCCACTACAAGGGCAAGACCATCGATGAAGTGCTGGAGATGACGGTGGAGGAAGCCCTGGAGTTCTTCAGCCCGGTGCCCGCCATCGCACGCCGTCTGCAGACCCTGGTCGACGTCGGCCTGACCTACATTCGCCTGGGTCAGAGCGCCACCACCCTGTCCGGCGGCGAGGCCCAGCGGGTCAAGCTGGCCCGGGAACTGGCCAAGAGGGATACCGGCAAGACCCTGTATATTCTCGATGAGCCCACGACGGGCCTGCACTTCGAGGATATCCGCCAGCTGCTGACGGTGCTCCACCGCTTGCGCGATCACGGCAATACCGTAGTCGTCATCGAGCACAACCTGGACGTGATCAAGACCGCCGATTGGTTGATCGATCTGGGGCCTGAAGGTGGCTCCGGCGGAGGTCGGATCATCGCCGAAGGCACGCCAGAGCAGCTTGCAAACATGGAGATCTCCCACACCGGGCGTTTCCTCAAGCCACTGCTCGAACGTGCGCCCTCCACCTCTCGCAAGGATGACAAGGCCACCGCAACGGCCTGAGAGATCGCCCAGGAGCCCGCTGCTCACCTGGTGAGCAGCGGATGCTAGACCCAAGGGGAAGGCCACGGCCTTCCCCTTGTCGTATTGGTGCGCGCCCTGGCGGCAGAACACTGGAGGAAGAACATAAGTGCAGCCCATCCCTACTTCAGTGCTCACCTGCTGGATACCAAGCATCAGCGCCAAGCGGTGTCGTCGCAGCGCTCTCAACGGCAATCTCCGCTATCATCACACGGCTGTTTATCGGAATCTCGCTACGAAAAGGCTTGCCATGCAGAACAACTTAAAGAGGCCATCAGTCACTGATGGGCATAGCGCGCTCGAGGTGCTGTTCGACAAAATGGAGCGACTGCCCGCGCCAACGCCGCCAGAGCTCAACCTGTTTTCAAGTGCAGGGCCAGGACACCATGAGAACCGCCTGTCCGATCTGATGGCAATCTTCATGGGTAGTCATGAAGGAGCGCCAACCTGGCTAGCCAAGGCCCTGGTAGCGTGCCTGCTCCATAAGGGCGCCTTCCACGAAGACCTCCAAGATGAACTCCTTGTTCGCACAGACTGGGAGAGTATCTCCGTTGAGCGCGAAGTTCCGTCACCTGACATATGGAATGGCAATGACAAACGGCTCGACTTGGTCATCTTGGGTGAAAGCTTCGTCATAGGCGTCGAGCACAAAGTCTGGGCCTCCGCATCCGACAATCCTTTCCCCTCCTACACCAAATTGATCGACTCCTATCATCAGCTCCACCGGGTCCGTTGCGTGCTGAGCCCACTATCCCAACGGACAGATGTCCCTGACGACTGGATCTGCGTCTCTTACGACGAACTTATTACCGTGGCTCGAGAGCGATTCGGTCAAGAAATTGCCCACCACACCTTTACCAAGTGGCAGGTCTTCTATCAGGAGCTGCTGCAGCACATGCACAACATTGCGCACCAGGAAAAAGCCATGATCATGGACGACAAGGAACTGACATTTGCCCTCAAACACTTTGCTCAACTCAAGCAGGCATCAGAGAAATTCCATTTGCTGGAGGCTGAGCTGCGTCAGCAGTGCATGCGTCAGCTGACTGCGACCCTTGAGGTGGCAGAATCAGACATCATCAAAACAACGAACAGCTGGAGTGATGGCGAAGAAAAGGTCCTGCGGTTCTCCTTGGCGCGCTGGGAGGGACAGAACAACCAGGCCTGTCTCGTTTACTACCCCTGCTCTGAGTCTGACGCTGGCGATAGCGAAAGTATCGGCTTCTACGTTAGGGGCTACATCGACCGCCAAGCGACATCGGCGGACCTAGACAGTCTTGCCGCGGAATTCACGAGCACTATTCCGGACACCAAGAGCGATGCCTGGTCGTTCTACCGCGACAAGAAAACGCCAGGCTTTTGGTTTGAAAGCAACCAGCGCTATCTGGCCCTCGATGCCTGGCCACATCCTTATACCCGAGAAGGCGCCTTGGAGGCTCTAGGTGATCTCGCACTTTGGATCGATCAGCGCATCAGTGACAGCGCCAGCTGACTCAAAGACAGCTCGCCGGTCAACGACAAGCCCTACGCCTACATATTGCCCTCATGCAGGACACCCTTGAGCGTCAACGCGCGGCGCGCGGTTTCTTCAAGCACGCATGACGCGGCGACCACATTGCGAATGGTGCCGCCCTGGTAGCGGGCGTAGGCATAGCCACACTCGGCGTCGCGAAAGGCAATCCAGGCGCGCTGCACATCCCTGAGCGCTTCCGCGCGAGAGATACCGAGTTCCGGCCACTCCTGATCCTGCTCGCGCATACTATCCCGCAACTCCAGGTACTGCGCGTTCAACAGATCGTCCCAGACCTCGGTCTCGGCCTGAAGGCAAGCGACAATCCCCAGGGTCGTGCTACCGCCGTCGCTCTCCTGGCAAAGGTTTGCAGCCTCTGCGATGCAGCTGCCGGCCCCCTCCTGACCCATCTGCACAAAGCACTCACGCACGCTGGCAGCGTCGACCGAGAGGGATGATGGCCTGAGCTCTTCCTTCTCATCTAACTGTGCTGCCTGTGTCTGTGGCCCGACTATGACCGACAACAGCACGAGGAGCGATATTAGCCTCTGCCACATCTGATTAAACTCCTTCCCCGAAACCTTGTGCCTGACTGACATCATAGGGGAAGCCAGGAGGGCCAGGCATGGCAAGACTCTACCGTCGTCGTCATTGCTCGTTACAGGCATTCATCGTCAGCAGAGTTTTACTTAATAAACAGGCACTTGTGATAGCGAAGTGCAGACAAAAAAAACCGCCACCCTGAACACTCAGGGTGGCGGTTTCGCGTCGTGTTGAAGCGCTGTCGAAAGGATTACTCCTCGCCGACGGCCTCTTCTTCAGCGACGGGACGATCGACCAACTCGACGAAGGCCATGGGGGCGTTGTCGCCGGTGCGGAAGCCGCACTTGAGAATACGGACGTAACCGCCCGGACGCTCGACGTAACGCGGACCCAGCTCGTTGAAGAGCTTGCCGACTGCTTCTTTGGAGCGAGTACGGCTGAAGGCCAGACGACGGTTAGCGACGCTGTCTTCCTTCGCCAGGGTAATGAGCGGCTCGATATGACGACGCAGCTCTTTTGCCTTGGGAAGGGTTGTCTTGATCACTTCGTGCTCGACCAGCGACACGCTCATGTTGCGGAACATGGCCTGGCGGTGCGAGCTGGTACGATTGAGGTGACGACCACTCTTACGATGACGCATGGTTGTGATTCCTTACCAAACTGGGACTCGAGCCGACGCTTAGGCGGTGGCCTTGTCGTCCTTCAGGCTAGCCGGCGGCCAATTTTCAAGCCGCATGCCAAGGGACAGACCACGAGCAGCCAACACGTCCTTGATCTCGTTCAAGGATTTCTTGCCGAGGTTCGGGGTCTTCAACAGCTCAACTTCAGTACGCTGAATCAGATCACCGATGTAATAGATATTCTCGGCCTTCAGGCAGTTGGCGCTACGAACGGTCAACTCGAGATCGTCTACGGGGCGCAGCAGGATCGGATCGATGTGATCCTCTTCCTCGACCACTTCCTGTTCCTTGTCGGCTTCCAGATCGACAAACGCTGCCAGCTGCTCTTGCAGGATGGTCGCGCTGCGACGGATGGCCTCTTCCGGATCCAGGGTGCCGTCGGTTTCCAGGTTGATGATCAGCTTATCGAGGTCGGTACGCTGTTCAACACGAGCGGCTTCGACGCTGTAGGAAACGCGGCGCACGGGGCTGAAGGTCGCATCCAGCTGCAGACGGCCGATGGCGCGTGTTTCGTCGTCGGCTTCGCTGCGGACATCCGCAGGCTCATAGCCGCGACCACGGGCCACCTTGAGCTGCATCTTGAGCTCGGCGCCTTCATTGACGTGGGCGATGACGTGCTCGGGGTTGACCACTTCGACGTCGTGATCGACGGCGATGTCACCAGCGGTGACGACGGCCGGGCCCTGCTTGTTCAGCGAGAGCATCGCCTCGTCGCGGCTGTGCATCTTGATCGCCACGTCTTTGAGGTTCAGGAGGATTTCGATGACATCTTCCTGGACGCCCTCGATCGCGCTGTACTCATGGTCGACGCCTGCGATCTCGGTTTCCACCACGGCACAGCCGGGCATGGACGAGAGCAGGATACGACGCAGAGCATTGCCCAGCGTGTGGCCGAAGCCACGCTCGAACGGCTCGAGCACGATCTTTGCGTGGTGTGCGCTGATCTCTTCGACCTTGATGTCGCGAGGACGGAGAAACTCTGTCACTGAACGCTGCATATGAACACCTTTCAGGCTGCCAAACGAATACTCGGTAATGATCGCCGCCCTCCCGAGGGAGGGCGGCGCGGACTGGCCGTTTACTTCGAGTACAGCTCGACGATCAGTTGCTCGTTGATGTCGGCAGTCAGGTCACCGCGCTCGGGCAGGGCCTTGAAGGTGCCTTCCATCTTCTTGGCGTCGAGTTCGATCCAGGCCACATCGCCACGGTTGGCAGCGATGGTCAGGGCGTTTTGGATACGCGCCTGCTGCTTGGCCTTTTCACGAACGGATACCACGTCGCCGGGCTTGACCTGGTAGGAGGCCACGTTGACGGTCTTGCCGTTAACGGCAATCGCCTTGTGGCTCACCAGCTGACGAGCCTCGGAGCGAGTGGCGCCAAAGCCCATGCGGTAGACGACGTTGTCCAGTCGGGACTCAAGCAGCTGCAGCAACAACTCACCGGTCGCACCCTTCAGACGGGCGGCTTCCTTGTAGTAGTTGCGGAACTGCTTTTCGAGTACGCCATACATGCGACGTACTTTCTGCTTCTCGCGAAGCTGCAAGCCGTAGTCGGAAAGACGCTGACGGCGCTGGCCGTGCACACCCGGAATCTGCTCGGATTTGCACTTCTTCTCGAAGGGAGTGACACCGCTCTTGAGGAAGAGGTCGGTACCTTCCCGGCGAGACAGTTTGCACTTAGGTCCAATGTAACGAGCCATGAATCTGTCTCCTTAAACGCGGCGTTTCTTCGGCGGACGGCAGCCATTGTGGGGAATGGGCGTCGCGTCGGTGATGCTTTGCACGCGGAAGCCGGCGGCGTTGAGCGCGCGCACGGCGGATTCACGGCCAGGACCGGGGCCCTTGACCAGCACGTCGACGTTTTTCACACCATACTCGGCTGCAGCGGTCGCTGCACGCTCGCTTGCTACTTGAGCAGCGAACGGGGTGCTCTTGCGAGAACCACGAAAACCCGAACCACCGGCTGTCGCCCAGGAAAGAGCGTTGCCCTGGCGGTCTGTGATCGTAATGATCGTGTTGTTAAAAGAGGCGTGGATATGCGCAACCGCATCCACTACCTGCTTTTTAACCTTTTTACGGTTGCTACGCGGGTTAGCCATGTTGATGTCAATTCCTGTCTTTACGCCAGAACGTGCGTGTTATTTGCGGATCGGCTTACGCGGTCCCTTACGGGTACGCGCGTTAGTCTTGGTGCGCTGACCGCGCATCGGAAGACTACGACGATGACGCAGACCACGATAGCAACCCAGGTCCATGAGACGCTTGATGTTCAGCGTCACATCACGACGAAGGTCGCCTTCAACGGTATACTTGCCGACTTCACTACGCAGGTTGTCGATCTCTTCAGATGACAGGTCCTGGATTTTGGTGGTCGGCGCGATGCCGGTCGCTTCACAGATTTCCTGTGCGCGAGTGCGGCCAATCCCGAAGATGTAGGTCAGCGAGATCGCCGCATGCTTGTTGTCCGGGATATTGACGCCTGCAATACGGGCCATCAGCTTACTCCGAAATTTGAGCGGCTTGCTCGGTTAATCAACTACAAAAGGCGCAATAGCATACCCCCTTCCCATCAAAAGGGCAAGGGGTATGCCAGCACCCGGTTCAATTCAGCCCAGGATCAACCCTGGCGCTGCTTGTGCCGCGGCTCGCTGCAGATGACGCGCACGGCGCCATTGCGACGAATGATCTTGCAATTGCGGCACATTTTCTTGACGGAAGCTCGAACTTTCATCGTTCTCTCCAATATCGGCTTGCGGCGTGCCAAATCGGCCTGCGGCGCGTTTAGCGCATGATGCCGCCGCTACCGTAGCCTTTCAGGTTGGACTTCTTCATCACCGACTCATACTGGTGCGACATGAGGTGCGACTGCACCTGGGCCATGAAGTCCATGATGACCACGACCACGATCAGAAGCGAGGTACCGCCAAAGAAGAACGGCACGTTCCACGCTACGATCAGGAACTGGGGCATCAGGGAAACCGCAGTGATGTAGAGAGCGCCGAACAAAGTCAGACGAGTCATGACCTTGTCGACATAACGAGCGGTTTGCTCGCCAGGACGAATCCCCGGCAGGAAAGCACCCGACTTCTTGAGGTTGTCGGCTACGTCCTTGGGGTTGAAGACCAGCGCTGTGTAAAAGAAGCAGAAGAATACCACCGCCGCCGCGAAAAGCAAGATATACAGGGGCTGACCAGGGGCCAACGCCTGGGACGCGCGCTGCAACCACTCCATGCCATCACCGGCACCTACCCACTGACCGAGGGAGGCCGGGAACAGCAGGATACTCGAGGCAAAGATGGCCGGGATAACGCCCGCCATGTTGACCTTGAGCGGAAGGTAGCTGCTCTGTCCTGCGTACATCTTGTTGCCGACCTGGCGGCGCGGGTAGTTCACCGTAATCCGGCGCTGACCGCGTTCGATGAACACGACAAACGCCACGGTGGCGATACCCAGAAGGCTCAACGCCAACAGCGGCAACACATTCCACGCGCCCTCGTTGCGGGCAAGCTCGAAGGCTTGCGCCACAGCGCCAGGCAGGCCGGCGACGATACCCGCGAAGATCAGCAACGAGATACCGTTGCCAATACCCTTCTCGGTAATCTGCTCACCCAGCCACATCAGGAACACCGCGCCACACACGAAGGTGATGATCGCGGTGAAATAGAAGCTGAGATCGGCCGTGTAGGCAATGCCTTGGCTGGCCAGGCCCACCGACATACCGGTGGCCTGAACCAGGGCCAGCACCACCGTGCCGTAGCGCGTGTACTGGCTGATCTTGCGGCGGCCGCCCTCGCCTTCCTTCTTCAACTGCTCAAGGTGAGGCGAGACGGCAGTCAGGAGCTGCATGATGATCGACGCCGAGATGTACGGCATGATGCCGAGGGCGAGGATACTCATGCGCTCCAGGGCACCGCCCGAGAACATGTTGAACATGCCCAGGATGGTGCCCTGCTGCTCCCTGAACAAGGCAGCAAGCTGGTCAGGATTGATACCGGGAACGGGGATGTGGGCACCGATACGGTAGACCACGATGGCGAGGAGCACGAAGCGCAGACGCGCCCACAGTTCACTCAGACCGCTGCCCATCGCCGGCATGTTTCCTGACTTGGCCATTTAGTCCTCTACCTTGCCACCGGCGGCTTCGATCGCTGCGCGGGCACCTTTGGTGACCCGCAGACCGCGAACGGTAACCGCCTTGTTCAGATCGCCGGAAAGGATCACTTTCGCATGCTGCGTAGCGTCCTTCAGCACATTGGCTTCCTTGAGGCTTTCCAGAGTGACTTCGTCACCCGCGACCTTGGCCAGTTCGGCCAGGCGGACTTCCTCGGAAACCAGTGATTTGGCGGAGGTAAAGCCAAACTTCGGCAGACGACGCTGCAGGGGCATCTGACCGCCCTCGAAGCCGGGCTTGACGCTGCCACCGCTGCGCGACTTCTGGCCCTTGTGGCCACGGCCGCCGGTCTTGCCCAGACCGGAGCCGATGCCACGACCGACGCGCTTTTCAGCGTGCTTGGAGCCCGGTGCCGGGCTCAGGCTGTTAAGTTTCATGGATTACTCTCCCTCAACACGCACAAGGTAGTTGACCTTGTGGATCATGCCGCGGACGGCAGGGGTGTCTTCCAGTTCAACCGTGTGACCGATGCGGCGCAGGCCGAGGCCCTTCATGGTGGCCTTGTGCTTGGCCAACGTGCCGATGGTGCTGCGGGTCTGGGTAACCTTGATCGTAGCTGCCATGGTCTATTACCCCGTGATCGCTTCGACTGAGAGACCGCGCTTGGCGGCCACGTCTTCCGGCGACTGCATGGAAGCCAGGCCATTCACGGTCGCGCGGACCACGTTCACCGGATTGGTGGAGCCATAGCACTTGGCCAGGACGTTATGCACGCCGGCCAGTTCCAGCACGGAGCGCATGGCGCCGCCGGCGATGATACCAGTACCGTCGGAAGCCGGCTGCATGTACACCTTGGAGGCGCCATGACGAGCCTTGACCGGATACTGGAGTGTGCCGCCGACCAGGTTCACCTTGACCATGTTGCGACGCGCCTGGTCCATCGCCTTCTGAATCGCGACCGGCACTTCACGCGCCTTGCCACGGCCGAAGCCAACACGACCGTTTCCGTCACCGACGACAGTCAGAGCGGTGAAGCCGAAAATACGGCCACCCTTGACCACCTTGGCGACACGGTTGACCTGCACGAGCTTTTCTTGCAGATCGCCGTTTTGCTGTTCGTTCTTCGCCATCGTAAAACCCTTTAGAATTCCAGGCCGCCTTCACGAGCGGCGTCGGCCAGGGCCTTCACACGACCGTGGTACTTGAAGCCAGCGCGGTCGAAGGCCACCTGGGTGATGCCCGCTTCCTTGGCGCGCTCAGCGATCAGCGCACCAACTTTGGCTGCGGCGTCTGCGTTGCCGGTTGCACCTTCGCGCAGGCTCTTGTCCAGCGTGGAAGCGCTGGCCAGGACCTTGCCACCATCCGGCGAGATAATCTGCGCGTAGATGTGACGCGGGGTACGGTTGACGCACAGGCGAGACACGCCCAGCTCGCGGATCTTGGCGCGAGCGCGGCGGGCACGACGGAGACGAGATTCTTTCTTCGCGTTCATAACCCTGCCTTACTTCTTCTTGGCTTCTTTACGGCGGACCTGCTCATCCGCGTAACGCACACCCTTGCCCTTATAGGGCTCGGGCGGACGGAAGGCGCGGATTTCCGCTGCGACCTGGCCGAGCTTCTGCTTGTCCGCGCTCTTCAGCACGATGACGGTGTTCTTCGGCGTTTCCGCAGAGACACCCTCAGGCAGGGCATAATCGACCGGGTGAGAGAAGCCCAGTGTCAGGTTAAGCGTCTGGCCTTTCGCTTGAGCGCGATAACCGACGCCGATGATTTCGAGGGTCTTGGTAAAGCCCTCGGACACGCCGGTGACCAGGTTCTGAACCAGGGCACGGGTGGTGCCGACCATGGCCCAGCTCTTAGCGGATTCGCTCGGCTGGAAGGTCAGCTGGCCGTCTTCCTGCGCGATCACGACATCGCCGTGAACGGGCATGGAGAGGGTGCCCTGACCGCCCTTGGCGGTCAGCGTGGCGTCGTCGATCTTGACCTCGACGCCAGCGGGCACTTTAACCGGATATTTGGCTACGCGGGACATTCCAAACTCCTAGAATACGGTGCAGAGGACTTCGCCGCCGACACCAGCCTGACGCGCGGCACGATCGGTCATCACACCCTTGGAGGTAGTGACGATCGCGACACCCAGGCCATCGGCGACCTTCGGCAGCGCATCCTTGCCCTTGTAACTACGCAGGGACGGCTTGGAAACCCGCTGCAGATGCTCGATGACCGGCTTGCCTTCGAAGTACTTCAGGCTGACGGTCAGCTCGGGCTTGGCTGATTCGCTCACGGCGAAGTCAGTGATGTAACCCTCTTCTTTCAGCACGCGGGCCACTTCAACCTTGATCTTGGAGGACGGCATGGTGACCGTCTCCTTGGTGGCCTGCTGCGCATTGCGGATACGGGTAAACATATCCGCCAGAGTGTCTTGCATGCTCATTTAACTTGCGCTCCTGATGATTCTACGTGGCGTTACCAGCTGGACTTCTTGAGTCCGGGCACGTCGCCACGCATGGCGGCTTCACGCAGCTTGTTACGGCCGAGGCCGAACTTGTTGTAGTAGCCGTGCGGACGGCCAGTCACGCGGCAGCGGTTACGCTGACGCACGGGGCTGGAGTCACGCGGCAGCGACTGCAACTTCAGCTGCGCATCGAAGCGCTCCTCATCGGAGCTGTTCACGTCCTGGATGATCGCCTTGAGCTCGGCACGCTTGGCAGCATACTTCTCAACCAGTTGCGCGCGCTTCTGCTCACGCTCAATCATGCTCTTCTTTGCCATGATCCCACCCTTATTTCTTGAACGGGAAGTTCAATGCGCTCAAGAGCGCACGACCTTCGTCATCGGTGTTGGCAGTGGTGGTGATGGTGACATCCAGACCACGAATCCGGTCGATCTTATCATATTCGATCTCCGGGAAGATGATCTGCTCACGCACCCCCATGCTGTAGTTGCCACGACCGTCGAAGGACTTCGGGTTGAGACCACGGAAGTCACGAACGCGGGGGATCGCGATATTCACCAGGCGATCGAGGAAGTCCCACATACGCTCACTGCGCAGTGTGACCTTCACGCCGATCGGCCAGCCTTCACGCACCTTGAAGCCCGCGATGGACTTGCGTGCCTTGGTGACCATCGGCTTTTGACCGGAGAGCTTCTCCAGGTCACCGACGGCCGCATCGATCAGCTTTTTATCGCTGGTCGCTTCGCCGATACCCATGTTCAGGGTCACCTTGGTGATCCTGGGTACCTGCATAACGTTGGCGTAGCTAAACTGCTCTTTGAGTTGAGCCACCACCTCGTTTTGATAACGTTCTTTCAAGTTCGCCATTTTGCTACCCGACTCGCGTTAGGCGTCGATCTGCGCTTGCGTCGACTTGTAGATACGTACCTTGGTACCGTCTTCCTTGATCTGGAAGCCGACGCGATCCGCCTTACCGGTCTCCTGATTGAAGATGGCTACGTTGGACGCGTGAATCGGAGCCTCGCGCTCGACGATACCGCCCTGATTGCCGGCCATGGGGTTCGGCTTGGTGTGACGCTTGATCATGTTCACACCCGCTACCACGAAACGGTCGTCCTGGAGGACGCGCTTCACAGTACCGCGCTTACCCTTGTCCTTGCCGGCGATGACGATCACTTCATCATCACGTTTGATCTTTTGCATGTCGCCTCGCTCCCTTACAGCACTTCAGGCGCTAAGGAAATGATCTTCATGAACTTCTCAGTACGAAGTTCACGCGTCACCGGCCCGAAGATACGGGTACCGATCGGCTGTTCGTTGGTGTTGTTCAACAACACAGCCGCATTTCCATCGAAGCGAATCAGCGAACCGTCGCTGCGACGGACGCCACTGCGGGTACGGACAACCACCGCCTTCAGCACTTGGCCTTTCTTGACCTTGCCGCGCGGAATGGCTTCCTTCACCGTGACCTTGATGACATCACCAACGCGAGCGTAGCGGCGGTGTGAACCACCCAGCACCTTGATGCACTGCACCCGGCGCGCTCCGCTGTTGTCGGCGACATCCAGCATTGTCTGAGTCTGAATCATCGGTTTTCTCCAAACCTAAACTGACTGCACGAGGTTAAGGCCGTGGCCTTAACCCTTGGCCTGTTCGACGACCTCGACCAGGGTCCAGGCCTTCTTCTTGGACAGCGGACGGCATTCCTGAATGGATACCGTATCGCCGGCCTTGGCCTGATTGGTCTCGTCGTGGGCGTGCAGCTTGGTGGAGCGCTTAACGTATTTGCCGTAGATCGGGTGGCGCTCACGACGCTCGATCATGACGACGATGGACTTGTCCATCTTGTCGCTCACCACCTTGCCGGTGAGCGTACGGGCTTTTTTCTCTTCGGCCATCTCAGACACCTGCCTTCTCGTTGAGCACAGTCTTCACGCGGGCGATATCCCGACGAACCTGCTTGAGCAGATGAGTCTGGCTCAGTTGGCCGGTGGCCTTCTGCATGCGCAGGTTGAACTGCTCGCGGAGGAGTTCGAGGAGCTGCTCCTGGAGCTGCTCGGCGGACTTTTCACGAATTTCCTGGGCTTTCATCACATCACCGTCCGTTTCACAAAGGTGGTGGAGACCGGGAACTTCTGAGCGGCCAGAGCGAAGGCTTCGCGTGCCAGCTCTTCAGAAACACCTTCGATCTCGTAAAGGACACGACCGGGCTGGATCTGAGCGACCCAGTACTCGACGGAGCCCTTACCTTTACCCATCCGGACTTCCAGAGGCTTCTTGGAAATCGGCTTATCCGGGAAGACGCGGATCCAGATCTTGCCGCCACGCTTGACGTGACGAGTGATCGCACGACGACCAGCTTCGATCTGACGGGCGGTGACGCGGCCGCGGCCGGTGGCCTTCAGGCCGAATTCGCCGAAGCTCACTTTGCTTCCGCGATGCGCCAGGCCACGGTTGCGGCCCTTTTGCACCTTGCGGAATTTTGTACGCTTGGGTTGTAACATCGAATCGCTCTCCCCTTACCTGGAACCTTTCTTCTTGGAGGGCGCTGCCTGGCTTTGCTTAGCCTTGGCGCGGACCTCTTCGATGCCCCCGAGGATTTCACCCTTGAAGACCCAGACCTTGACACCGATGATGCCGTAGGTGGTCTTGGCTTCGTAGGTGGCGTAATCGATGTCCGCACGCAGGGTATGCAGCGGAACACGACCTTCGCGGTACCACTCGGTGCGGGCAATTTCCGCGCCGCCGAGGCGACCGGAGAGCTGCACCTTGATGCCGCCGGCGCCCAGACGCATGGCGTTCTGGACAGCGCGCTTCATGGCGCGACGGAACATGACGCGGCGCTCAAGCTGACCGGCAATGTTCTGCGCGACGAGCTGGGCATCCAGCTCAGGCTTGCGAACTTCCTCGATGTTGACGTGAACGGGCACGCCCATCATCTCGGTGACGTCGCGACGCAGGCGATCGACATCTTCGCCCTTCTTGCCAATCACGATGCCCGGACGGGCAGTGTGAATGGTGATGCGTGCGTTGTTCGCGGGACGCTCGATGGTGATCTTGCTGACAGAGGCGTTCTTCAAACGCTCTTCCAGGAAGCTACGAACCGCGAGGTCGTTGTTCAGCTTGTCGGCATAGGCGCCGCGCTCGGCGTACCAGACAGAGGTATGGTCTTTGACGATACCCAGTCGGATGCCTGTCGGATTGACTTTCTGACCCATCTGGTCGACTCCTACTTCTCGGCTACCTTGACGGTGATGTGGCAAGTGCGCTTCAGAATGCGATCCGCACGGCCCTTGGCGCGCGGACGGATGCGCTTGAGCGTCATGCCCTCATCGACGCAGATGGTCGAGACACGCAGCTCGTCGATGTCCATGCCGTTATTTTCTTCCGCATTCGCGATGGCGGACTGCAGCACCTTCTTGACCAGCTTGGCCGCCTTCTTCGGGGAGAAGGTCAGCAGGTCGAGTGCTTCGGCGACAGGCTTACCGCGCACCTGATCAGCCACCAAACGGGCCTTCTGGGCGGATAAACTGGCGCCACGCAGCTTTGCTGTGACTTCCATCTCTTAATCCTCTCTGGCTTACCGTTTGGCTTTCTTGTCCGCCGCATGGCCGCGATAGGTGCGGGTAGCAGCGAATTCGCCCAGCTTGTGGCCAACCATTTCCTCGGAAACATGCACCGGGACGTGTTGGCGACCGTTATGGACTGCAATGGTGAGCCCGACCATGTTGGGCAGGACCATTGAACGACGCGACCAGGTCTTGATCGGTTTGCGATCGTTCTTTTCCGCTGCAGTCTCAACCTTTTTCAGCAGATGAAGGTCGACGAAAGGACCTTTCTTCAGTGAACGTGGCACAGCCGTTACCTCTTAATGTCTTGGCGTGGGATCTTAACCGCGAGCCTTACGGCGGCGGACGATCAGCTTGTCGGTGCGCTTGTTCTTGCGGGTCTTGTATCCCTTGGTGGGCATACCCCACGGGGACACCGGATGACGACCACCGCTGGTGCGGCCTTCACCACCACCGTGCGGGTGATCCACCGGGTTCATCGCGACACCGCGAACGGTCGGGCGCACACCTCTCCAGCGCTTCGCACCGGCCTTGCCAAGTTGACGCAGGCTGTGCTCGGAATTGCTCACCTCACCCAGGGTCGCGCGGCACTCTGACAGCACCTTGCGCATTTCGCCGGAGCGAAGACGCAGAGTGGCGTAGTTACCTTCACGAGCCACCAGCTGGGCGCTGGTACCGGCGCTGCGTGCAATCTGAGCACCCTTGCCAGGCTTCAGTTCGATGCAGTGCACCGTGGAACCCAGCGGGATGTTGCGCAGCGGCAGTGCGTTACCCTTCTTGATCGGCGCATTGACGCCGGACTCGAGGCGGTCACCAGCACTCACGCCCTTGGGGGCAATGATGTAACGACGCTCACCGTCGAGGTACTTCAGCAGTGCGATGTGGGCGCTGCGGTTCGGGTCATGCTCCAGACGCTCAACAATGGCCGGAACGCCATCCTTGGTGCGCTTGAAGTCAATGATCCGGTAATGGTTGCGATGACCACCGCCAACGTGGCGAGTAGTGATGCGACCATTGTTGTTACGACCACCGGACTTGGACTGCTTTTCGAGCAGCGGCGCGTAGGCGCGGCCCTTGTACAGCTCTTCACCAACAATCTTGACGACGTGGCGACGACCGGCGGATGTGGGTTTTGTCTTGACGATTGCCATGATCCGTACTCCTGCCTTTACTCGGCGCCAGAGAAGTCTTCAAGCGTCTCGCCGGCGGCCAGTGTCACGTACGCCTTGCGATAACCCTTGCGCATACCAACACCATGCGCGGTGCGCTTGGTCTTGCCCTTCACGTTCAGCACAGAAACGCGATCGACTTTCTTGCCGAACAGCTGCTGAACGGCAGCCTTGATCTCGGGCTTGGTTGCGTCACTCGCCACCTTGAACACGTACTGGTTACGCTCGGCGGCCATGGCGGCCTTCTCGGTCACGTGGGGACCAAGCAGAACCTTGAATACACGCTCCTGGTTCATGCCAGCTTCTCCTCAAATTTGCGCAGTGCGGAGACGGTAGCCAGGACCTTGTCGAAGGCGACCAGGCTGACCGGGTCGGCGGCGGCGACGTCCACTACATCCACGTTGGGGATGTTGCGGGCGGCCAGGTACAGGTTCTCGTCAACTTCTTCGGTGACGATCAGCACCTTTTCCAGGCCCAGGTCGGAAAGCTTGGCGACCAGCTGCTTGGTTTTCGGTGACTCGACAGAAAAGGCGTCAACGGCAACAAGGCGTTCCTGACGGACCAGCTCGGACAGAATCGAGCGCATGGCCGCACGGTACATCTTGCGGTTGACCTTCTGGGAGTGGTCCTGCGGACGAGCCGCGAAGGTCACACCACCGGTGCGCCAGATCGGCGAACGGATGGTACCGGCGCGAGCGCGACCGGTGCCCTTCTGGCGCCACGGCTTCTTGCCGCCGCCACGGACGTCGGAACGGTTCTTCTGGGCGCGGGTACCCTGGCGACCACCAGCCAGATAGGCAGTGACGACCTGATGCACGAGCGCTTCGTTGAATTCTTTGCCAAAGGTAGCGTCGGACAGTTCAACAGTCCCAGCGCTTGCACCTGCAAGATTCAGATTCATTGGAAAGTTCCCCTTCAGCCAGCTTTGACGGCGCTGCGCACGATGACATCACTGCCAGTAGCGCCAGGAACGGCACCTTTGATCAGCAGCAAGTTGCGCTCGGCATCGACACGGACGATTTCCAGGCTCTGAACGGTGCAACGTGCGTTGCCCATCTGGCCGGCCATCTTCTTGCCCTTGAATACGCGACCCGGGGTCTGGCACATGCCGATAGAACCGGGGGCACGGTGGGACAGAGAGTTACCGTGGCTGTTGTCCTGGGTACGGAAGTTCCAGCGCTTAACAGCGCCCTGGAAGCCCTTACCCTTGGAAGTGCCGGTCACGTCAACGCTTTGACCAGCTTCGAAGAGGGATACGGTGAGTTCGCCGCCCACTTCAGGAGCGTCTTCGCCTTCAGTCAGACGAAACTCCATCAGAGAACGACCAGCCTCAACACCTGCCTTGGCGTACAGGCCAGCTTGGGCCTTGGACAGATGCTTGGCTTTGCGGGAGCCGGTTGTCACCTGAACCGCAGCGTAGCCGTCGGATTCGACAGACTTCACGCAGGTCACGCGGTTGGGCTCAACCTCGATAACGGTCACGGGCACAGATGCGCCGTCTTCGGTAAAGACACGGGTCATACCGGCCTTTCTACCGACCAAACCGATAGTCATGCTTAGTCTCCTATAGTGTACGGGGCTATCACCCGCTATGGCTGCCCTTTCCAGAGCATTCCACTAGCACGTTGTGTAACGCCATCCCGGCGTGGCGGCTGCTGAACCTCATCTTTCACATCGAGGGACGCTGGGCCGCGAGTGTCTAGTGATATCAGTCGAGCTTGATCTGCACGTCCACGCCAGCGGCGAGGTCGAGCTTCATCAGGGCGTCGACAGTCTTCTCGGTCGGCTCAACGATGTCGAGCACACGCTTGTGGGTACGAATCTCGTACTGATCACGGGCGTCCTTGTTCACGTGCGGGGAAACCAGCACAGTGTAACGCTCGCGATTAGTCGGCAGAGGAATCGGACCACGAACCTGGGCGCCGGTACGCTTGGCGGTATCAACGATTTCCGCAGCGGACTGGTCGATCAGGCGATGGTCGAAAGCCTTCAACCGAATGCGAATCTTCTGGTTCTGCATTTGCCCTAACTCCAATGGAACTTGACGGCGCGAGCCGTCAACCCACGCATTCAAAGGATGCGCATTATATGCGCCACGCCACCGAGAGTCAAACCCTCAATGACGATGCGCAGAAAAGGGGGCTCCTTGCGGAGCCCCCTTCGGTGATCACCGGTCTAACTTAGACCAGGATCTTGGCCACGACGCCAGCGCCGACGGTACGGCCGCCTTCGCGGATAGCGAAGCGCAGACCTTCGTCCATGGCGATCGGAGCGATCAGGTTGACAGTCATCTGGACGTTGTCGCCCGGCATAACCATCTCAACGCCTTCCGGCAGTTCACAGGTACCAGTGATGTCAGTGGTACGGAAGTAGAACTGCGGACGGTAGCCTTTGAAGAACGGAGTGTGACGACCACCTTCGTCCTTGCTCAGCACGTACACTTCCGCCTCGAACTGAGTGTGCGGAGTGATGGTGCCCGGCTTGGCCAGAACCTGACCACGCTCGACTTCGTCACGCTTGGTACCACGCAGCAGGGCACCGACGTTCTCGCCTGCACGACCTTCGTCGAGCAGCTTACGGAACATCTCGACACCGGTAACGGTAGTCTTGGTGGTGTCCTTGATACCAACGATCTCGATCTCTTCGCCCGGCTTGACGATGCCGCGCTCAACACGACCGGTCACAACGGTACCGCGACCAGAGATGGAGAACACGTCTTCGATCGGCATCAGGAACGGCTGGTCGACAGCACGCTCCGGCTCAGGGATGTAAGCATCCAGGGCCTTGATCAGGTTGGCAACGGCGGTAGTACCCATGCCGTTGTCGTCCTTGCCTTCCAGAGCCATCAGGGCAGAGCCGGTGATGATCGGAGTGTCGTCGCCCGGGAAGTCGTACTCGGACAGAAGTTCACGAACTTCCATCTCGACCAGCTCGAGCAGCTCTTCGTCGTCGACCATGTCGGCCTTGTTCAGGAACACGACGATGAACGGAACGCCAACCTGGCGAGACAGCAGGATGTGCTCGCGAGTCTGCGGCATGGGGCCGTCAGCGGCGGAACAGACCAGGATAGCGCCGTCCATCTGGGCAGCACCGGTGATCATGTTCTTGACGTAGTCAGCGTGTCCCGGGCAGTCGACGTGAGCGTAGTGACGCTCCTCGGACTGATACTCGACGTGAGAGGTCGCGATGGTGATACCACGCTCACGCTCTTCCGGAGCGTTGTCGATGGTGTCGAACTCGCGCCAGTCACCGCCGAATACCTCGGCAGAAACGCGGGTCAGGGCCGCCGTCAGGGTAGTCTTACCGTGGTCGACGTGACCGATGGTGCCGACGTTGACGTGCGGTTTGGAACGTTCGAATTTTTCCTTAGCCACTGCTATGACCTCTTTCGTTAGCTAACGGTTAACCGTTCTGGTTGATGACGGCTTCAACGACGCTGGACGGCGCCTCTTCGTAGTCCGCAAACTCCATGGTGTAGCTTGCGCGGCCCTGGGTCTGAGAGCGCAGATCGGTTGCGTAACCGAACATCTCAGCCAGCGGCACGGTGGCGCGAATGACCTTACCAGAGGAAGAGTCATCCATACCCTGGACCAGGCCCCGACGGCGGTTCAGGTCGCCCATGACGTCACCCATGAATTCTTCAGGGGTCACGACCTCGACCTTCATCACCGGCTCGAGCAGAACTGCCTTGGCCTTGGGTGCGCCTTGCTTGATCGCCATGGAAGAGGCGACCTTGAACGCGGTCTCGTTGGAGTCCACGTCATGGTAGGAACCGTCGAACAGCGTCACCTTAACGTCGATCATCGGGTAGCCCGCGATGACACCGTTCTGGAGCTGCTCATAGGCCCCTTTCTCGACGGCCGGTACGTATTCCTTGGGAACCACACCGCCGACGATCTCGGAAGCGAACTTGAAGTGCATATCTTCGTCGTCGCCCTTGTCTTCGGCCGTCAACGGCTCGATACGCAGGTGTACGTGACCGTACTGACCGCGACCACCGGACTGACGAACGAACTTGCCTTCCTGCTCGACGCTCTGACGAATCGTCTCGCGATAGGCCACCTGCGGCTTACCGATGTTGGCTTCCACCTTGAACTCGCGACGCATGCGGTCAACGATGATGTCCAGGTGAAGCTCACCCATGCCGGAGATGATGGTCTGGCCAGTCTCTTCGTCGGTCTTGACCTGGAAGGACGGATCTTCCTGGGCCAGCTTGCCCAGTGCAATACCCATCTTTTCCTGGTCAGCCTTGGACTTAGGCTCGACCGCGACAGAGATAACCGGATCCGGGAACTCCATGCGCTCGAGAACGATCTTGTCGTTCAGGTCGCACAGGGTGTCACCGGTGGTCACGTCCTTCAGGCCGATACAGGCGGCGATGTCGCCAGCCAGAACTTCCTTGATCTCCTCGCGAGAGTTGGAGTGCATCTGGACGATACGACCGACGCGCTCCTTCTTCTGCTTGACGGAGTTGTAGACGCTGTCACCGGACTTCAGCACGCCAGAGTAGACGCGAATGAAGGTCAGGGTACCAACGAAGGGGTCGGTCGCGATCTTGAACGCCAGCGCAGCGAACGGAGCGCTGTCGTCGGCTTCACGAGTCGCGATGGTGCCGTCCTTGTCGTCCAGCTCACCTTCGATCGCCTTGACCTCGGTGGGAGACGGCATGTACTCGATGACGCCATCGAGAACGGCCTGAACACCCTTGTTCTTGAACGCAGAACCACAGGTGACCAGCACGATCTCGTTGTCGAGAGTACGACGACGCAGACCAGCCTTGATCTCGTCGATGGTCAGCTCGCCCTCTTCGAGGTACTTCTCCATCAGTTCTTCGGACGCCTCGGCGGCGGCCTCGACCATCTGCTCGCGATACTCTTCAGCGGTCTCCTGGAGCTCCGCCGGGATATCAACGAGGTCGTAGTTCATCCCGAAGTTGTCTTCATCCCACAGGATGGCCTTCATCTGGATGAGGTCGATAACGCCCTTGAACTCGTCCTCGGAGCCCCAGTTGATCTGGATCGGCACGACGTTGGCGCCAAGACGATCCTTCAGCTGGTTGACGACCATGAAGAAGTCAGCGCCGCTACGGTCCATCTTGTTGACGAACACCATGCGCGGAACTTCGTACTTGTTGGCCTGGCGCCAGACGGTCTCGGTCTGCGGCTGCACACCGGAGGAGCCACACAGCACGACGACGGCACCGTCAAGAACACGCAGGGAACGCTCGACTTCGATGGTGAAGTCAACGTGTCCAGGAGTGTCGATGATGTTGATGCGGTGCTCATCGAACTGCTTGTTCATGCCCTGCCAGAAGCAGGTAGTCGCCGCGGAGGTGATAGTGATACCACGCTCCTGCTCCTGCTCCATCCAGTCCATGGTGGCAGCGCCCTCATGGACCTCACCGACCTTGTGGGACAGACCGGTATAGAACAGGACACGCTCGGTAGTAGTCGTCTTACCGGCGTCGACGTGGGCCACGATACCGATATTGCGGTAACGCTTAAGCGGAGTCTTGCGAGCCACGATGTAACTCCCGTTGGTTGGCGATGCGCTTTAGAAGCGGTAGTGAGAGAAGGCCTTGTTGGCTTCTGCCATGCGATGCACGTCTTCACGCTTCTTGACTGCCGAACCCTTGCCTTCGGCTGCATCCAGCATTTCGCCAGCCAGACGCTGCACCATGGTCTTCTCGCCACGACGGCGAGCGGCGTCCACCAGCCAGCGCATGGCAAGCGCCTGGCGGCGGGACGGACGGACTTCGACCGGCACCTGATAGGTCGCACCGCCAACGCGGCGAGACTTCACCTCGACCATCGGCTGGATCGTTTCCAGCGCCTTGTCGAAGATCTCCAGCGGCTCTTCATTGGAACGCTCGGCAACCCTGTCCAGCGCACCATAGACGATACGCTCAGCTACGGACTTCTTGCCGCTGATCATCAGGTGGTTCATGAACTTGGCCAGACGCTCGGATCCGAACTTAGGATCCGGCAGAATCTCGCGCTTGGCCGCAACTCTTCTTCTAGGCATGATAAGCCCTCGGTTGAAGGGTCCTTCAGGTAAACCCGAGACACGCGATAGGCGGCTCGACCTTACTCTTATCAGACCGGGTCAATCTGGTAATGGAAGCGACGTAGCCCTTAGGACTTCGGACGCTTGGTACCGTACTTGGAACGGCCCTGCTTACGGTTCTGGACACCGGAGGTGTCGAGAGCGCCGCGAACGGTGTGATAACGCACACCCGGAAGGTCCTTTACTCGACCGCCACGGATCAGGACCACGGAGTGCTCCTGCAGATTGTGGCCTTCACCGCCGATGTAAGAGGACACCTCGTAGCCGTTGGTCAGGCGCACACGGCAGACCTTCCGCAGTGCGGAGTTCGGCTTCTTCGGGGTGGTGGTGTAGACGCGGGTACAGACGCCGCGCTTCTGCGGGCAGGCCTGAAGCGCAGGCACGTCGGTCTTCGCGGCCTGGCGCTTGCGCGGCTTGCGCACGAGCTGATTAATCGTTGCCATAGCTGTTAGCTGACTCCAATGGGTTGCCTAAGCCTTTTCACAGTGGCGCGGATACACCCACCCCACTGTTAAAGGCTGCGCATTCTACTGGCTGATGCCAAGGCGCGTCAAGCCCGGAGCCGCAAAGGCTCCAGGCTTATGCCGACATCAGATCTCGTCGTCGTCCGAGTCCAGCGCGGTAAGCTGGGCACCCAGCTCCTGCTCGACATCGTACGCAGACGGCTGAAGCAGTCGCTCGGCGTCTTCACGCTTGCGGCGACGCTCCTCGTGATGGGTCAGACCGGTACCGGCCGGGATCAGACGTCCCACCACCACGTTTTCCTTCAGGCCGCGCAGATAGTCGCGCTTGCCGGTTACCGCCGCCTCGGTCAGCACGCGGGTTGTCTCCTGGAAGGAGGCCGCAGAGATGAACGACTCGGTGGCCAGGCTGGCCTTGGTGATACCCAGCAGCAGGCGCTGGTACTTGGCCTGGAACTTGTCCTTCGTCTGGAGCTCGCCATTTTGCTCCAGCACGCGGACCAGCTCGACCTGATCACCCGGGATGAAGTCGGAATCACCAGCATCAGTGATTTCGACCTTGCGCAGCATCTGACGCACGATCACTTCGATGTGCTTGTCGTTGATGCCAACGCCCTGCAGACGATAGACGTCCTGAACTTCGGCCACGATGTACTTGGCCAGTTCGGCGATGCCGAGCAGGCGCAGGATGTCATGGGGGTTGCTCGGGCCGTCCGAGATCACCTCACCCTTCTCGACCGACTCACCCTCGAAGACGGCAATCTGACGCCACTTGGGAATCAGCATCTCGAAAGGATCGCCTTCGGACGGGGTGATCGTCAGGCGACGCTTACCCTTGGTTTCCTTGCCGAAGCTGATCACACCGCTGATTTCGGCCAGGATCGCCGGCTCTTTCGGCTTACGCGCTTCGAACAGGTCGGCCACGCGCGGCAGACCACCGGTGATGTCCTTGTTACCGGACGCTTCCACCGGGATACGAGCGACGATTTCACCAACGCCGATGGCTGAGCCATTGTCGACGGTGACGATGGCGTTACCGGGCAGCGGATACTGCACGGGCGTATCGCTACCGGTCACGGTCACCGGCTTGCCGCCAGCGTCATTGAGCATGATCATCGGGCGCTTGTCGCGACCTGCCATCGGGCGAGCGGCGGACTCGATAATTTCGATCGAGGACAGGCCGGTCATCTCATCGACGCTGCGGTGCATGGTCAGGCCTTCGTCCATGTCGACGTAGTGCACCTGACCTTCTGCCTCGGCCACGATCGGGTGAGTGTGCGGATCCCACTTGGCCACTGACTGGCCGGCATCCACTGCATCACCGTCACGTACCGACAGCTCAGCACCGTAGGGCAGCTTGTAGTACTCGCGCTCACGACCGTGCTCATCGGCTACCGCCAGGGCACTGGAGCGAGACACCACCACCAGCTTGCCGTCGGCGCGCTCAACATACTTGATGTTGTGCAGGCGGACCTTGCCACCGTGCTTGACCTGAACGCTGTCCACCGCAGAGGCCCGCGAGGCGGCACCACCGATGTGGAAGGTACGCATGGTCAGCTGGGTACCAGGCTCACCGATGGACTGGGCGGCGATAACGCCGACCGACTCACCGATATTGACCTGATGACCGCGGGCCAGGTCACGACCGTAGCAGGAAGAACACACACCGTGACTGGTTTCACAGGTGATGGTGCTGCGCACGATGATCTCGTCGACGCCCATGGTATCGAGCTGGGCACACCAGGCCTCGTCCAACAGGGTGCCGCGCGGGATCAGCACTTCGTCGGTGCTCGGGTCGATGACGTCCTGGGCGACCACGCGGCCGAGTACACGCTGAGCCAGCGAGACGATGATGTCACCGCCTTCGATGACCGGGTGCAGGGTCAGGCCGTGCTCGGTACCACAGTCGGTCTCGGTGATGACCATGTCCTGCGCCACGTCGACCAGACGGCGTGTCAGGTAACCGGAGTTGGCCGTCTTGAGGGCCGTATCCGCCAGACCTTTACGTGCACCGTGGGTCGAGATGAAGTACTGCAGTACGTTCAGACCTTCACGGAAGTTGGCGACGATCGGGGTCTCGATGATCGAGCCGTCCGGCTTGGCCATCAGGCCACGCATACCCGCCAGCTGGCGGATCTGGGCGGCACTACCACGGGCACCGGAGTCGGCCATGATGAAGACGCTGTTGAAGGAGTCCTGTTCGACTTCCTTGCCTTCACGATCGACCACGGTCTCCTTGGAGATGCCCGCCATCATGGCCTTGGCCACCTGGTCGTTGGCACGCGCCCAGATATCGATGACCTTGTTGTACTTCTCGCCCGCGGTCACCAGACCGGAGGAGAACTGGTCCTCGATTTCCTTGACCTCTTCCTCAGCCGCCTCGACGATCTCGGCCTTGGCGTCCGGGATGACGAAGTCGTTGACGCCGATGGAGGCGCCGGACCAGGTCGCCAGACGGAAACCGGTGTACATCAGCTGGTCAGCAAAGATGACCGCTGCCTTGAGACCGGCACGGCGATACACTTCGTTGATCAGCTTGGAGATGGCCTTCTTCTTCATGGCCTGATCGACCAGGTCGAAGGGCACCCCTTCCGGCAGAATGCGGAACAGCAGCGCACGACCGACCGTGGTGTCACGCAGGCGACGGTGCTCGCTGCGCTCGCCGGTCTCCTCGTCGACATCCACTTCGTCCAGACGAACCTTGACGCGGGCGTGCAGCGATACACTCTGGGTGCCGAAGGCGCGCTCGACCTCGTTGAGGTCGGAGAACACCATGCCCTCGCCCTTGGCGTTGATGCGCTCACGGGTCATGTAGTACAGACCCAACACCACGTCCTGGGAAGGCACGATGATCGGCTCGCCGTTGGCCGGCGACAGCACGTTGTTGGTGGCCATCATCAGCGCACGCGCCTCGAGCTGGGCTTCCAGCGTCAGCGGTACGTGAACGGCCATCTGGTCACCGTCAAAGTCGGCGTTGTAGGCAGCACACACCAGCGGGTGGAGCTGGATCGCCTTACCTTCGATCAGCAGCGGCTCGAAGGCCTGGATGCCGAGACGGTGCAGGGTCGGCGCACGGTTCAGCAGCACCGGGTGCTCGCGAATGACGTCAGCGAGGATGTCCCACACTTCCGGCAGCTCGCGCTCGACCATCTTCTTGGCGGCCTTGATGGTGGACGCCTGGCCGCTTGCCTGCAGCTTGGAGTAGATGAACGGCTTGAACAGCTCCAGCGCCATCTTCTTGGGCAGACCGCACTGGTGCAGACGCAGGGTCGGACCCACGGTGATAACGGAACGACCGGAGTAGTCGACACGCTTACCCAGCAGGTTCTGACGGAAACGCCCCTGCTTACCCTTGATCATGTCGGCCAGCGACTTGAGCGGGCGCTTGTTGGAACCGGTGATGGCGCGACCGCGACGACCGTTGTCGAGCAGCGCATCCACGGACTCCTGCAGCATGCGCTTCTCGTTGCGCACGATGATGTCCGGCGCGTTAAGGTCGAGCAGACGCTTCAGGCGGTTGTTACGGTTGATCACGCGACGGTACAGATCGTTCAGATCCGAGGTCGCGAAGCGACCACCGTCCAGCGGCACCAGCGGACGCAGGTCCGGGGGCAGGACAGGCAGCACTTCCATCACCATCCACGCCGGGTCGTTGCCAGAGCCCTGGAAGGCTTCGAGCAGCTTGAGGCGCTTGGACAGTTTCTTGATCTTGGTCTCGGAATTGGTCTGCGGAATCTCTTCACGCAGGCGCTCGATCTCTTCCTCGAGATCGATATCCTTGAGCATGGCCTGGACGGCTTCGGCACCCATGCGGGCATCGAAGTCATCGCCGAATTCCTCGAGGGCCTCGAAATACTGCTCGTCGTTGAGCAGCTGGCCACGCTCGAGGGTGGTCATGCCGGGATCGACGACCATGAAGCTCTCGAAATAGAGCACACGCTCGATGTCACGCAGGGTCATGTCCATCAGCATGCCGATACGCGACGGCAGTGACTTCAAGAACCAGATGTGCGCGACTGGGCTTGCCAGCTCGATGTGCCCCATGCGCTCGCGACGCACGGCGGCCTTGGTGACTTCAACGCCACACTTTTCGCAGATGATGCCGCGGTGCTTCATGCGCTTGTACTTGCCGCACAGGCACTCGTAGTCCTTCACCGGGCCAAAGATCTTGGCACAGAACAGGCCATCACGCTCGGGCTTGAACGTCCGATAGTTGATGGTCTCCGGCTTCTTGACCTCGCCAAAGGACCAGGAGCGGATCATGTCCGGCGACGCGAGCGTAATCTTGATCGCATCGAACTCGTCGGACTGAGACTGCGATTTGAGGACTTTCACCAAATCTTTCATTAGGTCGGCTCCGTTGCGGAGTTGTCATGGGCGGGGGCTTGCGCCCCCGCGGACCGTCATTCATTGAAGCGCCTTTCGGGCCGCCTCAGCTCTCCAGTTCGATATCGATGCCCAGCGAGCGGATTTCCTTCACGAGTACGTTGAAGGATTCCGGCATGCCCGCCTGCATGGTGTGGTCGCCATCCACGATGCTCTTGTACATCTTGGTACGACCTTCCACGTCATCGGACTTGACCGTGAGCATTTCCTGCAGAGTGTAAGCGGCGCCGTAGGCCTCCAGGGCCCAGACCTCCATCTCACCAAAGCGCTGACCACCGAACTGCGCCTTGCCGCCCAGCGGCTGCTGGGTGACCAGCGAGTAGGAGCCGGTGGAACGCGCGTGCATCTTGTCGTCGACCAGGTGGTTGAGCTTGAGCATGTACATGTAGCCCACGGTCACCGGACGATCGAACGACTCACCGGTACGCCCGTCATACAGCGTCATCTGACCAGAATCCGGCAGGTCGGCCAGCTTCAGCAGGTGCTTGATCTCGTGCTCCTTGGCACCGTCGAACACCGGCGTCGCCATCGGCACGCCCTTCTTCAGGTTCTTGGCCAGCGCGATGACCTCGTCATCGGTCAGCGACTCGATCTCTTCGACGCGGGTGCCCTGGGTGGAGTTGTACACCTGCCCCAGGAACTCGCGCAGCTGGCCGAGCTGTTGCTCGCGAGCGTCACGCAGCATGTGCTCGATCTTCACACCAAGCCCACGGGCAGCCATACCCAGGTGGGTCTCGAGGATCTGACCAACGTTCATACGCGACGGTACACCCAGCGGGTTCAGCACGACGTCGATCGGCTCACCGTTATCGTCGAACGGCATGTCCTCGATCGGCATGATGGCCGAGATGACACCCTTGTTACCGTGACGGCCGGCCATCTTGTCACCCGGCTGCAGACGACGCTTGATGGCCAGGTAGACCTTGACGATCTTGAGCACGCCCGGCGCCAGGTCATCGCCCTGAGTCAGCTTGCGCTTCTTGTCTTCAAAGCGCTCGTCCATTTCCTTGCGACGGTTCTCGAGCTGCTCGTCGGCCTGGGCCAGCAGTTCATTGAGCTTCTCGTCCTGCATGCGCAGCTTGAACCACTGCTGACGCGGGAGCTCCTCGAGATAGGCGTCGGACAGCACGTCGCCCTTGGACAGACGCGGACCACCGTTGACCGGCTGACCAGACAGCGTGCGCTTGAGACGCTCGAAGGTGGCATCTTCCGCGATGCGGTAGGTTTCCTGAAGGTCCTTGCGCACTTCGTCGAGCTGCATCTGCTCGATGGACAGCGCACGGGAGTCCTTCTCGACGCCGTCGCGGGTGAACACCTGAACGTCGATGACGGTACCCTTCATGCCGGTGGGGGCACGCAGGGAGGTGTCCTTAACGTCGGACGCCTTCTCACCAAAGATGGCACGCAGCAGCTTCTCTTCCGGAGTCAGCTGGGTTTCACCCTTGGGGGTGACCTTACCGACCAGGATATCGCCTGCACCCACCTCGGCACCGATGTACACGACGCCGGCTTCATCCAGCTTGCCGAGTGCCGACTCACCGACGTTGGGGATATCGGAAGTAATTTCTTCCGGCCCCAGCTTGGTGTCGCGCGACACACAGGTCAGCTCCTGGATGTGGATGGTAGTGAAACGGTCTTCCTGGACGACCCGCTCGGACAGCAGGATGGAGTCCTCGAAGTTGTAGCCGTTCCAGGGCATGAAGGCGATGCGCATGTTCTGGCCAAGCGCCAGATCACCCATGTCGACAGACGGACCGTCGGCCAGGATGTCACCGCGTGCCACGTTGTCACCAGGACGCACGATCGGGCGCTGGTTCTGACAGGTGTTCTGGTTCGAGCGCAGGTACTTGGTCAGGTTGTAGATATCGACGCCGGCTTCACCGCCGATGATCTCATCTTCATTGACCCGCACCACGATGCGCTTGGCGTCGACCGAGTCGATCACGCCGCCACGACGAGCCACGGCACAGACGCCGGAGTCACGGGCGACGAAGCGCTCCATGCCGGTACCGACCAGCGGCTTGTCGGCACGCAGGGTGGGCACCGCCTGACGCTGCATGTTCGCACCCATCAGGGCGCGGTTAGCATCATCGTGCTCAAGGAACGGGATCAGCGCCGCTGCCACAGAGACGACCTGACGCGGAGACACGTCCATCAGCGTCACTTGCTCAGGACGCATGAAGGTGGTTTCACCGCGGTGACGGACCTGGACCAGGTCGTCGACCAGCTTGTTGTCACCGTTGACGGTGGCAGACGCCTGGGCGATGACGAAGTCACCTTCCTCGATGGCCGACAGGTGGACCACGTCGTCGGTGACCACACCGTCCACGACCTTACGGTACGGGGTCTCGAGGAAACCGTAGCTGTTGGTGTGACTGTAGGTCGCCAGCGAGTTGATCAGACCGATGTTCGGACCTTCAGGGGTCTCGATCGGGCACAGACGGCCGTAGTGAGTCGCGTGAACGTCACGCACCTCGAAGCCTGCGCGCTCACGGGTCAGACCACCCGGGCCGAGAGCGGACACACGACGCTTGTGGGTCACCTCGGACAGCGGGTTGTTCTGGTCCATGAACTGGGACAGCTGGGAGGAGCCAAAGAACTCCTTCACCGCAGCGGCCACCGGCTTGGCATTGATCAGGTCCTGGGGCATCAGGCCTTCGCTTTCGGCCATGGACAGACGCTCCTTGACCGCACGCTCGACGCGCACCAGGCCAACACGGAACTGGTTTTCTGCCATTTCACCGACGCAGCGAATACGACGGTTACCCAGGTGGTCGATATCATCGACGTCGCCGAAGCCGTTACGGATGTTGATCAACTCGCGCAGCACATCCAGGATGTCAGCACGGTCAAGCACACCGGAACCGGTGTCGGACTCACGACGCAGACGACGGTTGAACTTCATGCGACCGACGCCGGACAGGTCGTAACGGTCTTCAGTGAAGAACAGGTTGTTGAACAGCGTCTCGGCGGCTTCCTTGGTGGGCGGCTCGCCAGGACGCATCATGCGGTAGATTTCCACCAACGCCTCGAGCTGCGAGCCGGTGGTATCCAGCTTCAGCGTGTCGGAGACGAAGGGACCGCAGTCCAGATCGTTGGTATAGAGCGTTTCGATGGTAGTAATGCCGGCCTGCCCGAGGCCTTCCAGAATTTCTGGAGTGATCTCGGTGTTGCAGGGGCAGATCAGCTCACCCGTGGCCGGATTGATCTGATCCTTGGCCAGGGTCTTGCCGAACAGGTAATCCATCGGCACTTCAAGACGCTCAAGGCCAGCCTTCTCCAGCTGACGAATGTGCTTCTGAGTAACACGACGACCTTCCTCGACGATGACCTCACCGTCGGCACCCTTGATGTCAAAGGTGGCCGTTTCGCCGCGCAGACGCGACGGCACCAGCTCCACAGAGAAGCCAGACTTCTCGATGTGGAAGGTGCTGGTGTCGAAGAACTCGTCGAGAATCTCTTCGGCACTCATGCCCAGCGCGCGCAGCAGAACAGACGCCGGCAGCTTGCGGCGACGGTCAATACGCACGAAGACGTTGTCCTTCGGATCAAACTCGAAGTCCAGCCAGGAGCCGCGGTAAGGAATCACGCGTGCAGAGTACAGAAGCTTGCCGGAGCTATGGCTCTTGCCCTTGTCGTGATCAAAGAACACGCCGGGACTACGGTGCAGCTGGGACACGATGACCCGCTCGGTACCATTCACGACAAAGGTACCGTTCTCGGTCATCAGGGGGATTTCCCCCATGTAGACTTCCTGCTCCTTGATGTCCTTGATGGCCTTGTTCGACGACTCTTTGTCGTAGATGATCAGGCGGACCTTGACACGCAGGGGAGCGGAATAGGTGACACCGCGCAGCTGGCATTCCTTGACGTCGAACGCCGGAGTGCCGAAGCGGTAGCTCACGTACTCGAGCGCGGCGTTGCCGGAGAAGCTCTCGATCGGGAACACGGACTTGAAGGCGGCGTGCAGGCCTACCTCCATGCGCTCCTCAGGGGAGCGGTCCTGCTGGAGAAAGTCGTAGTAGGAATCAAGCTGGATGGCCAGCAGGTAAGGCACATCCATCACTTGGGGCAGTTTGCCGAAATCCTTGCGGATGCGTTTTTTCTCAGTGTATGAGTAAGCCATCTGTATTCCCCAGCTTGTTCACCATGGGTGACCGATGCGTGTCGGCGCCACCCGACGGACGGTCTCCGTCAGGCGCTGACGGCAAGTCCTCGGAATGAGTGACTCGCCGTCGGAATTCTGCAAGCTACATGACCGATGTTGGACAGGCAGCTAGTGACAACAGAAAAAGGCCGGTAGCGGGCGTCCCGCCACCAGCCGTGGAAGCTTACGCAGCGCGTGAAGCCATGGGCACAAGGATTACTTGAGCTCCACGGAAGCGCCGGCTTCTTCCAACTTCTTCTTGGCTTCTTCTGCGTCGTCTTTGCTCATCGCTTCCTTGATGGTCGCCGGAGCACCGTCGACGGCGCCCTTGGCTTCCTTCAGGCCAAGACCAGTGATCTCGCGGACGGCCTTGATGACGTTCACTTTCTTGTCGCCAGCAGAGGTCAGCACCAGGTCGAACTCGGTCTGCTCTTCGGCAGCACCGGCGTCGCCGCCAGCACCCGGGCCAGCCACAACAGCGGCGGCAGCGCTAACGCCGAACTTCTCTTCCATCGCTTCGATCAGCTCGACAACTTCCATCACGGACATGTCGGAGACGGCGTTGATGATATCTTCTTTGGTCAGTGCCATTGTCTAGATTCCTAACTTTGCGGGCGTCCCGGTTTTCCGAGAACGCGTGGATCGTGGTCGGTCGACAGGGAGCCTTAAGCGGCTTCTTCCTGCTTCTGGTCGCGCAGCGCAGCGAGGGTACGAACCAGCTTGCCGGCAGAAGCTTCCTTCATGACGGACATCAGCTTGGCGATCGCCTCATCGTACGTCGGCAGAGTTGCCAGACGGTCGATATCGCTTGCCGGGATCAGCTCACCTTCATAGGCCAGCGCCTTGACTTCGAAGTTCTTCTCATCCTTAGCGAACTCCTTGAACAGACGGGCGGCAGCGCCCGGGTGCTCATTGGAGAAGGCCAGCATGGTCGGACCTACGAAAGACTCTGACAGGCACTCCCAGGGAGTACCGGCCAGGGCGCGGCGTGCCAGGGTGTTACGCACAACGCGCACCTGGACGCCATTCTCGCGAGCCTGCTTGCGCAGTTCGGTCATCTTGTGGACCGCGACGCCGCGAGAGTCGGCAACTACGACGGAGAGTGCATCCTTGGCGACTTCACTGACCTCGGCAACAATTGCCTTCTTGCCTTCGAGTGCTAGTGCCACTGTGATCACTCCTTCGTGCCGGAACCCGAGGGCTCCGGTGGTTACCATCTCCCCTTCTCGATAACTCAAAGAAGAGGGGCTTCTTGGATGGTGCTCACCAGATGCCTGGCGGCAACACCATCTGCGCAGGTGCCCTGAGGGCGATTAAGCCGCATTCAACCCGAGGGTCAGACGGCGGCGCCTGCGGTCTTTGACGGTGCCCCGCCGGCCGGGTGATTCACCCGGCACGGGGACCGCAAAGTGTCTTGCCTGTTGTGTCGCATCACACCAGCGCGGAGTGATCGACAGTCAGACCCGGGCCCATGGTAGTGGACAGGGTCATCTTCTTGAAGTACACGCCCTTGGAAGTGCTCGGCTTGAGCTTCTTCAGGTCGGCGATCAGCGCATCCAGGTTGCCTTTGATGGCGTCGGCGTCGAAATCGACCTTGCCCAGGGTAGCGTGGATGATGCCGTTCTTGTCGGTACGGAAGCGCACCTGACCGGCCTTGGCGTTCTTGACGGCGGTAGCAACGTCAGGAGTCACAGTACCGACCTTGGGGTTCGGCATCAGGCCGCGCGGACCCAGGATCTGACCCAGCTGACCGACCACACGCATGGCGTCAGGAGAAGCGATGACCACGTCGAAGTCGAGCTGGCCTTTCTTGACCTGCTCGGCCAGGTCGTCCATACCGACGATGTCGGCACCGGCTTCCTTGGCGGCTTCTTCGTTGGCACCCTGGGTAAAGACGGCAACGCGCACGTCCTTGCCAGTACCGTTAGGCATCACGGTCGCACCGCGAACCACCTGGTCAGATTTACGCGGATCAACACCCAGGTTGATAGCGACGTCCAGGGATTCCTTGAACTTGACGGTGGACAGCTCGGAGAGCAGTGCCACGGCCTCGTCGACAGAGTAAGCCTTGTTGGCGTCAACCTTGTCGCGAATCTGCTTTGCGCGCTTGGTAAGCTTAGCCATGATCAGAGACCCTCCACGTTGAGGCCCATGCTACGGGCGCTACCAGCAATGGTACGCACCGCGGCGTCGAGATCAGCAGCCGTCAGATCCGGCTCCTTGGTCTTGGCGATCTCTTCGAGCTGCTCACGGGTCACGGTACCGACCTTCTTCTTGTTCGGCTCGCCAGAGCCGGACTTGATGCCAGCAGCCTTCTTCAGCAGCACCGCAGCGGGCGGCGTCTTGGTGACGAAGGTGAAGCTGCGGTCGGAGTAGACGGTGATGACCACGGGAGTCGGGAGACCCGGCTCGATGTTCTGCGTCTCAGCGTTGAACGCCTTACAGAACTCCATGATGTTGACACCGTGCTGACCCAGCGCGGGACCCACGGGGGGACTCGGATTGGCTTTACCGGCTGCAACCTGCAGCTTGATGTAAGCCTGTACTTTCTTGGCCATGATGGACTCCAGTTGGGTAATAGCGCCTTGCGGCTCCCCGGACAAAACGGCCGCCTGATTCCAGGCGACCCCTACTGACTACAGGCGGACAGCACACCGCGGCGGGCCTGCCTAGACAGACCCACCGCGCGCTGTTCGCCTTACTCCTTCTCGACCTGGGAAAATTCCAGCTCGACCGGAGTCGCACGCCCGAAGATCAGCACACTGACCTGCAGACGGCTCTTGTCATAATTGACCTCTTCGACCACGCCATTGAAGTCGGCAAAGGGCCCGTCGATAACGCGGACAGACTGCCCAGGCTCGAACATGGTCTTGGGCCGCGGCTTTTCCGCACCATCTCTCACACGACTAAGGATGGCATCAGCTTCACGCTGAGTGATCGGCGCCGGCTTTTCCTTGGTACCGCCAATGAACCCCATGACTCGCGGAGTCTCATTGACCAGGTGCCAGGTCTCGTCAACCATTTCCATCTCGACCAGGACGTAGCCGGGATAGAACTTGCGCTCACTCTTGCGGCGCTTGCCGTCGCGCATCTCGACGACTTCCTCGGTCGGCACCAGAATCTCACCGAAGCGATCTTCCATGCCATGCATCTTCACACGCTCGATCAGCGAGCGCATGACGTGCTTCTCGAAGCCGGAGTAGGCGTGGACGACGTACCAACGCTTGGACATGAAGACTCCTAACCGATGACGCCGGACATCGCCCAGCTGAGCAGCGTGTCGATCAACCAGAGCAGCAGCCCGACTACCAGCACAGCCACCAGCACAATGGCAGTGGTCTGAATGGTCTCAGGGCGCGTCGGCCAGACGACACGTTGAATTTCCTTTCTGGCGCTACGAGCAAGCTCGACCAGCTCACGCCCCTTGGTGGTCATCAGCGCCACCAGAGCGGCAACGACAGACAGGGCGACAACGCCCAGGACACGATACAGAAGCGGCTGGTCGGCAAAATAGGTGTTGCCAACAACGGCCAGCACCAGAAGAACGACGACAACCGCCCACTTGAGCCCGTCGTGGCGCGACTCCTGCACCTCGGCGTTATGCTTCATGAAAACGAGACTCCTCAGGGCGCGGCAATCGAAACACGAAAGTATATAAAAAACTGCCAGCCTGGGGAAGACTGGCAGGCCAGGAGGGAATCGAACCCCCAACCTGCGGTTTTGGAGACCGCTGCTCTGCCAATTGAGCTACTGGCCTGTACTCGATGCAAACCACCCTTTGCGGGCAGCCTCTGCAACAGCGGGCGCCATGATAGCGAAGCAACGCTTGCCTGGCAACCCCTACTCCACCCTGCAGACGCGATGGAGAAAGAAAAAGCGAGCCAAGGCTCGCTTTTCTATATGGAGCTCATGGACGGATTTGAACCGTCGACCTCACCCTTACCAAGGGTGTGCTCTACCCCTGAGCTACATGAGCGCACTCTTTGGCGCAACACACACGGCACACGCCGAAATCTGGAGCGGGCAGCGGGGATCGAACCCGCATCATCAGCTTGGAAGGCTGAGGTTCTACCATTGAACTATGCCCGCATCATGACCCAAGGTCATTCTTGCTGAAACATGCTCATCGAACCCGACCAGCCTGGCAGCGTCCGACCGCCTGCTCCGCTTCGACCACCCAAGGGTAATCGAAAAAAATCTGGTGGAGGGGGAAGGATTCGAACCTTCGAAGCTTTCGCGGCAGATTTACAGTCTGCTCCCTTTGGCCACTCGGGAACCCCTCCAACTGGCGACGTATTTTATCGCCTCACCCCAAGATGTCAAGTGGCTGTTTTAAAAAGAATCCGTTACTCTAGATTCTTTTTCACCTTCTCGACACAGGACAGCGGCCTCGCCGCCTGCCTTGGAACGCGGCGCATTGTGTCAAAGCCCAACGAATAACGCAAGGCCCTCAACGCTTTTTTCGCTCGGACACCACATCCTTCTCGCCTGTTGGCGTGGGATGAAAGGACTCTCGACTTCCCCGAGCGGCTCCCCGACCTGGGCGACAGCCGCCCCACGCATCGTCGCTGAGCACACCAGGGGCCCGCGGCTCCCGGCCTTGTCACAGCAGCATCGAGAAGGCTAATCCGGCACGAATCTTTTCCAGCGCCACTGGCGCAGGCGGCACTGGGGCGCCAGCCATCTTGCCAGCACGCTCTGCTGCGGTGAGCGGAAAGCACGCCTCGAGTCCCGCATAGACCATATCTGGCCAAATGGCGTGGGGCACCTGGATACCCCTCGAGACGACTCGGGCATCCCCTCCCGTGACCAGCATCGGCAGGGCAACCCCTTCGCGATCGCACACTTCACTGTAAATCCGGTTGACGGCACTCACAGCCGCCATATAAATCCCGTGATTCACGGCCTCCACTGTGCGCCGGCCTGGCGCCAGCAGCTCGTCCGCCTCGCTGTCCGGATCGATGGCCACGTTACGTGTGCCGAGTTTCAGGCTTTCCTTCATGAGACGAAGCCCAGGGAGTATATAGCCCCCAAGATGACGCCCCCCAGGCAGCACGAAATCCACCGTGATGGCACTACCACAGTCCACCGTGCAGCTGGCTCCCGCCAGTTGATAACCGGCCAGGACCCCCATCCAGCGATCCACGCCCAATCGTCCGGGTTCGTGGTAGCCGTTGGTGACCCCAAGGGCTTCACGACAGGAACGTGCCACGTGGACGGAGCGTACCCTGTCCTTCAGCAACGATTCCGTCTGGGCCAGCACCGAACGACGCGCCACACTGGAAATCCGCACGGTCTCGACCACGTCGAGATCCGGGATGTCCGCTCCAGGCTTCCACTCCTCCCGGGTCCATACCGCACCGCGCGAGCGTATCTCGCTGCTATCAGCATCCTTGAGGCGCCATTTGGACAGAGTATTGCCGATATCCAGGTCAAGAATCATGGGCGCGCTCGCACGCTGATCTCTCCTCCGACAAGGCGCTCATCCTGCTCATCCTTGCGCACCCAGAGATTGCCGTTGTCATCCACTTCTCCCGCCCGGGCGAGCTCCCGGCGCTCGCCCCTGATGATCTCGATATCCCAGCCAGCAAAGGCGTGGCGCGCGTTCCACTCGTCTTTCCAGGCCGCAAACCCGTTCTCCTCAAAGCCTGCCAGCATGGTCAACAAGCCGTCCAGCAGCTCTGCCGCCATGACGTTGCGGGAAAGCCCTGGCGCCTGATCATGTACACAGGCGACCGGCTGATCGATGCGCGCCCGGAAGCTATCAGGCAGATCCACGTTGATTCCCATCCCCAGCACTACCTCACAGGGGCCCGCGGCATCTCCGCTCATTTCCACCAGGATGCCGGCCAACTTGCCAAAGCCACCCTGGCCATCGGGAAGCAGTACGTCATTCGGCCACTTCAAGGCGGGATTCAAGCCGTGGCGCTCCAGCATCTGGGCCAGCACCACGCCGATCGCCAGACTGAGCCCTTCCAGCGCCGCAACGCCGGCGTCAAAGCGCCAGCCCACGGAACACATCAGGGTACGCCCCCAGGGGGTCGTCCAGATCCGGCCACGCCGTCCGCGCCCCGCAGACTGCTGCTCGACCAGGCAAGCCTCGCCATGCCCAGCGCCCTGACGAAAGCGCTCGCGCAGAAACTCGTTACTGGATGGAAGGGTGTCTTCCACGAACAGGCGAGCGAGGTGCTGACGCGAGTCACGGGACAGCGCCGCCACCACCGCCGGTCCTTCAAGCAGTTCCAACGGCTCTGCCAGGCGATACCCCTGCCCTTTCACCGCTTGCATGGGAATGCCAAGATCCTCGAGCTTGCGCAGCTGCTTCCACACCGCCGCTCGGGACACCCCCAGCTTCTCGCCCAGCTGCTGTCCAGAGTGAAACTCGCCATCACTCAACAGCCGGATCAGCTCACCAATGGTCATTCCTCGCCCCTTACGCGGGAAAAGGGCATAGTCTATCGAAAGACAGCTTGCGCCGGAAATGCGCGCGCATTCCGGCTCACGCTTGAGCAGACGCGGCTCTCGGTCGCCTTCCTAGGATAATCGCCATTCAGAACCCTGCGACGCCGGCCCCGGATGCGTTAATCGCCCCAGGCTGGGAGGTGAATGCCCCAGTGGGCGCGGCGCCGCCGTCACCCCGTCGACGCAGGCTCGACAACCTGTGAGGGCTCAGGCAGAGAGGGCGTCGACGCTTTGGCGGGTTGCCGCGATCAAGTGGGTAAACGCAGCCCGCGCCGCCGGCTCGTCCCGTTGCTGCATGGCCTCCAGCAGGGCTTCATGAAACGGAAAACCGGCATCGAATATCCGGAGTCGATCTTCCGGTGAGTCCCAGGACAGATACAGTTCGTCATGCATCATCTGGATCAATCCCACCAGTACACGATTGCCGCAGGCGTGGTAGATGGCCAGGTGAAAGGCGGCGTCGGCCTCGCTCACCCCCAGAAAGTCCTCCTTTTCCCTGGCGCGACGGTAATCGTCCAGATGGCTGGCCATGGCGTCGAGCTGATGATCGGCGGCGTGGCGTATCGCCAGCACGATCGCCTGGACCTCAAGCGCCTCGCGGACCTCGAGCATCTCGATCAAGTGGGCCTTGGCGTCCTTGATCCCGAGGCTCGCCAGCAACTGGAAGGTGCGCTGCTCGCTGACAAACAGGCCCTTGCCATTGACGATGTCGATGATGCCTTCCGCCTCCAGCTTCTTGAGTCCCTCTCTCAGGGTCGAGCGACCTACCTCAAGCCGCTCCATCCACTCTCCCATCGAGGGTAGCTGTGTCCCCGGCGCCAGCTCCTTAGCGGCGATGTAGGCGCTGATCTCTCCTGCGACGGTGTCTGACAAATAAAGTCGTTTCATACAGTTGGGGTCCACTATCGGAAGAGGCCGGCGAGTCCTTTCGACGTTAGCCGTAAACCCCTTCTGGATCAATTGTCGCCTGCGGACCCCCGTGCTAGCTTACCTATCAGACAGGCTGATAGCCTTTTCCACTTTACCGAGGATGCGCCATGGATCCACTGGATCGACATATCTGCAGTCATGCCTATGAACAGCGCCAGGAGCATCACGGCGCGGTGGCGCCTCCGCTCTACCAGACCAGCATCTTTACCTTCCCCGACCTCGAGAGTTTCAGCCGTGCCCAGCTGGACGAGCGCCAGCACTTCATCTACAGCAGAGGGCTCAACCCGACGGTCAAGCTGCTGGAAGACAAGTTGGCCGCACTGGAGCGGGGCGAGGCGTGCAAGGCCTTTGCTTCCGGCATGGGCGCGATCGCCGCCACCCTGTTCTCGTTGCTCGGCCAGGGCGATCACGTCCTGCGCATCAATCAGACCTATGGCCCCGCGGTGGAGCTGCTCGACCAGATGGCACGCTACGGCGTCAGCCATGACGGCATCAGCGGCCACCAGGACATTGGCGCCCACCTGCGCCCCGAGACACGCCTGATCTACATAGAGAGCCCTTCATCGCTGCGCATGGAACTGGCCGATCTCGAGGCCATCGCCCGCATCGCCAGAAAGCACGGCATTCTGACGCTGATCGACAATACCTGGGCGACTCCGCTGTTCCAGAAGCCGATCACCCATGGAATCGACCTGGTGGTGCACTCGCTATCGAAGTACATCGGCGGCCACAGCGACGTGGTCGGTGGCGCCGTCATCGGCAACGCCGAGGTGATCGACAGGCTCTTCGCTAATGGTCACCAGCTGCTGGGAGCGGCGCTCTCGCCCCACAGCGCGTCGCTGATCCTGCGTGGCCTGCGCACTCTGCCGGTGCGAATGGCAGAACACCTGCGCAACGGCCAGGCGATTGCCGCCTTCCTTGACGCCCATCCACAGGTGGCCGCGGTGTATCACCCAAGCCTTGCCCAGGGTCCGGCGGCTGAGTGGGCGGCACGTCAGCTCAAGGGCCACTCGGGCCTGCTCAGCTTCGCCTTGCACGATCCCAGCTACCCGCGGGTGGAACGCTTCATCAATGCCCTGCAGCTGATGCGAATTGGGGTGAGCTGGGGTGGCTACGAAAGCCTCGCCCTGTCTCCGCTGCGTCCCGACGGTAGCGGCCAGCCACTGATCCGTCTGGCCATCGGGCTGGAAGACATTGACGAGATCATCGCCGACCTGGAGCGGGGGTTCACCGCGCTCGATCACTGATCACCCTGAGGAGGACATCCCATGCCAGCAACACAACGACAACCTGGCCTTGCTCCATCCCTGCTGCTGCTCACCGCCATCGCCTTCGCCATCGTCTACGGCATCGTGGTAGCGGGCCTTCCCACCGAGCTGGTACTGATCACCCTAGGTGCCGCCGCCACCCTGTTCAGCCTTCTTCATGGCGGAACCTGGGAAGGGGTCATGGACATCATGGGCGCCAAGGTCAAAACCGCCCTGTCCGCCCTGCTGGTGCTCTACAGCATCGGCATCATCATCGGCAGCTGGATGATCTCGGGCACCATTCCCTACTTCATCTACCATGGCCTGGAGCTGATCGACCCTCGCTACCTCTACGTCATGGCATTTCTTGGCACCGCCATCGTCTCCACCTTCACCGGCACCTCCTGGGGGTCCGCCGGCACCCTCGGCGTGGCCATCATGGGCATCGCTGCAGCCATGGACATCAACCTGGCGATCACCGCCGGCGCCGTGCTCTCCGGCGCCTACTTCGGCGACAAGCTGTCACCGCTGTCGGACACCACCATCATGGCCTCCATGGTGGTGGGCGAGGACCTCTATCGCCATATTCGCAACCTGATGTACACCTCACTCCCCGCCGCCCTGGTGGCGGCGGTGGTCTACCTGATGCTGGGGCTCAACATGGAGCTGGGCGCGGGTATGCCGGCCGCCATCGCTGCCAGTGCCAATACCCTTGACGGCCTCTATCGCCTCAACCCGCTGCTGCTGCTGCCGGTGGCCATCGTGCTCTACGGATCGATTCGCAAGAAACCCACCCTGGTGGTGCTGTTTCTGGCTTCGGCCTGCGCCGCCCTGCTGGCCATGATCGTTCAGGGCGCGAGCCTTGAGGCGGTCGCTCAGGCAGCAGTGTCCGGCTTCAACGTCAGTCTGCTGACCAGCTTCAACCCGGGCCTTGACGTTTCCACCCTGCCAGCGGCACTGGCGAGTCTGCTAAATCGCGGCGGCCTCTACAGCATGCACGGTGCGGTGCTGTTCGCTCTGTGTGCCTTCTTCTTTGCCTCAGCCCTTGAGGCCTCCGGCATCCTCAAGGTGGTGCTTGACCGCAGTCTGGCCTACGTGCGCTCGGCACGTGGCACGATCCTGGCGTCACTGGCTGCCAGCTGCACCATCATTCTGGCCACCGGCAACAGCTACGTGACCTTCTTCCTTACCCGAGAACTGTTCGCCGAGCAGTACCAAAAACGCCGCCTGCACCCGCTGGTACTGTCACGCAGCATGGAGGATGGCGGCATGATTCCCGAGCCACTGGCCCCCTGGACCGTCTCTGCCATCTACATGGCCGGCACCTTGGGCGTCGCCACCCTGGATTACGCACCCTGGGCCCTGTTCAACTACCTGGGCATTGTGTTCTCGATCCTGCTGGCGATGATCGGCCCCTGGACGGGCTGGTACGGCGTCCGCCGACTCGCCGCCACCGAGTCCGCCCCATGCGAGCCAGCTGCTTCCACGCGGGAGGCTCCTCGGCCAACCCAGTGACAGCTAAGCACAAGGCCCCCGACGAAGGCATCGTCGGGGGCCTTGAATCAACCGCGTGTGATCTGCCTTAGGCGTGCTTGGCGTGCCGACCCTCGCCGATTTCCTCCACCAGCTTATGGCAGAAGATGTCCAGATCATCGGGCTTGCGGCTGGTCACCAGGCCATTGTCGACCACCACCTGTTGATCCACCCATTCGGCGCCAGCATTGCGTAGATCTTGGGCCACACTGGGGTAGGACGTCAGCTTGCGCCCGCTTACTACATCAGCATTGATCAGGATCCAAGAGGCGTGGCAAATCGCGGCAACGGGCTTGCCCGCCTGGAAGAACGCTCGGACAAACGCCAGGGCCGCTTCATCCAGACGCAAGGCGTCGGGGTTGAACAGGCCACCGGGCAGCACCAGTGCGTGATAATCGTGCTCACTGGCGTCTTCCAGGGCCACGTCCACGCCATAGGTATCGCCCCAGTCGCTTTCCGCCCAGGCTCTGATGCCTTTCGCCTCAGGCGAGACCACGTGCACGACGATGCCCTGCTGCTGCAGTTTGGCCTTTGGCACCGCGAGCTCGGATTCCTCGAATCCGTGAGTGGCCAAGATCGCGACTCGTTTGCCTTCCACTTGCTGCGTCATGACATCCTCCTTGTAGAGATAAGTTGGACAGCCTCTTAAGCTCTGTAACGCACTTGTACAAGATAGTGATGCAGTCCCCAGACTTCAACCCGTATGCCGTTTCAGCTGCTACCCCTGTCGCGAAGACTCTCCCCAGAACGCGACTCCTGCTCGTGATCAGCCAGCCTTTCCACGACCTGTCGCGCCGCTGGCCACATCACACTGCCATGATCTTCACCGGCAAAGATCATCAGTTCACTCGACAGGGAAACGCAGCGCTGCTGTAGCCGGCGCTGGTAGTCACGCGCTTCATCTACCATGGCTCGCCGAAGGCGCAAGCGATCTCGCTGGGACCCTGAATGGCCTTCGCGTGGTGACTGTTCACGCGCACCGACCCCCACCAGCAACGATGTTCCCTCAAGCGCCTCGCACCACTCAGCATCCTGCAGCCGGGCATCCAGCGCTTGGACCAGATAACGCTGACCCCACCACAGCGAGGGGCTGATGGCGAAAAGCCGGTGAAAGCACTCGGGGCAGCGCTGCTGAGCGTAGAGCGCAAACAGCCCTCCCAACGAGTGACCCAGCAGCGCGCGACGCTCCGGATCCAGCGTCAAGTCCCGCTCGAGCACGGGCAGCAACTGAGCACTCAAGAAGTGAAGAAACTGGTCTGCCCCTCCTTCCTGCACAGATTCCTGCCCCTTCGCTGATGCCCCCTCTTCGCCGGCCTCAGCCGCGTGCGCGGCGATATCCGTTGGCACAGGGGGCGTGAAATCCCAGCGACGTCGCTGGGAATCAAAGCGCTCAGCGCCGGGATAGCCGACACCGACGATGACCAGAGGCAGGGCGCTGCCCTCAGGACCTTTTCGCGTCAGCGTGTCCCGCGCCTCACGCAGCAACGGGAAGCGTGCATTGCCATCCAGCACCACCAGCACGGGGTATCCTTGCGCTGGCCGAGGCGCATCCGGCATCGACACCTCGAGCTGATAGGACAGGCCTGTCTGCGCGTCCACCACCACCCGAGACCCATCAAGCTCAGGCATCACGCTGCCGTCATCCATGGCGACAGCGCTGTCGACGAGAGACGCTAACAGTGACACCAGCACCAGCATGCCCAGCGGCCAGCCCGCGATGATCTGCCACGCCTTAGAACGCATAGCGCAAGGTGGCCAGGGCGCTGGCTGGCTGACCCACGAAGTTGAAGGAGCCCTCGCCCCCTGCACGCAGGTAATACTCACGGTCGAACAGGTTGTAGACGTTGAGCTGGCCGCTCAGCTGCGGGGTAAATTCATAGCCAAGCATCGCGTCCACCACTGCATAGCCGGGTGCCTCGACGCCACTGCTCGAACTGAAGTCGCTCATGGCGGTGATCCCGCCACCCAGTGACAGGCCATTGAGCATCCCTTGCTGGAAACGATACTGCGACCATAGGTTGACCATGTTCTCGGGCATCAGCAGGAAGATGCCATCATCCCGGGCACTGGATGCCTTTTCGATCTCCGTATCGGTATAGGTATAGCCAAAGATCAGGTCCCACTGGTCGGTGAGGCTTCCGGTGACTTCCAGCTCGGCACCGCGAATACGCACTTCACCGGTGTCCACGGAATAGCTGGCACCGGGATCACTCGACGCGGCTGCACGATGGCTGTCTTCGAGCTGGTAGGCGCTGGCGCGTGCATTCAGTCGCCCTCCCAGGTAACTGCCCTTGATACCGACCTCGTACTGATCGCCCTCACGGGGATCGATCAGATCATTGTCCTCGTTGAACGCCGTCTGAGGCTTGAAGACCCGCGAATAGCTGGCATAGAGGGAGTGCTGAGCATCCAGGTCCAGCACAGCCCCTGCATAGGGCGTAAATTCGCTGTCACTGCGAGAGCTTTCGCTATCACTGGTGCGGTCGTCGTATTCGGTGGAAAAGTGACTGAAGCGGCCGCCGGCGATCAAGGCCAGAGGGGCGATCGGTCTGACCGTTACCTTGGCGTAGGCACCGGTCTCTTCCAGTTCGCTGCGGGTGTCGGTAAGACTGAAGCCGGACAGGCCAGCCTGGGCACTGTCCAGGACATTGACGTAGGCCAGATCATTGAGCTGACCGACGCTGAGACTGCTTCCAAGCCCGCGAGCCCGCCCCTGGCGATTGTCCTGGTCGTAGTCCTTATGGTCGAGCCCGACCACAAACTCGTTGTCATTGCCAAAAGCGTCAAACGCCTGGGTGTAGCTGGCGTCCAGTGACAGCGACGTCTCGTCGGTCTTACCCCCGAAACCGGCAGCATTCAGCCTGCCCTGATCATCCACCGCACCGGCACCGAAGGCATAGTTGTAGTCCGCATCTCGGTCGGAGTAGCGGGCCGCAACGCGACCGTAGCCATCGTTGGCAAAGCGATGTGTCAGCTCTGCCAGTACATCCGTGGACTCACTGTCAAAGTCGTTCCAGTCAGCCCCATAGAAGGCGCTACGACGGGTATACAGAAGATCCCCATCGGCATCGGTCGGCTGGCCGTTGTTGACCGTGATGTCCTTGGCATTGTGAATGATGCCAAGGGAGAGCTCGGTGGCATCGGTCAGGTCGATATCTACCGCTGCGTAAAGGTCATCCTGCCGGTTATCGTTGTCATCGACCCACTGTGCGTTCTCCGTGGAGCGTGCCACAAACCGCCCTCTTACCCGGCCGGCCTCATCGATGGGCCCCGCCACATCCACTCCCAGCGCACCATCGTCCAGCGTGCCCAGGCTGCCGAACACCTCAGCCTGGAAGGTCTCGGTCGGACGCTTGCGCACCAGGTTGACGATGCCGCCCAGTTCGCTGGTGCTGTTGAACAGCCCCGACGGCCCGCGCATGATTTCGACCCGGTCGAACGCGGTCAGGCTCGGCACTGACCCGAGGATACTGCTCATGGGCGCAGGCAGCCCATCAATGCTGTAGGCATCGTACTCATAGCCTCTGGCAAAGATGGAGGAACGACCATAATCGTTGCTGAGTACCCGCACCCCCGGCGTGCGTGCCGCCAACTGATCCAAGGTCACAAACCCCTGGTCCTCGATGGCATCGTGGGTGACCACGCTGACCGACTGCGGAATATCCCGCAGGGCGGCCGGCACCTTGGTACCCACCGTAGCCGCGTCAACGCTATAGCCCTCGGTCTGCTCGCTGGACAACATGTCGTACAGGCGCACACCGATCACCCGGGTAACGTCCAGCTCCTGATCCTCGATTCCCGGATCATCAACGCCTATCCCCCCAGTCCCCTGGGCCTCTGCTCCCCGACCCTCTGCCCTCTGCTCGGCGATATCCTGCGCCTGGGCAGCGGTGGCCAGCAGCGCACCCCCCGCTCCGGCAAGCACCCACGCCAACAACATGTTGCCCTTCATGCCACCTCCAAAACTTAATGCGAATCTATTGCATTCAAATCCCTGGAGCGACATTCTGTCACTGACGGCACCCCGATACCTTTGCCCTTTGACCAGCGACCTTTGGCATGACGACAACCTTCACCACAACGCAGCCGAAAGCCCCCCAGGCCGGCTGGATTCATCAGCATGACCTGACCTCACTGGCGGGCGTACTGACCAGCCAGTATCAATGCACCGCGGCCGACCACCAGGCCACTGGAGCGCCGCTGCATGGCATCGTGCAGCAGCATGAGGTCCAGCGTGGCATGTACCTGCGCCTCAATCGTCTGCGTGACCGCCACGGTGTAACGCCCCGGGCAAGGCTGCATCCAGGTCTCAAGATTTCGCTGGTCTGGCGCGGAGAGGCCTGCGTGAGCTTCGACGAGCATAGCTTTACACTCGATGCCAACAAGCGAGCCTGTGGCCTGCTGATAGCGGTCGACGAGCCCACCACTTTCGTCCGCCACGGTCGGCGTGGTGCAGTGGAGTTCAGTGCCGTACTGAGCCTGACCTCGGACTGGCTCCAGCGTCGTCTGGGCTCTCCGCTGCCCAGTGTTTGCTGTCACGGCCTCAGGCAGCACCTCGGCCATCTGAGGTGGACACCGTCAAGCGACCTGGTGGCACGCCTGGACAACGTGAGTCAGACCGCCGACATGACGACGGTCCTTAACCTGGAGCGCGAATCGATCGCCCTTGCCATGGTGTCCGAGGCGTTGGCGCACCAGACGACCCCTGCTGTATCCCACGGTGGCAAGGCCTGGCAGCAACGTCTGGCGGGCTGGATCGCCAGCGGCGAGTCGCTGCACCTGTCGCCCGCCGACATGGCAAGCCGATTGGGGATGAGTCTGCGACAACTGCAGCGGCGTTATCACCGGGAGTATGGGCTGCCGTTAAGTGCCGGACTGCGACAGCAGCACTTGCTGCGCGCCCGGGCGGCGCTGCAAGACGAGAACGTCAGCGTCGATACCGCGGCCAGTATCGCCGGCTACCGGCACGCCGCCAACTTCGCCACCGCCTTCAAGCAACATTTTGGTGAAGGCCCGGCACAGTGCCGGCGTCACGCTCAGCGCGAACTCAGCACAGACGCCGCCAGCTAAGGCACCGCGTCGGCATTGCCCCCGAGACGCGACAGCGCGACGTTCCAGGAGCAAAAAAAAGGGCCACGGCGATCGCCGTGGCCCTGTCGTCAGACGTCACTCCGCTGTGAGTGACAACACACTACGGTCAGAATGCCCAATCTTCGTCTTCGGTGCTCACCGTCTTGCCGATGACATAGGAAGATCCTGAACCAGAGAAGAAGTCATGGTTCTCATCGGAGCCAGGAGACAGCGCGGCCAGAATGGCCGGGCTCACATCGGTCACGCTGGACGGGAACAGTGCCTCGAAGCCAAGATTCATCAACGCCTTGTTGGCGTTGTAATGCAGGAACTTCTTGACGTCCTCGGTCAGACCAACGTCGTCGTACAGCGCCTCGGTGTACTTCACCTCGTTCTCATAGAGCTCGAACAGCAGCTCAAACGCGTAAGCCTTGATCTCTTCCTGACGCTCCTGCGGCTGCTGGGCGAGCTGACGCTGGAACTTGTAGCCGATGTAATAACCATGGATAGCCTCATCACGAATGATCAGACGAATCAGGTCGGCGGTGTTGGTCAGCTTGGCACGGCTTGACCAGTACATCGGCAGATAAAAGCCAGAGTAGAACAGGAAGGACTCAAGGAAGGTGCTCGCCACCTTGCGCATGAGCGGGTCCTCGGCGCGGTAACGCTCCAGGATCAACTCGGCCTTCTTCTGCAGGAAGGGGTTCTCTTCACTCCAGCGGTAGGCATCATCCACATCACGGGTCGCGCACAGCGTGGAAAAGATCGAGCTGTAAGAACGCGCATGTACCGACTCCATGAAGCTGACGTTGGTCAGTACGGCTTCTTCATGAGGCGTTACCGCGTCCTCGATCAGCGCAGGAGCCCCCACCGTACCCTGGATGGTATCGAGCAGGGTGAGACCAGTGAAGACACGAATGGTGAGCTGCTGCTCATGTTCCGTCAGGGTATTCCACGACGGGATATCGTTGGACAAGGGGATCTTTTCCGGCAACCAGAAGTTACCGGTCAAACGGTTCCAGACCTCGAGGTCCTTGTCGTCCTGGAGTCTGTTCCAGTTGATCGCGTCGACCCGGCTCAAACGACGGGCAGCAGAGGTAGCGGGCATATCCATGAGAGGGTTCTCGTTCGGTTGGCGCCGGGCCCTGAGCACGGCGCGTCGCTCGATTGAAGCAAAAAACGGCGACCAAGACGGCCTTCAGTCCCTTTGCCCGTGCGAATTCCACAACAGTAGTCTCGCTGGCAAAGGAGCGGCGAAGACAGGTAGGGCTCACGGCATCGTGCCAGAGACTCCTACCCGTGACTTCGCCTTGGCCTGTCTTTCCGCCTACTCCGTGACGGCTTCGCCATCACGGCTCATCATTACAGGGTGCAGGACACGCAACCTTCCACTTCCGTCCCTTCCAGCGCCGCCTGACGCAGACGGATGTAGTAGATCGTCTTGATGCCCTTGCGCCAGGCGTAGATCTGCGCCTTGTTGACGTCGCGAGTGGTCGCCGTGTCGCGGAAGAACAGTGTCAGCGACAGCCCCTGGTCAACGTGCTGCGTGGCGGCAGCATAGGTGTCGATGATCTTCTCAGGACCAAGCTCATAGGCGTCTTGATAGTAGTCCTGATTTTCGTCCGTCAGGTAGGGGGCCGGATAGTACACACGTCCCAACTTACCCTCTTTACGAATCTCCACCTTGGCCGTGACCGGGTGAATACTCGACGTGGAGTTGTTGATGTAGGAAATGGACCCGGTGGGCGGAATCGCCTGCAGATTGCGATTGAACAACCCATGAGCCATCACCGACGCCTTCAGCTCACGCCAATCCTCCTGAGTCGGAATATGGATCCCGCTCTTGTCGAACAGCGCGCGTACCTTGTCGGTCTTCGGCTCCCACGCCTGCTCGGTGTACTTGTCGAAGTACTCGCCGCTGGCATAGCTCGACTTCTCGAAACCGGCAAAGTGACGATTGCGCTCAATGGCGATGCGGTTGGACGCACGAATGGCGTGAAACGCTACGGTGTAGAAGTAGATGTTGGTGAAATCCACCCCTTCTTCGCTGCCGTAGTAGATATGCTCGCGAGCCAGGTAACCGTGCAGGTTCATCTGGCCCAGGCCGATGGCGTGAGACTTGGCATTGCCCTCGGCAATCGACGGCACTGAGCTGATGTTGCTCATCTCGGAAACCGCGGTCAATCCACGGATAGCGGTCTCTACCGTCGCACCGAAGTCAGGAGAGTCCATGGCCTTGGCGATGTTGAGCGAACCAAGGTTGCAGGAAATATCCTCACCGATCTTGCGATAGCCCAGGTCATCGTCGTATTCGGTCGGTGTATTGACCTGCAAGATTTCCGAGCAGAGGTTGGACATGTTGATCCGGCCATCGATCGGGTTGGCGCGGTTCACCGTGTCCTCAAACATCAGGTACGGATAGCCAGACTCGAACTGCAGCTCGGCAATGGTCTGAAACAGCTCACGAGCGTTGATCTTCTTCTTGCGAATACGACCATCAGCGACCATCTCGTCGTACTTCTCGGTCACGCTGATGTCGCCAAAAGGCACACCATAGACGCGCTCGACGTCATAGGGCGAGAACAGATACATGTCCTCGTTACGCTTGGCCAGCTCGAAGGTGATATCCGGCATCACGATCCCCAGTGAAAGGGTCTTGATGCGAATCTTCTCGTCGGCGTTCTCGCGCTTGGTGTCGAGGAAGTTCAGGATATCCGGGTGGTGTGCGTTGAGATAGACCGCACCAGCGCCCTGGCGAGCGCCAAGCTGGTTGGCATAGGAGAACGCATCCTCCAGCATCTTCATGATCGGAATGATGCCTGAAGACTGGTTTTCGATACGCTTGATCGGAGCACCGGACTCGCGCACGTTGGAAAGCGAGAAGGCGACACCGCCGCCCCGCTTGGACAGCTGCAGAGCCGAGTTGATGGAGCGCCCGATGGACTCCATGTTGTCCTCGATCCGCAGCAGGAAGCAGGAGACCAACTCGCCCCGCTGCTGCTTGCCGCAGTTGAGGAACGTCGGCGTCGCCGGCTGAAAGCGGCCGTGGATGATCTCATCGACCAGTTGCTTCGCCAACGTCTCGTCGCCACGCGCGAGCGACAGCGCGACCATGCAGACGCGGTCCTCGAAGCGCTCAAGATAGCGTTTGCCATCGAACGTCTTGAGGGTATAGCTGGTGTAGTACTTGAACGCTCCCAGGAAGCTCTGGAACCGGAACTTGACCGCATAGGCCTGATCGAACAACGCGGTAACGAAATCAAAGTCGTACTGATCGAGCACCTGGCGCTCGTAGTAGCCTTGCTCCGTCAGGTAATCGAGCTTTTCCTGCAGCGAGTGAAAGAACACGGTGTTCTGGTTCACGTGCTGCAGGAAGTACTGACGCGCGGCCTCGCGATCCTTGTCGAGCTGCAGACGCCCTTCGGCATCATACAGGTTCAACATCGCATTCAGCGCGTGATAGTCGAGTGTCTTGGCGTTGTGATCGGCAGCGGGTCGCGTTGCCGCATCCTTTTCTAGGCTGAGCGTTTCCAAAATTCTTTCACCCCTGCAAGAACACGATGGACATCCTCATCCGTGCCCATCAGTTCAAACCGATAAAGAAGCGGCACCTGACACTTCTGCGCGATCACTCTCCCGGCCAGGCCAAAGGCTGCGCCGAAATTGGTGTTGCCACCCGCGATCACGCCCCGAATCAGGGACCGATTGTGTGCATCGTTGAGAAACCGAATCACCTGTGGCGGTACCGAGCTCATCGGGTCACCGTCGCCGTAGGTCGGCACAACGAGAATATATGGCTGATCGACACGCAGAGGACCGTCGTCACGACTGAGCGGAATACGCTTGGCAGACAGACCCAGCTTTTCTACAAAGCGTCGTGTATTGCCAGACTTTGTCGAGAAATAGACCAGCTCAGCCAAGACGATTCTCCTGCATCCCTGATGCCTCGGACATGACGCGGCCATCGCCGCGCACATCCGCTAGATACGAAGAACTTACGTGCGAAGGACGTTATCAGGCGACCAGCGTACTGATCTTGTCCGGGCGAAAGCCGGCCCAATGATCCTCGCCAGCGACGACGACGGGCACCTGGCGGTAGCCCAGCTCCTGGACTCGCTGCATGGCATCGGCGTCCTGGGTCAGATCGACCACGGTATAGTCGATTCCCTGATTGTCCAGGGCGCGGTAGGTGGCGTTGCACTGGACGCAGGCAGGTTTGCTATAGATCGTGATGGTCATGATAATCGTTACCGTCCGTGACGTGATGATACGCCCATCATAGGGGATGGCGTGGACATGGGCGGTCGGTGGAGTCACGGCACCAGGCCGTACTCCCCGCCTTCGGTAGGGCACTATATATGGTAGAGGGAGGTTTTTCCAAGCACAGATATAGTTTTTTTCTGTGTATTCCCTGTGGACAACTTTGGACACCGCTGGAGCCCGCGCCACTGCCCGCTTCCCGTCTTGTCAAGACAGCAATAAAAATCTGTTTCAGCGCTAGGAGATCATCCGTCGCTGGTCAGCGCTCATCGGCACACGCTACCAGATAGTGTTGGCCTCCCCGGCCGGAGCTACCAGGGAGGCTAATTCCTGCGCAATGATGCTCAGGATGACTTGATGGCGTGGCCGCCAAACTCATTGCGCATGGCAGCGAGCATCTTGTCCGCATAGGAGTCGGATTCACGGGAGCGCAGCCGCTCAAGCAGGGACATCGTGATGACGGGGGCACTGACGTCGAGTTCGATGGCCTCGCTCACCGTCCAACGCCCTTCGCCGGAATCAGAGACATAGGGGGCGATGCCGTCAAAGGTCGGGTTCTTGTCGAGGGCATTGGCGGTCAGGTCGAGCAGCCAGGACCGTACGACGCTACCATGACGCCAGATCTCAGCGACTTGATGCAAGTCCAGCCCGAAGGAGGTCTTCTTCTCCATGATGGCGAAGCCTTCCGCAAACGCCTGCATCATGCCGTACTCGATACCATTGTGGACCATCTTGGTGAAGTGGCCTGCCCCGCTGGGCCCTACGTGTCCCCACCCTTTATCGGCAGCCGGGGCCAGTGTCTCGAACAGCGGCTTGAGCCTCTCGACCACGGCATCGTCACCGCCGACCATCATGCTGTAGCCCTCTGCCAGCCCCCACACGCCACCGCTGGTTCCCACATCCACATAGCTCAAGCCATGTTCACGCAGCTCAGCGGCACGTCGCACGCTGTCCTTGTACATGGAGTTGCCACCATCGATGACGATGTCATCAGGGGACAGCAGCGATGTCAGCTCCTTGAGCAGTGCATCAACGGCTTCCCCCGCAGGTACCATCAGCCATACGATACGCGGGGAAGGAAGTTGCTCGACCGCCTCTGCCAGAGTCTGTGCTGGCTCAACTCCTCGCTGCTGCGCGCTGGAGAGTGCCTCAGCGCCAGGGTCTGTACCAATGACACGATGACCGCCGCGAACCAGACGTTCTGCCATGTTGGCGCCCATGCGCCCAAGGCCAATCATTGCAAGATCCATGTATGCTCCTCTAAATGAATGGTGACGTCAGTATCGTCGCGGTGCTCACGATATCTGTCGGTTCAGATGGTGCCAATGCACAGCCGCCTTAAGCGGCCTTCACGTACGGCTGCAGAGAGCCAACGCCCGCCTTCCGCTACGCCAAACTTCGGCTAGACGGAAAACGGCGGACGTCATAAAAGAAGCCCAGCCATCTCTAGATAGCCGGGCCTCTTTTGAATAAATGCCTGATCTCGCATGGGGGTGAGCCACCCTGGAGCTCTTTACAACGGCTGCAGCGAAGCTGCAAGGGGTGGCGAACGCCACGAGCCCGCCCTTGAGAAGAGCCAGGCCGGACCGCGCCGAGGGGGTTATCGGCGCGGCCCCACATATAAAGAGCGGGTCTCCCCATGCATACGAAAAACCCCGACCATCTCTCGATAATCGGGGTTCTTCTGAATAAATGCCTGACGATGACCTACTCTCGCATGGGGAGACCCCACACTACCATCGGCGCTGAGCGGTTTCACTTCTGAGTTCGGCAAGGGATCAGGTGGTTCCCACTCGCTATGGTCGTCA
>NZ_JAHVKS010000008.1:0-244852 GCF_019800705.1 Halomonas sp. DP4Y7-1 | reverse complement strand
GTATACCGTGACGGCGGACGACGTCTCGAATGGCAGTGCCACGGTGGTGATTCCGAGCGATGCACTCACCGATGGCGACTATAGCGTCGCGGCGGTGATTACCGACGCTGCCGGTAATAGCTCCGCTGCCTCCAGCAGCGTCGACTTCACGGTGGATGCCACTAGTCCTGGCGGTGCCGCCGGTACCGATGCCCCGACGCTGGCAATCGCCGAGGCTTCAGATAACATCGTCAACGCCGCTGAGCTGTCCGACGGGGTTCAGACTAGCGTTGGTCTGACTGCCGGGACTCAGGCCGGTGACACCCTTACTCTGCAGATCGATAACGCGGGCGACGTGACGTATACCGTGACGGCGGACGACGTCTCCAATGGTAGCGCCACGGTGGTGATTCCGAGCAATGCTCTGGAAGACGGCGACTATAGCGTCGCAGCGGTGATTACCGACGCTGCCGGTAATAGCTCCGCTGCCTCCAGCAGCGTTGACTTCAACGTGGATACGGCCGCGCCTAGTGGTCCGAACAACTCGATTGCCTTCGATGATGAATTGATGAGTGCTGCGGAAGCCACGGCGATTTCCCTCAGCGGGCAGATTGATGCTGACAGCACTCTATCCAGTATCGTAATCAGTGATGGAGATAGTGATACCACCGATATCACTGTCGACCAAAGCGCGATTACCGTGGCTGGCGATGGCACTGTGAGCGTCACGGGGCTCGACCTCAGTGCGCTTGCCGATGGCGAATTGACGGTCACCATGACGCTTGAGGATACCGCCGGTAATAGCGGGACCGTGACCGATACTGCGACCCTGGACACTACCGGTGCCTTGATCGCCGATAGCAGCGAGGCACTGAATGAAGCGGTGAATGCCACGGTGTCGGGCAACCTGGCCGGTAATGACTGGGGGGATCTGGCGCAGATCGCGGTCACGGCCCCTGAGGGACTTACCGCCGGTGGCAGTGATGTCACCTGGGCGGGCAGCTACGATGCCCAGCAACAGAACTACACCATGACGGCGACGGTGGCGGGTGGTGACGTCGCGACGCTGGTCATCAACGGGGCAACGGGTGCTTACACCTTTACCCAGTTGGCGGCGCTGGATCACCCGGCCCTTGGTGCGGACATTCAGGAGCTCGGCTTCCAGGTCTCGACAGTGGATGCGGCCGGCAACAGCGCTGAGGGCAGCCTGGAGATCCAGCTCACCGACGCCGTGCCCGACGCCGCGGCGCCTGTACTTATCGATACCAGCGGGATGGCCCAGCCGGTGGAAGGCACTTTGGTCGATGACTTTGGTGCCGATGGTGGTGTGGTCAGCTCCATCGTGATCGATGGGGTGACTTTCCGCTACGATCAGGACAGCGGTAGCGTGGAGCAGCAGGGACAGTCCGACCTGATCGCCGGCTACCAATACGACGATACGTCCAGCCAATTGACGGTCACCACCGTGAAAGGCGAGACGTTTGACGTCAATCTTGCCGACGGGACCTACCGCTTCACACAAGGCAGCCTCGCCAATGATGCCTTTATGTCTGATCAGGCCCCTTCGGTCGGGTTGGGTGATTCTGCGAGTTTGCTGGGTATCGTGGGTGTAGACGCTCTTGGCCTAGTGAATTTTAGCGGAAGCCAAGCATTTAGCGTCAATGATCCAGACAACGATATCGCAAGTGTTACAGTAGCACTGACGTCGCTTCTTTCCGTTTCTTTGGGTAGTAGTCCTGGGTTCGAATACTCAGAATCAATGGCGCAGTCGTTTGGGCTTACAGTCGATAATTCGAATCGCTTGGGCTTCTTGGATAACAATGCATCGATTGTGATAACTGCAGCTGATGGAGGGCTGAGTTCTCAGCAATGGAACGAGTTTTTGGGTTCGATTTACTACAGTGGAGGCTTGACCTCAATTGGTCTACGTTCCTCTCTCTCGATTTCCGCGATAGATGTTGAGGGTAACGATGTCGGCCCTGAGTCTCGGGGCGACATACTCGAACTAGATCTTCTCAATGGTAACAGTGCTCCCGATTATCTGTTAGAAGATGAATCGGCCGATCCCGATGCGGGCAATACCCTCACGGGCACCGCCGACAGCGATCGCCTCTATGGCTACGGCGGCAACGATACCCTGAACGCCGGCGCCGGCAACGACATCCTGCGGGGTGGGGCCGGCGACGACAGTTTGTCCGGTGGAGACGGCGATGACCTGCTGATCGGCGGTGGCGGTGCCGATACCCAGGCCGGCGGCTCCGGCCAGGATGTGTTCCGCTTTGAAGCCGGAAACGCAGGGGCCGCCGGTAGCCCTGTCGTCGACACCATCACCGACTTCTCCCTCGGCGATGGCGATATTCTGGACCTTCAGGGCCTTTTGCAGAACGAGGTCAGGATCGGTAGTGATCCTGGCAACCTGACCAGCTTCCTGCACTTCGTGCGCACCGCGGATGGCGATACCCGCCTCGAGATCAGTTCCAGCGGCGGCTATCTGGGTGGCTACGACGCTGGCGAAACGGACCAGGTCATCCTGCTCGAAGGTGTCGATCTGGTCGGCCAGGGGGCAGATGCGGCGTCCGACTGGCAGATCATTCAGCAACTTCTCGAGGGTGGCCATCTCTCCGTGGACACCACCGTTCAGGCGGGAGAGACGGCGGTCGGCGGCTTCAAGTCGTCCACCGAGATCGATGCGACCCTGACCGACGGGGATGGCGACAGCACGTCCACCAGTGTGACGGTCGATGAGACCGGAACACTGGACGAACCGACGGTCCCCAGCGACCCGGATCCAGACAATACCGCGCCGATCGTACAGGCCGACAGCGGCCTGCTGGGGCTGCTGGATGTCTCGGCGCTGGGCATCATCGATCTCAACAGCCAGGCGTTGGTGGCTGCCGATGCCGAGAACAATCTCGCGTCGGTCACGATCGACTTCCGTCCCTTGCTCGATATCAATCTGACCGACTCGGTCGAACTGACGGCGTCCCAGTCCATGGCTCAGGAGCTCGGTCTGAGCATCTCGACGGAGAGCTCCAGCGGCGTCCTCGGGCTCGTGGCGCCGCGGGCCTCGCTGACCATCACCGCACTGGATGGCGGTCCCATCGACAATCTGGCGGTCAATGAGTTGCTGGGCAGCGTGAAGTTTACCGATGGCGACGGCGGTCTGCTCGGTCTTGGCACTGACCTGCAGCTCAGTGTGTTGAACGCGCTTCGCATCAGCGCCACCGACACCGAAGGACTCGAGGACAGCGAACTGGTCGGTAACCTGTTGCAAGCCGAAGCGTTGGACCAGCTGTTCGGCGGCAGCACCTACATCGAAGAAGGCGATGGAGGCAATAACGACCTGGATGGTGGCATCGGCAATGAACGCTTCTACGGCTACGCCGGTAACGACACCATCGACGCCGGGGAAGGTAATGATCTGCTGAGAGGCGGAACAGGCGACGACGTCCTCAACGGTGGCGGTGGCGACGACCTGTTGATCGATGGTCAGGGCAGCGACACCTTCAATGGTGGCGCCGGCAACGATGAGATTCGTCTTTCCGGGACGGGCTTTGCCGCCATCGACGGAGGTAGCGGGGAGGATGTGCTGCTGCTCGATGGCGGCATCGACCTCGATCTGACTGATGCGTCTGTCGGTACGATCGGCAATATCGAGCGTATCGACCTGGGTGATGACGATGGGGCATCGCGCCTGACCCTCGATGAGGACGAGACCATCGCCCTGACCGATGACGACAACCTGCTGACGGTGGAAGGCGATAACGGCGATACGCTCAGTGCTAGCGGCGCCGTGGCCACTGGCAACCAGCAGACCAGCGGTGATACCACCTATGTCGAGTACAGCCTGGGCAGTACCACGCTGCTGGTGGAAGACACCGTCAATGTGGAGGTCAATTGAGGGTGGGGGTAGCGCCTGGCGCAGTGCAAGCAAGGTCAGGTCGACCACGCAGGGCCAGGTGCCGTTGGTGGATCGCTGGCGGGGCGCTGATGGTCTGCGCCCTTCAGGCCCAGGCGCTGAGTCTGTCGGAAGCAGTGGTCCAGGGGCTGGCCGTCAATCCCGAGGTACGGGCGGCGGAATCCGACGTTCGGGTGGCCGCCACCGAGGTGGATATCGCGCGCGATAGCTACTGGCCCTCGGTGGAGGTGTCGGCGGGTCCGGAGAACTCGCTGATGGGAGAGCTCGGCTACGATGTCACGGCGACCCAGGTGCTGTATGACTGGGGACGTATTGCGTCGCAGGTGGCGTCGGCCTCGGCCGAATACCGCCATCGGTTGGCCTCGCTCAAGGTGACCAGCGACGAAGTGGCGCTGGATATCATCGAGCTTTACCTCGACGTGGTGGCGGCCCAGCTCCGCGTGGTCGAGGTGGAGGGCTATCTGGACCGGCTCGAGGCGCTGGCGGCGATGACCGACCAGCGGGATCTTGGTGGCTACAGCGATCGCAGCGAAAGCGAGCGCAGCCGTCTGGACATCGCCCGTGCCCGTGAGCAACTGGCGATGGAGCGGGGTGGCCTTAGTGAGGCCCAGCAGGAACTGCGGGTGTTGCTGCAACGGGACATCCTGGCCACCCAGATGCCCGACCCCGAGGATTATCTGGCAAGCCTGGCTGCACCGGCGCAGGTGGACCTTGCGATCGAGGACGCCCCGGTGCTCGAACAGAGCGAGACCGACGTGTCTGTGGCGAAGGCTGAGCTGGAAGAGTCTGAGGCGGCCTTGATGCCCCAGCTCAACCTCGAAGGATCGCTGCTCAGGCGTGAGGTCGGCGGGGTGATGGAAGAGGATCAGGTGATCGCCCTGCGTGTGCGGATGGCGCCCATCCAGGGGCTGTCCAACTGGCGTAGGACTGATGCTGCCGCGCAGCGGGTGGAGTCTTCGCAATTCTCGCTGCGGGCCGCACGGCGCGATCTTCAGCGCACCATCGCCGGCTTGAAGGAGCAGTATCAGGTGACCCAGTGGCGTCTGGAAGGGCTCGAGGAACAGATCGATCGGGCCGGCGAGGTCCTGACGACCTACGAAGACCAATTCAGCGTCGGTCTCCGGGACATCGCCGATCTGCTCAGTATCGAGAGCGAGCGGTTCGAGGCGGCCAGGCAGCGTATCGACGTGGAGATCCAGCAACTGCGTCTGCAGTACCGGGCCGCTTCGCAGTTGGGAACGCTGGCCGCCGTGGTGCCGAGGCTCGAGGAACAGGATATCGCGCAGGGAGGCTGAGCGATGGAGTCGTCACAAGGCGTGACTGGAGACGCATTACGAGAAGGGCTAGTCGTGCTGTGCGAGCAGTGGGGTCGGCATTGCACCACCGCCGAACTCGGCGATGGCCTACCGCTGGAGCAGGGGAGGTTGCCCGTGTCCGAGGTACCGCGCGCGCTGAGGCGGGTACAGATGAAGGCACGCTGCCTCGACGTTCCGTTGGACAGGCTGGCCAATGACCTACTGCCGGTATTGATCGAGCTGGACGACGAGCGCTGGGTGACGGTGGTGGCCCGTGAAGAGGGCGCGATCCAGGTACTGCTGAGTGAAAGCGGTGGTGGTACCGAAATTTGGAGCCCCCGAGAGCTTTGTGCCAGGCATACCGGCGTGACGATCGTCGCCAGGCCGGACCTTCAGCCGGATGATCGGGCCGGGGGCTTCGCCGAGGAGCCGCAGGAGCACTGGCTGAAAGGCCCCCTGAGCCGCTGCTGGGGAACCTGGGTGGAGGTTGGCGTGGCGGCCTTGATGGCCAACTTGCTGGCCATCGGTACGGCGCTGTTTGCCATGCAGGTGTATGACCGGGTGGTGCCCAATGAGGCGTTCTCCACCCTATGGATCCTGGCCAGCGGTGTCGTTCTGGCGATCCTGCTCGAATTTGGCCTGCGGGTACTGCGGGCGAGTCTGCTCGACAACACCGGCAAGCAGCTTGATCAACAGCTATCGTCGCGGCTCTTTTCACAGGTGATGAACCTGCGCCTGGCGGCAAAGCCGGGGTCGGTGGGAGCTTTTTCCAGCCAGATTCGAGAGTTCGAGAGCGTTCGCGAGTTCCTGACGTCTTCCACCATCGGTGCGATCAGCGACTTGCCTTTCGTCGTGCTGTTTCTGGGTGTCATCTACTTTATCGGTGGTGACATGGTGTGGGTGCCGGTGGCTGGCATCGTGATGATGGTGTTGCCCGGCCTGCTGGCCCAGCGCAAACTGGCGCGGCTTTCGCGCCAGAACCTGCGAGAAGGGGCGGTGCGCCAGGGGGTACTGCTAGAGACCGTTGACCACCTTGAATCGGTCAAAGCCAGTCGTGCCGAGGGCCGCCACCTGCGGCTGTGGGACAGCCTGTCAGGGGAGCTCGCCGATGCCTCCACCCGTCATCGGCGGCTGTCATCCAAGCTGACCTACGGCGCTTCCATGGTCCAGCAGCTAGTGTATGTCGGTGTGGTCATCGCCGGTGTTTACGTCATCTCTGCCGGCGAACTGACCGTCGGTGGCTTGATCGCCTGTACCATCCTGACCTCACGGGTGGTGGCGCCGATGGCCCAGGTGGCCGGTATTCTGGCGCGCTGGCAGCACGTCAAGGTCGCCATGGAAGGCCTGGACGGCTTGATGGACGCCCCGACAGAACGCCCGGTGGGACGCCAGTTTGTGCGCAAGGAACGGGTCCAGGGGCGTTACGAACTACGTGAGGTCGGGCTTGCCTATCAGCAGGATGCGCCGCCCGCCCTGGCGCTCGACTCGTTGTCTCTCGCCGCGGGCGAGCGCATTGCCCTGCTGGGAGGCAATGGCGCGGGTAAGTCGACCCTTCTGCGGCTGTTGGCGGGGTTGGTGGATCCTGCGAACGGGACGGTCCAGCTCGACGAGGTGAGCCTGAGCCAGATCGAGCCAGGGGATCGTCGCCGTGCCATCGGCTATGTGCCCCAAGACATCGCGTTGTTTCACGGCACCCTGCGCGACAACCTGATGCTGGATGGCGGCGCCTATCACGACGAGGAGATGATGGAGACGCTCGATCATGTCGGCCTCGGTCGCTTCGTCCGCCGGCACGCCCTGGGGCTGGATATGCCTCTTCAGGGCAATGCCAGCCTGTCCGGGGGGCAGCGCCAGGCGGTTGGCCTGGCCCGGCTGATCCTGCAGGACCCGCGTATCGTGCTGATGGATGAGCCTACGGCTGCCTACGACCAGTCCAACGAGCAGCGGGTCATCGCCTTCCTTATGCGCTGGCTGGAGGGGCGGACGGTGGTGATTTCGACCCACAAGAAGTCGCTGTTGTCGTTGGCACATCGGGCGGTGGTGCTCAAGGATGGCCGGCGGGTCATGGATGGCCCCGTCGACAAGGTAGTCTCGGGCAATCAGGTCAGGACCACCGCAGCCCGCGCCTCAGGAGAGCAGTGACATGGCCAGTGCAACATCACGCCAGCGGCAGGTGCTGGAGCAGCTGCAGGGGGGGAGCTCGCTGCCCCAGGGTACCCACGTCATTCTGTGGGCCTGCGTCGCCACCATCGCGATCTTTATTGCCTGGGCGTCCTGGGCCACCATCGACGAGGTCACCCGTGGCGACGGTAAGGTGGTGCCCTTATCACGCATGCAGACGATACAGAGCCTGGAGGGTGGCATCCTCGAGCGTCTGTTGGTGCAGCGGGGCGAGCGGGTCGCTGCAGGGCAGCCTCTGCTGCGGCTGGACGATACGCGCTTTCGTAGCGCCTACCTGGAAACGATGAGTCAGGTCGAGGTCCTCGGGGCGTCCATCGCGCGCCTGGAAGCAGAGGTGTTAGAGCAGGAGAGCATTCGTTTTCCCGACGATATCGATGAGCAGGGCGAGCTGGCGCGCTCCGAACGCGCGCTGTTCGAGGCCCGGCGCAATCGCCTGCTGCAGGCAGAGGCCTCCATCGAGGACGAGATGGCCATCGCCAGGCGCCAGTTGAGGCTGCTGGAACCGCTGGTCGAGCGACGCTCCGTCAGCGAGATGGAGGTCCTGAAACTGCAGCAGACGGTGGCCTCGTTGGCCGGCAAGCTGGCCGAGATGCGCAATAGTTATGTCCAGGATGCCTATGCTGAGCTTTCCACCAAGCAGGCGGAGCTGTCGACGCTGGAGCAGACATTGCTGCAGCGTCGCGACCAACTCGAGCGCACCGAGATCGTGTCGCCGGTGCACGGGCGGGTGAACGACATCATGGTCACCACCACCGGTGGGGTCATACAGCCTGGCGAGCCGATCCTGGAAATCACACCGCTGGAAGACCAGCTATTGATCGAAGCACGGATTCGGCCGGAGGACGTGGCGTTCGTGGCTCCGGGCATGCCGGCTAGCGTCAAGATCACGGCCTACGACTACACCATTTACGGCGACCTGGAAGGCACGGTGGAGCAGATCAGCGAGGATACGATCGAAGAGGAAACGCCGCGCGGCAAGGTGTCCTACTACGAGGTGCTGGTGCGCACCGATGAAGCCCACCTCGAGCGCCACGGCGAGCGTTTCGCTATTCGGCCCGGTATGGTGGCCGAAGTCGATATTCAGACAGGTGAGCGATCGCTATTGAGCTATCTGCTCAAGCCGATCATAAAGGCTAGGCTGTACTGAAGGCAGGGAGCGTCCGGCGAGAATTCGTTTGGCTTGTCGCGTCGCGGCCTGAAGACAGCAGCGGGAAGCGTCGGTAACGCTTCCCGCTGCTTGTCGGGTCGCCGGATCCCGTCCTGCGGCTAGCGCAAGTCTCGGCCCTGGGGGGCCGGCGTCGCTACCGTCTTAGAAATTGTAAGACAGAGTAGCGTTGATGGAGTCATATTCGGTGCTGCTGGAGCCTAGGGTGGTGCGACCGGCTATGCCGAAGTCCATGTTGGTACCGAGGCGATGTGCGGCACCAAGCTCGAGCACTGTGCGGTCATCTTCCTCATCGTCCAGGTAGTCTGCATCGCTGTTCACGTCGCTGGACACGTCGTAGTGGTAGAGCAGGCTGCCGTACACCTCACCGGTGAAGAAGTCCGCACCGAATTTCACTCCGCCGAACACTTCACCCAGCTCTACGCCGTAGTCATTGGTGGCGCCTATGTACTTGCCGTCGAGGTCGTCTTCCATGTAGGTACCGCCTACTGTCAGGCCGGTACGCACGGAGTGATACTCGGGCAGGAAGTAGGTGCCGGAGCCACGCGCGGCCCAGCGGTCGCCGTCCAGGTCGATCGGCTCTGCTAGGTAGTCGCCGCGTATGGAACCATCCAGCTCCTGGTACATGACGATGGCGTCAAGGACGATGGTGCCGTCAAGGAAGGACACGGCACCGTACGGGGAGATCATCTCGCCGCCGAGGTCGGTACGGCCGCTGCCGTTGTGGTCCAGGTCCATCTCACTGTTGCCGGCGGCGATACCGACCAGCACATTGTGATGCTTGAAGTCGATACCGAGCAGCGCAACCTTGCCATCACCGGAGTAGCTAGAGTTAGCGACGTCGCCGTCGAAGTCGCTGATCTCGGTGGAGGCCCAGAGATTGATGCCTTCGGGGCGGCTGTAGTGGCCTTCGGCGCTGGGGAACATGGCCGAGTCGATTTGACGGATGATCGGATTGAAATTCTGGGCCAGCGCCTGCTTCTGGGCACCGCGCAGTGCCTGGTCGACGTTCAGCGCGCCGAGTTGAGCGGCCAGGGCCAGCGCTTCGTCACGCGTTAAGGAATCGAGCTGGCCTGAGAACAGTACATTGCCATCGCCATCGAGCAGTGTGATGGGCGTGTCGCCGTTGAAGTCTGCCAGGGTAGTGCCTTCCGGCAGTTGCAGGGTGATAGGCTGGCCGTTGAGGGTGGCATTCAGGGTGCTGGCGGTGTTGATGGCGTCCAGCGGGCCCTCCCACTCCAGGGTCACTGGGCGGCCTTCGACCAGTGCCGACACGGTAAAGGTGGAGGTCTGGTCACTGTTGTTGTAGGCCGAGCCCAGGCTCGAGGCGCTGGTGGAGACCGCCACCGGGTTGCCGTTGACCAGTACCGTGCCGCTGTTGCCTGATAGTGCCTGGTTAAGGGTAGAGGTGCCCTCGGGGGCGCTGAACACCAGCTTGGAGCCGTCGTTCAGCGTGACGGTGCCACTGTTGCGGTTCAGTGCAGAGGGGCCGTCGTCGAGGATGCTCTCGACCTGGGGCAGTGTCTGGCCTGTCTGGATCAGTTGGTCCAGGCTGAGGCCATTAGCGGCGGTAATGCTGCTGGCCAGAAGCCCAGTTGCACCTGCGGCCGCGATTAGTCCCTTCTTCATGATGATACCTTTGCTCAGAGGATGGTTTTTGTCGGCGCCCGCGCCGACGCTGGTGAGTCCCAGCGGCGGTTCCCGAGCCGCTGGCTACCTCGGCCGATCTTCCCGAGCCATCGATATGCAAGGCTCCGTTACCCGCGTAACGTGCAAGACATGCCGCGATTGCCGGCCTATGAGATAGTTATTTTGCATGGGTGATTGTTGTGTTTTTTGTCTTTATTAGCAATATTTAAGATAAATTTATTCGTGTATTTTTGATGACGATGTCTCTTGCCTGGCAAAGGCTCTCCCAGGAAGGCGAACGGTATGGGCCACTATGGAGGGCCAGAAATTGGAGCTGCGGGGGGAGGGGGCAGCTGTGAGCTGGTCGAAAAAACTTTGAGCTAACGTTCACGATGTGCCGAGGAGCGAAGATGATGGACAGCGCGATGTCGAGTGACAATGTGTATCCATTAATCTGTGGCGATGACTTGTGCGAGCGTTTTTTTGGTAGTGAGTCCCTGTTTGTCTAAGTGATCTGAAAATGTCTACAGTTTTATTCGTTTCGACCGGGTTGGGAAATTTTATGTTCCAGCTGATTTAAGGTGAAAATATAGTTTACTTATTTCTTATGTGATACTAAAATTGTGCGGTCTTGCGAAAATCAGACAGCAGTCCATGCTCAACCACCCCTGAAACTTTAGACGTTTCGCCTAAGGCTGCAAGGGTGTTGAAAAGTGGCCATGTCGGCTGGCTAGAACGACATTTGCAACTGAGCTCTGGTGGGTGATGGCATTGTGACGATTAGTAGCGTTTCACAGGTGTGATTTATTGCGCATTCTGCGCAGTGGTTCGAAAGTTTACCGAATGTAACTGAGGCCCTATACGGATGCTTCAAGCACCGGTGTGCAGCATTCTATGTTTGTCCTGCAGAGGCTTTTTGGCGTCCAAGGTTGTTGAATTTAATTCGATTTCTGTTGAGGTGTAGTAGCGGCTTTTGTATAGACGCGACGTAATGCAAGGCATCGCCTTTTCTTGCTTGATCGTTTGAGCGGCGCTCCTCTGGGACGCCGCTATTTTTTATCTTGAATAATTGTGACAAAGAAATTACGCCGCGGCGGTGGATAGGAAGGGAGTGGTGCGCTGTCTTCAGTGACCGAGGGCCCGGTGAGCGTAGATAAGCCGATCGATGGTCTGGTCAATTTGGTCGGTGGTGTGCTCGCTGGACAGAAAGAAACGCAAGCGGGCGCTGCGTTCGGGCACGGCCGGGTAGACGATGGGCTGGACGTTGATGCCGTCGTCGAACAGGCGCTGGGACATCAATGCCGCCGCCGGTGAGTTGCCGGTGATGATCGGCACCACCGCGGCGCCGATGCTCTTGCCGGTGTCGAGGCCGGCGGCATGGGCCTGGTCACGGAAATAGCGCGAGATGTGGTGCAACCGCTCGAGGCGTTCGGGCTCTTGCTGCATCAGGGTCAGCGCGGCCAGTGCCGGGGCGGCGGCCTGGGGAGGCATGCCTACGCTATACAGAAAGCCCGGGGCCAGGTAGCGCAGGGTATCGACCAGCGCCTGACAGCCAGCGATATAGCCGCCGCAGCTCGCCAGCGACTTGCTCAGCGTGCCCATCCAGATGTCGACGTCGTCGGTGGCGACGCCGGCGTACTCGCCAAGCCCTCGTCCGTGCTTGCCGAGAACGCCAAAGGAGTGGGCCTCGTCGACCATCAGCCAGGCCTGATGGCGCTCTTTGACCTCGACGAAGGCGCGCAGGTCGGGCACGTCCCCGTCCATGCTGTAGAGCCCTTCGATGACTACGGCAACACGCTCGAAGTCCTGGCGGTGGCGCGCCAGCAGATCGGCCAGCGCCTCGGGGTCGTTATGGGCGAAGCTCATGCGCTTGGCGCCGGAAAGCTGCGCGCCCACCACCGCGCTGTTATGGATCCACTCGTCATGGACGATAAGGTCCTTCGGCCCCAGCAGCTGACCCAGGGTCGAGACGTTGGTGGCGTGGCCGCTGACGAAGGCTACCGCGTCGTCACAGTTGTAGGCCTGGGCCAGGGAGCGCTCGAGCTCGCGGTGGATCGGACGTTCACCGGAGACGATGCGACTGGCCGAGACCGTGGTGCCGTAGCGCTCCAGCGCCTGCCTGGCCGCCTCATTGACCCGGGGGTCGCCGGCCAGCCCCAGATAGTTGTAGCTGGCGAAGTTGATGACCTCGCGGCCCTCGATGACGCTGGTCGCGCTGGCGACGCCGTCATGGGGACGGAAGAACGGGTCCTTCAGCCCCAGCCGCTCGGCCCCTTCTCGCATCATGGTGATTTGCTGGTATTGGGGCAGGGTGTCGAAGCGGGTCAGGCGGCTGTTGCCGCTGCCCGGTTCGGGCGCCGCGCGCTGGCCCCTTGGGCGGTCCTTGCTGCGGGCCAGCAGGCGCTGTTTCAGCGCGTTGCTATCGTTGCGTCTCATTCGACGTTCTCCCGTGTCGGGTCCAGGGCGGCTTCACCGCCGTGGGCGCTGGCCAGCGAGAGTAGTGTGTCGTCGCCGGTGTCGCCCTCTTCCTGGGTGAGCTTGCGCACCAGCACGTGGGCCAGCTTGTCGAGGCTGTTGGCCTCGCTCATCACCATCACCGAAAGCTGAACGTCCAGGCGCGCCTCGATGGCGGTCATCAGCTCCACCCCCATCAGCGAGTCGAAGCCCAGCTCGTAGACCGACTGCTGACTGTCGATGCGCTCGGCGTCGATCAGCAGAATGGTGGCGAGCTCCTCTTTCAACAGCGAGACCAGCTCCGCCTGCATGTCTTCCGTCGACAGGCCGGCCAGGCGCTGGCGCAGATCGTCGTTGCCCTCGTTGCGCTGGTTGTCCTCGCCGGCGGCCTCGGCCAGCTCGACAAAGCGTGGCGCCGCGGCGGTGGGCAGGAAGCGCGCCAGGGCGTGCCAGTCGAGTTCCAGTGCGCCGATACCGGAGCGGTCCTGCTCAAGCAGCCTGCCGAGGAGCTCGAGGGCCTGGGAAGAGCGCAGGGCAGATCCGCCGAGGCGTTCCTGCAGGGCGTCCCGGGTACGGGTATGGCGGGCAAGGAAACCGACGTCCTCGATCGCACCCCAGCAGACGCAGATGGCCGGGAGCCCGTTGCGTCGCCGTCGCGCCGCCAGCGCCTCGAGCCAGGTGTTGGCGGCGACATAGTTGGCCTGTCCGGGGTTGCCGAACAGGGTGGTGGCCGACGAGTAGAGCACGAACAGGTGGAGGTCGAGCCCCTGAGTCAGAGCATCGAGGTGGCGGGCGCCTTGGATCTTGGGGGCCAGCACGCGTTCGATACGCTCACGGTCGAGATGGCGGATCAGGCCGTCGTCGATCACGGTAGCAGCATGCACCACGCCCTTGAGCGGCGGACGAGTGACGCCGCAGTCGGCGATGACCCTGGCCAGGGCCTGGGCATCGGTGATGTCGCAGGCCAGCGCCGATACCTCGGCGCCCAGCGCGCGGATACGCGCGATGCCCTGTTCGGCTTCGTCGGTGGTAGCGCCACGGCGACCGAGCAGCACCAGATGTCCGGCGCCACGTTCGGCGAGCCATTCGGCGGTGCGCAGGCCAAAGCCCGAGAGTCCACCGGTGACCAGGTAGCTGGCGTCAGTATCCAGCTGCAGGGGCGAACGTTTGCGGGTGGCGGGCGCAGGCACCTTCGCCACGGTGCCGGCGTCGTCGCTGCGGGTCACCACCAGCTTGCCGATCTGGCGTGCCTGCTGCATATAGCGGAAGGCATCGATGACGCGATGGTGATCGAAGGCGGTGTAGGGCAGAGGATGCAGGGTGCCGGCGTTGAACAGCGCCATCATCTCGCCGAACAGGCTCTCGGTCAGCGCCGGGCGCAGCTTCATCAACTGGTCGGAGTCGATGCCGAAGTAGCTCAGGTTGTTGCGGAACGGACGCAGCCCGATCGGGGTGTTTTCGTAGAAGTCGCGCTTGCCGAGCTCGAGGAAGCGACCGAAAGGCGCCAGTGCCCGAAGGTTCTGGTTGATCGCTTCGCCGGCCAGCGAGTTGAGCACCACGTCGACGCCCCGGCCGTCGGTGTCGCGTAGGATCTCTTCGGCGAAGGTCAGTGCGCGGGAATTATAGAGGCGATCGACGCCGTACAGGCGCAGGAAGTCAGCCTTTTCTTGGCTGCCGACGGTGGCGTAGATGTCGGCACCCAGCCAGCGGGCGACCTGGATCGCCGCCAGGCCGACGCCACCGGCGGCGCCGTGGATCAGCACCCGTTCGCCGGGCGCCAGTCGGGCCAGTTGCTTGAGCGCATAAAAGACGGTGAAGAAGGTCGTCGGTATGGTCGCGGCGGCGGCAAAGCTGATGCCGTCCGGCAGCGGCGTGACCGAGCCACGGGTAGCTACCACGCGGTCGCTGAAGCTGCTGGGGCCGAAGCCGACCACGGCGTCGCCGGGGGCAAGGTCGCTGATCCCTTCGCCGACGTGCTCGATGACCCCGGCGAACTCGAGTCCGAGGCTCGCGCCGGCGAAGCCGTTCTCGATGGCTTCATCGGACAACAGGCCGAGGGTGTACATCACGTCGCGGAAGTTGAGCCCGGTGGCCTGGACGCGGACGCTGACATCCTGTTCGCCGAGTTGGCGCAGGGGCCGCGGTTGCCAGTGCAGGTGACGTAGTTGGCCGGGCAGGGTCACTCCCAGACTGCTGGCCTGAAGCGGGGGGAGGGTGGGCTCGACGGCGGTTGGTGCACTGTCGATGGCTACGTGGGCGCCCGGAGCCGCGTCCGCGGTACCGCACTTGGCGTCGCGGGTCTGGACCCGCAGGCGTGTGGCGAAACGCTGGCCCTCGGCACCGAGTACCAGCTCGGTTTCCTCGCCGGGGCAGCAAAGCTCCAGGGTCAGGGCCTGCAGGATGGGGCCGTCCAGCAGGTGAGCGCTTGATGACGCCTGGGCCTGGCCACTGGGCGGGTTTAGGTCGAGATCGACCAGGGTGACCCGGGCTTGGGACAGTTCGTTGGCCAGCGAGCGCGCGAAGCCCCACGTCGCGGCGTCGGCCGGGGTGGCAGCGTCAGGGCCGTTATCGGCAGCGGCGGTAGTGGCCGCACCGACGCCTGCCGGTTGATCGGCAAACAGGGACGCCACGCCTCGGGTCAGCACCCACAGGCGGCAGCGCTGAGAGATATTTTCCAGGCGCCTCACCCAATGGGCCAGGCGATCGCAGCGCTCGATCTCGTCGGCGGTGTCATTGAGCCCGCGCAGGTCGATCAGATTGAGCGGGGGGGACGTCGGGTGGCTGTCCTCTCGCGCAGAGGAGCTCGAGGATTGTCCGGATGTCTGGCGAGTGGCCTCGGCAAGGGTAGCATCGAGGGCGGCGTTTTCTCCCTCGATATCCACCGATGGCAGCGCCAGCCGTGATACCTGACCTCCCGCCGCGCTCAGGGCGTCGGCGAGGCGCTTGGCCGCCTCGGCGGTGGCCTCGTTGTGGACCAGCAGTTGTGCAGGCAGCACGGCCTGGGCGCGGGACGCTTCCTCGGTGCCTGGTGCCGGTCGCTCGGGCAGGCGCAGTGAGTAGAGCACCAGACTTTCGTCGCCTTCATCCAGGGGCGTGGCGTTGACGTTGCCTTGTGCCAGTTCGGCCAGCATCTCTTCGAGGTCGGTCTTCTCGCACAGCCGGGGATTGTCGCCTTGCGTCAGGGCGGGGGTGGCGGCCAGGGCGTCCCACCAGGGGGCGCCGGGAGCGTGTAGCACCAGCAAGGCGGCGCCCGGGACCAGGCGTTCGCCAAGGTCCTGAAGCTGGCGTCTGGAGGCCTCGTGATCGACGGTGTCGACCATGATCAGCCCGAGCTGGGCGCGTCGGCGCTCGGCGGCTGGGGCCTCGCCTGCGCTTTCCAGTGTGATCAGTGGGCAGCGTTCCTTCAGACGCGTGGCACGCTGGCGACTATCGTCGTCGCCGACGATCAGGTGAAGGTCGAGGTGGTCGGGGTCGACCAGAGGGCTCAGGGCTTCGCTCAGGCGCGGAGCGCCAACGCCTGTTTCGATGACACCGAGACGCCGACATTCGCCCTGGATCGACTCACGTACAGCCGACAGTGCCGCGGCAAGACAGCGGCCCAGCGCCTGCCAGCCAGACTGTCCCAGGGTATGCGGGGCGAGGGCGGACAGCGAGGCCGGCGTCAGCCCGATGGCGGCGGCGTCGCGCTGGCCGGTCAGCAGTTCGCTCAGGTGCAGACCATGGCGCCCTAGACGCTGGATCAGCAGGGCATCGTCGGGGTAGTCGTCGATCAGCAGCTGCCAGATCGGTGCCGGGTCCAGGCGTTCGTCTTCGTCGATGCGGGTCCAGCCCTGGTCGTCGGCGACCAGACCGCCGCTGGCCTCGAGCTGGGCGACCAGCTGTCGCCACTGGGCCGCGCTGCCCGGATATTCCAGCAGATAGCGCTCGAACTCGGCGCGCTCGAGCCGCTGGTGGTGGCCCAGTTGGCTTAGTGCCTGATCGGCGAAGGCTTCGCTCAGGCGGTTGAGCAGCGCTGCCAGCTCGGCAGCGTAGCGCCGATCGGCAGATGGCGCGACGTCATCCGCTGTGGCGCCGGAGTCTTGCCGGTGCTTCTGCAGGTGCTTATGCAGGGCATCGGGCAGGGCCTTGGCGAGTGCGTCGAGGGTGACGTCATCGACCTGACGCGAGTGCGGTGCCGGGGTCAGTACATTGCCGACCAGGCTGATAGCGCCGTGGCCAGCATTTTTAAGCCGTACTAGGCGGAATCGCGTGGCGTCCAGATGGGCCAGGCAGCGGCCTTCGGCGTCGAACAGGCTGAAGTCGGCGGTGAACGAGTGAGGCGCCCGTCCGCGCAGCCTGGCCTTGGCCAAGGCGGGGCGGCCGGCGTTGGCACGGAACTGCAGGCGATCGATACGGATGGGCACGAAGGCGTAGCCGGCCGCGGCGGCCTCGCTGTCGGCCAGCAGCGGCAGAAACAGCTGAAAGGCGCTGTCGAGAATGCCCGGCGACAGGTGCAGCGGTTCGCCCTCGGCCCCGGTGGGCACGATCTCGCCGAGCATGGTGTCGCCCTCGCGCCAGGCCCGGGGAATCGCCTGGAAGGCGGGCCCGTAGTCCAGACCCAGACGACTGGCCATGGCCAGGTGGGTTTCCAGGGTGACGTCCGGTGCCCGCGACGGCAGCGTCGGCGGAGTCTGTTCGAGCAGCGAACCGGCGCTCTCGGCCATCAACCGCGCGCTGGCGTTGCGTTGCCAGTCGCCGGCCTCTTGGGTGTCGCGGGAGTCGATGGTGATATGCCCCTGGGCGTCGCTCAGTGTCAGACGTGTCTGACGTCCGTGGGGCGCATCGAGCATCAGCGGTGCGTGGATTTCCAGCGATTCGATGTCGACCAGCGTCGGGGCGCGGTGATGGATGGCGGCGGCCAGCGCCATTTCGACGTAGCCGGCACCGGGAAAGACCGCGGCCTGGCCGACCACGTGGTCGGCCAGCCAGGGCAGGCGCTCGACATCTAGCTGGCTGTGCCAGGTGGTGCGCTGCTGGGCCAGACGGTAGCCGAGCAGCGGATGCTCTATGTGGCGGTCGATCAAGCCGCCGCCGTGGCCGCTGGGGGTGATCCAGAAGCTCTCGCGCTGCCAGGGATAGAGCGGCAGCTCGACAAAGTCACCTGCCAGCGGAAAGATCCGGCTGTCGTCGATGGTGATGCCGCAGAGCCACAGCCGCCCGAGGCCACGATTGAGGGCGTCGATGCCGTCGGCGTCGCGCTCCAGGGTGGTGATCACCAGGCCTTCGCCCTGGCGCGCCTTCAGCGCATCGTTCAGATAGCGGCGCAGTACCGGGTGGGCGCCTATCTCGACGAAGACGTTGGCGCCGGTGTCGAGCAGCGCCTCCATCGCCGGGGTAAAGCTGACCGGCTCGCGAATATTGCGCCACCAGTAGTGGCCATCCAGCTCGCGGGTGTCGAGCTGGGCGCCGGCGACGGTGGAATAGAAGGGGCAGCGGGCCTCGCGCGGGCGAATATCGGCCAGGGCGGTGACCACGTCATCCTTGATGACGTCCATGGCGGGGCTGTGGAAGGCGTAGTCCAGAGGCAGGCGGAAGCTGGCGATCTGGGCGTCGCCCAGGGCTTTCTCGAGCGCTGCCATGGGGCCTTCGGGGCCGGCCAGGGTCACGCCCTGACGGCTGTTGTCGCCGGCCAGGCTGATCTCGTTGAAGCGCGGATCCTCGAGCCACTCGGCGGTGCTGTCGGCATCGAGCACCACGGCGGTCATGACTCCCTGGCCACGGGTCATGCCCTGGAAGTGACTACGCTGGGTGATCACGCTGACCGCCTCGTCGAGGGTCAAGGCGCCGGAGGCCCAGGCGGCGGCCACTTCGCCGACACTGTGGCCGATCACGGCGGCTGGCCGGATGCCCCAGTGCTCGAACACCTGGGTGATCGCCACCTGGATCGCGAACAGGGTCGGTTGGGCGATCTCGGTGCGCTCGAGGCGGTCACCGTCGACGCCCTCGAGTTCGGCGCGCAGCGAGAAGCCGCCGAGGGGCATGAACAGGGCGTCGATGCGGTCGATGGCGTCGGCGAACAGCGGCGACTCGTTCAGTAGATCGCGGCCCATGCCGAACCACTGACAGCCATTGCCGGAATAGACAAGGACGGGGCCACTGGCGTCGGCCTGCGCGGTGCCGGTCACGACGCTGCGGGCATGGGTTACGTCCCAGCGGACGCTTGCGTCCGCTTGCGCGAAGGCTTCGAGCATCGCGGCGGCGCTGTCGCGGTCCTCGGCGAAGACGACGCCACCATGCTTCAGGCGGTCCCGACGCTGGTCGAGGGCGTAGGCCAGGTCGTAGAGCGAGGTGTCGGCCTGGCGCAGGTGTTCGGCCAGGCGTACGGCGAGCTCGACCAGGGCCTCTGGGCTGTTGGCAGAGAAACGCAGCGGCAGGGCCCGGTCCGGCGTGGTGGCGCCGTCGTCGGCAGTGATGTCCTGTGACGGGCTCTTGTCGGATGGGCTGGCGTCGCCCGGTTTGCCTTGTCTCGCGCTGTCTACCGGCTCGGGGGCGCTCTGCAGGATGACGTGGGCGTTGGCGCCACCGAAGCCGAAGGAGTTCACCCCGATCGTCAGCGGCCCCTGGTCGGCGAGCTTCAGCGGCTCGGCGACGATCTCCAGATTCCAGTCGTCGAGCTTGATGCGGGGGTTGGGAGTGCGGATGCCGATGGTTGCCGGGACTTCACGGTGGATCAGGCTATAGAGCCCCTTGAAAAGGCCGGCGACCCCGGACGCGGTCTCCAGGTGGCCGACGTTGCTCTTGACCGAGCCGATCGGCAGTGGTCGGCTGCGGCCCTGGCCGAGGGCCTGGCCTATGGCGTGGGTCTCGATGGGATCGCCCACCGCGGTGCCTGTACCGTGGGCCTCGAGGTAGTCGATGTCGTCCGCGGAAATGCCAGCGTCGGCGTAGGCCTGACGCATCAGCGCGATCTGGGCGTCGGCGTTGGGTACTGTCAGGCCGGTCTTGTGGCCGTCGGTATTGACCGCCGATCCTGCCACTACGGCCAGGATACGGTCGCCATCGGCGACGGCGGTATCATAGTCCTTGAGCAGGAAAATGCCCGCGCCTTCGGAGCGCACATAGCCGTCGCCGGCCTCGTCGAAGACCCGGCAACGGCCGTTGGCGGAGAGCATGCTGGCCTTGGAAAACACGATGAAGCCGAAGGGGTGCAGGTGCAGGCTGATGCCACCGGCCAGGGCGGTGTCGCATTCGCCGTGGCGGATCGCCTGGCAGGCTTGATGGAAGGCCACCAGCGATGACGAGCAGGCGGTGTCCAGCGCCATGCTGGGCCCCTTCAGGTCGAACACGTAGGACAGACGATTGGCGGCGATGCTGGAGGTATTGCCGGTGGCCGATGGGGCGTCCATTGCCTGCAGGTCGTCGGCGTGACGGTAAGTGTAGTCGAGACTCGAGATGCCGATATAGACGCCGCAGCGGCTGCCGCGCAGCTTTGATGGCGCGACTCCGGCGTGCTCCATGGCTTCCCAGGCCAGCTCCAGCAGCATCCGCTGCTGGGGCTCCATGTGAGCCGCCTCACGTGGAGAAATGCCGAAGAAGGCGGCGTCGAAGCCACTGATGTCCCCGAGGCTGCCCGCGGCAAAGGTGACACTGGTGCCGGGGTGCTGACGATTGGGATGACGGTAGACGTCGTGGTCCCAGCGCTCCGGCGCGACCTCGGTGACCAAATCTTGGCCTTTTCTCAGGCTGTCCCAGAAGGACTCATCGTGCCTGCTCGGAAAGCGATGGGAGGCTCCAATGATAGCGACGCGCCTTGTCATTCCTGCTCCTGTAATTCGTCCTGCTGCTTCGATCTCTGTGCCTTCCGGGCGCAGGCGTTTTTCTGTCGCGTGCTTGCCTTAGCCATGCCGGTCACGGTGTCCCACAGAGTTGCTGCCAGGTGGTCGATGGGGATGTCGTTGTCATGTAAAAGCTCGGCCGGCCCCGCTGATGAGGTGGCGGTGGTCCAGATCAGGTAGTCGCTGCGACCGTCGGGCTCGCCGAGTGCGCGATAGGACCTGGCCATGATCGGCACATGGTCGCCATAAAAGCACAGTATGCCTTGTCGATCTTGTCGAATCAGGCTATTCGCCAGGGTGCTCGCCATGCTATCGGCGTTTGCCAGGTGGCGCAGATAGACCGCCAGTTCATTGCGGCCGCGCTCGTCGAGCGATGTGGCCAGGGGGGGCGGCAGCTTGTCTCGCCAAGCGGCGTCCGGGCGCTCCAGGTGCAACGGGCCGTGATTTTCCATGGTGATGACGAACACCATCAGCGGCTGATCGATGCTTGCTTGCAGCAGCTCGTCGACTTTGCTTGCCAGTACCGCGTCAGCGATGTACTGGCCGTCCCGGTCACCCTGTCGGCCTTCGGCCGGCTGGTCATCGTCGAAGGCGTCGAGAGTAATGAAATCATCGAAGCCCATGTGCGGCATGACCTTGTGACGCAGATAGAAAGACGCCGGGTAGGGGTGCACGGCGACGGTGCGATAGCCGCTGCGCTTGAGGCTGCGCACCAGGTTGGGCACCGGTTGGCGCGCCAGCTGACGGTAGGGGTTGAACTGATGCATGCCGAGGGCGGCGCCGCTCAGCCCGGTCAGAAAGGCGGCTTCGCTGCGCACCGTATTGGCGCCCCAAGCGGGCACCTCGAGGCGACCCTGCACGGCGCTCTCAGCACAGAGTCGGTCCCAGCCGTCGAGCACGCTGCCGTGAAGCGCTGGCTGCCATTGGCGGGGGTCGAAGAACGATTCGCTCTGCACCACTACCAGATGGGGCAGGGCGTCGGCCCCGGGTAGGCTGTCGGGTCGGCGGAAGCACTCTGGCGTGCTCGACGGATCGATCTGGCGGCGCGGGTAGCGGGCGTAGGCCCAGAAGAAGCCGAACAGTCCGTGGCGCTTCAGATCCTGGACTGGGTTCAGGGTTATCTGTGATAGACGGGGCAAGGCATGGCCGAGCAGACCGACGCCGTTAAGGCCGAGGATGGCGACCATGGCGACAAGACCGCTGGCTCCCACGGAGTCCGACAGGGCAGGTTCGAACCAAAGGAAGGCCGCGAAGGCCAGAGCCCCGGAGACGCTGGCGGCGATGGCGAGGCCGATGCCGAAGAACGGCACATAAAGGCGAGGATGGCGGATGGCGTCGAGGAAGTAGTCGAAGTCCTGCACCAGAAACGGTTCTTTTAGGCTCACCCATTTGGTGCGCGCCGACTCTATCACCACCAGTTGCAGGCACAGCAGCAGCCCGGCGCTCAGCCAGCCACGCTGAAGCATCAGCAGTGACACGGCGAACAGCAATAGCCAGGTGCCAATGTGCACCATCAGCGTTGCCTTGGGACGCAGCCACAGCGAGTCCGGGCGCGGGCGCACCAGGGCTTCCATGGCGATGCTCAGGGCAAGGCCTAGAAACAAGGGAAGCAGCAACAAGGAAACCAGCAACATCAGCGCTCCACTCCGTAGCCGGTCCACTTCACCAGGCGTTCAGACAGGCCTGCCGGCAGCAATGCCAGGCACTGGGTGGCGAGTGCCAGAGGCCAGGGAAAGCTGACGCGAGCACGGTTGGCCTCGACCGCCGCCTGGATACGTCTGGCAGCGCGTTCGGGGCCGATCAGGAAGGGCTTGGGGCCAGGCATGGCGCGGGCCATAGCCGATTGTACATAGCCGGGCATGACGACGGTGACGCCGACTCCGTCGGCGGCGACCAGACCGCGCAGCGACTCGCCATAGGCCTTGATGCCGGCCTTGCTGGCGCTGTAGCTCGGTGTCACCGGCAGTCCGTACCAAGCGGCCAGAGAGCTGATGAAGACCAGCTGGCCACTGCCGCGGGCCTGCATGGCCGGGATCAGGCGGCGGGCCATGTCGATGGGGATACGCAGGTTCAGGTCGAGCAGTCTACGGGCCGTGGCGCCGTCTTCGCCATCGCGGCGGCTGGTGACGCCGTGGTTCATGCCGGCACACAGCAGCACCCGATCAGGAGTGCGCGGCAGGCCGTCGAGCCAGGCGTCGCGGACGTCGTCGTCTTCGAGGGGGGTCTGGCTCAGGCTGACCACCGCACCCAGCGTCCTGCAGTCCTCGGCCAGGGGCTTCAGTGCCTCCAGGCGTCGGCCGTGCAGCACCAGTTCGGTACCGGCGGCAGCATAACGCCGGGCCAGTTCTCCACCGATGGCGCCGCTCGCCCCGGTAATCAGTATCAGGCGGCCTTGGGCAGGCATTGCAGCAGTTCCTCCAGTGGGCTGAGATCGGCGGCGAGTCGCGGCGAGCATTGGGCGACGGCGAGATCGATGCCACGGCGGCAGTAGAAGCCACCGTTGAGCTGCACCGTGTGCAGCAAGGTCTGACGAAAGGCGTGGAACAGGCGCGGATCCGGGGCTTCGGGATGCTGCCAGAAGGCGTCGAGCCCTGCTCGCGCCACCAGCCCGGGCAGGGCGTAGATGGCCTGGCCGAGCGACAGCGTCGGGCAGCCGTGCTCCATGGCCACCAGGCCTGCCGTACTGTTGACTGTGACCATGCCCCGCGATCCTGGCAGCAGGCGGTTCAGGTCGCCGCTTTCGAGGTAGATGACGCGGCCGTCAATGGACAGCTCGTCGGCCTTGCGGCGGATATGTCCGGCGTAGTTCACCAGGCCCATGTCCAGCGGATGATTTTTGATCACCAGTCGGGCGTCGCCGGGAGCGCGGCGGGCAAATGAGGTCATCACCGTATCGAGGACTTCGAGCATATCTCGATAGGGCGAGTGATGCTGGATCTGGGCGTCGCCGTTCAATTGAAGCGGCAGCACAAAGTAAGGTCTGGATGATGCGACCAGGGATTCGATGCGCCGGGCATCGCGGGACTTATAGTAGCGCAGCAGAGAGAAGCGCTTGAGATAGGCGGCGTACTCGAGCGGCGCGGTGACCGATGCATGATTGCGGTAGTGGGGCGCAAGCACGGGGTTGGCAAGGCCAGCCAGGTGGAATAGCACGTCGTGGGTAGCGCGGATGCGAAACGGGCTATTAAAGGGCATGGCAGCCGGTGCATCGCCGAGTCTTGCGTAGGCCTCCTGGTACCAGTCGGAGTCGCTGGGCAAGGTTGACCGAGCATTGACGCCCTCCGGCTCCATAGTAATCCAGTGTGGGCGGAAATAGCCTTCCTCGAGCACCTGGGTGCGCACGCCGAAGGCTGGCGCCAGCGTGACTGCTGGGCGGTGGACTGGGCGCTGGTCACCGAACAGCACCTGATCGGAGATGTTGTCGCGCCGATAGCGGTCCTGCAGAAATTCGGGGAGATCTGGCAGCGAGCCTCGGTATAGCCGAGCACCTTGGCGGCGTCGGTAAAGCAAATCGCCACCATTGAAGTTGAGCAGATGGACATGGTGCCCGTCATCGGCCAGCCGGCGGGCCAGGCGAGCAGAGAATGGTGAACATGGGCCCTGCAGCATTAGAAAGGACTTTTTGCTGGCGAGCATGTCAGTGCCTGCCTTCGACGGTATTGCGGTAAAGGCGATAGGCCCGCTGCCACAGTCGCAGTCGGGGATGAGCCTGGCGGCGCTGGTCCAGCAGAGTGATCGCGGTCTCGACGTTGATCAAATGGCGGGTGGTCGGGTCGACGTAGCGCGGGTAGACGATGAGGGTCGCTGCGACCAGCTCTTCCAGAGTAGCTCGGCGGCTTCGGCGCGGCGGGGGGGGCGCCTGATCCAGGGTCAGCCCCCAGCCTGCGTAGAAGGGAACGCCGTAGGTGGTCACTCGCGTGCCACGTAGCAGTGCCTCGAACCCAGTCAGCGAGGTCATGGTGTGGATCTCGTCCGCCTGCTCGATCAGCGCCGTGATATCGGCGTGGGGTAGACAGTGATCGTAAATCGCATCGTCGACGACCTGACCCAGCCTGACGCCGCTGGTCACGTCGGGATGGGGCTTGTAGATGATAAGGGCGTCGGGATTGGCCTCACGCACCCGGGCCAGCAGGGCGGCGTTGGTGGTGATCTGGGTGGTGCCGGTACGAATGGACGCGTCGCTTTCGACCTGGCCGGGTACCAGCAGGCAGCGTTGTTCTGGACTGGCCTTGAGTGCCGCCAGGCGTGGCCTGAGAGTAGTCTCGTGGTGTTGGGTAGTGCTGTCGTTGTACTTGCTCATCTTGAGCGCGACCAGGCGCTGGATAACGTGGCGAGCACGTGCCAGCAGCCGTGGCGAGAAGTCGCCTCGTTCGATCATGGTCTCGAGGTCACTGGGCCGGCCGGGATCGTAGTAGATGCCAGCGCCGTCGATGACCAGTGACAGTGGGCGTATCAGGTCGATGCCCAGCCCTACCGAACGCAGAAAGCCATCTTCCATGCGCCAGCAAGCGCCATCATCGTTGTGGCCATGCTGATCGCCCCACACTAGTCGCCGTGTCACACCTGTGGTGGTCGATGGCTGGGGCGTGTAGGGGGAGTTGGCTCGAGGCGTCTCTCGGGGCGTGCTGGTGCTGTGCAGCTTTGCCCTGGGACCAAGGAAATCGCCGATAAAGCCGCGCTTCCAGCGTGAGAAGCCCTGTGCCTGCCAGTCGCCGGCAGCAGTCTCGATCTGACGACGTTGGTCTTCCAGCAGGTCGAGGGTGGCTTCCAGGTCGCTGGTTTGCCCGGTATAGGGGTTGGCGTAGCGGCAATAACGCAGGTAGGCCGCTGCAAACACCCAGGTGAGACTGGGGCGGTGCGCACGACGAGGGCAGGCACAACGGTCGTCGGTGAGCCCCCAGCCGGCGTAAAACGGCAGGCCGTGGCAGGTGACCGGCAGTCCGGCGATCAGGGCTTCGAAGCCGAGTTGGCTGGTAACCACGTGAACGGCCTCCACCGCATCGAACAGTGCCCAGGGGTTGATGTCTTCGGTCAGTAGATGACAGCGTCGGCGCTTTCCTGCCTGCATCAGGTGACCGGCCTTGCTGCCGGCCACCACGTCCGGATGGGCCTTGATCAGGATGTCGGCGTGCGGATGGTGATCGCAGGCGTAGTCGAGCATGGCCTCGAAGCTCTTGGCGTTAGCCATGCCGTAGGTGATCGAGGCGTCGCCGCGGGTTTGGTCGACCACCAATACACGCGGGTTATTGCTTGCGGGTAGCGGGAGGTCCGGTGCGTGATTGTACTTTGAAAGACGCAGCTCACGCAGGCGGGCCATGGCACGTTCGGCGCGCTGTTGCTCGCCGGGCAGGAAGCTGTCTTGCCCGATCATAGTCTCGAGATCCGATGGACGCGAGGCGTCGTAGTAGATCCCTAGGTGGTCCACCACTAGGGAGTGAGAGGCATAGCCCTGCACATTAAGACCCCAGGAACGCAGAAACCCGTCCTCAATGGCAACGTAAGGCATTCCGAGGCGCTCGGCGTAACGCCTCGCCTTGTTTGCAGATGGCTTATAGCCCCAGCCAGCCACTGCCTGGGCGCCTTGGCGATGCCGTTGGCTCCAGGGGCGGAGCTCATCGAATTCGTGCAGACAGGTCGCCAATACTGGCTGTTTGGCCAGAGCGCCCGTGGTCAGGATGGCAATGCGGCGGGGGTGCATTTCATCTGCGTGTAGATTGACTCCCTGTCCCAAATTTCACCTACGGCGCACAAGTTGATTAAGTGAGTAGTGCCTCATGTTAACAGAACTAATGTTCTTGAAACTCTTATTCTGTCAAAAATAAGCATCGTTTATGGACCTTAATCGGTGTAAGGTCAGCGGCAAGCTGTAAGCCTTGATTAGTAGTACCAATATTGGTGTAGCGTCTTAACAAGTTTTGTACAGGTTACACAGCGGCAATCTGTCGGTAGTGACCAGAGTGGTGCTAACTCCGGCGAATGACATTCAAGTCGTGCTGAGCCGCCGCCCCCCCCTGCGCTGAACCGGTGAGTCGCGGTAAACTTGACACCTTCGATTTCCGGGAAGGCCTTGCCTTCTCGGTACATGGTACCGGCTCGCCCTGTTATCTTCGGTCGAGTCTTTCATCAAGGAGCCTTCCGTGCCCGTAAGTCTGAGCAGTGAACACAAGGATGCCCTTGTCGCGGGTGTCGAAGACGCCGGTCGCCTGGTGCTCGAGATCTATCAGCGTGACTTCGACGTCGAGCACAAGGATGACAACAGTCCCCTGACCGAGGCCGACCTGGCCGCCCATCACGCGCTGGTGGCGCTGCTGGAACAGCTGACGCCCGGCACGCCGGTGCTGTCCGAGGAATCCGGCGAGATCGCCACCGAGACGCGGCTGGGCTGGGACTGTTACTGGCTGGTGGACCCGCTGGATGGGACCAAGGAGTTCGTCAATCGCAACGGCGAGTTCACCCTCAATGTGGCGCTGATCGAGCACGGTGTACCGGTGCTCGGGGTGGTGCACGCGCCGGTACTGGGGGTGACCTGGTTCGGTGATCGCCAGCAAGGCGCCTGGCGCACCGAGCAGGCCCCCAGCGGCAAGGCGCCGGTGCGCCAGCCTATTCGAGTGCGTGACTTGCCGGACCCCGCGGTAGCGCCGTGGGTGGTGGTCGGCAGCCGGCGCCACGGGGCTGAAGCCTTCGAGGCCTTCTGTGCGGGCCTGCCCGCCAGCGAGTGCACGTCCATGGGCAGCTCGCTGAAACTGTGCCTGGTGGCAGAGGGCAAGGCGGACCTCTATCCCCGTCTGGCACCCACCTGCGAGTGGGACACCGCCGCGGCCCAGGCCGTGGTCACGGCCGCAGGAGGCGAGGTGCTGGATGCCGAGACGTTGATGCCACTGCGCTGCAATCGTGGCGAGTCACTGCTCAATCCGTTTTTCGTCGTCTGCGGCCAGCGTGACCGGCGCTGGGAACAGGCCCTGGCCGCAGCACTGGCGGACTGAGTCACGCTGTTCTGCCGGCTTCAGAAGGTGTAGGCCAGTGAGGCACTGATGACGTCGTATTCGGTGTCGCTGGCGCCCAGCGTGGTCTGTCCCGACAGCGACATGACCACGCCTTTGCCGAGGCGGTGTTCACCCCCAGGGTCAGGACGAAACGGTCGTCATCGCTGCCATCCAGGTGGTCGGCGTCGTCGTCCACGTCACTGGACAGGTCGTAGTGATAGAACAGGTGGCCATAGACCCGTCCCGCGCTGAAGTGGGTGCTCAACTTGGCGCCAGCAAAGACCTCACCGGTCTCCTCGCCATAGTCAGTGCGCTGCCCCAGGTAGTCCCCGTCCAGGTCGTCCTCAAGATAGGCGCCGCCCAGGGTAAGGCCTGTGTCGACCCGGTGATAGCGCGGTAGATAGTAGGTGCCGGAGGCTCGTCCTCCCCAGCGGTGGCCATCCACGTCGATGGGGGCGGCCAGATAGTCCCGATGTGCCTCTCCATCCAGGTCCTGGTACAGCAGGGTGGCATCCAGCACCAGGCGGTCATCGAGCAGGGCCACCGCCGCATAGGGCATGACCAGCTCTCCTCCCAGGTCGGTGCGGCCGCCACGGTCGCCATGGAGTTCGATATCGCTGTGGCCCGCGGCGAGGCCGACGAGCCAGTTCCGTTGGCGGTAGTCCACCCCTGCCAGCACCGCCTTGGTATCTCCCGAATATCCTGTGTGGTCTGTTTCCCCGTCCAGATCGCCGACCTCGCTGGTCGTCCAGACGCTGATGCCCGGACCTGTCAGAGCTTGCTGCGCGCGCGGTTGCATATGCGTGTCGATGCGCTGGGTGACCGGCTGGAAGTGGCGTGCCAAGGCTTGTTTGAGGGCTCCGTACAGGCTCTGATCGATGTCGAGAATGCCCAGGCGGGACGCTAGCGCCAGGGTCTCATCGCGATCTAGCTCGCCCATCGTTCCGCTGAACAGCAGCGTGCCATCGTCAGCACGCAGGGATATCGGCGTGGTGGTGTTCACGGCGGCCAGCGGTGTACCGAGGGGTAGCAGGAGGTCAATGGGACGACCATTGAGCACCGCCGTCACACGGTTGTCCGGGCTGCCAGGAGCCGTTTGCTGGAAGTGCTGCAAGGTGAGGGGGCGGCCCTCGAAGCTCGTGTAGAGCGTGCCTGCTGCTGCGGTTGTCGGAAGCGTCTGGCCCAGCCCTGCAGCGGGCATCAGGCTGAGTGCCAGGCTGGGGACGAACAGGCAGCGAGCCAATAGTGAGGGTGCCGGGGCGACGGGGGAGTGGTGGGGTAGGGTCGGTTTCATGGAAATGCCTTTTCGGGATAGAAACACCTTTGGGGCGGCTGATTAAGGGAAATACATCAGCCTTTTCATCCGATCCTTGGCTGAAAATGCGCATGTTGGATGAGGTGTTATCCAGTATCAGGCATCAGAAAGTAACTAAATGTATATACTGTGCCTAAATGGAATTAGGATTGCATTTTTTTGCTATTTCATCTTTTGAATGGCGAAAAAGTGCTCAAAAAAGCAGAGAAGGGTAATTAAGAGCACAGTGTTGGTCGGTGTTTGCTGAAAAAAAGACCCATCGCTGTCTGGGCGAGTCAGCAGGGGCTTTGTGAGGGGACCGGAGCAGGGAAGGACGTGGGTGCAGGGAAGGAAGTGGGTGTAGGGAAGGACGTGGGTGTAGGGAAGGACGTGGGTGTAGGGAAGGACGTGGGCGTAGAAAGGGAAATGGGTGTTGTGACAAAACGTGGCGCTGGGAGCGAGGGTAGAGCCGTTGCTCGTCAGGGTGAGGCGCCGTGCAGGTCATGACCAGAGGATTACTTGCGCGATATCCCATAGCCAAAAAGCTGCAGCAGGCGCTGGGCCCACGCTGGTGGTAGCAGCGTCAGACCTTGGGTTGCCAGGCACAGCGGCAGTGGAAAGCTGACTCGGGGGCGATTGGCATCCACTGCCTTGGCGATGCGTTTTGCAGCGCGCTCCGCGCTCCACATAAAGGGTTTGGGGCCGGGCATGGCACGCGCCATGTCGGACGCCACGTACCCGGGCATGACCAGGGTGACCCCGACGCCGTCATTGCCAAGGGGGGCCCTTAGCGCCTCGGCGTAGGCCTTGATGGCCGCCTTGCTGGCGCTGTAGCTGGGAACGGACGGCAGGCCATGCCAGGCGGCCAGGGAGCTGACAAAGACCAGCTGGCCGTGACCGCGGCGGCGCATGGCGGTCGCGAGCTGGCGGCTCATTTCCATGGGCACGCGCAGGTTGATGTCCATCAGCTGACGAGCGGCCTCGGTGCATTCATCGAGCCGAGCGTCGCGGATGCCGGTGTTCATGCCGGCTGCCATTATCACGAGATCTGGCGTCGCGCTGAGGCTGTCCAGCCAGGCGCGACGGGCCTGATCATCTTCCAGGGTAACGTTGAACAGGCTTACCTTGGCCCCCTTGGCGCGGCAGCGTGTGGCCAGTGTGTCCAGGACGTCCTGCCGCCGGCCGTGTAGCAGCAGGTGCTGGCCTGGCGCCGCGTAGTGTTCGGCCAGGGCGCCACCGATGGCCCCGGTGGCGCCGGTGATGAGAATCAGCCGAAGGGGCTCGGTCATCTCGCAAGTCCTCAGTAGGGTCCATGCAGGTAGCGTCGAGTCAGGCGATAGAGGCGCTGAAACAGGGTGAGTTCCGGCTGGTTCTGGCGCGCCCTGGCCAACAGCTGGACGGCGGTTTCGACGCTGATGAGCTGACGACTGCGGGGGTCGACGTAGCGGGGGTAGCGAATCAACGCGGCCACCACCAGCTGCTCCAGGCTGATCTTGCGGCCACGACGATCGGGTGCCGGTGCGTGGTCCTGGGTCAGCCCCCAGCCCGCATAGAACGGCATACCATAGGTGACCACCCGGCGCTCACGAATCAGCGCTTCAAAGCCGGTCAGGGAGGTCATGGTATGGACCTCATCGACCCTGTCGATCAGGGTCGTGATATCGACGTCTGCGACCAACCTGTCCCAGTCGTCCGAGGGCACCTGCGCTCCTTGCCGCACACCCGCCATCACATCCGGGTGGGGGCGATAGACAATAAAGGCGTCAGGCCTCGTCCGACGGACCTCCCTGAGAAGCTGCGCATTGGTGCGGATTCGCCCGGTGCCCAGGCGCACCGAGGAATCGCTTTCCACCTGGCCCACCACCAGCAGAAGCGGTCGATCACCTGGCAGTTCAGGCAGGCGGGAAGGCTCGTGGTGAGGGTTGTACTTGCTCAGCTTGAGCTGTCGCAGCTGCTGGATCAGCCGGGATGCCCGCGCGAGTTCGCGGTGGTTGAACTGGCCGTGGGCGATCAGCCGTTCCAGCTCGCTGGGGCGGCCAGGATCGTAGTGAATGCCACAGCGATCGATGACCAGCGATAGCGGCCTGACCAGGTCGATGCCCAGCCCCACGGAGCGTAGAAAGCCATCTTCCATGCGTGATACCCCTGTCGCTGCTGGTGTCTGGCTTCCCCAGAGCAGCTGCTGCTCCGTGGAGGTGGCCAGCGGTGATGGCTTGATGCGCTCGTGTGAGTGATGACTTACACACGCCTTGGGTCCCAGAAAATCCCCGACAAACCGCTGCTTCCAGCGTGACAGGCCGTGGCACCGCCAATGCCCCCTGCCGGCGTCGATCTGACGCTGCTGGTCTTCCAGCAGATCCAGGGTGTCCTCCAGGGTGGAAGGGGCGCCGGTATAGGGATTGGCGTAGCGGCTGTAATGCAGATAAGCGGCGGCGAACAGACGCTGCAGCGAGGCTCGCCGGTGGCGGCGAGGACAGCGGAGGTGGTCAGTGGTCAGGCCCCATCCCGCGTAGAACGGGAGGCCGTGGCAGGTGACGGGGAGCCCCGCCAGCAGGGCCTCGAAGCCAAGCTGGCTGGTCACGACGTGAACGGCCTGCACCGCATCGAACAGCGCCCAGGGATTGATGTCATCGGCCAGCAGTTGGCAGCGAGGGTGGCGGCCCGCGTGTTCCAGATGGCCCTGGCGTCGCCCGGCGACGACCTCGGGATGCACCTTGACCAGGATGTCGGCATCGGGATGACGGGTCAGTGCATGGTCGAGCATCTGGTGAAAACGTTGACGGTCGGCCAGGCCACCGACGATAGAGGCGTCGTCCCGGGTCTGGTCGACCACCAGTACGCGTGGCCGAGGGCTCGCCGGTAACGGTATGTCCGGGGCGTGGTTGACCTTGGACAGGCGAGAGTGGCACAGGCGCACGATCAAACCGCTGGCGCGAAGCTCGTCCTCGGGTGAAATACGGCCATGTTCGATCAGGGATTCCAGGTCGGAGGGGGCTGAAGCGTCGTAGTAGATGCCGCTGTGATCGACCACCAGTGAATGACTGGCGTATCCCTCTGCCGCGGGCCCCCAGGAACGCACGAAGCCTTCCTCGAGCGCAATGAACGGCAACTGGTGGCGTAGCGCCCACTGTCTGGCCCTGGCGGTGGTGGGGCGCTGCCCCCAACCCACCACGGCGTCCGCGCGACAGCCGCGGCGGCGTGGCCAGGGGACGATATCAGAAAACTCCGGCAGGCAGGGAGCCAGCGCCGGCAGCCGGGCCAGGGCGGTGGTGGCAGTTAGCGCACAGCCTGTTGGCGACGTGGCGTCACGAAGCTGTGGCGAACGCATGAGTGACCTCTACCCCTTGGACGAGTGTTCAGGATGCTGCCGTCGAGCAGCAGTCGCTAATGCTATCAGGGTGATAAGGCCATCAGGGCGGCGCTTTATGCCGCAGCCAGCAGAGAGGGTGAAGGCGTCGTGAGGGCTCAGCTCGACAGCGGGGCCAGCGTCTCGAGCAGCGACTGCAGAACGTTCAGACCCTGATGGAAGTGGTGCTGCAGGAAGCGGCCCAGGTCGGTCATCAGCACCATCAACAGCGCCAGTCCAACGGTGAGGGAGGTGGGAAAGCCGATGTTGAACACCGTCAATTGGGGAGCCGCCCGGTTGAGGATGCCCAGCGCCAGGTTGATGGTCAGAAGGGGGGCGACCAGTGGCAGAGCCAGCAGCAGGCCGGTGGCGAAGATGGTGCCACCGTAGCGCGCCAGCATGATGAAAGCATCTGGATTGAAGCGTTGGATGCCGATCGGCAGCGTTTCGAAGCTGGTGATCAGCAGCTCCAGCACGATCAAGTGGCCGTTGATGGCCAGAAACATCAGCAGGGTGATCATGTAGAGATAGCGCGAGACCACCACCATATTGGTGCCACTGGACGGATCGAAGAAGGTGGCGAAGGCCAGGCCCATCTGCAGGCCGATGAATTCACCGGTGGCCTGCACCACGACCAGCAGCACCCTGATGCACAGCCCCATGGCGACCCCGATGACCAGCTGCTCCACCACCAGCCCAAGGCCGGCCCAGGAGGCAATCGGAATATCGGGCAATGGGGGCAGCATGGGGCTGATCAGGATGGCGATGGCGCCCGCCAGGCCAATCTTGGCCTGGGTCGGCACTGCGCTGTGACCCCACAGGGGAGCACTCAGCATCAGCGCGGTGATGCGCATCATGGGCCACAGGAAGAGGCTGAGCCAGGCGTGTAGCTGGTCGAAGGTGACCTCTACCATGGGAGCCGAGTGTTTCCAGTGGTCATGATCTTCACAGCGCTCCCTGCTATTCGGTCACTTGCCATGTTCCGCTCACTGACGCTATGTCAGGACACGAGGGCCGGGATATTGCTGAACAGCTCCCGGGTGAAGGTGATGATCAGTTCCAGCAGCCAGGGGCCCGCCAGTACCAGCACGGCAAACACCGCCAGGATCTTGGGGATAAACGACAGCGTCATCTCGTTGATCTGGGTAGCCGCCTGGAACAGGCTGACCAGCAGACCGGTGAGCAGGGCGGTCAGCAGCAGCGGCGCACCCAGCAGCAGGGTCACGCGCATTCCTTGATAGGCCAGGCTCATGACGGTCTCGGGGTGCATGGGGATCTCCTTGAAGCGGTGTGGCTGGCGCGTGCTAGAGGTAGAAGCTTTCGGCCATGGAGCCGATGATCAACTGCCAGCCGTCCACCAGCACAAACAGCATCAGCTTGAACGGCAGTGAGATTGTCACCGGCGGCACCATCATCATCCCCAGTGACATCAGTACGCTGGCCACGACCAGGTCGATGATCAAGAACGGGATGAAGATGGTGAAGCCGATCTGAAAGGCCGTCTTCAGCTCGCTGGTGACGAAGGCCGGCACCAGGACCTGCAGGGGCACGTCCTCGGGGCCTGCCATGGGCCCGACGTCAGACAGTCGGGCAAACATCGCCAGGTCCGGCTCCCGGGTCTGGCCGAGCATGAACTCGCGGAAGGGCTGCTGGGCGATGTCGATGAACTGGCCGAAGTCGATGGCATCGGTGGTCAGTGGCAGCCAGGCATCCTGATAGACGTCATTGAGCACCGGCGACATGATGAAGGCGGTCAGAAACAGCGCCAGCCCCAGCAAGACCTGATTGGGAGGCGTGGACGCGGTGCCCATGGCGGTGCGCAGCAGGCTCAACACGATGATGATGCGGGTGAAGCTGGTCATCATCAGCAGCGCGGTCGGCAGAAATGCCATCGCGCTGAGCAACAGCAGCGTCTGCACCGACAGCGACCATTTCTGGCCGCCGTCGGCCAAGGGCTCGCTGATCACGCCAGGGATCTGCTGCGCTACCGCCGGCGTGGCGGCCAGACCGCTAAAGGCCAGCATCAGCACTACGGCCAGCAGCGGTGTCAGTAGTCGCGCCAGTGACCGTCGAGTCAGAGGCTGCCAGAAATAACCCGCGCCAGGGCGGCCGGTGGGGTGAGGCAGCAGGCTGTCGATCATCGCCATACCCATCAACGCGGTCGCTGTCCGAGGTTGGTCTTGAGGGCTTGTGCGAAGCGCTCGCCGAAGCTGTCCGCTGCAGCGGACGATGCCGGCAGTTCTGGCTCCTCGGGTGCTGGCAGGCTGTCGAGGCGATTGACCCGGCCTGCGCCGACGCCGAGCACCAGCCAGCGATCCTGAACCTGCACGACCACGACACGCTCACGCTGGCCCACGGCGGTGCTGCCGATGATCTTGAGCCTGCCTGGCTGGCCATGCAGGCCTCCGCTGCGCCGTTTGATCAAGGCCGAGAGTCCGAACAGGATGGCGATGATCAGGGCCAGGGCGGCTGCCGTCTTGCCCAGCATCGCCAGGCCCAGCAGGCCGTCACCGCCCTGGGCCAGACCGTCGATCGCTGCGCTGGTGGTCGTCTCGTTCATCGGTTGAGCTTCTGTACCCGCTCGGAGGGGGTGATGATCTCGGTGATGCGAATGCCGTAGCGATCCTCGACCACGACGACCTCACCCTGGGCGATCAGATAGCCGTTGATCAGGATGTCCATCGGCTCACCGGCCAGGCCTTCGAGTTCCACCACCGATCCCTGGGCCAGTTCCAGCAGCTGCTTGATGGTCAGGCGCGTGCGGCCGAGCTCCACGGTCAGCTTGACCGGGATATCCATGATCATGTCGAGATCACGGGTGCCGCTGGCGCTGGCGCTGTCCCCCAGTGGCCGGAACACGCTGTCTCCGGCGGCCTTGGGGGTGGGGCTGTCGGCGGCGGTTGCCGTGTCATCGTTGGGGTCGGCGGCCTGCTGTTCCGCCATGGCCTCTGCCCAGGGATCGTCCTCGGGCGTGGTGGCGTCGTTGTCCTGTTGTTCGGACATGGCGGCAGCCCAGTCATCGTCGCCGACCTGGTCTTCGGGCTTATTGGGGTCAGTCATGCTCTGATTCCTTGGAAGGAGGCCGTGTGCCTTTGACGAAAGCATTGCCGGAGGGATGCCCGGCGGCGTGATCGAACATTCGCAGGACGCGCAGTGCGCGCTGCTCGCGCTGGCTACCGTACTCGCACTCCATCACCGGCACGCCGTCAACCTGAGCGGTCACCGTGTCGGGCAGGTCCAGCGGCAGAATGTCGCCGACGGAAAGCGCCATCACGTCGGCGATTCGTGAGTCGACCGTGGCAAAGTTGGCGACCAGCTCGACCTCAGGGTGGCGCAGCTCACCGGCCATGCGGCGATGAAAGGCGCCGTCCTTGTCACGACTGCTTTCGCTGAGGGGGTTGGTCAGCAGGTCCTTCAGCGGTTCGATCATGCTGTAAGGCATGCACACCTGGAAGGTGGACGACAGGCTGCCGACTTCAAGGTGGAAACTGGTGCTGACCACGATCTCGTTGGGCGAGTTGGTGATGTTGGCGAACTTGGACTGCATTTCCGAGCGCAGGTAGCTGATATCCAGCGGATAGACCGACTTCCAGGCTTCGCTGTAGCCCTCGATGGCGAGGTTGAGGACCCGCTGGATGATGCGCTGCTCGGTATTGGTGAACTCACGCCCTTCGGACTTGGTGACGAAACGTCCGTCTCCACCAAACAGGTTGTCCACCACCATGAACACCAGGCTGGGGGGAAACACGATCAGCGCCGAGCCTTTGAGTGGCTTCATCGCGATGATGTTGATGTTGGTGGGCACCGGAACGTTGCGTGAGAATTCGCTGTAGCTCAGATAGCGAACGGCATCCACGGTGATATCCGCGCTACGCCTGAGCAGGTTGAACATGCCGGTACGAAAGTGACGAGCGAAGCGCTCATTGATGATATCCAGCGCCTGCAGCCGCTCACGGATGATGCGCTGCTGGTTGGCCGGATCAAAGGGGCGCAGGCGGCCCCGGGGCGCGCTTTCCTCGCCATCGGTGTCATCGTCACCGCTGACACCCTTGAGCAGGGCGTCGATTTCTTCCTGAGACAGGAGATCGTCTTGAGACATGATCGCGACCTATTGGACGATGAACTCGGTGAACAGCACGTCGTCGATACCTATGCGGGCGCGATCGGGGCCGAGCACGTCCTTCAGGGTCGTGACGATGTCGCTGGCCAGGGCGCGCTTGCCTGACGCCGTCACCAGACTCTCGGCGTCCCGGTCCGACAGCAACAGCAGCAGCTTGTTACGCACCTGGGGGCGGTGCTGCTCCAGGGTTTCCAGGCTCTGCTCATCGGTCAGTTGAAGCGTCATGCCGGCATACAGAAGACGCGGAATATCGTCGTCATCTGCCAGGTTGACGGTGAAGGGCTCCAGCTTGAGATAGATGGGCGCCACCGCAGGGTGTGCCGAGGTGCTGGCATCCACCAGAGTGTCGCCGATGGCATCTTCGAGACTGGCGTGAGCGGACGTCTTGGCCTTCTCCTGGTAGAGCAGGTAGAAGCCGGCTGCAGCCCCGAAGGATGCCAGGATGACCAGGATCACCAGCAACCAGATGAGCCGTCGAGATTTCGCCATGTCCTGAAGTCCTGAGCCTGTTGTCCCTGTACGGGAAATATGGGTACACGCGGATGTGCCGCACCCTCAGTATGCCGTTTGAGGGTGCGTGTCGATGGCAAGAACAGGCACCAAGTTCGTGCTTATCTTGGGATATTGTTTCATCGAGGCGCGATTCCACCAGCGCTCTAGTTCACCAGAGCTCTAGTTCACCAGAGCACTCTTTTACCAATGCTCTAGGCCTCGACAGCGTTACGCATAGAGATCGACACGCCCCTCGCCGAGGGGCAGTGACGGCGCCTGCCGGGAAGTGGCCTCCTGGAGACCTGTGTCTGTGGAGGGAGCGCTGGCCAGTGCGGCCTGGCCCCCACCAGCGGCGCTGTCCTGGGCGTTGCCCTGGGAGCCCGGATGCGTGCCCTGGTCGCTGACCGAGGCGTCACCGAGCTGGATACCCTGCTCCGCCAGCGCTTCGCGCAGCTGTGGGATGGCCTGCTCCAGGGTCTGCCTGACCTGAGCATGGGCCGAGAAGAACTGCGCCTGGGCGCCATGTTCGCCGAGCTTGAGAGTGACACCCAGGGACCCCAGCTCGGCAGGATGCAGGCGCAGTTCGATCTTCTGTTCGGCATCGCCGGCCTGGCTGGAAAGACGCGCCAGGGTGTGGCCGAGCTGCTGAGGCCAGGCGTTGTGGTTGAGGGACAGTGCTGCGGCGGTGGCGGGAAGCGGTGACGCCGCCAGGGGAGCCGCGCCGCGGCTGTTCAAGGATGCCGGAGCTGCCAGGCCATCGGTGGCTGCACGAGCCTCAAGCGAGCTTTCGCTACGAGGCTGATCGGCAGCCTCGCTGGCACCCTGCAACATGCCGCTGGCCAGGGTCGTTGGCGCTGGCGGCTGAGCGGCGTCGGAGACCGGCGCTGGCGGCGCTGACGCGAGCGGCGATGACGGCTGGGCCGCGCTGGTAGTCGCCTGGGTCGGATGCTCGCCGCGAGGCGTCAGATGCAGGGCGAGAGGATCGACGGAGGTGGCCATCGCGCGGTCCGACGCGCCGCCCATCACGCCTTCACTTGACGCCTGATGTACCGTGACGGCGTTCAGCTTGCCCCCTGCCAGTGATGGCATCGCCCCCGCGCCCTGGGCCGCGCTGGCCAGAGAAGGGCCCGTCAGAGTGGGGGTGAGCGGACCGGCGGCATGAGAACCTAGGCTGGCCTGACCTGCGGTGAGCTGGGCCGCGCTGGTGACATCGGCACGGGAGAGACCAGCGCCCTGGCCAGTACTGGCTGTCGTGGCTGTCACTGTGTGCGCCTGGATCGCCGATGCGCGGGCGATGGCCATGGCAAGCTCACCGCTTGCCGGCATCCCTTCGCCGTGGATAGCGATGGGGGCCATGCTGAGACCAGGCAGCGCGGCATCAGGATGATGGGCCGCGACGAGTTCCCCAGCCATGTTCTGATCGCCGTCCTTCGAGGCTGCGCTGCCCCCGCGGTCGCCACTGTGGGACCCCTGCACGCCAGGCTGCGTCGTCGAGGAAGCCAGCCCGGCCACCGCGGCCAGGTGCTCGGCGAAGTCGCCGCCGGAGGAGGCTTGGCCATCCGTTGCTGACGAGGCCTGTGCGACGTTGGTCGTGGACGGGCCGGCAAGGCCCAGCAGAGTCAGGTCCATGGGATATCCTTATCGCTCAGTAACCGCCGGGAATGGCGTTGCCACGCTGCAGGCGGCTGTTGATCAGGTCATCGCTGACGCGCTGTTCCTGGCGGGCCTGATGACGCAAGCCTTGCTGTGCACGGCGTTGTGCCAGGGTGTCGTAGGCGCTCAGGCGTTGTTGTTCTTGCTGCCATTCCTGCTGGCTGCTGGTGACCTTGTCACGCTCCCGCTGGAGCGCGCTGCGTGCCCTGGCCAGGGCGTCATCCAGTGACATCAGGAAGCGCTGGGTGTTATGCAGCGTGGCCGGATCGATGCCACGACGCATGTCCTGGTGCAGGCGCTCGGCATATTCCTGCCGGTAGTGCTCCAGCGAAGTCAGCTGCTCGGCCACCTGGCGCTCGTCGCGGCGGGCGCTGGCCAGATGCTGCAGGGCCTGGTCTCGGGCATCCCGGGCCAGCTCGATCAGGGTATCCAGTGGGGTACTCATGCTGCTCCTCCCAGAGTGGACGAGAGCGCCTGACGCGAGGCCTCCAGGCTGGCGCATTCGTCGATTCGCTGTTGCAGAAAGGCTTCCAGATCAGGGTAGCGGCGCACGGCATCGTCAAGGCGCGGGTCGTGGCCCGGCTGGTAGGCGCCGACGCTGATCAGGTCGCGGTTGCGCTGATAGCGTGAAAACATGGCCTTGAAGCCCTGTGCCTGGCGGCGTTGGTCGTCATCGACGATGGCGTTCATGGCACGGCTGATCGAGGCTTCGATATCGATGGCGGGATAGTGGCCGGCCTCGGCCAGGCCTCGCGACAGCACCACGTGGCCGTCGAGTATGGCCCGCGCCGAGTCGGCGATCGGGTCCTGCTGGTCGTCGCCTTCAGTGAGTACGGTATAGAAAGCGGTGATGGAGCCTCCGCCGGGCGCTGCGTTGCCCGCGCGCTCGACCAGGCTCGGCAGCTTGGCGAAGACCGAGGGCGGATAGCCCTTGGTGGCCGGGGGCTCGCCGATGGCCAGGGCGATTTCGCGCTGGGCCATGGCGTAGCGGGTGAGCGAATCCATGATCAGCAGCACGTTCTTGCCGTCGTCACGAAAACCTTCGGCCAGGCGGGTGGCGTAGGCGGCCCCCTTGAGTCGCTGAAGGGGTGAAGTATCTGCCGGGGCCGCGACCACCACCGCACGACGGCGTCCTTCGGGGCCGAGGATGTTGTCGATGAAGTCCTGTACTTCGCGGCCACGCTCCCCGATCAGCCCGACCACGATGACATCGGCCTGGGTGTAGCGAGCCATCATCCCGAGCAGTACCGACTTGCCGACGCCCGAGCCAGCGAACAGCCCCATGCGTTGACCGCGGCCTACGCTGAGCAGCGCGTTGATGGCGCGGATGCCGACGTCGATCTGTTCGTCGATCGGGGCCCGTGACAAGGGGTTGAGCGGAGGGGTGGCCAGCGGTGCGCGGGGAGCGTCGTCGAGCTCGCCGAGCCCGTCGAGGGGGGCGCCGGTGCCATCGACAACGCGTCCCAGCAGACTGTCGCCCAATGGAAAGCGGCGCGAGGCATTGGCGCCACCCTCACCCAGGGGCAAGACGCGGGCGCCAGGCATCAGGCCACTGATCTCTCCCAGCGGCATCAGAAACAGACGCTCGCCGGCAAAGCCTACCACCTCCGCCTCGGCGTACTGGCTGGCCTGGCTACCGTCTGGTTGGCGTGGGCCTTCACCGGGGAGTTCAATGCGACAGCTGTCACCCAGCGCTACCTGCAGACCCACCACTTCGATCACCATGCCGGTGGCGCGAATGACACGTCCGGTGGCTCGCGTAGCGGGCAGGCCATCAACCCGTTGGGTGACGGCCTGAAGCACGCGCTGCCAATGCTGATGGTGGGCCTGAGGTGAGTTCATGGGGCGCCGTCCTCGCCGCTAGTGCCGTCGTCGTCCGTCTCGCGGGGGGCGCGGCGGCGGACCTGGGCGGTGACGGCCTGCCAGCGGCGCTCCCAGGTGGCGTCGATATCGCCCTGGTCGCCGCTGACGCGACAGCCACCCCGATGCAGACGTTCGTCGACGCGGAGCGTCCAGCCGGCGGTCTCCAGCTGCTCTCCCAGGTGGCGCTCAACCAGTCGCAGGTCCAACGGATGCAGCCATAGGCGTTGGCGGCCCACCAGCGGCGGGTCGGTATGCAGCAGCTGTTGTACCAGCTCGACGACCTGTCGAGGGCGTGCCTTCAATGCCTCGCCTGCCAGCTGTCGACCGGTGGCCAGGGCCAGGTCGGTCAGCTGTTCCGCCACGGCATCATCGAGCTGCATCAGCGCCGCCTGGAAGTCTTCGACCAGCTGTGCCAAGGGAGCCAGCGCTTCCTCGCTACGGGTGTCGATCGCGGCGGCGATTTCCTGCTCGGCCTGGGCACGCCCGGCGGCAAGACCTTGCTCCAGGCCCTGCTGATAGCCCTTGGCATGGCCTGCGTCGAAGCCTTGCTGGTGACCCTGGGCATGGCCTTCACGGTGACCTGCGTCCCGCGCACGCTGGCGCTCGGCAGCCAGCTCATTGCGCGTCGGTGTGTCAGGCGCGGGCGCCTCGTCTGCATCTTCGGGCAGGGCTCCCATGTTCCAGCGACGCCAATGGCTCATGCCCGCGCCCCCTTGTCATGCGTCTTGTGCACGCCCCTAGACATAGGCTTCGTCGCCTCCACTGAGCACAATTTCGCCGTTGTCGGCGAGGCGGCGCACCACCTGCAGGATGACCTTCTGTTCGGCTTCCACCTGGGAGACCCGAATCGGGCCGCGGGCATCCATGTCTTCCTGCAGCAGATCGGCGGCACGCTGGGACATGTTGACCAGGAACTTGGCCTTGAGGGTTTCCGGAGCGCCCTTGAGGGCGATGACCAGACTGTTGGTCTCGATTTCCTTGAGCAGCAGCTGGATGCTGCGATCGTCGAGGTCGCCGATGTTCTCGAACAGGAACATCTCGTCGATGATCTTCTGGGCCAGGTCCTCGCTGTGGGAGCGCACCGTGTCGATGGCGGCCTCTTCCTGGGTGGTATTCATCAGGTTGAGGATCTCTGCCGCGGTACGTACGCCACCCATCTTGCTGCGTTTGAGGTTCTGCCCGTCGAGCATGCTGGTCAGCACTTCGGTGAGTTCCTGCAGCGCTGCTGGCTGAACGCCGCTGAAGGTGGCGATCCGCAGCACCACATCGTTGCGCTGCTTTTCGTCGAACAGTTCGAGTACATCGGCGGCCTGGTGGCGCTCCAGGTGCACCAGCACGGTGGCGATGATCTGCGGATGCTCGTCGCGGATCAGCTCGGCCACGGTGGCCGGTTCCATCAGGTTGAGGGCATCGATGCCGCTGCTGGTGCCGGCGGTTTCCAGCACGTCCTCGATCAGGCTCGAGGCGCGCTCGCTGCCTAGTGCCTTGGTCAGCACCGAGCGGATGTGTTCGCTGGAATTCATGTTGAGACCGATGAACTCCTCGGTCTCGGTGTGGAAGTCATGTAGGACCCGTCGCATCTCTTCGTGGGAGATCTGGCCGAGCTGGGCCATCTCCCGCGATATCTGCTGGATCTCTTTGGCATTCAAGTACTTGAATACCTCTGCAGCGCTATCTTCGTCCAGGGCAAGCAACAGCACTGCGCTGCGTCGAATGCCGCTCGAGGTTTCGATGCTAGTCATTGGCGTTCATCCAGCTGCGCACGATCATGGCGACCAGACGTGGGTCTTCCTGAGCCATTTCCCGCAGGTCATTGAGATTCTGTTCGTAGGCATTGGCCTTGCGCTTGCGTCGGTTGTCGCGGCTGTACGTGGCCGCCTCGTCTTCGCCTGACTCGCTGTCGCCATCAGCCTTGTGCTCGCCTTCGGCCTCTTCGTCGCCGACCCGGGCCGAGAAGGCACTGGGCATCGCAGGCGCTGGCGGGGTTTCCGTATAGCGGCGAATCAGTGGGCGCAGGACCAGCAGGTACAGCAGCAGTGCAGCCAGCAAGATCAGCAGGTAACGACCTATCTCCTTGGCCAGCTGGTGGACCATGGGGTCCTTCCACCAGGTCGGCTCGACCAGCGCATCCGGCTGGGTAAACGGACGGTTGACCACGGACAAGGCGTCGCCGCGCTCCTCGGAGTAGCCCATGGCCTGGCGCACCAGGGTCTCGACCTCGGCCAGTTGGGTGTCGGAGAGGGGCGTGCGGGTGGCTTCTCCGGTATCGTCGACGCCATCCTGATAGTTGATGACCACCGCGGCGGAGAGGCGCTCGATGCCTCCACGCTGGTGCTGTACGTGGGAGACCTGGCGGTCGACCTCGTAGTTGGTGACGTCATCGCGGCGAACTCGCTGGGCGCTGGCCTGTTCGTCGCCGGCGGTGTCCTGGGCGTTCCCCGGCTGCTCGGCGGCCGCCGGGTCGGTCTCTCCGTTATCAATCGGCGACGCGGCGGTGGTCGGGGCGCTGTTGCTCAGGGCACCAGGGATGCCGCTGGCCAGATCGCCCTGGCCATTGATGTCCAGGCTCGACTGGTGACTGCGCACGGCGGCCTGGTTAGGGGGCTGATTGGGGCCGTAGCGCTCTTGGGTCTCTTCACGCTTGGAGAAGTCGATCTGAGCGGTGATCTGCGCGTGCACGTTGGCAGGGCCCACCAGTGGCGCCAGGATGTCCTCGATCCGTCGCTGGTAGGAACGCTCGACCTCGGCGATGTAGTCGAGCTGGGTGCCGTCGAGCCCCAGCCCGCTGTGGCTGGCCGCCGACAACAGACGACCGTTCTGGTCGATCACCGTCACGTCTTCACCGGCAAGGTCGGGCACGCTGGATGACACCAGGTGGACCATGGCGGCCACCTGGCCTTCTCCGACTCGCCTGCCGGGCTCGAGGGTCAGCACCACCGAGGCCTTGGCCGGCTGGCGCTCGCGCACGAAAACCGAATCCTTGGGCAGCGCCAGATGTACCCTGGCATCGGCGACCGGGCCCAGCGAGGCAATGGAGCGAGCGAGCTCACCCTCGAGACCCCGCTGGTAGTTGATCTGCTCAGCGAATTGACTGATACCGAAGGCCTGGTCCTGCATCAGCTCAAGGCCTACGTTGCCGCCGTGGGGCAGGCCTTGTTCGGCCAGCTGCAGGCGCAGGGTGTGCAGTTGATCGTCCGGCACCAGCAGGGCGTGACCGCCGGCGGAGAAACGATAGGGTACGCCGCGACTGTCGAGCTCGGTGATGATGGCACCACCGTCGGCTTCGCTGAGGTTGCTGAACAGCACGCGATACTGCGGGCGTGAGGCCCACAGCACCAGGGCGACGATGAGCGCGATCGAAGCTGCCCCTGCCAGCAGCAGCGGAATCAAGGGCTTGCCACCCAGTCTTGACGTCAGTCCGGACAGGGGGCCCGCGCTGGTGGCTTTGGCGTCTGCCGTGGCGCTCATGGACAATTCCTGTGCGGAAGAGACGTGTAAAGTCGAGTCATTGGCATGACCGGTGGTCCGTTGGTCGAGTGGCCGCGGGCAATGCCCGGTTCTGTGTTGATGCCTATTATCGTGAGGCCTGGTCGAGCCAATGATTGAAATAGCCCATGTTTTGTCGGCCATTTACGGCGATGAGCAGAACGCAAGACTTGGTAGGCTTGCCTGCGACGATCGGGGAACTCCCTGCAGACTAACGAGCACCAGGACTTCACATGTCGACACCCGCGATGCAATCGGCTCTGGCCCAGATGGCCACCATGGCCCGTGATGCCGGTCAGGTTTCTGCGTCACAGCCTCCAGGCGTGCGCGATGGGGCCGAAGCCGACGGCGGCTTCGCCGATGCACTCAAGTCCTCGATACAGCGCATCAATGAGTTGAAGGCGACGGCCGACACCCAGGCCAAGGCCTTTCAGGCTGGCGTTCCGGGCGTCGAGCTCAACGATGTGATGGTCGACATGCAGAAGGCCAGCGTGGCTTTCCAGATGGTCCAGCAGGTGCGCAACCGCCTGGTATCGGCCTATCGGGACGTCATGAACATGCAAGTCTAGGCTGGTCTCTTACCAGCCCTATCCCCAGCCCGAGAGGCGCCTGGGCGCGAGGCAGGCTGTGCGTGAGCCGTAGGCGATTGCCTCGGGCGCCGAGTCCCGTTTCGACACAGTCTTGTCATCAATAGCTGGTATTCCTGCCGCACCCCTTCGCTCAAGAAACGGGACAACCAGGGAACCTTGCTCCGATGACGCCTCTTCGCTTTCTTTCCATTCGCACCGGCGGCCTGCTGGTGCTGGCGCTGTTCTTTCTCCTTATGGCGGGCCTTGGCGGGCTTGGCCTGTATGCCAACCAACAAGGCCGTGAAGCCTTCGACACGATGCGAGAGGAGCATGTCGAGCAGTTTCGGCTGCTCAATCTGGCTCAGACCCAGGTATTTCGCTCCCGCGTAGAGATGGACAGGGCGGCGCGACTGACGCGAGTCCCTTCCTTTGATCGTCCGGGGCCGGTCATCGAAGCTGCCGAGGCGCTGCTGACGGACGCCAAGCTGGCCTTTGACGGTTTTATGGCGTCGGACGCCAGTGAGGCCCTGTCGAGCAACAGGTCAACGCTGGAACAGCACTTTCGCTCGCTGGTCGGTACCGGCCTTGAGCTGCAATTGATGCTGCTCAAGGAGGGTGACCTGGGGGGCTACGATGCGGGGCAGTCCCGCCTGACGGCCATGAGCCACGACTTCGTGGAGGGTGTGGAGGCCTTTTCGGCCGAGGCGCTGGCCCAGGAGGCGCGGCTCGCAGCGGGCTTTCGCCACCTGGCGGACCGCATGAATATGGCGCTGGCCGCGACGCTGGGGCTGTCACTGCTGGTGTCTGTGTTGCTGGCCTTTGGCGTGAGACGTCACGTTCTTCAGCCGCTCAAGGCGTTGCTGCGCCACTTTGAGGCTTTGGCTCAGGGGCAGCTCGAGCAGCCACTGCCAGACCGGGGCAACAACGAGGTAGGGCAGTTGTACCAAGGCGTTGAGTCACTGCGTCTGGCCTTGGTGAAGAACGTGCGTGACATGCGCGAGACTAGCGACAGCCTCCGCCACAACGCTGAACGCATGCAGGATGATGGCCGTGAGCTGTCCCGTCGCACCCAGCAGCAGGCGGCGGCCCTGGAGCAGACGGTCGCCAGCCTGGAGCAGTTGACGACGACCGTGGCGCAGACGGTGGCCCATCTCGGTGAGGCCAATCGCCTGGCCGATGACGTGGGGCAGCGTGCTGCCAGCGGCAGTGAAGGAGTTGCCGCGGTGGCAACGGCCATGGCCGAGATTCAGCGTCACGCGGACCAGGTTCAGGCGATGGTCAAGCTGATCGATGATATTGCCTTCCAGACCAACCTGCTGGCCCTCAATGCGTCGGTCGAGGCCGCTCGAGCCGGGGAGCACGGTCGTGGATTTGCCGTGGTGGCGGCAGAGGTGCGCAGTCTGGCGGCGCGCAGTGCGGAGGCTGCGGGCGAAATTCGTGATCTGACCGGGGCGTCCAGTGCCAGTGTGGCAGTCGGCGCCCGGCAGTCCCGTGACGCTGATGCGTCCATTCAAGGCATTGCCGGTGCCATCGTCGAGCTGGGGGCGCGCATGGTGGAACTCGAACAGGCGGCTGGCGAGCAGCATCAGGGCCTGGATCAGCTCAACCAGGCCATGGCCGACATCGACAGCGTGACCCAACGCAATGCCGACATGGTAAGGCGCTCCAGGCAAGAGGCCGAGCGCCTGACGCAGACGGCTGTCGCGTTGATCGAGGCCAATGCGCACATGCGCCTTCCAGACACCTGCACGCATCTCGACGATGAGCCTTCCTCCCTGGCCCCGCCGACGTCAGCGGCAAGAACACAACGCCGGTGGCTGCCGCTGTTCAAGCGCCGGCAAGCTCTCAAGCCTCAGGGCATTGGAAGTGCATGACCTGGGTGTTGGCACAGGGGCGATCTCAAGGGGGCATGCTCCGGGGGCAATGCTAATAAGGGAGTCGTGATGGACCGGCCCGCCAGGCCGTCAATAGACCTTACCTGCGTTGATTAAAGGTGAGTGTGAAATAGCCGATAGAGCTTTTTGTCGACCTCGCTCACGCGAGGCCCACCCCCCTGACAGAGAGCGACATGATTCATTCATTGAGATTTCGGCTCCTGTTGACCACCGTGGCCGTCATCCTGGCGGCCCTGGTGATCAACGGCCTAGTGAACTTCAGCATTCTTCAGCATCATCAGGAGCGCCAGGTCGGTGAACAGCTGGCGTCCGTTGCCGAGGGCAACAAAGCCGCCATCGACGAATGGGTCATCGGCCATGGCCGGCAGCTCGAGGCGTTGGCGCCGGCGGTGGCCGTAGCGGATCCGATGAGCGCGCTACTGCAGCTTCAGGCAGGGGGTGGCTTTCTGACCACCTATCTTGCTGATAGTGCTTCTGGCGATGCCGTGTTTTCCGATGGCTGGGAAGCGCCTGCGGACTATGATCCGCGGCAACGCCCCTGGTACCTCCAGGCGGTGGCCGCGGAGTCCACGGTGGTGACGCCTCCTTATCAAGACGCCAATACCGGTGGTCTGGTGGTGACCTTTGCCACACCTTTCTATCGTCAGGGGAGCCTGGAAGCGGTAGTCGGTGGGGATATCATGATCGAGAGTGTGATCGATGTCGTGAAGGGGATCGCTCCCACACCCAACAGCTTTGCTTTTCTGGTGGACGGGGACGGCAAGCTGGTCGCACATCCCGACGCGTCGCTCAGCCTGGTCCCGGCCAGCGAGCTTGCCGAACGTCTCACGCCAGACTTCCTGGTCAGCCTGAGTGAACAGCAGTCGCCGATCGAGGTCGAGATCGGTGAGCGCCTGCGCAAGCTGTACGCCACGCCCATCGATGGCACGGATTGGCAGCTGGTGATCGCCCTGGATAGCCAGGAAGCCGGTGCCAGCCTCGCCCAGGTGACGCAGGCGTCGATCTGGACGCTGCTGATCGTTGGCCTGGTAGCACTGCTGGTGCTGGGCGTACTGCTTCGCTTCGCGCTTAAGCGGCTGTCCACCGCCAGGGATGCCATGGTGAATGTGGCCAGTGGCCATGGCGACCTGACCCGACGCCTGCCTGAAAGTGGCAAGGACGAAGTGGCGCAGATTGCAGCCGCCTTCAATCGATTTGTGTCGCGCATGGAGGCGGTGATGGTCACCATTCGCGAAAGCAGCGAGTCCGTGCGCGTGGCCGCAGGCGAGATTGCGCTAGGCGGTCAGGACCTGTCACGACGCAGCGAGTCGACGGCCTCGAGCTTGCAGCAGACGTCGGCATCCATCGAAGAAATCACCAGTACCGTGGCGCATACCGCAGCATCATCCAGGGAGGCTCGGCGCCAATCGGGTGAAGCGTCCGGAGTGGCCGAGAAGGGCGGCGAGGTAGTCGCTGAGGTGGTGGCAACCATGGAGTCCATCACCGAGTCGTCAAGCCAGATCGGCGCCATCGTCAAGGTCATGGATGGGATCGCCTTTCAGACCAACTTGCTGGCGCTGAATGCATCGGTAGAGGCCGCGCGAGCGGGTGAGCATGGGCGCGGCTTCGCCGTTGTGGCAAGCGAGGTACGCCAGCTCGCCACTCGCTCAGCCGATGCGTCACGAGAAATTCGTGGACTGATTGAGACGTCTGGCGAGCGAGTCGCCAGTGGCACGGAACTGGTGCGTCGGGCCGGCCAGACCATGGACGAAATCGTTCACCAGGTGGGGCGCGTCGCCTTGAGTCTTGACGAAATCAGCGTGGCTGCCGATGAGCAGAGCGAGGGCATCGCCCAGGTCAACATCGCCGTCGCTGAGCTGGATCGTATGTCTCAGCAGAATGCCAGCCTGGTCGAAGAGTCCACTGCCGCCACCGAACGTCTGCTGGAGCAGGCAGACCGGCTGGGTCAGCTAGTTTCGGGATTTACCCTGGGGACACCCGCGACCTTGACCCAGACCAGAGGGCCATCGCCGGCGCATATGCCTGATCTGTCGTCGTCCACTAGTGGCTCCGCTGCTACGGCCGTCTAACCCTTGAGGGCAGCCCCCCGACAACCCTATGGAGGAGCGATGCTGATACGAAGCGCCTATTCCGTGGGGGCTGTTCTGTGGGCGGCGTGCTCTGAGCGCGACTGGCCAGCGTGCCCGTCGCTTCTCTGGACATCTGGGTTCGTCGCCAGGTCCAGGGAGCGATGGGTATCGTACTTGTGACTGAGGCATAGGGCTGAGTGATGATGGTTTGCCGCTGTGTGGTAGGGGGCGATCATTGAGGACTCGGGCCTTACGGCTAAGTGCACAGGCAGAAGGAGAAAGGTAGTCACTCAAGATCTGTTGTGTCGATATCGTGTCGATGTCGTTTCGCGCTGCCGATCGAGGCTGCGGCCCTTCCATGCTTCCCCTGCTCATTGGCGTCTGACTTTCGTCGACGTCCTACGTTTAATGCCGTAGGGGCAACGCGTATCCGATGGTTGTCCTTATGGACGAAAAAGTTAACGAATTTTTTACAGTTATAGAGATTAATATATTAGTCCTGATGCTTTGAAATAGTAGTGTCGCGATTTGGTGTTTTTAGTCGTCTGCCATCTTTGCATAATCACTTTCGAATGAACTGCCTTCTGCTCTTCCGCGCCATGACGCAGTTGTCTTACCCACATCATGGTTGAGTCTTATTCAGCAAAGCGCCGATATTATTATCTGTCCAATAGTCGTAGGAAATAAGACGCTCACTTTGCTTTTGCAAAATTATACATTTCCAGCTTTCCTATATCTTGTTGTTTTTATTGATTTTTATCATTCTTTTCTATGCGTTTATTGATGCCGAGTTGCCGTCGTTATCGGGACGTATGACTTGGATTTATTTGTATCGGCATAATTATATGTCGCTGGATTACTCATTATGCCGAAGTCGTTTAATTTTCGTAGTGAATGGCAGGGTTGGCTGGATGATGACAGGCAAGATCATTAACATCCTCGGTTGTAACGTAAGACGGTTCTTTTGTTTAAAAGTGTATGAAGAACCGTGTAACAAAAAATTGTGCGGAAAGTGCTGTTGGGCACTGAAGTGGGCGAGGGGAAACGTCCGTGACATCCCCGGGGCGGTAGCGTGCTTTCAGCATTGTTCATGTATGTATCGTCCCATCGGCACGTCAGGCGGCGCACAATGATGCGTTGACACATAAGCCTTATCACTCAAGGCGCCATCACACAGGCACCAAGATAAGGGCTGCAGTAGCTGTAGTGTTAGGTAACGGTCAGACAACAGGGTCAGAAAGTAGGGTCAGAAAAAGGGGGCTTAGCAGGGCACCTTGGCATGGCGTTCATGGACCAGACATTTCACTGCCGCCGCAGGCCTCTGACGGTGTCTACGCCGGTCCGGCTGCTTCGGCCTGGGACACCCTTACTCGCACCTTCTCTTTCACTCTTGCTATAGCAGCCGGCCCCTCCCGCTGTCTCGCCGACGCGCCATGGCCGAACCGTTCCCCTGTACGTCCGATGTCATCTCCTCTCGCCTTCCTGATGACCCCCTTGCGACCGTATTTCTGGCGGGCCTAGGCCCGCCTTCGATTTCTTGAGGACTAGCTTCCATGGATCTAGCACCCGACAGGCAGACTCACCTGAGGCAACTCGAGGCTGAGTCGATCCATATCATCCGAGAGGTGGCGGCCGAGTTTCGGCGGCCCGTCATGCTGTACTCGATTGGCAAGGACTCGTCGGTGATGCTGCATCTGGCTCGCAAGGCGTTCTTTCCCGGGACGCCTCCGTTTCCCCTCATGCACGTCAACACGACTTGGAAGTTTCGGGAAATGATCGCCTTCCGGGATCTCATGGCCAAGCAGTCTGGCATGCAGCTTATCGAACACATCAATGAGGAAGGCGTCGCTGCCAACATTAACCCGTTTGACCATGGCAGTGCCAAGTACACCGATGTGATGAAGACCGCTGCACTCAAGCAAGCGTTGGACCAGCATGGTTTCGATGCTGCATTCGGTGGCGCGAGGCGTGATGAAGAGGCCAGCCGCGCCAAGGAGCGCATCTTTTCCTTTCGTGATCGCCACCACCGCTGGGAGCCCAAGAGCCAACGTCCCGAGCTCTGGAGTCTCTATAACGCCAAGATCAACAAGGGTGAGTCGATTCGCGTATTTCCTCTCTCCAATTGGACCGAGCTGGATATCTGGCAATACATCCACCTCGAATCGATTCCCATCGTTCCGCTTTACTTCGCTGCGCCACGCCCGGTGGTCGATAGAGACGGAATGCAGATCATGGTGGACGATGAACGCCTCCCCCTGGCTCACGATGAAGTTCCTCAACAGCGCTGGGTACGTTTTCGCACCCTGGGGTGCTACCCGCTGACCGGTGCGGTCGAGTCACGGGCCTCGACGCTACCCGAGATCATTCAGGAAATGCTGCTGACTCGCGCCAGCGAGCGAAGTGGCCGCGCCATCGACCATGACCAGGCTGGATCGATGGAGAAGAAGAAGCGCGAAGGCTACTTCTGACATCACGTCCTAGCAACGAGCCTACTTAGCAGCAGAAATAGGGCGCTTTAACGGCGACCTCCAGGTTGCATGCGTAGAGATAGTGACACCTCGCACCAGGGCGCGGTGCTCAACCCGTGGATGTTGGCTCTGCCTGGACAGCGTTGCTGCTGAGTTTACCTGCCGGCCGTTTTCCATGGCGGCATCCTCTCTTTCAACAGGAATTCTGTATGTCCCACCAGTCCGAGCTGATTGCCAACGATATCGAGCGCTATCTTCACGAGCATGAGAACAAGGACCTGCTGCGGTTTATCACCTGCGGTAGCGTGGACGATGGCAAGTCGACCCTGATCGGCCGCCTGCTGCATGACTCGAAGATGATCTATGAGGATCAGTTGGCGGCCATCACTCAGGCCTCTCGGACCAGTGGGACGACGGGGGATGAGGTCGACCTTGCGTTGCTTGTCGATGGACTGCAGTCCGAGCGAGAGCAAGGGATTACCATTGATGTGGCATACCGGTTTTTCTCCACCGACCGGCGCAAGTTCATCATTGCTGATACGCCTGGGCACGAGCAGTACACCCGCAACATGGCGACTGGGGCGTCGACGGCAAGTCTTGCCATTATCCTGATAGATGCGCGACATGGTGTGCAGACTCAGACGCGGCGCCATAGCTTCATCTGTGACCTGCTAGGTATTCAACATCTCGTGGTAGCGATCAACAAGATGGATCTGGTGGGCTACGACCAGAAGCGCTACCAAGAGATCGTTGAACAATATCAATCGGTTGTCGATCGTGTAAGCGCTCGAGATATCCGCTTCATGCCGATTTCAGCGCTCAAGGGTGACAATGTGGTGGAGCCAAGTAGGGAGATGCCCTGGTACGACGGGCCGAGCCTACTGGAGCTGCTGGAAACGGTGGAATTGCAGCATGATCAGAACTTGTGTGACCTGCGCTTGCCCGTGCAGTTCGTCAGTCGCCCTAACCTGGACTTTCGCGGTTATGCAGGCACGCTGACGTCTGGGATCTTGACGGCGGGCGCCACGATCAGGGTCCTGCCCCGGGGCACCACGAGTCAGGTCAAGCGCATTGTCACCATGGATGGGGATCTCGAGGCTGCGTTTCCGGGGCAGGCCATCATGGTCACTCTGGCTGGCGACATTGATGTCTCGCGAGGGGACTGGATCGTAGCTGCCGATGACTCGGTGGCTCTATGCGATGGTTTCGAAGCCGATATCGTCTGGATGCATGAAACGCCGTTGGAGCCTGGCAAGCTCTACGACATTAAGCTTTCCACACGGGACCTCGCCGGAAAGGTAGTGGCCATCGATTACCTGGTCGACGTCAACACCTTGGAGCAAAGACATGGTGTTCAGCTCGATCTCAATGCCATCGCGCGCTGCCGCCTGGAGTTGACAGCCGAGGTACCAGTAGATGACTACCGTCGCTACCCGGGCACCGGGTGTTTCATACTGATTGATCGGCTCACCAACCTGACTGTTGGTGCTGGCATGATTCATTGCCCTGTGGATAGCGAACTGCCATATGAGTTTCGCAATCATGACAGCAAAGCCAGCGTGGTCTGGAATCGCACCACGGTCACTAAGACCATGCGTGAGCGAACTAATGGTCATGAGGGCCGATGTGTCTGGTTCACGGGGCTATCTGGTTCTGGCAAGTCGACATTGGCGAATGCTCTGGAAGTCGAACTGAACCGACGTGGTTATCACACCATGATTCTAGATGGAGACAATATCCGTCACGGGCTATGCAAAGATCTCGGGATGAATGAGAGAGATAGAGCAGAAAATATTCGGAGAGTCGGCGAAGTAGCACGTCTCTTTGCAGAATCCGGCGTCATTGTGATAACGGCTTTTATTTCACCTTTTCGCGCAGACAGAGAAGCCGCACGAGCCTTGTTCGATCAGGATGGCTTTGTGGAAGTGTTCGTGGATACGCCCCTGGATGTGTGTGAGAAAAGAGACCCTAAGGGACTGTATCAAAAGGCAAGAGAGGGAAAAATCGCCGATTTCACAGGCATCAACAGTCCCTATGAAGCGCCCGTGGATGCCGAAATCGTTGTGGATACTGAGAAGATGAGCGAGAAGGACATTATTGCGAAGTTACTGAAATATATGTAAGCGTCTACCTAAAGCCAACTGGCGAGACTATCTCGGCAGTTCCGCCACGGTGATGTCGGGGTGATACATCTCTGTTAAACACGCTTTTCAGCTTGTGCAGATATGACAAGAAAGCGACATTATCGCGAGATCGGGAGCATGGTCGGACAATATAGGGGACGAAAGGTAGATGCGATGGATGATAAAGGGATGAGAACCGGGGGCGGGGCAGGAAGAGCAAGAAGCGCGGCCAGCAGGGCAATGTACCAGCGCAGTCAGATACGACTGTCTGCATTAGTACTGCTGTTACTTTGGATCTTGGGGGGATGTGCTCATTCGCCCATGGCGCCGACCCGTGATGACGCCAGCATTATGGCTACACCAACTGGGCGACCGTTAGATGCATCGCTGGCACGATTTCTGACAGACGCTAGTGCGGGTAGCGTCACGGTATTGCCGAGCAGCCCCTGGGGAGCCAATGCCGAGGTACAGGCAGGTGCCCCCTACTTTGCCGCGAGTCGGCGAATCTGCCGTCATCTCACGATACGACGCGCCAACGCAGAGCGAATGGTGGCGGTGGCCTGCCGGGGTGAGCAAGGTAACTGGACCAGTGATCGATTGGTGACAGCGCTGTATAACGGAGCGGAGACCTGGTGATGGCGTACATGGACGGTACGAGCGAGGGACGTGAGTTGTGTGGCCGAGCTGGAGCAGCGGAAGCAGACAGCGAAGGGATGAGCGGTCGAACCGAGGTAGGCCTGCGGGCACACATCATGTCTCTCATCATGTTGGCGTGGCTCATTGTGCTGCCGGTCGCCGCCATGGCACAGAGCCTAGTGCTGCCGAACGACATTCTGCCAGACGCCCAACGGCAGGAAGCCGTTGAGGCGATTGACGACCGGCCCCGCACAAACTGGCATAACGATCACTATGGCCCCGTGGCTTCTTCGCCTACCTCCAGCACAACACCCAGCGTTGACCTGTTGCCGCCCTTTGGCGACAACCTTTTCGCGGGAGGGTTCCGCGGCACTATGGCGGACGGCTTGAATCGCGACTACCGGATCAAGCCTGGTGACCAGGTGACATTGAGGGCCTGGGGCGCGGTGGAGTTTGATCGCGTGGTACCTGTGGATGCACAGGGAAATATCTTTCTGCCCTCTATAGGTCCGCTTGCGGTGCAAGGCTTGAGTCACGGTGAGCTGGATGCCAGGGTGCGGGCTGCCATTCAGAATATTTACCCCGAAAATGTGCAGGTCTACACCAATCTTCAAGGTGTCCAGCCCGTGGGCGTCTATGTGACCGGCTACGTTCATAGCCCGGGTCGCTACGCAGGCACACCATCAGACTCGATTCTGTACTTTCTTGATCAGGCCGGCGGCATCGACAACGCTCTTGGCAGTTATCGCCGGGTCAAGCTGATGCGCCAAGGCCAACACTTAGCCAGCTTCGATCTTTATCGTTTTCTACTGGACGGCAGTATTGCTCGGCCCCAGCTTCGCGATGGCGACACTATCGTGGTGGAGGAGCGCGGGCCCTCGATTGCGGTAACGGGAGACGTGGAGCGTGCCTATCGCTACGAGCTGTTGACGAACCAGTTGAGTGGCAGTGAGCTGGTCACCTTGGCACGTCTGAAAAGTGGGGTATCGCATGCTTTGCTCAGGGGGCAGAGAGCGACCGGCCCGATGGCGACGTATGTGACACTGGCGGAGTTTATGGGCCGCCAGATCCGGCCCGGCGATGAGGTCATCTTCAGCGCTGATCATCAGGTAGACACCATTGTGGTGACGTTGGAAGGGAGCTTTATGGGGCCATCTCGATTCGCTCTCCCTATCGACGCTCGCTTGGGTGAGCTGTTGGATGCGGTCGCCGTCCAACGAAACCTATCTGCCAGCGGCAATGTCTCGATTCGCCGAGAGAGTGTCGCTCTCCAGCAGAAGCAGGCATTGGAAGATAGCTTGCGTCGTCTGGAAACTACCTATCTCGGAGCATCATCCGCTACTGACGAGGAAGCGCAGATACGGGTTCGTGAAGCTGAGTTGATTCAGACCTTCGTAGCTCGAGCTCGTGAGTTGGAGCCTAGTGGGCGGCTCGTGGTGGCCAGCGATCAAGGGATCGCGGACATCAGATTGCAGGACGGTGATGTGGTGACCCTGCCCGAGGCGTCGGATTCGGTGCTGATTAGTGGTGAGGTCATCGTTCCCCAGGCGATGGTCTTCCAGACGGGAGCTGGGCTTGGCCACTATCTTGAGGCTGCAGGCGGGCTGACGCAGAGGGGAGATGACGACCATATTCTGGTGGTCAGGCAGAACGGCGCCGTGCGGAATGCGGATGATGTTGCGCTCCAGCCTGGAGATGAAATTCTGGTGATGCCCAAGGTACCGACCAAGAATCTCCAGCTGGCGACGAGCCTGACGCAGATTCTCTATCAGATTGCCGTGGCCACCAAGGTGGCTGTTGATCTCTAGAGTAGCGGCGGATCGAGGGGAGTGCGCAGACATGACTCGAACGGCAACGCGGCATCCCTGGGTGGTGACACGAAGTGTGTGGTATGCCCTGTTCTTGCGGGAGGCCATTGCCCGCACCATGACCGACCGCATGGGGTGGTTCTGGATGGTGGCAGAACCGGTTCTCTTCACGCTGATCATGGTAGGTATCCGAAGCTTTATTCATGCGGATAGTCTGCTAATAGGCGCGCCCTTCCTGCCGTGGATGGTGGTCGGCCTGATGGGGTTCTTCCTTGTGCGAGAGGGTATGACCAGAGGTATGGGAGCCATCAGGGCGAGTCAGGCACTGTTTGCCTATCGCCAAGTCGTGCCTAGTGATCCTGTGATGGTGCGAGTTGCCCTGGAGGGGCTATTACGGTCTTTTATCTTTCTTATCTTTATCGTGGGCGGCCTACTTCTCAAGGAAGAAGCTATGGCCCCAGACGATGCGCTGATCGCACTGTCCTGGTGGCTGTCGCTGTGGCTACTGGGACTGGCACTAGGGCTGGTCGTATCTGTATTAGCCACTCTGGTAGCTGAAGTGGCTATTGTCCTGAAGATGGTGATGATGCCACTTATGATATTGTCGGGCGTGATCTTTCCAATTCAGGTAGCCCCCCACTGGGCACAGAAATATCTGCTACTGAATCCTGTGGTGCACGGGCTTGAATTCCTAAGAGAGGGATTTTTCTCGTCATACGGAAAGGTGCCGGGTAGCAGTAGTGTGTACTTCTGGTTGGTGACGCTGGCCTTAATGTCTCTTGGCTTGATATTGCATCTTCGCTTCAAGCATCAATTAGTGGCGCAATGACCAAGACGCCATGATAGAGATAGAGCACCTTTACAAACGATATCACCATCACTTGGTCAGGGACTGGGTGTTGAAGGACATCCACCTGACGATCCCGACCGGGGTCAGCGTGGGTGTATTGGGAGGGAATGGCGCGGGCAAGTCCACACTGCTTCGACTGATCGCGGGAATGGATACGGCAGAACGGGGTTGCATACGGCGTCACGTCCGGGTGTCCTGGCCGATGGGACTTGCGAGTGGGTTCCAGGCGAGCCTGACTGGCCGTCAGAACGTCAAGTTCGTGGCGCGCATTCATGGCGGGCGCAGGGATGTCAGTGATGTCATTCAGAAGGTTGCAGAATTTGCCGAGATTGGCGAAGCCTTTGATGAACCGATTCGAACCTACTCTAGTGGCATGCGCTCTCGACTCAATTTTGGCCTTTCACTCGCATTCGACTTCGATGTTTATCTATCGGATGAAGCGACGTCCGTCGGAGACCGGGCCTTCAGAGCCAAGGCCACTCAAGCCTTCAAGGAACGAGTAGGACGCTCAAGCCTGATCATGGTGTCTCACAGTGAGGGCATATTGCGAGAACTCTGCCAGGCTGGGATCTATTTGAAGGAAGGCCAGGCCTTCTGGTTTGATGATATTAATGATGCTATCACAGTATATCATCATGACAGCGATCAGGTACCTGAAGCACGTGCCCTCACCAGCGTCAATGACACGGCCGTGTTTCCTCAAATGGCTCCAGGCCAATCAGAATCTTCACCTGCCGTCGCTGATCCTAAGACGTCTCTCCCGAACGCCGAACGTCAGCGCCTTGCACGTCAGCTCGCCGAAGATAAGGAGGCATCACGCAGTTCAGCCAAACCGACTAAAGGACTTGAACAAATGCCGCTTGATGCGTTGAGAAGGCTGCTGAGGAAGCGTCGCCATAGCATGATGCGCTGGCAGGCACGCTTGGACGAGTTGGGGGGCACTGTCACGGCAGGCGATCCTCACCGTAATGGAAAGTTGCACGAAAGCCTGGTTCTGCGTCGCAACATCGCGCGAGACCGTCTGCACGAAGTTCGCCGAGCGATCCAGGCCAGAGACCCAGCACATCAAGGTCATGGAACATCACCATGATGACAGGCCCCAGGAATAGCTTCCGTTGGGGCATCGCCACCAAGGAAGAAATACGATGCTGCGATGGTTGAGGGGTCGGCCCCACTGGCTTGTAGCTCTCTTATCGATTTTAGTTATGTCATTCTACTGGCTTGTATGGGCTGAAGATCGTTATGTTTCAGAAGCCGTTGTGGTGCTGGAAAGCCCCCAGATTGCGCCTCAAACATTTAGTCTTTCGAGTATTATTTCTGGTGCGAATATCGACAGCGACATGCTGCTTTTGAGAGAGTATTTGCTTTCCGTAGATATGTTGAAGCTGGCAGATAGACAGTTAGATTTGCGTTCACACTATAGTAAAAACGGAGATTTTCCGGCTAGGTTGTGGAACGCGAATGCAGCGATAGAAGACATGCACGAGTACTATCTCAAGCGTGTGCGCGTGTCACTCGATGACTATGCAGGCGTACTCAAGATTGAAGTTCAGGCGTTCACTCCAAGTTTTGCTCAGCGGCTAACGTCTCTTTTACTCGAGGCAGGTGAGTCTCACATGAATGCCATTGGGCAACGTCTTGCCGAAGAGCAGGTGCGATTTCTTGAGGTGCAGGTTGAACGTCTTTCTCATCGACTTGATGAGAGTCGGGAAGATCTACTCGACTACCAGAATACACACGGACTGGTATCGCCGACATCGACAGTCGATAGCCTTAACCAGGTTGTGGCAAGTCTGGAAGGCGAATTGGCCAGGCTGCAGGCACGACGGAGTGCATTAGCTAGCTTTTCCAGCCAACGCTCAGCAGACATGGTCAGAGTAGAGAGTGAAATTACAGCGCTACGGCAACAGATCGATCAGGAGCAGGAACGGCTTGCCAAGGCAACAGGAGACTCCCTCAACCGGTTATCATCTGAATATCAGCGGCTTGAGTTGCGCGCTCGATTTGCACAGGAAACCTACTCTAGCGCACTGACGGCCCTGGAGGGAACTCGCATAGAGGCTGCTCGTAAGTTGAAGCAAGTGAGTGTGCTACAGAGTCCTCTTCTTCCAGAATACGCCACCCGGCCAGAACGACTTTATAACCTTTCGATCTTTGCCATCGTGACAATATTCATTGCTTTTATTGCTAGTATGCTGTGGATGATTATTCAAGATCATAGAGACTAATGTGAAGCCAAGACTTCCCTCGACCATTGGTCCCACGCATTCTAGGCTGATGCGAAAATCTCTGACATTTATAGAGTGATAAGCGAATAATAGCTTGTCGGCCATCACGCCTGGTCAGCGTTATTCGTACCACTATCACCTTCTTTCGGCTAGCAGTGGTCATCCCGAAGGGATGCTGTCCACGGAGCCAGGCCGACCACTTGCACGACTACCAGGGGCGCTATATGACCAAGACCTATCTTGTTACCGGAGGGGCTGGCTTTATCGGTTCGGCTGTTGTCAGAGAGCTGATTGCCAATACCTCTCATCGCGTCATCAATGTCGACAAGTTGACGTATGCCGGGAACTTGGCCTCTGTCGCCTCAGTGGCGTATGACGCTCGCTATACCTTCGAGCGAGCTGACATTTGTGATACCGACGCCATGGCAAGAATTTTTGAGCAATATCAGCCTGATGTGGTCATGCACCTGGCCGCAGAGAGTCATGTCGACAGGTCCATTGAAGGGCCGCGGGAGTTCATCCAGACCAACGTAGTGGGGACGCTGACATTGCTTGAGGTAGCGCGTGCGTATTGGGTTCGCACCAAGCAAATAGCGGAAGGCAAGGCCAGGGGGTTCCGTTTTCACCACATCTCCACGGATGAGGTATACGGAGACCTGGACGATGATGGTAGCCTTTTTACTGAAGAGACTCCCTATGCTCCCAGCTCCCCCTACTCGGCCAGTAAAGCAGGGTCAGATCATTTGGTTCGAGCATGGCTTCGCACCTATGGGCTTCCCTGCATTATCACTAACTGCTCCAACAACTATGGTCCTTACCACTTCCCTGAGAAACTGATTCCGCTGATGATTCTCAAGGCGCTAAAAGGAAGCCCCTTGCCGGTTTACGGTGACGGAGGTCAGGTGAGAGACTGGTTATATGTGGAAGACCACGCCCGTGCTTTGGTGCAGGTGGCGACTGAGGGAGTGGTGGGTGACACCTACAATATTGGTGGCCACAATGAAAAAACCAATCTGGAAGTAGTGCACATGCTCTGCGACCTTTTGACAGAGATGGCGCCATCCAGATATCACTATCGGGATCTTATTACCTACGTCCGCGATCGACCAGGGCATGACCGGCGTTATGCCATCGATGCGTCGTACATTCAGCGAACGCTTGGCTGGACGCCGCGGGAGACCTTCGAATCGGGACTGCGCAAGACCGTCGCCTGGTATCTCGCCAACGAGCGCTGGTGGAAGGCAGTACAGGATGGAAGCTATCGTGCCGAGCGACTGGGTGTACTGTCATGAGCATAGTGTTGCTGGGCGCGTCTGGTCAGGTAGGACATGAGTTGCGCAAGGCCTTGGCGATTCATGCTGACCTGCAGGCACCCACCCGTTTGGAGCTCGATCTCGCCGAGCTAGGTCAGGTGCGAGCCTATCTATCCCATCACCGCCCTCAGTGGGTGATAAATGCCGCGGCTTACACCGCTGTGGATAAGGCAGAGACCGAGACCGAGCTCGCCTTTCGACTCAATGCAGAGCTACCAGAGTGTCTCGCCAAATACTGTGTCGAGCGCGACATATTGCTGACGCATTACTCCAGCGATTATGTGTACCCAGGCGACGGAGAGCATTTCTGGAAGGAAGATAGCCCGACAGGACCGTTATCCTACTACGGGCGGTCAAAATTGGCGGGCGACGAGGCGGTGCAGGCCAGCGGTTGTGCGAGCCAGATATTTCGTACCAGTTGGGTGTACAGCGCCAGGGGCAATAACTTCATGAAGACCATGCTGAGACTTGGTCGTGAGCGTGACACCCTATCTATAGTCGATGACCAAGTCGGCTCACCGACGCCCGCCCGCTTGATTGCGGACATGACGGTATGGGCTTGTCAGCGATATCTGGATGATCAGGAACTGACAGGAATGTTCCACCTAGCACCGCGAGGAGAGGTGTCATGGTACGGTTTTGCCCAAGAGATCTTTCGTCTAGCGAGAGAGGCGAATACCCCACTCGCGATAGATGAGGCGGCGCTGGTGCCCCTAGCGACTGACGAATATCCCACCGCGGCGACGCGTCCTTCTAACTCCCGTCTTTGTCTTCGCCGTACTGAGAGCACCTTCGGAGTGAAACTGCCACATTGGAAGGAGCAGCTGGCCCTAACGCTGACAGATTACCTGAAATAATAAAGCGTTCGAAGTAACTGCTGTTGACGTCCTAGAAGGGGCGTGTTTTCGCGACTCTGAGTAAAACCTTCCATAACGCTAATTCTCAGGTTGCTTATTTTCATCCCGATTCTACCATTCTCATTTTCCGCTGTCTAAAAGAGGTGTGTTGTACACAATACACTGCAGTACTGGCCCCTTTATATTGTCGATATCGTTTCATGAGCTAGAGGGCGAATGAAGCGATTGCAAGAGTTGTAAAGTCATCAAATGGTCGATAATTTGATTTAGCAACACAGCTTCCTGGTCTGTCTCAGTTTTTTTAAAATGTAATGTGCTGCCTTCTTTGACATTTAGTACCGCCTTCCCCTTCGTCGCGTTTCTACCGTGTCACGTACGTCGTCGACAACTCACTTAATGTTAGCCACACGCTTATAAAAATAGCGTGCCCAGTGGTCAGTATTCCCAGAGGTCATTCACCATGAATCGTAAGGGTATTATCCTTGCCGGAGGTTCCGGCACACGTTTACATCCTATCACCCACGGCGTGTCGAAGCAGCTGCTTCCGGTCTACGATAAGCCAATGATCTACTATCCGCTATCCGTTCTGATGTTGGCGGGAATACGTGACATTCTTGTAATATCCACGCCCGAGGATCTGCCCGTATACCGCCAGCTACTGGGGAACGGTGAAAAATTCGGTGTTTCCCTTAATTATTCCATTCAGCCGAAACCCGAGGGACTTGCTCAGGCGTTCATCATCGGCGAGGACTTTATCGGTAGTGATCCGGTCTGTTTAGTTTTGGGCGATAATATTTTTCACGGGCAACATTTCTCAGAGCAGTTGTTGAGGGCGTCAGATCAGTGCCGTGGAGCTACCGTCTTCGGATATTTCGTTAAGGATCCGGAGAGATTTGGTGTCGTCGAGTTTGATCAAAGCGGCCGTGCTATATCGATTGAGGAAAAACCGACACGTCCGAAGTCATCCTATGCAGTGACCGGTCTCTATTTTTACGACAATGATGTTGTCGATATTGCTAAGAGTGTGAAACCTTCCGCCAGGGGAGAGCTGGAAATCACCTGTATCAATAACGAATACCTGGAACGCGGTCTCCTGCATGTAGAGCGCCTTGGAAGGGGCTTCGCATGGCTAGATACCGGAACACATGACAGTCTTCTCGAAGCCGCTCAATACGTACAGACGGTAGAGCATCGTCAGGGGCTGAAGATTGCGTGCCTTGAAGAAATTGCCTGGACCCAGGGGTGGATTAGTGACGAGTTCCTTTTAGACCAGGCCGCAGGGCTAGCCAAGACGGGCTATGGGGCCTATCTGAAGCAATTGGTGTCGGCCAAGGCAGTTGGGCTCTGACAGGCCAAGTATCGATGAAAGGGATAAGTTAATGAATGCAGAGAAACTGGCAATACCCGACGTCGTATTACTAACACCTAAAGTTTTCGGCGACGAGCGGGGATTCTTTATGGAGACATTTCGCCAAGAGCTTTTTAATGAGCACTGCGGCGATCAGCAATTTGTACAAGATAATCACAGTCGATCAGAGCAATATATCCTGAGAGGACTTCATTATCAGATTAAGCAACCACAGGGCAAGCTGGTTCGAGTCATTCGGGGGGAGGTGTTTGATGTTGCAGTTGATATGCGACGTAATAGTAACACCTACGGAAAATGGGTAGGTGCCTTTCTTAACGAAGACAACAGGCAAATGCTGTGGGTGCCACCAGGGTTCGCCCATGGTTTCTATGTTACCAGTGACCAAGCTGAATTTGTGTATAAATGTACTGATTATTATGCCCCCGGTGATGAGGTGTCGATTCGTTGGGACGATAAGACACTATCGATAGATTGGCCTCTAAGTGGCGGTACTCCGCGTGTGTCTGACAAGGACGCACGAGGGATGGCTTTTATCGATGCCCCCAGCTACTAGATGATAGATAGGGAGTGGAAGTAGTGGATGATGAATCAGGGCAGGGGCAGGCCTCCTCAAAGTATCCGGACCTGACGAATTTGGCGTTATCAGCAAGGCTACGGCGTATGCAGACCTCCCTCAGCTGGCGCGCGACCAAGCCTCTTCGTGACTTGGGTGGTTTGTATCACAAATACATCAAGAAGAGCAGCCGACTGGACCTACTGCCCATCCACGAGCTGCAACTCATCACGAGAGATAACCGCGTCATCTGGGTGGCGGTAGGGGATGATCCTCAGTTCTTGTTAACACCGCTCAATCCGGCAGTCTTGAAACAAGGTGGCTGGTTTAGTCTAGAGTACGACTTCTCCGCGCTCTTTGCAGTCGAGCAGTGTCTGTATCTCGACTACGGCGACGGCTTCCAGCCTGATGTAGTGTGGACCCGCAACATCGCCAAGCCAGGTCGGCAACGCCTTGTCCTCTATATTCCGGTAGGGACGCAGGGTCTGCGGCTTGATCCCATGACACGACCCGGCGAGTTCCAGCTCGAAGACCCTCTGCTGAGGCGAATCGACCCACCAAAGCTGGATCGTCCTTGGTCGGGCATCGATGGCTTTCTCAAGTGTTGCGAAGGTTGTGCTGTCAGCCTGACTGAGGCCCAACAACTCGAGCGATGTCTTGACGGGGAATACCATTGGCGATCCCATGGAACCGATCCCGCATTCATCGTTAGCCGACGTGCCCAGGGCAGGTTGAGTGAGGGCTGGTGTCGAATCGAGTTCATCATCACTGGTGAGTACCAGCATCAGGTCGCCAAGCTTTATATCGACTATGGTGAAGGGTTTACGGAAGATGAGTCCTATCCGGTGCCGTTTCAGTCTGGCGCCGCCACCACTAGGGTGCTGCGCCTGTCTGGAGATGTTGTCAATATTCGTTTCGATCCATGGGAGCGGGAAGGGCTGTTCAGACTCGAGCGACTGTGCATTGATAATGTTTTGGAGGATGACGCTCAGAGAGACATTGCCATCAGACTGGCGAGCAGTCGCCCAGAGTATTCTGGCCTCTCGGCTTCGGATATATGGTCGGGTAAGGTCAATGACATCTTGATGCAAGAAGACGATCATCATGATGAATCCACGAGGGTTCCGCAGTCGGAAGACAATATCAAGGACCTAGAGTGCCCAGGGGATATCCTCCATCGACTGATGGAGCACTACGCAGAAAGCTTCATTGTTAATGAGGCTGAGCTTTCTTATCAGAAATGGATTGATGAGGTCGAGACCCTAAACTTACCCAGCAGAGACACAATTAAGGAATTTGTTTCGAGGACATCATCACCTGTCGTTATTTCGATTCTGGTTCCTGTTTACAATACCGATGAGTATTTGTTGGCACAGTGCATTGAGTCCGTTATGGCCCAGTCTTACCCTCATTGGGAGCTGTGTCTTGTCGACGATGCCTCGCCGTCACCAAGTGTATCAAATGTACTGAAGGCGTATAGTGATAGAGACAAACGCATCAAGTACAGGGTGCGCGAAGATAACGGCCATATTTCTAGAACCACCAACGATGCCCTTGCACTTGCAACAGGAGAGTATGTGGCGTTGCTGGATCACGACGACGAACTGGCAGTAGATGCTCTGTATTTCATTTCAAAAGAACTTTCTGAACATCGCGATGCCCAAATTATCTATAGCGATGAAGACAAGATTGACTTCGCGGGTATGCGGTGTGAGCCCCACTTTAAACCAGACTGGAATGTAGATCTCCTGTATTCACAGAACTATGTTTCGCACCTGGGGGTTTATCAACGAGCGCTTGTTGAAAAGATCGGCGGTTTTCGCGTAGGTGTGGAAGGTTCTCAGGACTACGACCTTGTCTTGCGGTGTCTACCCCACGTGCATCCGGACAGGATTCGACATATTCCTCGTGTACTGTACCACTGGCGTGCTATTGAAGGTTCCACTGCGCTGGCTGAAGAGGGAAAGGATTACACAACATCCGCGGGAATCAAAGCACTGCAAGATCACTTTATGTCCTCTGCGATAGAGGGAGCAATGGTTCAGCAGGGGATGGTGGGAAATACCTATCGTGTGCAATGGCCAATTCCTCAACCTTTACCGCTTGTGAGTATGTTAATTCCTACCAGAGACAAGAAGGAAGTTACTGAGCTGGCGGTTCGTAGCATCCTTGAGAAGACGCTGTATTCACATTACGAAATAATTATTCTTGATAATGGTAGTGTAGAGCCAGAAACTCATGAGTTTTTTGAAGAGATTCAGCGAGAGGACTCCCGTGTAACGGTGGTACGCTATGATCATCCCTTCAACTACTCTGCGATCAACAATTTCGGTGCGACCTTGGCCAAGGGAAGTATCATCGGATTGATTAATAATGATGTAGAAGTGATCTCGCCAGAGTGGCTCGGGGAGATGGTATCTCACGTCTGTCGAGAGGATGTAGGTTGCGTGGGAGCCAAACTGTACTATGGCAACGACACGATTCAACATGCCGGTGTTATTGTTGGGCTAGGGGGTGTTGCTGGTCACTCTCATAAACATTTTCCCAAAGAATCTGGTGGCTACTTTAATCGGCTCAAGGTCGTCCAGTCTGTGACGGCGGTGACGGCAGCCTGTCTCTTAGTCAGAAAGGATGTTTATGATGAGGTCGGTGGACTTAACGAAAATGAATTGAAAGTTGCGTTCAATGACGTCGATTTCTGTTTGAAGGTGCATGCTGCAGGGTATCGTAATATTTGGACCCCCTATGCCGAGCTTTATCATCACGAGTCTATCAGTCGCGGTGCGGAGGATAACCCCGAGAAGGTCGCCAGATTCAATGCAGAAATCGAATATATGAAAAGCTCATGGGGCAAAATTATTGATCATGATCCAAGTTACAACCCCTGCCTGACAAAGAGTCGCGAAGATTTTTCCATTGGAGGACGATAATGACTGCTGTCTTAAAAACCACTGGCGGAGCTAGTGAGAGAGCTCGGAGGGATGATGGCGAAAAATAGTGCACTAATTAACAAGGGGGTCGTCGTTGTAGGAAATCCTAAGTCAGACAAGATGTCTCCGATCATTGTCATCGGTACAGCGCGCGGTGGGACATCAATGGTCGCGGGTGTTTTGGCTAGGCTTGGTGTTTATATGGGCGATCGGGCCTGTCATCCAGTATACGAAGATGTCCGACTCTCCAGTGCTTTTGAGCGTAATGAGCGTGCCAAGGCAAAGCATATTATTAATGAGTATCATGCAAAACATAGTCAATGGGGATGGAAGAGGCCCTCCATTATCGATCGTCTAAGCGACGTGGATACTCTTATTCCAGATGCGAGATATATATTTATTTATAAAGACATACTTTCCATAGCCCAAAGAAATTCTATTTCCATGCTTGAGCAAGTGACAACAGGGATGGAGCGCGCATTAACTCAATATCAAAAGACACTCGATTTCCTTAATGCCGGCACTGCACATGCCATGTTAGTGTCGTACGATAAGGCAACAGCCTATCCTGATGTATTTCTCTCGATGTTAGAGGAGTTTTGTTCTATCCACCCATCGAGGGAGCAGCATGATAATGCACGTTCTTTTATTGATCCTGAACCTGAGGACTATATCGAATCGACCCGCATCACGAAATCGCAAGGCAGCCTTGTCGCGTTTGATGGGCAGCGTGTCAGGGGGTGGGCTCAGTACGTCCACCGGGGGCAGCATGCTGAGGTCGAGATCTTTATCGGTGAGCGTTCAATCGGCGTCGTGACTGCGAACGAAGCGGCCCCAGGATATGGCGGACCCGATAACGTGGCCTGCGGTTTTTCCTTCACTTTACCAGAGAGTGAAAGTGTGCTGCCTGGTGAGTGTGTAAGGGCAAGGGTCGTCAATGATGTTGTTGATTTGGTCAACTCACCGATGAGGATGAGTTAGCAATGGACAAATTTTGTCTAGCAGGAATTGTAAAAAACGAAGTCGACTACATGGTGGAATGGGTAGCCTGGCATCACCTTGCCGGTTTTGATCATATTATCATAGCTGACAATATGTCGACCGATGGCACCAGGTCATTGCTTGAAGCGATGGAGTTAATTGGGCGCGTTAAGTTGATTTATCAGCCGACTCTTGCAAGAAATACTCAAGCGCATTGCTATAACAGGGTGTTGGAAAGCGCTCTTGGGAAGTTTGAGTTTGTAATGTTCCTTGATGCTGACGAATTTCTGGTGCACGAGAGTCAGCGTCATGGAGAGGAGCGGCGCTGTCTCGAACAGCTCGTTGGTGCGGGCGATGTCGGAAGTGTCTGCGTTAACTGGCGATGTTTTGGTTCTGGAGGACTAAGCAAGAAAACTCCGGAGCCCGTGCTTCAGCGCTTTACTCACTGCTCTGGCAACGTCGATTTCGAAGGAGACCATCATGTGAAAAGTCTGGTTAAAGTCGACCATGTAAAGAGCTTGGGCATTCACGCTTGCTTGTTGATTTCTGACCTTAAATATGTTGACTGTAGGGGGGAGGAAATCTTAGATTTTTCCAAACGGCCTGCTCAGCCTGCCCAGCCTGGCCCACAGTGTGGTGTGACAGGGTCCGTTCGTAAGGGGCCTTTGCGAGTGCATCACTATGCCGTGAAGACAAAGGAAGAATTCGCCGCTAAATGCCGTCGCGGCAGTGCAGCTAGTACGAGTTTCACTAGAGGTGAAAACTATTTCAAGCAGCTTGATGTCCGTGGTGAGCAATTTGTCTTTGACCCAGGGAAGCTAAGCCGTCTTGATCGAGAGATGGCTGGGTTGGATCAGCGCCTAGCGAGTGAGACCCCATTAGGTCGTACTCTTAGGGGTATCGTAATTGTATCCAATGCCACTACGGTGATGGGCTGGATCACTGACCTGCAAGGTGATTCTAGTGGTCTATTTGTGAACATATTTGTCAATGGCGTGCATGTGGGTCGTGTTTCGGCTGACATGTATCGTCCAGATCTTCTACATTCGGGGAGGTCAGTGGACGGCTACTGTGGTTTTCGTTGGACGCATTCTCTTCCGTTGAAGCTGGGTGACAGGGTAACAGTAACGCCCCATGCCAACGCATCGAAATTGGGCGGCCAGAGTACTACCATTATCGGTGAGGACTGAGATACCGTTGTTTTGTTAAGAAAACGATAGTAACTGAGATCTTTAGGTATGCCCAGATTCGGTGTGGAGACTTTTGCCATATCACGTGATAGGCGCACACACGTTGTTAGGATCTCTATGATTGTGTGATACCAAAATGTTCATTACCGGGTCGTGGGACGTTGATTCTCCTTAGAGAAAGGGTGTGTGAGGTATGGCGCTGCATGAAGAATGTCCTGTGTTAAGTGAGGTGACCGTGGGTCCTTTGTTTTTTATTCACATACCTAAGACGGCTGGTACAAGCTTTCGCTTAGGGGTGCAGCAGGCTTTAGGTAACCAACATATTGTATATGACTATGGGCTTGAGGCCCAGGGTACTCATGCTTTAGTACGGCAGTACATGTACGAGGGCCGTGATAATGTATGGCAGTTTTACTGCAGTTGTGTCGCCATGCAGGCAAAAATGGTGGCCGGTCACGTTAATGCTGTCAGATATTTGCCCGTCTGCGGTGCAACTCAAACCTTGACGTTTCTTCGTGATCCTCTTCAGCGGGCAGCATCCGAGTATTGGCATCATCAACGACATGACCGTTACAAAATGAGCTTTGCTGAATTTATCAGGCTCGAGGGCTTTTTGAATCGGCAGCTTGCTGTGCTTCGTGGTGTCGAGCCTGAGGCTATCGGTGTCATCGGTCTCACCGAACGCTACTCAGAGAGTTTGGAGATTATCAATACTCGCTATGACATCGATGTTCCTCAGCGGCAGGAGAATCTTGCGACGCCTCGATTGGGTGCACGCTATGATATAGACCCAGACGATGAGCGAGACTTCCTCGAGCTGAATGCTAAGGAAGTGGAGTTGTATCAGCACTGCTGCAAGCTCTTTGATATACGGATGCAACTCTATCGGCAGAATCTGCGCTTCTCTCACTGCAAGATGACCCGTTGTGATATGCAGGGTGTTTCTGGATGGGCGTGGTGGGAAACAGATTCCGATGATCAGGTCGTTGTGGAAGTATGTGTCAATGGTGAGCGAATGGTAACGGTTCCGGCGACACAGTCCTGTAGCGATGTTCAAAGCTGGCGAGCACCGAGAAGTGGCTGTGTGGGGTTCAAGGTGCCGATCAAGTTATCAGTGGGCGACGAAGTGCAGTGTCGAGTCGCCGAGACCGGTCAATGTTTCCCGATTGAGCCTTTCCGAATAGCTGCGCCACATTGACGTGGAGCATAAGACTATCTGCAGACTTGAGCGCGCAGCATGAGTGAGGGTAGTACGTCTTCTTTGGTGTTACGACTTCTTGAGCGATCACATTTCATCGTTCACCCTCAGCGGTATTGGCGGCCTTGGAGTGGTTTGGGAGAGCTCGGGAACGGTTGTCACGACTGGCAGTGGGAGGCTCTGGATGATGATCCCCAGTTTCTTCAGCGCAAGCACCTGCCCCTTCCCGGCTGGCATATGGTTGAACTCGACCTGGACCACGATCAGCGGCACGCGCTGGTACGTCTGTATTTTGATACCGGTAGTGGCTTCAGTGAAGATGAGTCACTCGTAGTGCCCTTGCGAAACGGGCGTATCAGTAAGCGTCTTGTGTATGTCAAAGGGTGGTTGCGACGCCTACGCTTTGATCCTCTTGATTCGCCTGGTCGCTTTGCTGTCAGACATTTTCGTATCGTCTGGCTGACACCCTGGTTTGCTCATGAGCGTCTGAGTCAGCGACTGGTGCACATGCATCACCGTTGGCGAAACGTACCACGTGCAAATGTGGTAGAGGGCTGTCGGCAGCGCGCAAGGTTGGAGCAGCGCCATTGGCGTGAACTGGCTCTAGCAGACTACGAGGAAACGTTTGAGCGTATGTGCTCGGGTCAAAGTTATCCCCAGTGGTTGCGTGAACGTGGCTGGGAGGAGGCGTGGGAGCTTCTGGGCGAGCAGGATACTAGCGCATCATCTTTCCCTGGTGGGCCGGTAGGCTCCGTTGTCCATCGGGTTGTGGCTCGGTCCGCGACGACATTGGGTGAGGGCAAGCTACATGGTCCAGAAGGTGCGGATGGACGGGCGGATGGAGAGCTTTCCAGGCAGCATGATGCCCATCCTTCGCTGGTGGAGCGTGAGGCAGTCAAGGCTGGAGAGGTCATCTATCGCCAGAATTGGCGGACGACCAGCCGACAGGCCGATTTTGGGGAAATTCGTGCTGGGACCGAGGGGCTACGTGGCGCCCGCGCACGTGATCGTTCAAGAACCCGTCGGTCCAAAAGGAAGGCGGGGGGGGCACGATCTCGTGATGACAGTCGCAGTCGACAGCGGTTGATGCTGGAGCACAAGAGATCGTTCGGGCGTATGGATGTTCAGGGGGAGTCACGGTGGGTCCGTTCACAGTCCGTTCCCCGGTTCTCCGCTCGGGGCGTGCCTGGTGCGGCCCAGGCCACTGACGCCCACAGAGCCTGTCACCCTACGACACCGCAGGTGTCGATTCTGGTTCCCGTCCACGACCCCGTGCCGGCTCATCTGCGTCAATGCCTTGAGTCGGTGCTGGAGCAGGACAGTCCCCATTGGCAGCTGTGCCTGGTGGATGATGCTTCCCAGGACCCTCAGGTGATTGCTCTGCTTGAGGAGTTTGCTGCTAGGGATGACAGAATCGAGCTCGCACGCCTTGAGCAGCATGGCCACGTGTGCGCAGCCAGCAACAAGGCGCTGTCCATGGCCAAGGGGCAGTATGTTGCCTTGTTGGATCATGATGACATGCTATCGCCATGTGCATTGAGCTATGTGCTTGAAGCCACCAGCCTTTTTCCAGCGCCGCTGCTCATGTACAGCGATGAAGACAAGATTGATGGCCGTGGCTATCGCTGTGAACCCCACTTCAAACCAGGGTATAACCCTGACCTGCTGTTGGCACAGAACTACATCGCTCACCTGTGTGTGTTCGATATCGAATTGGTACGTCAACTTGGCGGATTCCGCCTTGGCTTCGAGGGTAGCCAGGACCATGACCTTGCGTTGAGGGTGTGTGCTGCGGCGGACCCTGATCGCGTCGTTCACATTCCCCGCGTGCTGTATCACTGGCGTGCTGCTCCCGGATCTACAGCGTTGTGCAGCGACGCCAAGCAGTATGCCTTCGATGCCGGACTACGCGCCGTGGCAGATCATTTGCAGCAGGCCCGCAGCGGAGCGGAAGTAGAACCAGGGCCCCTGCCCCATACCTACCGGGTGCGCTGGCCGCTGCCAGACCCTCTACCATTGGTCAGCCTGCTGGTTCCCACCAAGGATCGTGTCGACCTGTTGGCCCCCTGTGTTGACGCGATCCTCTCGCGCACCCGTTACCCCCGCTTCGAAGTGCTGATTCTTGATAACGACACTCGCTGTCCAGAGACGCTGGCATACCTCAAAACCGTTGCTGCGGCAGATAAGCGTGTCAGAGTGATAGCCTGGAACCACCCGTTCAATTATTCGGGGATCAATAACTTTGGCGCCCGCCATGCTAGGGGCGAGTTGCTCGGTCTACTCAATAACGATATCGAGCCGATCAACGACGACTGGCTAGAGGAGATGGTACGTCACGCGGTGAGGCCAGACATCGGCTGTGTCGGTGCCAAGCTCTACTATCCCAACGACACGATCCAGCATGCGGGCGTCGTACTCGGCATAGGGGGAGTGGCGGGGCATGCTCACAAGTATTTCAGTCGTCACGCTAACGGTTACTTTTCGCGGTTGATGCTGGCTCAGAATTATTCTGCGGTGACGGGGGCTTGCCTGCTCCTTCGAAAGTCGCTGTTTGATCAGGTAGGTGGGCTGGATGAGCGTCACCTGCCTATCGCTTTCAATGATGTCGACCTGTGTTTGCGAGTCCGCTCCTCAGGTTATCGCAATGTATGGACGCCGTATGCCGAGCTGTACCATCACGAGTCTGAGTCCCGTGGTGCCGATGACAATGCCAGCAAGCGGGCCAGAGCCAGTGGTGAGGTGCTGTATATGCGCAACACTTGGAGAGAGCAGCTCGATCATGACCCCGCCTACAACCCTAACCTGACCCTGGTTCATGAAGACTTCTCTTTACGCTGATAGCGGCCGTATCGAGTTGCAGGGCAATGTCAGGCGAGACAGTAGGCACGTTGGCTCTTGTAGCATGCCCTGCGGGAGCTCTTCGGGTGAGAACTCCGCTTATGAAAGCTGATGTTCTGAAAGGTAGGGACGCACTGCCTCATGCAGCGGGAAGCGTGACCGTCGCTCGAGGACGATGGCTATTGCTCAGTGATGGGGCGCTGCCCACTGAGGATATCTACTTTATGGCGACGGCAGCGCCCGGGTTGCGCAGGGCCGGCGCCAGCGTGACTCGATTGAATACTCGACGATGGGTGACTCCCGGACTATGTTGGCCTTGGCTCGGGCGTCTGCTGTCAGGGGCGCAGGTCATCGTCTGCAGAAGTTTGCCCCGCGCCTGGCTAGAGCTGCTCGAGTCTCAACGTGGCCATTTGGCGAGTCTGCATTATTTGCTGGACGATGACATCGGGGCAGCGGCAGAGGATGTAAGCCTTCCGTTGCCCTATCGTGAGCGTATGGCCTTGTTGTCTTGCCACTGCGTACCTCGGCTGTTGGCCTTGGCTGATGAAGTTGTGGTGGCAAGTGAGCGGTTGGCCCGTTGTCTCAGTCGCTACCATGGGACGGTGACGGTGTTGACGCCGGCTCTAGGCTCATTGCCTGGCGCGGCGACTCCGCTGCCAGGTAACGGGCAGTGGCGGTTGGGATATCACGGGACGCGAGCCCATCGAGAGGACCTTGCAAGGATCAGCCCAGCCCTCGTCAATGCCTTGTCGTCGTTTGACAGCGCCTCGCTGGAGGTGGCGATGGGCGCATTTACCCCTGAACCGCTGCGAGACCATAAGCAGGTCATGATCCTTGCACCCATGGGATGGCATGCCTATCGGCGACGGCTCGGCCAGACGCGCCTGCACGTAGGGCTTGCTCCGCTGTGGCCATCAGCCTTTAACAGCGCCAAGTCACACCTCAAGTTTCTCGAGATTGCTCGTATGGGAGGGGTCGGTGTCTACAGCCGCCGCTCGCCATATCAGGAGATCGTCGATGATGGCGTGGATGGCGTGCTGGTCGATGATGATGATCTCGCCTGGCAGGAAGCCCTGGAGCGGTTGCTGTCGTCCCCAGAACAGATGCAGGTGATGGCCAGGCGTGCCGTGGAAAAGGCCGCGGATATAGGTAATCCGGCGAGGCACGAAGCCTTTTGGCGCGAGCGACAATGCTAGGAAAGTGTTTGCAATACTCAAGGCTTGCCTGACTAGGGCTTGTACGAAAAGTGCCTGCGCTTGGTGATACGGCGTTAAAAATCGGCTTAAAATGCTCATTTACACCTCGTAAACTGCGCTTTCTCACCAATTTTTGCCTTGTCTAACCTTCGCTCGTCGACTTTTCGGACAAAGCCTAGGAAGCTCACTTCAACCTCTCTTCTCTCTTCTCTCTTCTCTCTTTTTCCCTCCCCTCGCTTTCTCCCCCTTTCTTCTCTCTCCTCTACTGCTTCTCCCTACGTTGATGGTTCCCCATTCACGCTGTTGCTGCTCACAGGCTTGGGTGTCTTCTTGGTTGGATCATTGGCTTTCCGTTGCTGGGAGAAAGGTCAGGATCCTTCAATCACTACCATTTCATGGCGATGTCGCCATCAATCCACCCAGCGTTTGCAGGGTGAGGTCGATCTGCTCGTGTGTATGTTCGCTACTGACAAAGAAGCGCAGGCGGGCGCTTCGCTCCGGCACGGCGGGATAGAGAATTGGCTGGACATTGATGCCAGCCTCCAGCAGTCGGTGTGAGAGCAGGGTCGCCTTGGCAGAGTCTCCCAGGATGACAGGAATGATGGCATGGCCCTGGCAATGTCCTGTCTCTAGTCCTAGCGCCCTACAACCTGCCAGCAGACGCTGAGCGTTGTGCTGCAGGGCGGTGACGCGCCACGGCTCCTGCTCAAGAAGCTCGAGCGCGCGAATCGCAGGGGCGCCGAGCTGTGGCGCCAGGCCAACACTGTAAAGGAATCCTGGCGCCAGATAGCGCAGGGTGTCGATCAGCGGTTGGCAGCCGGCAATGTAACCACCGCTCGATGCCAGTGCCTTGCTGAGCGTGCCCATCCAGATATCGACCTCGGCGGCAGGTACGTCGCAATGCTGGTACAGCCCTTGTCCGGTCGCTCCCAACACCCCTAGTGAGTGCGCTTCATCCACCATGAGCCAGCACTGATGGTGACGCTTGACGGCAATGAATCGGGTTAGGTCCGGCGTATCACCATCCATACCGTAGAGCCCTTCGATCACCACCAGTACCCGCTCGAAACGTTGGCGGTGGCGTCGAAGCAGCTGGTCCAGGGCGTCGGGATCATTGTGAGGAAAGCTCATGCGCGTGGCCCCGGATAGCTTGGCGCCGACGAGCACGCTGTTATGGATCAGGCTATCGTGAACGATAAGGTCGCGTGGCCCGACCAACATGGCAATGGTGGACACATTGGTCGCGTGGCCACTGACGAAGGCCAGGGCATCGTCGCTCTGATAGTGCTGGGCCAGCGCGCCCTCCAGTTTTTGGTGGAACGGCCGTTCGCCGGCCACGATGCGACTGGCGGAAACGGAAGTCCCATAGCGTTCGATAGCGTGGCGCGTCGCGGCGATGACCCTGGAGTCTCCTGCCAGTCCCAGGTAGTCATAGCTGGCAAAGTTGATGACATCGCGACCCTGTAGCTGACTAACGGCCCCCGCTCTAGCGTCATGACAGCGAAAGAAGGGGCTGGCGACACCAGCAGCGCTGGCGAGTGAGCGCATCATGCTGATCTGGCGGTAACCTTCCAGCGTGCTGAAGTCGGTGAGGTCAGGGGCGGCATCCTGGCGGCCAGGCAGCTCGCTGTGGCTGGCATCCTGCCTCCTGGCCTGATCGAGCCATCGCTCCTTCAATACTTTGCGTTCGTCAGGCGTCATGCCCCCTCCTTCTCGGCCGCTGTGCTTGCACCATGACGGTGGGCCAGGTGGGTCTGCTCGTCGTGTACCGTGTCGGATGGGCCCATCGCCTGTTCGCAGATCAGGTTAACGGTTCGCTTGAGCGTTGCTGCGTCTGCCAGGGCCATGGGAGACAGAGTGACGCCCAGCTGGTGATCGATAGCCGTCACCAGCTCGACCCCCATCAGGGAATCGAACCCCAGTTCCGAGAGACGCTTGTGGCCGTCGATCCGCTCCGGCTCGAGCATCAGGATGCTGGCGAGCTGCTGGCGCACCACGCTTTCCACGATCTCCGCCCTTTCGTTGTCGTCCAGGGTCGCCAGGTCGACTTGGGGGAGAGTCACTTCTGAGCTGTCCGTCCGTTGCCACTGCTGACGCAGGTCGTCAAAGCGGCGCTGGGCGGGCAAGCCATCGACGGGGCCAATTACAGCGCCGACCCCGATATCCTCGGTGATGGCCTGTTGCAGCTGGTCCAGCGCCTGGCCGGCACGCAGCTGACTGCCCCCCATGCGCTTGGCCAGTGACTGTTGGAGAGAGGGATGGCGCGCGAGAAAGCCGGTGTCCTCGATGATGCCCCAGCTCAGGCAGGTAGCAGGCAGGCCCGCCCGTCGTCGTCTCACGGCAAGGGCTTCCAGCGCCATATTGGCGGCAACGTAGGCGGACTGCCCAGGGCTACCGAAAACGGTGGTGGCGGAGGCATACAGCACGAACATCTGTAGCGGGAAGTCGCGGGTCAGGTGATCCAAATGCAGTGCCCCCAGCAGCTTGGCTCCAAGCGTTGTCTCCAGGTGGGAGCGCTCCAGATGGTGCACCAAGGCGTCATCGATGGCGGCCGCCGCATGGATGACCCCTCGCAGGGGGGGGCGCTGCTGTTGCGTGACCCTGATCAGCGCAGCGAGCGCTGCGCCATCGGCAAGGTCCACGCAGGGGGTCTCCACGGTAATGCCCTGGCGATGCCAGCGATCGACTGCCGCCTTGGTTTCGGCGCTGCTGGCGCCAGATCGACTTAACAGCAGCAGGTGACGGGCACCGCGGTCCACCAGTCGCTGGGCAGTCGCCAGCCCCAGCCCCGATAGCCCTCCGGTGATCAGGTAGCATCCGTCTGCATCGACCCAAGTTTCTCCAGAACTGAACTCATCCTCTTGCAGTGAGCCCGGCTCATGGTCGCTGGGCTCAACGCCTGTCCTGATCACGTCAGAGGCGAGTCCGGTGGCGACAGCGCTGTCCGGTAGCTCGCTCTGGTGGGCCGTGTCAGGGGCGGTCACGATGATCTTGCCGATATGTGCGGCCTTTTGCATGTGGCGAAAAGCATCGACCACGCGTTCTGCAGTGAAGACGGTACATGGCAAGGCGTGAAAAGCCCCCGAATGGAAGCCTTCCATCAGTTGCCCCAACAGCTTCCCGGCGAGAGCGGGTCGATGGGACAACAGCTGGTCGGAGTCGATGCCGAAGTAGCTCAGGTTTTGGCGAAAGGGTCTCAGCCCCATCGGCGTATCCTGGTAGAAGTCGCGTTTGCCGAGTTCCAGGAAACGACCGAACGGCGCCAGTACCCGCAGGCTTTGGTGAATCGCCTCGCCAGACAGGGAGTTGAGCACCACATCAACGCCATCACCTTGAGTATCGTCGAGGATCTGTTCAGCGAAATGCAGGCTGCGGGAATCGTACAGGTGGGTAACGCCAAGCAGGGTCAGCATATCGCGCTTCGCCGGGCTGCCTACCGTCGCAAAGATCTCGGCTCCCTTCCACTGGGCGATCTGTATGGCAGCAAGGCCGACGCCTCCGGCGGCACCATGGACCAGTATTCGCTCGCCCGGAGAGAGCCGAGCCAGATGTTCCAGCGCGTAGAACGCGGTCAGAAAGGCGGTGGGTACTCCGGCGGCAGCGATGGGATCGACGCCAGGAGGAATCCGCGTCAACGCGCTAGCACTAGTGACGAGGCGGGAGGAGAAAGCGTTTGAGCCGAGCCCCATGACGAGGTCTCCCGGCGCCAGTCCCTCGACACCGGGGCCCGCGGCTTCAACGATGCCTGAGAACTCCAGCCCCAGGCCTGCGCCCGAGAACCCTTGTTCCAGGGCCTCGTCGCTCAGCATGCCGAGGGCATACATGACATCGCGGAAATTCAGTCCCGTGGCCAGCACCTTGACCCTGACCTGATCCGCGTCGAGGGCATCAGGCGCATGGCCGCTGGTGAGCGCTGGCTGCCAGGTCAGACGTGATAGCTGTCCCGGATGGCTGATGGCCAGGCGCTGGTCGTTCGCGCCGGTCGTCACAGGCGCGGACACTGGCCTGTCGCAAGCCGGGGGGAGTGCTGGCCATCGGCGCACGCGAACCGCGTAGCGATCTCCCTGGGCAGTGATCACGGTTTCCTCTTCGCCATCATCCTGCTCAAGTGCCCGGCCAAGCGTCTCCAGCGCTTCATCGGTCAGGACAATATCGACGGCGCGACAGCGCACCTTCGGCCGTTCATTTGCCAGGCTGCGCCACAGTCCCCAGGCGGCGGCCTGTTCGATCTCATCAGCCGCCGTGCACCACATCGCGTCCGCCAACCTCGGCGTGGCGCCGTTCAGCAGCGGTGCCAGCTGGCAGGTGACCAGCGTCATGGCAGCGACCTCAGGCAATCGAGCGAGCTGGCCAAGCTGTTCCAACCGATCGAGACAGCGACGGTGGGTATCGATAGGGAGACAGGGCTCTTGCTGCGAGCTGATGGCTGTAGCGCCAGTGGCTGGCGCAGTGGAGGCTGGCGCAATAGGCGTCTGGCGATCGCCCGTGGACAGGCCGCGCAGGTCGACGAGATGGACGCGTGCGCGCTCGTCACTGGTCAGATGTTCAAGCTCAGCCTCCAGCTCACTCTCCATTAGGCAACGTGGCATCAGGCAGTGTGCGTGGCTTGCTCCTTCCCCTTCCCCTTCCCCTTCCCCTTCTCCTTGCCCTAGCTGCAGCTGCAGGCGCTGCGCTGCTTGCTGGTTACGCTGATCGGTGATGAGCCAGAGCGAAGGAGAAGTAGCAGCCTCGGGCGTGTTGGGCCGTGTCAGTACGGCGTGAATGATCGCCGGTTGATGAGCTTTTGTACGTGAGGGGGGGCTAAGAATGTCAAAGCCATGGTCGATGAGATACCGACATATGGCGTCGTGTCGGGCCGGACGAGCGGTTGGGTACAGTGCACCCAGGGCTTGCCACCAGCGGGTGGAAGGGGGCGCCAGGATGATCAGCTGTCCCTGTTCGGCCAGAGGGGCCCTGGCCTGATCGATGGCCTTCAAGCTGGCATCGAGATCGAGGGGCGTGGTGACTACCCAAGCCAGTTGAGCCGGAGGCCCAGCCGTGGATGTCGCCAACGATATGGCGCTGTTGGCGTCGATCAGGCGTTGGGCGCGCTGGCGCGAAAGCTCGTCCGAGACACAGAGCTGCAGCGTGATGCGGCTAGGCTGAAGCACCGGCAGCAGCGCCTCCGCCAGGCGTGGGGCCGCCATCCCCGCCTCCACCAGGCGTACAGGCTGAGACGAAGGAAGCTCCTGGTGCAGCGTGTCGACCAGCCCACGGACCTGCTGATGCAGTACCTCCCATAGAGCGTCATCTATCAGACTGGCCGCGGCAGGCTGGAGCTGTTCCAGAGTCAGCTCGTCGATGACCTGGTGCGTCCCGGCCAGCAGCGACGGCAGGTGCTGGCCAAGGCGTCCAAGCGGGCCTAGCAACGCCAGTTGCTGAGGATATTCCGCCAGCAGTAGTCGCCACAGCGCGGCGGGCGCATGTTGCTCATCTTCGCCGGACGCGGCGGTCGAAAGCTGCGCTTCGTGCTGGCACGGGGGCTCTGGCGAGTCATCCTCTGAGACGTGGCGCGTGGTCGGGAACAAGGCCTCGAGCCGGTGTGCCACGCTGTCTTCTGTGATACCGACGCTTTGCTCTGTCCTCGGCTCGCTGGCTGCAGCCTGGCAGGCGGCCTGTGCAAGCCAGCGATCGCAGAGGTGATTCAGCAGCACACTGAGTTCCTCCAGCACAAGTCCGTGGCGGCCGTTGATCACCTCCTGGAGCTGAGCGGCTAGACGGCTGCCGTGCTGGCCGATCGGGTGTGGCGAGAGTGGCGCGGGGACCTGGGTCGACGTCAGTCGTTCCACACCGGCTGTGGCGTTGGAGGAGACTCCTCGTGGCAAGGGCGTGGCGGCAAAGCGCACCGCCTCAAGGGCGGCAACACAGCCATCGGCGTTGTAGAGCCACAGGTCGGCGGTGAAGGAATGGGGGGAGCGCCGACGTATGACGGCTCTGGCCAGTGTCGGCTGGCCTGAGCCGCGACGAAACTGAAGGCGCGACAGTCGCACGGGTAGATAGCCACGATTCTGGGGCTCTCCCAGCAAGGGAAGACACAGCTGCAGGGCGCCGTCGAGTAGACCGGGAGGCAACTCCCAGTCGGTGTCGTCCTCTACCATGGCCAGCGTGGCCATGGCCTCATCACCTTGACACCAGATATGCTCGAGGCAGCGATAGTCACCGTGGTAGTCCAGTCCCATGGCCTGGGTGAGCTCGATATGCTGCTCGCCGCTAAGCTGGGAAGGGGGGGCGGGTAGCTCGGGAGGCGGCTCCTGCAGCGTGCGCCCCAGGCAGCTTGGTGCCAGGCGTGCCGTCAGTTGTGGCGTCCACCGATCTGCCTCGTCGAGTCCTCGGGTCTGCAGGCTGACACGACGCTGGGCATCCACGTCCAGCCGGGTCAGACGTCCCAATGGGTCCTCCAGTACCAGCGGTGCGAGGATTTCCAGGTCGTTGATCTCGATACAGGCGGAATCCTCGAGTGCGGCAGCGGCGGCCAGCACCATCTCGACCTGAGCCGCGGCAGCGAGTACCGGCGTGCCACCGACGCAGTGGTCTGCAAGCGATGGCAGCGTGGCAGTGCTCAGGCGTTGATGCCACACGGCCAGCGTAGGATCCGGGCGGTAGCCCAGCAGCACATGCTCGTCTCGAGCGATCAGCGAGTGGTCGCCCCAGCCGCTTGGGCGGGGCCAGTGGTGGCGACGTTGCCAGGGGTAGGGCGGCAGCTCCACGGGGGCATGGCGTCGGCCAAACCAGGCGGCGAAGCTGCCCTGCACGCCACTGAGCCACAGCCTAGCGGAGGCTTCTTCAAGCGTCGCCGAGGCATCTTTGGTGCGCGCCAGGGTAGTGACATGGAGGACCGGTTGACCATGCAGCCGGTACTGGGCCTCGATATAGCGTTTCAACAGCGGATGCCCACCGACTTCCAGCAGCACCGAGTCGCCGCGCTCCACCAGAACATCGAGGACCTCGCGAAACCTTACCGGGGCGCGCAGATTACGCCACCAGTAGCTAGCATCCAGCGGAGCGTCGACCAGCGTTCCGCTGACACTCGAGATCATCGGCAGCCGTGGAGGGGCGGGGGTTAGGTCGCACAGTGCATCCCGCAGCGAGGGTTCCAGTTCGTCCAGCAGGGCACTGTGAAAGGGGTAGTCCAGCGGTAGGCGAAGATGACGAATACCGGCGGCGGAGAGCTCATGTTCCAGCTCCGTCAGCGCTGCCAGCGGTCCTGCCAGGGTGATATTGCCGTGGCTATTGTCCCCCGCCAGATCAAGGGCAGCGAAGCGAGGCTGTTCCAACCAGGGCGCTATATCGTTCAACTGACAGGCGATGGCCGTCATGCCGCCCCGGTAGCGAAGCAGACTCTGCAGGCGACTGCGCTGGAATACCACCTCTACCGCATCGCTGAGTGACAGGGCACCACAGGCCCAGGCCGCGGCCACTTCGCCTACGCTGTGGCCGGTCACCGCCGTCGGTACTATGCCCGCCGCACGCAGCCATTCGGTCACGCCAACCTGTAGCGCAAAGAGAGCCGGCTGTGCCACCAGGGTGTCGTTCAGCAGCTCAGCATCGACGCCTTCCGCCAGCAAGGTGAACAGCGAAAACCCACCGCGTGGTGCAAAGCAGTCACTGACCTTGGCGATGGCATCCCGGAAGACGCCACTGCTGGTAAAAAGCTCTCGTCCCATGCCTAGCCATTGGCAGCCGTTGCCAGTGTAGACAAAGACGGGCCCGCGGGGGGCCGCGAGACGCGGCTGATGCCACACCGCTGGCGGCTGGCCGGCAGCGGTTTGCGCTGCATCGGGGGAGTCGTCGCCCCCTGATGCTGGCGTAGCCGCCAGCTGGCGCAGCGCCGTCATGGCCTGCTCGTGATCACTGACCAACGCGATGGCCTGGTGGCTTAGCCGTTCACGATGCTGGGTGAGGGTCCAGGTCAGCGCCTCCAGCGCTGGTTGATGGTGCTCAAGGTGGGCGGCAAGCTGAGCGGCCCGCGCCGCCAGGGTTGGCTCGTCATGGGCGGACAGTACCAGCGGCCAGCGCTGTGCGTTGGGCACTGGATGAGTTGCCACGGCAACCTGGGTAGGCGCTGTCTGGCGTGGTGGTGAGGTCAGCACGACGTGGGCGTTGGCTCCGCCAAAGCCGAAGCTGTTGATGCCGATGGTCAGAGGGCCACTGGCAGCCAGCGTTCGGGTATGACGAACGACCTGCAGATTGTGGTCATCCAGGCGCAAGGCAGGATTCAAGCGTTCAATGCCGATCGTGGCCGGAACCCGGCGGGCGCTCAGGCAGCCCAGGGCCTTGTAGAGTCCGGCCATGCCCGCGGCGGTCTCGGCATGACCGATGTTGCTCTTGATTGAGCCGATAGGCAGGGGCATTGAGCGATGCCTGCCGAGTGCTTCGCCGATGGCGGACACCTCGATGGGGTCGCCCACCGGTGTTCCGGTGCCATGCGCTTCCAGGTAGTCGAGCTGGGCCGGCGCGATACCGGCGCGCGCATAGACCTCGGTCAACAGACGCGACTGAGCGTCGGCGCTGGGTACCGTAAGTGCGCTCTTGTGGCCGTCGGTATTGACGCCGGTCGCCGCCACCTCTGCCAGGATCGGGTCGCCGTCGGCCAGCGCCCGGTCGAGCGCCTTGAGCACGACGACCCCGGCGCCCTCCGCTCGCACATAGCCGTCCGCCTCGTCACTGAAGACGCGGCAACGGCCGCGTGGGGACAGCATGCCAGCACGCGAGAAGGCGATGAAACCGAAGGGGTGGAGATGCAGACAGACTCCGCCGGCCAGGGCGGTGTCGCACTCACCGCTGCGAATGGCTTGGCACGCCTGGTGAAACGCCACCAGTGATGACGAACAGGCGGTGTCGATGGCCATGCTGGGGCCCGTGACGTCCAGCAGGTAAGACAGCCGATTGGCAGCGATGCTGAAGGTATTGCCGGTAGCAGACAGGCTGTCCAGTGACGCCAGGTCACCGGTGTACCGATAGGCGAAGTCGGGGCTGGAAATCCCCACGTAAACCCCGCAGCGCGTTCCTCTCAGTGTCGATACCGGAATAGCGGCATGCTCGAGGGCTTCCCAGGTCAATTCCAGCAGCACACGCTGCTGCGGGTCCATCGTGGCAGCTTCTCTGGGAGAAATGCCGAAGAAGTCGGCATCAAAACCGCTGATATCCCCGAGGGTCCCGGCGGCCATGCTGACGCTGGTCCCCAGCGAGCCTCGCTGCGGATGATAGAAACGACGAGCATCCCAGCGTGAGGGATGCACCTGCGTGACCAGGTCTCGCCCGGCCAGCAGGCTCTGCCATAGAGACTCGCCGGGCTGCTGGGGAAAGCGGACTGCGTTTCCGATAATGGCGACACGCCGGGTCATGGCGACTCCTTCGGCCGACGTATGCGGCCAGACACGTAGGGAGAAGTGCCGTTCGAGAGGTACGGCGATGCGGACGAGCGTCGTTCGGCATCTTGATACGCCAGGGCCGAGGCGGCATCCAGCATGCCGTCGGCGAGCTCGGTGAGCTCTGTCACTGGTGGCTGCGGGTCAATACTGGCGCCCTGGGGGCTCCATAGCAGAAAGGGCGTTTTGCCATCTGGATCGCCGAGCCAGTCATAACTGGCGCTCAAGATAGGCACGTGATCACCGTAGGCACAGAGCAGTCCTGATCGCGATTGGCCTGCGAGTGACGCCGCGAGGTGGCCGATCATGGCGTCGATATTCGCCAGATGGTGCAGATAGATGTCCAGCTCGTGACTTACCTTGTCCGGGCGCCGGGTATCTGGAGTCAGCCAACGTAGCGGCGATGGCATAGGTTCGAGCAGAAAGGGCCCATGACTTTCCATGGTGATCACCAACACCATCAACGGCCGGGGATCGGGGTCCTGGAGCGCCCGTTCGACACGCTCAGCCAGTACTGCATCGGCCACGTAGGGGCCGTCGCGACGCTCGTGCCGGAAGTTGTCGAGATCTTCAAAGACATCAAAGCCTAGCCTCGGCATCACCTTGTCTCGCTGATAGAAACTGGCCGGATAGGGGTGAAGCACCAGGGTCCGGTAGCCGAGTTGAGAGCAGGCGCTGGCCAGGCTGGGGACCTGTTGACGAGCCAGCTGGTGGTACGGATTGAAGCGATGCATGCCGAGGGCGTCAGCGCTCAGCCCGCAGAGAAATGCGGTCTCGCTGCGCACGGTATTGGCGCCCCAGGCGGGCACGCTAAGGCGCCCATGGGCCAATGCGCTGGCGCAAAGGTGGTCCCAGTGGGAGAGCACCTCAGCAGGAATCTGGGAATACCAGGGACGAGGGGCGAACAACGACTCCCCTTGGACGATGACCAGGTGAGGCAGGTTGTCCACCGAGGGCCTGAAGGGGGGCGTGTGCTGAGACAGCGGGATCGACGGCTGGTTGAAGTGCATCCGTCGAGGTTGGCGCAATGAGATGGGGGCGCGGGAAACGTTGATCGGGGTGTCTGGGTAGCGTGCGAAGGCCCAGAAGCCTGCCCATAGCCCCAGTCTGCGGTGATGGGCAACAGGATCCAGGCTAGCCCCTGGCAAACGCGTCAGGCCCAGCGCCAGAGCTGACGCCGGCGCCAGGGCCAGGAAAAGCCACCACAGCACGCTCTGCTGAGGGCCAAGCGTGGACATCAGGCTGGGCTCCAGCCACCAGAACGCCGCGATGGCCAAGAGGCCTGCCAGGGTCGCTGATATGGCCAGCGTGATGCCGAAGAAGGGCAAATACAGTCGCGGATGACGCACCGCGTCCAGGAAATACTCGAAATCCTGGAGCAGGAAGGGTTCCTTCAGGCTCTGCCATTTGGCCCGGTGGCTGTGATGCACGACCCACTGCAGGGTAAGAGTGATGACCATGGCCAGCATGCCGCGCTGTACCAAGCCCAGCCAGAGCAAATAGACAAGACCCCATGAGCCCATGTGGACCAGCCAGGCAGACGCAGGGCGTTGGCGCCACGGCGCGCGTTCATCGGAAGCCTCGAGGGCGAGGCTGAGCAGCGTGCCGAGGGGAAGGCCAAGCAGCCCCAGGCACAGTGCCGTTCTCGCTACCTGTGTATCCAGCCCGAAGGTCATCATGACAGGACATCCTGGCCGAGCCCTCGGCTCCTGGCGGCTGACCCAAGGCTTACGCAGCGCATGGCACGCATGACAGCAACTCCTCGAGTCGAGAGCGTTCGGTACAGAGGCGACGGGCGCTGTGGTGGACCGCCAGTGCGATGCCTGGGCGGCAGTAGAAACTGCCGTTGAGCTGAACGGTATGGAGCAATGTCGTTTTCAGTGCCTGGAATAGCTTGCCGTCTGGACGGGGCGCTGCATGCCAGAAGTCCGCTGGTACCCGACGTCGAGATAGCGTCAGGCCCGGCAGGTTGTAGATGGCATTACCGAGGGAAAGTAGAGGGCAGTTGTTTTCCAGCGCCACAAAGCCCGAGGTGCTGTTGACGGTAATGGCTCCCTGGGCGGCAGGCAGCAGATGATTGAGGTCGCCGCCCTCGATGAACAGCAGGCGATGATCGATCTGCCACTCCCTCGCCATGTTCTGGGTATGCCGACGAAGGCCGCTCAATCCCGGATCGAGGGGATGATTCTTGACCAGCAAACGAGCGTCGGGAGGAGCAAACTGAGCAAAGGACAGCAGTACCTCGCGCAGTACCCTGAGCATGTCGGGATAGGCTGAGTGACAGCGAATCTGTGCATCGCTGTCCAGCTGCAGCAGCAACACAAAGTAAGGCCCAGGATGGCCAAGAAACGCCCTCAGGCGATGAGCTTCGCTGGCGCGCTCAAGACGCTTGCGCGTCAGTTGCCGTAGATAGCCGGCGTATTCACGCGGTGCACTGACGGGAGCGTGGCCGCGGTAGCCGGGAAACAGCAGTGGATTGGAGAGCCCGGCCAGGTGGTAGAGAACGTCATGGGTGGCGCGCACCCTGAAGGGACTAAGGCTGTGTTGTGCAGGGGGCGGTGGGCCGAGCCTGGCGGCGGCTTCCACAAACCAGTCTGGGTCCTTGGGGAGCCGGGAGCAACCGTTGACGCCATCCGGCTCCAAGGTGACCCAGTGGGGTCTCAGGTAGCCTTCTTCAAACACCTGGACGCGCAGTGCAAGCTGCCGAGCAGCCTGGATCGCTATTCGATGATGAGGGCGCTGATCACCAAACACCACAAGGTCGGTGATCCGCCATTGGCTCATCCAGGTGGCTATCTGTGACGTGAAGTCCGTCAGCCCGCCGCGAAACCGACGACTGCCTAGCCGCCAGCGGTAGATCAGGTCACCTCCGCACAGGTCGATCAGATGTACGCCATGGCCACGTTCCAGCAGCTCACGACTGAGCGTTGTGAAGAATGGTGAACAGGGGCCCTGTAGCAGCAGGAACTGGCGAGTCCTGAGCAGCGTCATTGGCGGGGCACCCTTAACCTGCTGGGCCGCTTTAATTTGCGGGGCAGCCCGAGAGCGTGATGATTGCTCATGGCCTGACAGTGGCTCGTCGACAACAGCAAGGCGCGCGATGATTGGCCATCCACCGCTAAGCCGCAGTGCTGAGACGTGGGTTCCATCATGCGAGCCGATAAAATCCTGTGTCAGTGAAACGCCCGGCAGTGACCACAACGTCCTGGCTGGCTGCGTCGAGGCTGAGGCATCTGAGAGTGATAGGGATGTGGTTCGCAACATATCATGCGAGCGGGTGACATTTTGGTACGAACTTCGCAGAATCGGGCGCTAAAAGTACGAGATTCATGACAGCCACTGCTTCTATCCGATGGCGGCACAGCTTCTGTCGGCTTGGATAGGCGTTGATCGTGCTCCTGCAACTTTTCCACAGGACATCTCTGTATCGTCCACAGTGTTGTGCACAGCCTATGAGCCTGACAGTGCTGCCGGTCGGGGAAGATGCTGGGTCACGGACATTCCGACGAGGGCCGACCGCCCGTCAGGCATCCGTGGAAATGGCCTCAGGAGGAGGTGGTGCCAGCGGCATCGGCGCCTACGATCAGAGGACGGATATCTGCCGGTGCCAGTGGCGGCTGGTCACGATGTGCCGACAGTGGCTGCCCGCTGGCGGCTGTCAGCAGGATGTGCAGTGGGTCGCCGTGGCTGACGAGCAGGATGGTCTGGAGGTGAAAGCGGGCCTCCAGGTCGATGATCAGCGCGATCATACGCTGGACAACGTCCGCGACACTCTCGCAGCCTTGAAGGTGGTGATGGGGGTTCTCGGCATCGTGGCTCCAGATAGAGGCGTAGGCGCTATCCGGGCCCTGGTCGAGATCACCGAAAAAACGCTCTCTAAGCCGTTGGTCGGGCGTGGGCGTGAGCGAGAAATACGCGCCGACGTGCTCGGCGGTCTGAGTGGTACGTAGAAAGTCGGAGTGCACGATATGTGTCGGTGTCGCTAGATGCCAGCTGTCGAGCCGGTGCTGCAGCTGTTCCTCGCCCTTGGCAGACAGGCCATAGCCCTCGCAGCCGTGGGTAGGAGAAGACACGATCAGTCCTCTGGCATTGGCCTGGCTATGTCCATGGCGCATCACCAGATAGTGGTTGTGGCAGTGAGGAAGAGCCACTGTAGTGGCGTCTGCCATGGGCGTAGCTCCCGCTGCAAGAGGTGTTGCCTGGAAACGGCGTGCGGTCGGCGAGCGTCTGTGACATCGCCGTATCACCCAACAGCATAGGCGCTGGTAGAACAGGCTGCATCGTCAGCTTTCATCAGCGTGGCCCTTAGCGTGGAAACCCCCACTGCGATGTCAGCTCCAATTCAGCTATTCTCGATACATTGAATGCCTGATTCAGGGATGGGTCGCTCAGCCGATGAAGATGGACGCCCGCCGAGCCTTTCAGCGCCTTGCCGACAGCCTCTCTCGCGAAGTGGGGGGAGACTTCTTTGTTCATCTGGTAGAACGCCTGGCGGTGATTCTCAATGCAGATGCACTGGTGGTGGCGGTACCCGTCGGGGATGGCACGAGGCTGCGCACGCTGGTGTTGTATGTGGACGGCGAATGCCTGCCGAACATCGAATACGTGTCGGCGGGGACTCCCTGCCATGGCGCCATGGTCAGTGGCGCCTGCAGCTATACCGAAGACGTCTGTCATGCCTTTCCCGACGACCAATGGTTGCGTGAGTTCAGGGCCCAGGCCTACTCCGGTGTTCCCATGCATGGGCCGGATGGAGAGTTGCACGGGGTGCTGGTGGCGCTGTACCGCCATCCTCTGCGCCAGCAACATCTGGTGGAGGAGGTGCTGCGAATTGCCGGTGCCCGCTGCGGCGCTGAACTCTCCCATCAACGCACCGAGCGCAAACTGGCATCTACCGCGATTCAACTGGAAGCCACCAACCGGCAGCTGCAGCGAACCCATCGCGCTCTGACACTGCTGCGTCTGGTCAACCGAGCCGTGATCCGGTTGACGGACGAAATGGACGTACTCGAAGAGGTCTGTCGGTTGGCTGTTGATCAGGGGAGCTATCGCTATGCCTGGGCAGGGTTGGCCCAGGACGCACCGGACTATCGCATTCTGCCGCTGGCCAGTGCTGGGGGGGCGGATGAACTGCTGCGCCATGCCAGCTTCAGCTGGGATGCTGACGGACGCCATGGTCAGGGGCCGAGCGGGAGAGCGATTCGTGAGGACGTAGAGCATCTGGTGGCCGATTACGCCGACATGGAACACTATCCCAACTGGGTCCAGCGCTTCGGAGTGAGGGCTGAAATCGCCTTGCCGCTACATCTGGGGAGTGGGCGCCGGGGCGTGATGGTGCTGCTGATGGACACACCCTATCGCGCCAGTGACGGTGAGCTGGCGCTATTGAGGGAGCTGGCGGGCAATCTGTCGTTTGGGCTGCAGGCCATGCGTGCGCACCAGCATCAACGCCATACACAGCAGGCGGTGCTGGATATGGCGGAAGTGGTCACGGCCCGCAGTGATGACGCCTTTTTTTCTCAGTTTGTGCGCCGACTGGCCAAGGCTCTGGGAGCAGACGGTGTCTTTGTGTCCCGGGTAGAAGAAAGTGTCCCGCTACAGGCGACCTTGTTGGCTGGATTGGTGGATGGTCAGCCGGTGGCACCGTTTCACTACTGCTTTGAAGGCTTGCCTTGCGACGATGCCTTTCGCGACCTGGAACACGTTATTGCGCGTGGGGTAAGCGACCGCTACCCACGTGCCCAGGAGATGATCGGGTTCCGTGTGGAGGCTTATGTGGGGCGCCGCCTGGAAGACGCTAGCGGGGATGCCATTGGGACATTGTTCGTGCTGTTTCGTGAGCCTTTGCACGACCCAGAGCCCGTGTCGCACCTGTTGCGCATCTTTGCCGCAGGCGCGTCGGCGGAGCTGGAGCGGCGACGCAGCGACGCCCATATCCGCCGACTGGCGTTCTTTGACCCCGGTACCGGATTGCCCAATCGCGCTAACTTCATGGAGTGTCTGCAGAGTGCTATCGCCCTGGCGCGCACCGAGCAACACCGGGTCGCGCTGATGTTTCTGGACCTCAATCGGTTCAAGGAAATCAACGACAGTCAGGGCCACGATGTAGGTGACCAGGTGCTCAAGGAAGTGGCTGCACGGTTCAGCGCCTGCCTGGGCAAGCAGGGTACCCTGGCCCGCCTGGGCGGCGATGAGTTTGTGGTCATGGTCGAGCGAGCTGACGAAATCGGAACGGCTCAGGTCGTGGGGCGACTGCTCAGTGCACTGAATGCTCCGGTGGTGCATGACCGTCATCGCTTCAACGTGGAGGTAAGTATCGGCGTTGCCTTCTTCCCAGAGGATGGGGATGGGCCTAGAGAACTGCTGAAACACACCGATATCGCCATGTATCACGCCAAGGAAAGCCGCAGCGGTTATCGTTTCTATGCGTCGGAAATGGGTCGTGACCTGCGTCGTCGCCTGGTGCTGGCTGCGCGCCTCGATGATGCGCTGGCCGGAGAGCGGCTGGAACTGTGTTTTCAGCCCAGCGTGGCGTTGGGCAGTGGGGCTCTCGTCGGGGCCGAGGTGTTGTGCCGCTGGTTCGATGCCGAGCTGGGTTGGGTGAGCCCGTCAGAGTTCGTCACGATCGCCGAAGAGCGTGGCATGATCGAGGCCTTGGGCAGCTGGGTGATGGAGCGCGCCTGTCGCCAGCTGAAAGAGTGGCAGGACGCTTCGCTGACGCGCTTGCCGCATCGCCTGCACGTCAATTTGGCTGCCGCACAGTTTGAGGACCCAGACCTGGCCAAGCAGTTGACCGACATTGCCAGTCGCTATGGGATCTCGCCGCAACAGCTTGGGCTTGAGATCACGGAGAGCGGCTTCATGAAGGACCCTGAGCAAGCCGTGCGAATCACCGACGATCTCCGCCAGCGAGGCTTCTCGCTGTCTATCGATGACTTCGGCACCGGCTATTCGTCCCTTGCCTACCTGAAGCGTTTTGCGGTGGAGGCGGTCAAGATCGACATGTCCTTTGTCAGCGATATGCTGACGGACAGTAACGATCACGCCATTGTGGCGACCATCATCGCCATGGCACGGCAGTTGGGATTGACCGTGGTCGCTGAAGGCATCGAGACCGCTGCTCAGCTAAAGGCCCTGCGCGAGCTGGGGTGCGACCATGGCCAGGGTTACTTGCTGTCGCGTCCACTGAGCAGCGAAGAGTTCGCCCAGCAGTGGTTGATGGGTGAGACCAGCAGAGGACCCCTGACAGAGACCGAGTTCGCCGAAGGGTATCGTCCTGGCTAGATCGTACAGGCTAGGTCGTCATGGCGAGATAGAGGGCGAGCCGGAGGAGTCGCCTGCCTCCTGAGTGCACAACCTGTTCAAGCGCGACAGCGCCTCATCGGCGCCTGCCAGTGAGAAACTGAGAAACCAATAGTCACTTTCCTTCTCGGTCATGCGCAGCCGGAGATGCAACGTACTGCCGGTGCTCAGGCGTGACTCCAGCAGTGGCATGTCCAGATCTTCGACGTGGACATACAGACCGTCATCGCCCCGCTGCGTAGAAAGCACTGCCGTCCCGGTCTGGGCGGTCTGCTCATCGACCAGAATATCGACGGGCACGCGGTTGACCACTTCACTGCGTGATTGACGTTCCCCCAGGCGGCTTCTCAGCTCAAGCCAATGGATGGCGCAGTGCCCTGCCGTGGCATTGATGCTGAGCAGCGTATCGCTGTAGCTGGTGTTTTCGAGGGCGCGTACATGTCGCTCCCCACCCAGAGAGGCGGTCAGCGACTGCCAGCGTTGGTGACGTTGTCCGTCGGCGACATTGAAGCTGGTGGCGAATACGGCTTGGGAGCTGGTCAGCGCGCCTACCAGGATCGCCATGCCAAGCAGACGACTGGCACCACGGCGAATACCCCGGTGAACGGAAAAGGCATGGGACAGCAAAAACGGCATGACAGCTCCTGACAGCGCTCGAGACAGAGCTCAGGAGGCTAGCACTCACGGGCGTCTCTGTCCCGGCCTTAGCCGGTGCGATCAGGCGCTCTCGGCTTCCGGTGTCAGCGAAATCAGCTTCAAGGCGTGCAGTCGCTGGCGGCAGTCAGTGGTCATCAGGTCATCCAGCGTATAGCGGTCGAGTACTTCCAGGAACGCTGCCAAGGCCTCGTTGGCGATCTGCTTGAAGCGACAGATGGGTGCCATGTAGCAGGCGCTGTCGTCCCCATCGCACTCGACCAAGGCCAGGCTGTGCTCCGTATCCTTTACCAATGTGCCCAGGTGGATGCTGGCGGGTTGACGCTTGAGCGACAGCCCTCCGTGCTTTCCTCTGACGGCGGACACATAGCCCAGGCGACTGAGTTCCTGGACCACCTTCATCAGATGGTTGCGAGATACCTCAAATCGCGAGGCAATTTCGGCGATGGTGGTGCGCTCATTACCTGATTCTGCCAAGTACATGAGAACGCGAAGAGAGTAGTCAGTAAAACGTGTGAGGTGCATGGGTCGTATCCCGGCGCCCTAGGGCGGCAGTTAGAAAGCGATAGAGGAAGATCTTTATCGGGTTCGACTCTATCAGGGGAGGGCAATACTAACGCAGGTATGGAGCATGAAAGTGAAGTAATGTGTGGAAAAACCTACAGCACATGACCTATATCAATTACTCGAGCGTGAGCAGATTTCTCATCATCTTTGATGTCATCTAAACCTCACTATAATTTGAATGTAGCATGGAACTTTTCTTGAAATAGATGAAACATGAATTAATGAGTTCGGATGACCGCATTGGTTTAGTTTTCATACCTCGTTCGGGGTATTTGGAAGAAAGTCTGCTGATGTGGCTACCACGATTGAGACTTTATTCGGCCGGCCAATCTACTGGGCTATCAGCGAGTGAGCAGAGAGAAAGCCGGACAGGCAGGGGCTGGAGGCGCCGTACGAAGGGGGATGTCGGTAAGGGAATGAGTCACTTGTGGCGCAGTGGTCTCGCCTTTTCCAGATGGATTTCACTACCATACAGCGTAAAGCGTCACTATTTTTTTCATCGCCTAGGTGTCGATAAATGACTAAATCGCGACATCTGACTGACCCACCGTGACGGCAATGTGTCTATCAAAGGGGGTAGATTGGGATGGCGAGGTAACATTTTCAGGATGTGATGAAGGGACCTCGAGAGCGAGAAAAATGTATGATTTTTCTGGAATATCCAGCAATGATTGTGTGGTCAGAAATGCGTGTTTTAGCAAAGTGCTTAAGGAAGCCTCTCTCCTGGGAAGCGGATCGACGGGCGTGCCGCCATGGGGCAAATCTCGCTGAAGTATGTCTGGATAGTCGTGGCTCTTGATAAATGGCGCAGAAGCATGTCGTGAGCATAGCGTCGCGGGCATAGCAGGGGAGATAACGCGCCAGGGGGCATGTTACGTGCGTCATGACGTCTCTTTGTGACACCCGACACGGTCATCAGCGGCTTGCGCCGCATGGCTATCCGCCTCGTGCCTCCCGAAAGACCCATGTGCCAGCAGGCCGTGGGTGATAGCCGCCATTGTGAGGCAGGCATCATGGCGGTGGTGGTCGTCATGTGCTGGCACGAGAGCCCGACCTGGCTGAGGGTTGCCGGTACTGCAGGACACCGGAAGCTAGAGAGAACGCTTCGCTGGGTGGCCTAGCAGCGTCGCGACCTGTTGTCAGGGCGTCAGTGAGGAGTAGTAGGCGGCAATGTCGGCGATGTCTTGATCGGACAGTGCAGCCGCCTGGGGGGCCATGATGGCGGACATGCCGCCGCTGCGCTGGCCGTCGCGGTAGGCCTTCAGCGCGCCTTCCAGGTAGGGCGCATTCTGTCCTGCCAGGTTGGGATAGATGGGGCCAGTGGCCTTGCCATCGGTGCCATGGCAGGCGGCGCAGGCCCCGACCTTGGTTTCACCGGCGTCGGCGTCGCCCGCGGCTTGGGCAGTAACACTGAACAGACAGGCGGCGCCAAGCGCGGCCAGGGGGAACCATTTCATGATGAGCGCTCCTCGGGATTGGGTCTGCGGATGGGCAGCGTGGGCAAGGCATGCCACGCCGCCAGCCGAGTCTGTCCGGGGTCGTTGTGTCGGCAAGCCAGAGCTGCCGGCAACCCTTGGGACTCTCGAGTATTGGAGCGCTCAGCGACAATACCCTATGACGCTGGTCAACTTTCGCTAGGGAGAGGTAGTCGCTACGCACTATGCTTGATGGGGATCAAGGGAATCAGACAGGCATCATTGCGGTGGCGGCCGTCATGCGCTAGCACCAGAGACCGACCTGCCTGGGGATGACGTCCTGGTACTGATTTGATGCAGATCATGTCTGGCTTCGTCTATCGGAGCCAAGCCGAGATGACGTGAGACAATGCCGACAGATGCCGCCGTCGGGCGGTCGTGTCATGAGAGGCCTTGTCGATGTCATCCGATGTATTGCCGTTTCAGCGCAGCCTGGTCGAAAAGTATGATCGCCCCGGCCCGCGCTACACTTCCTACCCCACCGCGCCAAATTTCCATGCGGGCTTCGGTGTCGATGACTACCGACAGGCGGTACAACGCAGCCAGCAAGGAACGCCAAAGCCGCTCTCGGTGTACGTGCACGTGCCCTTCTGCGAAAGCCTCTGCTACTACTGCGCCTGCTCCAAGATCATTACCCACAATCGCGAGCGTGCCGCCGAATATCTGGGCCTGCTCAAGCGCGAGATCGCCCTGCAGGCCGAACTGTTCGATGGCCAGCGTGAACTGGCTCAGCTGCACCTGGGCGGTGGGACCCCCACCTTTCTGACTAACGCTCAGTTGGCTGGGCTGATCGACAGCCTGGCGCAACACTTTTCCTTCGCCCCAATGTCCCGTCGTGAATTTTCGCTGGAAGTGGACCCGCGCACGGTAACGCCCCAGCAGATACATGAATTGCGGGCCATGGGCTTCAATCGGTTGAGCTTCGGCATTCAGGACTTCGACCCCCTGGTGCAGAAAGCGGTGAACCGGTTGCAGAGTGAGGCCCAGGTAGCGGCGCTGATGGATGCCGCCAGAGAGGCGGGCTTCGCCTCGGTGTCGGTGGATCTGATCTACGGGCTGCCGCTGCAGACCCGCGACAGCTTCGATACCACGCTGGCCAAGGTGGTAGCGCTCAGGCCCGATCGTATCGCCGCCTACAGCTACGCCCACCTGCCGTCGCTGTTCAAGGCGCAGCGGCTGATCCGTGACGAGGACATGCCACCGCCTGGGCGCAAGCTCGAGCTGCTCGAGCTGACCATCGAGCGGCTGACCCAGGCGGGCTACGTCTATATCGGCATGGATCACTTTGCCTTGCCCGAGGATGAGCTCAGTCTGGCCCGTGAGAATGGCACCCTGCAGCGCAATTTCCAGGGCTACTCGACCCATGCCCAGTGCGACATGATCGGCCTGGGGGTGACGTCCATCGGCAAGGTGGGCGATGCCTACAGCCAGAACGTCAAGACCACCGCCGAATACGCCGAGCACCTTGAGGCCGGGCGGCTGCCGGTGCTGCGTGGTTACCGCTTGACCGAAGAGGACCAGCTGCGCGCAGAGCTGATCACTGCCCTGATGTGCCACGGCGAGGTACGCTTTGCCGAGTTCGAAGATCGTCATGGTATCCACTTTCAGCAGCACTTCGCGGCGGCGTTGAACCAGCTGGAAGAGATGCGCGAGGACGACTTGATCGAGATCAAGCAGGACGCACTCAGGGTGCGCCCGGCAGGCCGGCTGATGATGCGCAATCTGGCCATGGCCTTCGACGCCTACCTGGTGGCGGAAAGTGGGCGCTTCTCCCGTACCGTCTAGGATGCGCCGGACGGTTGGCGTCCCCGCCAGGTCCTCGCCGGTCCAGGCGTGACCGTTTATGCGCCAAAGGCAATTTAAAAACCGGGCCTTCCGTGTCCGGTTTTTTCGTTTATATTGTGCCGACGGCCAAAAATTTAACTATATCTAGTAGAGCGATCGACCTTGGCCGTAACGCGCGTCGACGCCCTTGTTACCTCGTTTCTTTGCCGGCAATTTCATCGGAGACATGTGTTCATGACCACATCCGCCAAGGCCGCCGCCCTGTCGCAGGAGGTTCCCATGCAGGGTCCCTCGTATGATATCTGGGATGCCAAGTACCGCTTGAAGGACCGTCACGGCCAGCCCGTGGATAGCGACCTCCAGGCCACCTGGGAGCGCGTGGCCAAGGCGCTGGCTGCTGTAGAGGGCGAGGCCGCTGACACCTGGTTGCCAAAGTTTCGCTGGGCCTTGGAGAACGGTGCCGTACCGGCGGGCCGGATCACCTCCAACGCCGGCGCCGAGGGCTACAAGCCCGCCGTCAGCCTGATCAACTGCACCGTGTCCCGCACCATCCGCGACTCCATGCACGACATCCTCGACAGCGTGGTGGACGCCGGCATGACCCTCAAGGCCGGCTGCGGCATCGGCTACGAGTTTTCCACCCTGCGCCACAAGGGAGCCTTCGTGTTCGGTGCTGGTGCCGGCACCAATGGCCCCCTGGCGTTCATGGATATCTACGACAAGATGTGTTTCACCGTGGCCTCCGCCGGGGGGCGCCGCGGCGCTCAGATGGGCACCTTCGACGTTGGCCATCCCGATGTTCGCGAGTTTATCGAGGCCAAGCGTGAAGCCGGTCGACTGCGCCAGTTCAACCTCAGCCTGCTGATCACCGACGAGTTCATGGAGGCGGTGAAAGAGGACGCCGACTGGCCGCTGGCCTTCCCCCTGCACTCGGGCGAAAAGGGCGATATCGAGGACAAGGACCTGATCTACCGTGACTGGCCGCTGATCGAGGACGGCTACACGGTGGACGCCGAAGGGCGCGTGGCCTGCCGCGTGGTCGAAGTGATCAAGGCGCGCGAGCTGTGGGACACCATCATGCGTTCCACCTACGACTACGCCGAGCCTGGCTTCATCCTGATCGACCAGGTCAATCGCATGAACAACAACTGGTTCTGCGAAGAGATCCGCGCCACTAACCCCTGTGGGGAGCAGCCGTTGCCGCCGGAAGGGGCCTGTCTGCTGGGCTCGATCAACCTGACTCGCTTCGTGATCGACCCGTTTGGTGAGGCGCCGCGCTTCGACTGGGACAAGTACCGCCAGGTGGTCGCGGTTTTCACCCGCATGCTCGACAACGTGGTCGAGATCAGCGGCCTGCCGCTGTCCGGCCAGCGTCGCGAGATCGAGGCCAAGCGCCGCCATGGCATGGGCTTTTTGGGACTGGGATCGACCATGACCATGCTCAAGATGCCCTATGGCAGCGCCGAATCGCTGGTCTTTACCGAGGAAGTCAGTCGGGTGTTGGCCGTGGAGGGCTGGAAGCAGGCGCTGGAGCTGTCCCGCGAGAAGGGCATGGCGCCGATTCTCGAACAGGAGTTCGAACTGACCCCCAGGATGCTGCGTGAACGTCCAGAATTGAGCCGCGATGGTTACGAGGCCGGCGACAAGGTGCCAGGCCGCATCCTGCATGCCCGCTACAGCCGCTATATGCAGAAGATCGCCGAGGTCGAGCCTGAACTGGTGGCGCAGCTGGCCGAGCATGGGGCGCGCTTCACCCATCACTCCTCGATTGCCCCCACCGGCACCATCAGCCTGTCGCTGGGCAATAATGCCTCCAACGGTATCGAGCCGTCGTTCTCTCATCGCTACTTCCGTAACGTCATCCAGGCGGGCAAGAAGACCAAGGAGCAGGTCGAGGTGGTGTCCTTCGAGCTGGCCGCCTATCGTCACTTCATGCACGCCGAGGCGGTAGAGAGCGACCTGCCGGATTACTTCATCACCGCCGATGCGGTGACCCCCAAGCAGCACGTGGCGGTGCAGGCCGCCGCCCAGGCCTGGGTCGACTCGGCGATCTCCAAGACGGTCAACGTGCCCACCGACTTTGCCTTCGAGGCGTTCAAGGACCTGTATCTGGACGCCTACCAGAGCCGCCTCAAGGGCTGTACCACCTTCCGCTTCAATCCGGAGGCCTTCCAGGGCGTGCTGGTGCGCGAGGATGACCTCAAGAACACCACCTACGTGTTCGAGCTGGAGAACGGCGAGACCCTTGAACTCAAGGGCGACGAGACGGTGATCTACGACGGCGAGGAGCACAATGCCGCCAACCTCTACGACGCCTTGAAGGAGGGGACCTATGGCAAGTGGTAACGCCCGGGGCGAAAGGTCGTTGCGTGGTGGCCGGCGCCTGTGGGCACCGCGTCTGAATCATCTTTGTGGAGGAGCCTGCTGATGGCTGTCGAAATCACATCCAAGATCGTGGGCTACCGGGTCAAGAGCGAAGAGGCCCCTGCGGCCCCGGTGCCGCCCCCTCTGCCCGAGGAAAACCCGCTGACCATGCGCATTCCCTCGCGCCCCGAGGGGACGCTGGAGGCGGTGTCCGAGAAGATTTCCTACGTCGGCGCCGAAGGCCGCAAGAAGGTCTACCTGTTAGTGTCCTTTATGCCGGTGGAAGGGGTGCTGAACGGACAGCGCGTGATCATCGAGCGTCCGGTGGAGTTCTTCTTTCCCTCCGGTCAGCTGTCCAGCGAACACCAGTGGATCACCGCCACCATGCGCAGCCTGTCGCTGGCCGCTCGCGGCGGCTACGTCACCCAGGCGGTGGCCGATCTGCGCAAGGTGGCCTGGGACAAGGGCCTGGTGCGTTGCGGCATGAACCGCTGGAACAAGCCGATGTTCCACGACTCCGAGGTTGCCGCGATTGCCTGGTCGATCCAGCAGATCCTCTATCGCCGCGGCTTTCTCGATATCGACGGCAACCAGATTCCGGTAGAGGAGCTGGTCAGCCGCTATGCCAAGCGTCAGGCCTCTGGCCACGGCTGGTTCCCTGCCGAGGTCGAAGAAGATGTCGCCACTGGCGCTGTCGAGCCACTGGATGGCAAGCCCGTCGAGGGTGGAGCAGGTGAAGGTGCCGGCCCCGCGGTGGTTGGCCACTGCCCCGAGTGTCGCGGCGAGCTGATCATGATGGACGGTTGCCCCACCTGCTACGCCGGCTGCGGTTGGTCAAAGTGCGGCTAGTCGAAGCGCGGCTAAACAAAGCGCGGCTAAAGCAAGGTATGGCCAAACGATGACCCAGCTATAGCCAAACTATGACCCAAGTATGGCCAAACCAGGCATGACTCATTTGGCGTCATGGCCGTCGCCGCCGTTGCGACGCTGACAGGTAGCAGGTGAACGTGGCTTTCCGCGAGCGAACAGCAAGCCTGACGAAAGGGTAGTGCGCCGACAAGGGTGTGGATAAGTGTGCGGGCTGGCTGTGAATAAGCGTGTGGTAATCGGTGGAAGGGCTGTGCAAGGGATCTGTTCGCCGCTCGGCGTGGAGTGACAATAGCGTGTGACGGCAAAAGAAAACGGGCCCCTGGGGGCCCGTTGTTGTATCGAATGCAGGGTTACTGTCCGCCAGAAGGGAAGTTGAACTCTGCCTTGGCGGTCTCGAAGGATGATGGCCAGCGCTGGGACACGGCCTTGCGGCGAGTATAGAAGCGCACCGCGTCAGGGCCGTAGGCGTGCAGGTCACCAAACAGCGAGCGCTTCCAGCCACCGAAGCTGTGGCTTGCCACCGGTACCGGCAGCGGCACGTTGATGCCGACCATGCCAACCTCGATGGCATCGGTGAAGCGGCGCGCCGCTTCACCGTCACGGGTGAACAGGCAGGTGCCGTTGCCGTACTCGTGGGCGTTGGTCAGGTCGATGGCTTCATCCAGGCTCGATACCCGCACCACGCACAGCACCGGGCCGAAGATTTCTTCTGCATAGATGGTCATCTGCGGGGTAACCCGGTCGAACAGGCAGCCGCCGACGAAGAAGCCGTCTTCATGGCCTGGCACCACCAGGTCGCGCCCATCGGCGACCAGGTCGGCGCCTTCCTGAATGCCCTTCTCGATATAGCCGAGCACCTTGTCACGATGCTGGGCGGTGACCAGGGCACCCATGTCCAGGCCCTTGTCGGTGCCGGGGCCGATCTTCAGCGCGGCGATCTTCGGCGTCATCGCCTCGATCAAGCGATCAGCGGTGTCATCGCCGACACACACCGCCACCGAAATGGCCATGCAGCGTTCGCCAGCGCTGCCGAAGGCAGCCCCCATCAGGGTGTTGGCGGCATTGTCGATGTCGGCGTCGGGCAGCACGATGGCGTGGTTCTTGGCGCCACCGAGGGCCTGCACGCGCTTGCCGCTTTCCGCGCCACGGCGGTAGATGGTTTCGGCGATGGGAGTGGAGCCAACAAAGGAAATGGCCTTGACGTCGGGGGCATCCAGCAGCGCCTCCACGGTCTCACGGCCACCTTGTACGACGCTCATGATGCCCTGGGGCAGGCCCGCCTCTTCCAGCAGCTTGGCGACCGCGACCGCCGCGGAGGGGTCCTTTTCGGAAGGCTTGAGGATAAAGGCGTTGCCGCAGGCAATCGCCATCGGGTACATCCACAGCGGCACCATGGCCGGGAAGTTGAACGGAGTGATGCCCGCGACGACCCCCAGCGGCTGGAAGTTGGAGAACGCGTCAATGGAGGGGCCCACGTTGTGGGAGTATTCGCCCTTGAGCAGTTCCGGTACGCCGCAGGCGTATTCCACGTTCTCGATACCGCGCTTGAGCTCGCCCATGGCGTCTTCGACGGTCTTGCCGTGTTCCTCGCTGATCAGCTGGACCAGACGCTCGGCGTCGCGCTCCAGCAGCGCCTTGAACCGGTACATCACCTGAGCGCGCTTGGCTGGCGGGGTGTCGCGCCAGGCCGGGAAGGCGGCCTTGGCTGCCTCGATGGCGGCCTGCACGGTGGTGGCATCGCCCTCGGCCACCTGGCGGATGGTAGCGCCGGTGGCGGGATTGGTGACCGGCAAGGTGCGGCTGGACTCCAGGTCCTGGCCATTGATCCAGTGACTGACGTATTCCATTGAAGACCTCTTGTCTTGAAGGGTGATGTCTGGACGCTGGGTCCAGCAACGATATCGGTGTGAACAGTGGCCACAGGCAGGCATGACACCTGCCTGTGGATAATGCTGTGAATGATGGGTGTAAAGGTTGTCCACAGGCTGTCGATGTGGCGTGGATAACCGTTCTTGCTACTCACCCGTCAGCGCTGATGTTTGCCCCCTGGGGCGCTCAATGTGCTTACGCCAGGCGGTCGAGGGTGGTGGCCACGGCGTCGAACAGTCGCTCGAGCTCTGCCTCTGTGGTGCCGAAAGGAGGACCAAACTGCAGGGTATCGCCGCCAAAGCGCACGTAGAAACCCGCTTCCCACAGGGCCAGATGTGCGTCCCTTGGGCGAATGCTCGGGTCGCCGTCCCGTGGTGCCAGCTGGATCGCTCCGGCCAGGCCATAGTTGCGGATATCGACCACATGGGAGCGACCCTTCAAGGCATGCAGACGGTCCTCGAAGGCGGGGGCGATGGCTCTGACCTGGCCGGGAAAGTCTTCCCGCTCCAACAGTTCCAGCGACGCCAGGGCCGCGGCACAGGCCACCGGATGTCCGCTGTAGGTGTAGCCATGGGTGAATTCGATGGCGTGCTCGGCACCGCCTGCGTGCATGAAGGTGTCGAAGATCTCGTTGGATGCAATCACCGCGCCCATGGGCACCGCACCGTTGGTGATCTGCTTGGCCACCGTCATCAGGTCTGGCGTCACCCCGAAGGCCTCGGCTCCGGTACGGGCACCGCTGCGCCCGAAGGCGGTGATGACCTCGTCGAAGATCAGCAGGATATCGTGGGCCGAGCAGATCTCGCGCAGACGATCCAGATAGCCCTTCGGCGGAACGATGACGCCGGCGGAGCCTGACATCGGTTCGACGATCACCGCCGCGATGTTGGAGGCGTCGTGCAGGGCGATCTGCTCGAGCAGGGCGTCGGCCAGCTCTGCCCCGGTGTCGGCCTGGCCGCGGGTGAAGGCCAGTGACGGTTGCAGGGTATGGGGCAGGTGGCTGGCATCCATCAGCTGGCCGTAGTGCTTGCGGTTGCCGCCGATCCCGCCAAGGCTGGTGCCGCCGACATTGACCCCGTGGTAGCCCTTGGCGCGGCCAATCATGCGGGTCTTTTCCGGACGTCCCTTGAGGCGCCAGTAGGCCTTGGCCATCTTCAACGCGGTATCGGCGGACTCGGAGCCAGAGTCAGTGAAGAACACATGGTCGAGCCCCTTGGGGGTCAGACTGGCGACCTTTTCCGCTAGCTTGAAGGCCAGCGGGTGGGACACCTGGAAGCTCGGCGCATAGTCGAGGCTGCCTAGCTGCTGGGCCACCGCCTGTTGAATCTCGACCCGATTGTGACCGGCGCCGCAGGTCCAGAGGCCTGACAGGGAATCAAACAGCCGACGCCCGCGGTCGTCGATGAAGTAGCGACCCTCGGCCCCGTGGATCAGCCGTGGGTGAGCGTGGAAGTCCCGGTTGGCGGTGAACGGCATCCAGTAGTGATGGTTCAGGTCGCTGTTATCCGCTTTCTCTGCGGTGGCGTCGGGGCGAGTCTCCAGAGTGTCGAAGGTCAGCATGGTGGGTCTCCTGTCAGCCGCCTGGGGCCGGGGCCTGGTGGTCATGGCCTGTCGTTGTCGTGGTCTAGCTGTCTTATCGGGTCTGTCTTGTCCGGGCTGTCTTGTTCGGGCTGTCTTGTTCGGGCTGTCTTGTCCGGACTGTCTAGGTCAGGCTAAGCGCCGAGCGGTGATAGCCGGATGGTCGTGACATAACGGCAGCATGGCGGCTGTAGAAAGTTGATAAAACACCACTCTGTTTTCGCTTAGGTCAGTAAATCTAAACGTAATTGGGTCTGCTGGCGTTGGCATAAATTGACTTGACCAATTCGCGCATTGGGACTAATCCTTATATTTATTCGAATAAATGACCGAGATGCCCGTGCCGACTTCTTTTCCCCAGCGCCGTCAGAAGCTCGCCGACCTGATCTGCGAGGACATCAAGCAGAAGATCGTGATGGAGAACCTGTCGCCAGGGGACCGGCTGCCCAACGAAAAAGCCCTGATGGAGCGCTATGAATGCGCCAAGGGCACGATTCGTGAGGCCCTCAGGGTGCTTGAGGTAGAGGGGCTGGTAGTGCTGAAGACGGGGCCAGGCGGTGGCGCGATCATCCGAGAAGTGACCATCGACCCGGCCTGCCGCGCCCTGCGCAACTTTCTGCACTTTCAGCACGTGGATGGCAGCCAGGTCTATCAGCTGCGTCGGATGGTAGAGGTGGAGGTCGCGGTAGCGGCCATGGATCATCTCGATGAGGCCGGACGTGAGCGGCTGCGTGACAACATCGCCCACTGCCAGCGGCCCCATGAAGATGAACTGAGCCAGCGCCAGCACCGCATGCTGGAGCTCGAGTTCCACAACATTCTGGCGGAGTACTGTCCCAATCCGCTGCTGCGTTTCATGAGCACCTTTCTCAACGATCTACTGCGCGACCTGGTGGTGATCAAGAAGGCCTATCGGCCGGAACGTCATGCCTTTGATGAGTCCAACATTCGCTACCACATCGCCCTGATGGAAGCCTTTGACAACGGTGACCGTGAAGCGGTGCGCCGTCTTATGTTCGAGCACATGTGTGATGCGGAGCACCACATGTCGGCCCTGGAAGGCGAGATGGCCAACCAGTTTCTGGTGTCGCCCGAGGTGCTGGGCGAAAGCGGCTGATCCCGTTTAGCCCGATCCGGCGACGGCCCACAGCGACCTATAACAACAACAGCGTCCCTTATAACAACAACCAAGCCACCCACGTCAGCGACCCCTCATCCACTCCGATGACGTCGACAAGAGGAATAACAATGACAGTGCGCAAGACACCCCTTCTGCTTTCCGCCCTGGCCCTTGGACTCGTGGCCCAGCCGTTGCTGGCCCAGGATCAGGAACCACTGACCTTCTACGGCGTGAAGTCGCTGTCTGGCGCCTTCGCCAGTTATGGCAAGTACGCCGAAATGGGGTCTCGCCTGGCGGTGGAAGAAGCCAGAACGTCCCTGGGACGTGATATCGACTACGTCAGCCTGGACACCGAAGGCAATGCCGGCCGGGCCATCCGCAAGGTGCAGGAAGCCATCAACCAGGACGGCGCCCGCTTGTTCAACGGCGCCACCCTTTCCTCCACCGCATTGGCGGTAGGCAAGGAAGTGGCTGGCGTCGAGGGGGTGTTCATGACGCCTGCCGGCGCCGACGAACTGACCGGCACCGAGTGCAACGCCTCCACCTTCCGCTGGTCGGTGCCGACCTACGGCGCCATTCGCGAAACCCTGGTGCCGTTGATGGAAGCGCTGCCCGAGGCCAAGCGGTTCTATACCATCACCCCGGAATATGTGTTCGGCGAGGCGCTGCTCGACAACGCCAAGGCCGTCTTCGAGGAAGCCGGTGTCGAGCACGTGGGGAACAGCTATCACTCGCTGCAGGAGCAGGAATTCTCCGGCTACCTGACCAACGCCATGGCGGCCTCTCCTGATGTACTGGTGCTGCTCAACTTTGGCGCCCAGTCCTCCAACGCCCTGCGCCAGGCACGCAACTTCGGCCTCAATGATCAGATGGATATTCTGATGGTGTGGTCGGCGGGCCTGGACCAGTTCGAAGAGCTGGGTGCCGCCAATGTCGAAGGCATCTACTTCGGCGCCCAGTACTGGCACGAGGTGGATACACCCTTCAACAACGAGCTGGTGGCAGCGGTGCGCGATGCCTATGACATCACGCCCACCTATCCGCTGGCAGCGGACTACACCATGACGCGGGTGATGCTGGAGGTCGCCGATCAGAGCGGGGCCAGCACAGGTCCGGCGCTGATCGAAGCCCTGGAGGGGTACACCTATCAAGGGCCGACCGGCGAAGAAACCATCCGAGCGTCTGACCATCAGGTCATCAAGGATTACTACCTGCTCCAGGGCAAGGCTCAGGACGAGATGGACGATGACGATGACTATGCCGACGTGATCAGCGCCGGCCAGTCCTTTGTCGCCCCCGAAGATTCGCCCTGCCAGCTGTAAGGCAGCCCTCGTCCGTCTGCCGGGGGCGCCGCCCTCGGCATTCCAGGAGCCGCGACCATGCTTAATGTCTATCTGTTCCAGGTCCTTAACGGCCTGGGGCTCGGGATGATCTATTTTCTGATTTCGGTGGGATTGACGCTGATCTTCGGCCTGTTGAACTTCGTCAACTTTGCCCATGGAGCCTTCTTCCTGGTCGGCTCCTACCTCTGCTACACCCTGGTCAGCCTGACCGGCAACTTCTGGCTGGCCCTGGTGGCGGGACCGCTGTTGGTCGCGCTGCTGGCCTGGGCGCTGGAGCGTAGCCTGATCCAGCGTATCTACCACTTGCCGCATACCTTTCAGATCCTGGTGACGCTAGGCATCGCCCTGATCATTCAGGAACTGTCGATCATGATCTGGGGGCCAGTGGGCAAGAGCATTCCCACCCCGGAAGCCCTGCAGGGCGTGGTGCGCATCGGCAACTTTGCCTACCCCTACTACCGACTGTTCCTGATCGGCTTCAGTGCCCTGGTCGCCGTCGTGCTGTGGCTGCTGCTGGAGCGGACCCGTTTCGGCGCCCTGGTCCGGGCCGGCAGCGAGTCCACCGAGATGGTGTCGCTGCTGGGCTCCAACATCTTTCGTCTGTTCTCGGTCACCTTTGCCCTGGGAGTGGGCCTGGCGGGATTGGCCGGGGTGCTGTCGGCTCCCCTGCGCGGGGCCCATCCGTTCATCGGCCCAGAGGTTCTGGGGCTGGCGTTCGTGGTGGTGGTGATCGGTGGCATGGGCTCCTTCAGTGGTGCCCTGGTGGCGGGATTGATCGTGGGCGTGGTGCAGAGCCTGATGACCTCGCTGTGGCCACAAGGCGCAAGCCTGATGATCTACGCCGCCATGGCAGTGGTGATTCTGCTGCGTCCCCACGGACTGTTCGGGAGAGCATGAGATGATGACCAAGACTCTGGAACCTACCAGCACCGCTGCGCGCCCAAGCCGGTTCAAGGGCCGGCTGGGGACGGGGACGACGTTGGCCATGCTGGCGGTGATGGTGCTGCTGCCGGTGGTGCTGCCGTCGGCGACCCTGGCGACCGAGATTCTGATCTTTGCCATGGCCGCACTGGCCTGCAATCTGCTGCTCGGCTTCACCGGTCTGCTGTCCTTTGGCCAGGCCATCTTCTTCGGTGCGGGGGCCTATATCAGTGCCCTGGCGATGATCCACCTCAATGCCGGGCTGGTCGGTGCCCTGTTGATTGCGGTGGTGGTGGGCGCCGTGCTGGCGCTGGGTGTCGGCATGCTGTGCATCCGCCGTAAAGGCATCTACTTTGTGATGCTCACCCTGGCCCTGACCCAGATGGCCTACTTTCTGGCCTACACCTTGAGTGACTGGACCGGTGGCGACAACGGCCTGCTCGACGTGCCACGTCCGCCCCTGGCAGTGGGCGAAACCACCCTGATCAGCTTCGACTCACCGCTGGCCTTCTATGCGCTGGTCGCGGTGCTGTTTGCGGTCATCTACGTGGTGGCACGACGCATCACCGACTCACCCTTCGGCAGCACCCTGCTGGCGATCCGCGAGAACGAACAGCGCGCCTCGGCGCTGGGGTATGACACCCGACTGTTCAAGGTCATGGTGTTCGTGCTGTCCGGGGGAATCACCGCCCTCGCCGGTGCCCTTTACGGCATGCTGCTGAACTTCGTGCCGCTGTCGAACATCGAGCTGTTGATGTCCGAACAGATCCTGATCATGACCATCATCGGCGGCACCGGCTCGCTGTTCGGCTCACTGCTGGGCGCCGGCGCGATCGTCTTGCTGGGTGATCTGCTGTCATCGATCTGGCCGCGCTGGATGCTGCTGCTCGGGGTGGCCCTGATCGCGGTGGTGATCTTTATGCGAGGTGGTCTGTGGGGCGGCCTGTCCAGCCTGCTGGAACGTCGTAGCAAGCGCACCGATGGCAAGGAGGGCGACCAATGACCACGCAAACCTCGCGTCCCGGCGCCGACACTCTGCTGGAAACCCGTGACCTGGTGCTCGCCTACGGGGCCTTCCACGCCGTGGATGGTGTCAACCTGCGTATCGGCAAGGGCAAGATCCATACCGTGATCGGGCCCAACGGGGCAGGCAAGACCAGCCTGTTCCACTGCCTGACCGGCGAGCGCCGTCCCAGCGCTGGCAAGATCCTGCTGGAGGGGAGAGACATCACCCGCGAGCCAGCCCATGGCCGAGTGGGACTTGGCATGTCGCGCTCGTTTCAGGTGACCAGCTTGTTTCAGGAGCTGAGCGTGCACGAGAACCTGCGGCTGGCGGCCCAGGGGGTCGACGGTTGGCGCGCCCTCAATTTCTGGCAACGCCTGAACAAGCGTCGCGAGCACCTGGCTCGAGCGGACGAGATTCTCGAACGCATTGGTCTGTCAGGCCGTGCCGGGGTGGCCGCGGGCGAGCTGTCCCATGGCCAGCAGCGCATTCTCGAGGTCGGCATGGCGATCTGCCCGCGACCACGCCTGCTATTGCTCGATGAGCCGACCTCAGGGATGGGCATCGACGATATCCCCAGCATGACCACGCTGATCGGCGAGCTGGGCCGAGACCACAGCATTCTGTTGATCGAACACAACATGAGCATCGTGATGTCGATCAGCGACACCATCACCGTCATGAACCGGGGGCAGGTGCTGGTGGAGGGCGACCCCCACAGCGTGCGCAATGATGCCCGTGTCAGAGACGCCTATCTGGGAGAAGCCGCCTGATGCTCGAGTTGACGGATATTCACAGCTATTACGGCAAGAGCCACGTCCTGGAAGGGGTATCGCTTACGGTCGGTGAAGGCGAGCTGGTGACGCTGCTGGGACGTAACGGTGCAGGCAAGACCACGACCTTGAAAAGCATCATGGGCCTGGTCGATACGCCGACCGGCAGCATCAGCCTGCGAGGCACGCCGCTGCTTGGCCAGGCACCGTTCCAGATTGCTCGCCAGGGCGTGGCGCTGGTGCCGGAGCATCGTGGCATCTTCAGCATTCTCAGCGTCGAAGAGAACCTGCAGATCGCCGTTCGCCGCGGCAGTCGCTGGCAGATGGCAGATATCTTTCGCTGGTTCCCCCGCCTCGAGGAGCGGCGACGCAATCGCGGCAACGCTCTATCCGGCGGCGAGCAGCAGATGCTGGCGATTGCCCGGGCGCTGCTCAACGATCCCCAGATCCTGCTGCTGGACGAGCCCACCGAGGGCCTGGCGCCAGTCATCGTCGACGAGATCGTCAAGATCCTCAAGGCCATTCGCGGCGAGGGACTGTCGGTACTGCTGGTCGAACAGAATCTGCGGGTCTGCGAAGAGGTGGCCGATCGCCACTACATCCTCGAACAGGGCCAGATCGTCTACACCGGCAGCGCCGATGATTTTCGTGACGATCCCGCGGTACGTGACCGTTATCTGGCCCTCAGCGCCTGACCTGGCGACGCCCCGGCTGCTGCGTTCGGCTGGGGCCACGCTACGCCCTCAGGACCCAGCGTCACCGCTCCCCTGGGGCGCTGAAACAGCACAATGACAAGGATACTCTGATGACAGCAACCGTCACTTCCCCGGCAGCCGCAGCGACTGCCACCCTGGCCTGCGATGGCGAGCGCCTGTGGGCCTCACTGATGTCCCTGGCAGAGCTGGGCGCCACTCCCAAGGGCGGCGTCAATCGCCAGGCCCTGACCGAGCTCGACCGCCAGGCCCGTGACCTGTTTATCGGCTGGTGCCAAGCGGAGGGCATGAGCGTGCGTATCGACGCCATCGGCAACATAGTGGCGCGTCGCGAGGGCAGTGAACCCGACCTGCCGGCGGTCATGACCGGCAGCCATATTGATACCCAGCCCACCGGTGGCAAGTTCGATGGCTGCTTCGGCGTGCTGGCGGGGCTTGAGGTCGTCCGTACCCTCAATCAGCATGCCATCACCACCCGTGCGCCCATCGACGTGGTCGCCTGGACCAACGAAGAAGGCTGTCGCTTTCCGCCCTGCATGATGGGTTCCGGAGTCTATGCCGGCCAGCTGGGTCTGGACGACATGCTGTCTCGCCAGGATGACGCTGGCGTCAGCGTGGGCGAGGCCCTGGATGCCATCGGCTATCGTGGTAGCGATCGGCTGGACCCCTCTGCGGTCAAGGCCTACTTCGAGGCGCATATCGAGCAAGGGCCCCTGCTCGAGGATACCGACACCACCCTGGGAGTGGTCATCGGTGCACTTGGCCAGAAATGGTTTGACCTGACCCTGACCGGCGTCGAAGCCCACGCCGGACCGACGCCCATGCATCTGCGCAAGGATGCGCTGGTGGGTGCCGCCGAGATTACCGTAGCGATCAACCGCATGGCGCGCGACGCGGCCCCCCACGGGCGCGGTACGGTCGGTGTGATGCAGCCCCATCCCGGGTCGCGCAACGTCATTCCTGGGCAGGTCAAGATGACCGTCGACCTGCGTCACCTGGACCCGCTGACCCTTGAGACGATGGCGACCCAGCTGGCAGAGGTGGTGCAGGAGGTCAGCCAGCGTCATGGTCTGGCGGCAGAACTGACGCCCACCGCCGATTTTCCGCCGGAGGCCTTCGACGATAGCTGCATCGAGGCCGTGCGTGCCGGTGCCAAGGCCCACGGGCTCAGCCATATGGACATCGTCAGTGGCGCCGGCCACGACGCCATCTTCGTGGGACGGGTGGCGCCGGCGGCGATGATTTTTGTGCCCTGCAAGGATGGTATCAGTCACAACGAAAGCGAGTATGCCAAGCCGGAGGAGCTCAAGGCCGGCTGCGATGTGCTGTTGCACGCCATGCTCGAGAGCGCCGGTGATGGCAGTGACGCCGCTGACCAGGGAGGCCAGGCATGAGCCATGAGGCTGCAGTGACGACCGGCCAGGCGGCGGAGCTTGCTGATCTGGGAGCGACCCAGGCGCTTGAGGCCTATCGCCGCGGCGAGTGCACGCCCAGCCTGGTCATCGCAGATTGCCTGTCGCGCATCGCCCGCGACAACCCACGGGTCAACGCCTTCTCCCATGTGGCGGGGGACGATGCCCTGGCGGCCGCCGAGGCGTCGACCCTGCGCTGGCAACAGGGCAGACCGTGCGGGCCATTGGACGGCGTGCCGGTGACCATCAAGGACCTGACGTTGACCCAGGGCATGCCGACGCGGCTGGGCTCACGTACCAGCGATGCCCATGCTCCTGCCGCTGTCGATGCCCCGGTATCGCGCTTTCTGCGCGAGGCCGGCGCCATCATCGTCGGCAAGACCTTGTCGCCGGAATTTGGCTGGAAGGGGGTGACCGATAACCCGCTGCATGGCATCTGTCGCAATCCCTGGGATACCCGTCTGACCCCAGGGGGCTCGTCGGGAGGAGCCGGGGCGGCGGCGGCGCTCAACCTTGGCATGCTGCATCAGGGGAGCGATGCCGGTGGCTCGATCCGTATTCCCTGCAGCTTTACCGGCACCTTTGGCATCAAACCCACCTTTGGCTGGGTGCCCCAGTGGCCCTCCAGCGCCATGAGTACCCTGTCCCACCTGGGGCCCATGACTCGCTCTGTGGAAGACAGTGCCCTGATGATGCGCTTGCTGGCACAGCCGGACAGCCGCGATGGCTATGCGGGGCCGCGTTGCCCCATCGACTGGCAGGCGCCGCGGCCTGATCACCTGCGCGGCGTTCGGGTCGCGATCAGTCTCGACCTTGGCTATGTCGAGGTAGCGCCGGACATTCGCCAGGGCGTCATCCGCGCCGCAGCGCTGCTGCAGGACCTGGGCGCCAGTGTCGAGTGGGTCGATCCGGGGTTCGCCGATCCCATCGAGACCTTCAATACCCTGTGGTTTGCCGGGGCTTCCCAGGTGCTGGAGAGACTCGATGAGTCGCAGCAGGCCATGCTGGATCCCGGTTTCCTCGAGATCGCCCGACGCGGCACCGGAATTTCCCTGTCGCAGTATCTGGCCGCCCGTCGTCATCGCAGCGAGCTGACCGCCGCCATGGGGGAGTTCCATCAACGCTATGACCTGCTGATGACGCCGACCATGCCGATCTCGCCGTTTGCCGCCGGCCACAACGTACCCCCGGGCGGGCCTTACCGGGAGTGGATGGACTGGACCCCCTTCACCTATCCCTTCAACCTCACCCAACAGCCCGCCGCCTCCTTGCCCTGCGGGCTGGACGAGCAGGGACTGCCGATGGGGCTGCACCTGGTCGGACCGAAGTTCGCTGATGACCGAGTGATGCAGGTGGCGGCGCTGCTGGAGTCACGTCTGCCACGCCTTACACCGCCGCGTCCCTGACCCAGGCCTTTATCCAGGTATTGAGCTTGACCTGCCTCAGCCACCGCCTTTTCCTCCAGGGCGTTGGCGGGGCCTTTGGTCTTAGCTGTCCAGCCGTTGGCGCGCAGCGGGTCAGCGCGTCGGTCGGCTTTGCCAGCACGCTCGTCTCAGGGATTGAGCTGCTCCAGGGTCAGCCGGGGAGACAGGGCCTGGCGATCCTGGCGCAGTTCCAGCAGTGCCGGGGAGGCACTGCGCCGGGTATGCTCCAGGGCACGTGACAGGGCGTCCACGAAGGCGTCATCGTGGTCCACGGTTTCGCCGAAGGCGCCATAGGCGCGGGCCAGGGCAGCAAAGTCTGGATTGACCAGATCGGTGGCGGACGGCCGCCGTGGGTAGCGCTTCTGCTGATGCATGCGAATGGTGCCGTACATGCCGTTGTTGATCACCAGAATCACCACCGCAGCGCCATACTGGCAGGCGGTGCCCAGCTCCTGGGAGACCATCTGGAAACAGCCGTCGCCGGCCAGGCAGATGGCATCCCGCTCGGGATGGCGCAACTTGGCGGCAATGGCGGCGGGCAAGCCATAGCCCATGGAGCCCGAGGTAGGGGCAAGCTGGGTGCGAAAGCCGCGATAGCGGTAGTAGCGGTGTAGCCAGGCGGAGTAGTTGCCGGCGCCATTGGTCAGGATGGCGTCATCACCCAGCACCTCATTGAGCCGTGCAATGACGTTCTCCATACGTAGCGCGCCTGGCGTGGGCTCCGGCTGTTGCCAGCTGGCGTAGTCGTCGCGGGCGGCGCGGACCCAGGCGCCGCGCTCGACGCTGGGCGCCTCGGCCGCTGCCGCCAGCTGCTCGATCATCGCCCCCGCACACGCGACCACCGCCAGCTCAGGACGGTAGACCCGCCCAAGTTCGCTGGGATCGGCATGCACGTGGATCAGCCGCTGACGTGGCAGCGGTGGCGTCAGCAGGGTGTAGCCGCTGGTGGTCATCTCGCCCAGGCGCGCGCCAAGGGCCAGGATCAGATCGGCATCACGGACCCGCTGGGCCAGCGCCGGGTTGATACCGATGCCCACGTCGCCGACGTAGTTCGGGTGGCGATTGTCCAGGTAGTCCTGGCAGCGAAAGGAGGCGCCGACGGGGAGTTCGCACAGGCGTGCAAAGTGGCCGAGCGCTTCGGCGGCGCGAGCCGACCAGCCGCCGCCTCCGATGATGACCAGTGGGCGTTCGGCACTGCCAATGGCGCGCATTACTGCCTGCACGTCGTGCTGCGCGGCGAGTCCGCTAGGCAGGGTGGCAGCAGGCACCGACGCCGCATCACAGTCCGATGACAGCATGTCTTCCGGCAGGCCCAGCACCACCGGGCCAGGCCTCCCGCTCTGGGCCACGTGGAAGGCGTGACTGATGTATTCCGGCAGGCGGTCGACCCGATCGATATTGGCGACCCACTTGGCCAGGGGCGAGAACATGGCGACCAGGTCGACCTCCTGAAAGGCCTCGCGATCGCGCTGGTCGCTTGCCACCTGGCCGACGAACAGCACCATGGGCGTGGAATCCTGATAGGCCACGTGCACGCCGCTGGCGGCGTTGGTGGCGCCCGGGCCGCGGGTCACAAAGGCGACGCCAGGGCGCCCGCTCAACTTGCCATCGGCCTCTGCCATCATCGCAGCCCCACCTTCCTGGCGGGCGACAATGGTCTCGATCTCGGCATCGTGGAGGGCATCCAGCGCTGCCAGATAGCTTTCGCCGGGCACACAGAATACCCGCTCGACCCGCTGCTGCTGCAGCGCCTCGACCAGAGCAAGTCCACCGTGAGGATGGGTCATGAAACCTCCTGGCTCAGAGCGGTGAGAAGCGGGTGGAGCGCAACAGCTTGTTGGTCTGATGCTGGACGTTACCGGCCTCGGCGCTTTTCTTGCGATAGGCGATCCATTCGGGGTCCTGTTCCATGGCCGTGCGACGGCGCTCCCGGTCCGCCGCGGAGGCATACCCCCACAGGTGCACCACCTGATTCTGTGGTCCGGTCTCGGTGACGAAGTAGCCGATCAGATTGCCCAAATGGCGCTGCTGGATGGGCAAACCCTCGCGTTCGTAGAGCTCGAGAAAGGCGTTCAAACGGCCGGGGACCATGGTGTAGGTGCGGTGGTCGACGATCATGAGATCTCCTGGTGGGGCACGATGGGTGAGGCATTCATTTGTCAATATTTGTAGTACATATGATTAATTCGTGCGAGTACGACCATGGTGGAAGGTGGAGGCAGCGAAGGTAGGAAAGGGTGTTTCGTAGCAGCGATAAAGCAGAGATAAGCTAGCGATAAAGCAGAGTTAAGGTGGCGATCTGGTAGCGATAGGGGGGTAATAGCGCCGCCCGGTCGGGACGCGGGGTTGTCGAAGGGACGTCGTTGCTGGTCGCTGCTTCACTAAAGTCGCATTTCGTTGTGCGGTGGCCCCGTCTATGTTGCTCATACAGCAACTTTGTATGATGTAGTACTTAATCTTCGACGGCGGTGCTGGCCCTTAGCGGCGAGGCACCACCCTCAAGGAGAGGTTCGATGACTCAGGTCACCTTTGACGAGCTGCGCTCGCGTTTGGCCGCAGTGCTGAATGCGGCGGGCCTGGCGCCGGAAGATGCCGAGCTGTGCGCGCGCATTCATGCTGAAAGTACTCGTGACGGGGTGGTCTCCCACGGTATTGGCCGCATTCCGCGTTTCGTCGATTACCTGAACAAGGGGTGGGTCGATCCGGCTGCTCGGCTGAGCCTGGTGCAACGATTGGGTGCCCTGGAAGTCTTCGATGGCCACTTTGGGATTGGCGTTCGCCACGCACTCGACGCCACCGAGCGGGCCATGGAGTTGGCCTCCGAGCATGGCATGGGGCTGGTCGCCGTGCGCAATACCACCCACTGGATGCGCGGTGGCAGCTATGGCTGGCATGCGGTCGAGCGGGGATTTGCCGCGATCATGTGGACCAACACCGAATCCTGCATGCCCGCCTGGGGGGCCGCCAGCCAGAGTATCGGCAACAACCCGTTGGTCATGGCGGTGCCTGCAGAGCAGGGTCCCATGGTGCTGGACATGGCCATGTCCCAGTTCTCCTACGGCAAGCTGAACAGCCTGGCCCTGGCCGGCGAGTCCTTGCCGGTGGACGGTGGCTTCGACCAGGCGGGACAGCTCAGTCGCGATCCTGGCGCCATCGCTGAGTCGCGGCGCCTGCTGCCTGCGGGCTACTGGAAGGGATCCGGCCTGGCGATGCTGCTGGACGTGATGGCGGCGCTATTGTCCCAGGGCAACCCCACCCATCATATCGATACCCTGGGACGCGGCAGCGGTGGCGGCGCCTCCCAGGTATTTCTGGTCTTCGACCCGCGCAAGCTGGCCGGCCTCGAGGCCTGCAATGCGCTGGTCGAAGGGCTTGCCGGCCACCTGGCCGACGCCGTGCCGGTGGACGCCGTGCCGGTGGACGCCGGCCGGCCGCCCCGCTGGCCGGGACAATCCACCGGAAATAGGCGCCACGCAGACAACGACAGCCTGCTCGACGTGCCCGATGACCTGTGGCAGGCCGTTCTCGCCTTACCTAGATAAAGAGCCTTGAGACGAGGTCCATGAGCCGGCCGTCGCCAAGCGGCAATGTTGTCAGGGCAGGCCAGTATCCGCTTCCACCGGCCCCCGGTGCAGGGCCATCAGTGTAACGCCAGCAGTCGCACCGCCAGCAATCACAATGCCAACAGACCCAAATCGCCAACAACAATGGCAAGGAGTGAACAAGATGCGCAAGTTGATGAGCGTGGCCCTGGGAGGCCTGATCGTTGTCGCCAGTGCCAGCGCGCAGGCCGACTACCCCCAGCGTGATATCCGCATGATCGTGCCCTGGGGCGCCGGCGGCGGCACCGATGGCATCGTCCGCAAGATCTCCAATCTTGCCGAGGCGTCCCTCGATGGCACCATCTATGTCGAGAACATCGAGGGTGGGATGAGTGCCAATGGTCTGGTCCAGACGCTGGGAGCCCGGCCCGACGGCTACACCCTGGTGGCACTGACCTACGACAGCGTGGTGACGATTCCCTGGCAGGGGATGCTGGCCGGCTTTGATATCGACAAGCTCGACCTGATTGCGCGTATTACCAGTGAACCCGATGCCATCGTGGTGCCCGCAGACTCGGACTATGCAAGCCTGGAGGCGTTGATCGACGCTGCCAAGGCGGCCCCCGGAGAGGTGCGCGCGGGTATTCAGAACATGGGCTCGCGTACCCACCTGACCCTGCTGCAACTGCAGGACCAGGCCGACGTGTCGTTCAAGATCGTGTCCTATCCCGGCGGTGCCGCGCCCCAGAAGGAAGCCCTGCTCAACGGCGAGGTGGACTTTGCACTGACCAGCCTGGGGGATTTTGAGTCGTTGATTTCCGCCGGCAACGCCAAGGGCCTGGTGGAGTTCACCGACGTCCAGAGCGAGAGCTTCCCTGATGTGCCCCCTGCCAGTGAGCTGGGCTACGACATCCAGATGGGCAGCTTTGTCATTCTGGCCGCGCCGGCCAACACGCCGGAAGACGCCCTGACGGCCCTGGAAGCGGCCTATCAGCAGGCCTACGACAGTGAAGAATTTCAGACCTGGCTGGTCGACGTAGGGGTCACCCCCAACTGGCTGGGTGCCGACGAGGTCGAGGCCTGGGCAGAAGATACCCAGGCAGAGCTGTTCGCGCGGATGGATGAGCTCAAGGAAGCCGGCCTGATTGGCCAGTGAGTCTCGGTTGCCGCCGGGCGCCGGCGGCAACCCTTGTGAGGATGTTGCCATGAAACTGCTGCTACGGGCGGGTGGTTGGCTGGGTGGGCGGCGAGGTGTTGTCGCCTGCCTGCTGGCAGTGACCCTGATCTACCTGGTAGAAGCCTTCAAGATTGCGCCACCACTGCATAATGGTGCCCTGACCGCGTCGTTCTTTCCGGTGCTTCTGGGCGTTGTCATGCTGCTGGCACTGGCCTTCGTCGTGCGTGCCGATCGCCACGCTGACGGTGACAGCGCAGAGGACGAGGCCCCGATGAGCGAGTCTGCCCAGGAGGCGACTCAAGAGGCGACTCAAGCGGCGACTTCGGGCGAGCCGGCACCGGCATCAATCTGGCAGGGCGCCCTGGCGGTGACCCTGTCGACCGGTCTCTATATCAGTCTGTTTGCCAGCGTCGGCTACTTTCTTTCTACCTTTGCCTACGCCTTCGCCATGATGCTGATCTTTGGCGCGGGCCGTCCTGCGCTTCGCAGCCTGGGCTTCAAGGCGCTGGTGGCGGTGGTCATCGCGCTGCTGGGATACGCCCTGTTCGAGCTGGTGTTCCAGGTGCGTCTGCCGACGCTGTGGAGGTGACGGCATGGATTACCTGATCGAACTGTCCAAGGGCTTCGCGGTGCTGATGCAGCCGGATATCCTGCCCTATCTCATCGGTGGCTACCTGATCGGTACCTTCTTTGGTGCGGTGCCGGGGCTGACCTCGATGCTGGCCATTGCGCTGCTGCTGCCGTTGACCTACAGCCTTGATATCACCGCCGCGCTGGTGGCCTGTGCGGGCATCTTCATGGCCGGGATGTGCAGCGGCAGCATCACCGCGACGACCATCAATATTCCCGGCGCCCCGGCCTCGATGATGACGGCGATCGAGGGCTATCCGTTGCAGCAGCGCGGCCAGGGCGCCAAGGCGCTGGGGCACGCGGCGCTGGCGTCGATGATCGGTGGCGCCATCGGGGCCCTGCTGCTGATGGTCATGGCACCCCTGGCAACGGATGCCGCGCTGCTGATTCGTACCCCCGGCAAGTTCTCGCTGATTGCCTTTGCGCTGATCGTGATCGTGATCTCTCAGCGCGGGGCCATCTCCAAGGGGCTGGTCGCGACCACCCTGGGGGTGATGGTGGCCACTGTCGGCATCGACGTGATGCAGCCGATTACCCGCTTCACCTTTGGTACTGGGGTACTGATGCAGGGCATCGACATCATGCCGCTGGTCATCGGCGCCTTTGCCGTCAGCGAGCTGTTGGTGCAGTCGCAGAATCGTGCCAAGCGTACCGTCGAGCGGGATGCGATCAAGGCCAGCGCCATTCGCCGGCGCGACTTTATTCCACCGTGGAAAGAGGTGCGCGAGATCGGTCTCTATCGCTATCTCAAGTCGGCCATGATCGGCTACAGCGTCGGTGTATTGCCCGGTGCGGGAGGCTCCATGGCGGCCTTCGTGGCTTACGCAGAGTCCATGCGCAGCTCACGCCACCCGGAGAAGTATGGCAAGGGCTCGGTAGAAGGTATCGCCGCCGCGGAAGGGGCCAACAATGCGATGTGCAGCGGGGCCTTCGTGCCGATGCTGTCGTTCGGCATTCCCGGTGACCCGACCACCGCCATTGTGCTGGGGGTTTTGGTGGTCAACGGCCTGCAGCCGGGGCCACAGTTCCTCGACAGCCAGCTAGCGCTGGTGGCACCGATGTTCATGGCCCTGCTGGTATCTGCGCTGGTGCTGGTGCCCCTGACCCTGTACGTGCTGGGGCCGTATTTCGTGCGCATCGTCTCCATCCGGCGCGACGTGCTGTACGCCAGTATTGCCGTAGTGGCCTTGGTGGGCTGCTATGTGGCGACCTATTCGGTGTTCCAGATGGGCCTTGCCCTGGTATTCGGCGTGCTGGCCTTCCTGCTGCGGCGCCAGGGCTACCCGGTGGCCTGCCTGTTGCTGGGCTTTGTGCTGGGGCCGAGCCTGGAGGAGTACTGTCGGCGCTCACTGTCGCTGTCCGACGGCAATCCGCTGATCTTCCTTACCAGTCCAGACAGTCTGTTCTTCCTGGCACTGACCGGCGTGTTCTATTACTTCATGGTGATAAGAAAGCCGGAAGCCCGTCAGCACGCTTGAGGCGCTGGTCCAGCCACCGTCGCCGTCTTGTATCTGCCAGCAGGCCGCGCTCTGATCCCAGAGCGCGGCTTTTTTATGGATGCCGGCGTCGCAGAGGAAGCTTTGTTGATAGCGCTTTGGCGCTAACGCAACGGTGCTAAAGCGACGGTGACGAAGATCGACAGGGGTCAGGCCGCGTGCAGCGGGCGCGAGGGACCAAAGTGCTCGTAGTGGCGCTGCTCAGGGGCAATACCCAGGGCGGCCAGGTGGCTGTCGATGGCACTCATGAAGGGCTCAGGGCCGACAAAATAGCACTGGGTATCGGCACCCGGCAGCAGTCGGGCGAGCAGAGCCTGTTCAAGGCGTCCCGTGATATCACCGTCGTCTCCATGATCATAGGCACAGATCCGCGTCATCAGCGTCGGGTACTCCCTCACCAGGGCGTCCACTTCGCTGCGAAAGGCGTGGTGGTGGATGTCCCGTGCCGCATGGACATAGCACAGCCGGCGGCCCTGGCTGAGCGCCTGGCGTGCCAGCGGCAGCATCGGCGTCTGGCCCACGCCACCGCTGATCAGCATCACCGGCCTATCACTATTGTCCAGCGTCAACTCTCCGGCGGGAGGCAGCAGCGCCAGGGTGTCGCCAACCTGCATCTGCTGGTGCAGGTAGTTGCTGACCCGTCCGCCTGGCTCCTGCTTGACCGAGATGCGGTAATCGCAGCCGTTGGGGCTGCCGGACAGGCTGTAATGGCGGTGGACGGTCTCGCCGTCGATGCGCAGTTGCAGTCCGATGTACTGACCCGGCAGCGCATCGGCGACCGGCTGACCATCGCAAGGTGCCAGGATGAAGGAGCGAATGACCTCACACTCGCGCTGGATATGGGCAATGCGAAACTCGCGCAGGCCCTGCCAGCCACCGGGGCGGCCAGCGAAGGCCTGATAGCGCTCGGCCTCTGCCGCGATCAGCAGCTCGGCCAGGTCGCCATACAGGGCTCCCCAGGCGTCAGCGATCTCGGCGGTGACGGCATCGCCCAGGACGTCGCCGATGGCGGCCATCAGGCACTCGCCAACGATGGGGTACTGCTCGGGCTGGATGCCCAGTGAGACATGCTTGCTGATGACGGATTGCATCTGCTGGCGTACCGCCTCGGGTTGCTGGCGCAGCCCCACGTAGGCGAGCACTCCCCGTGCCAGGGCCTTGGGCTGGCCGCCGTCGGCCTGGTGGGCCTGGTTGAACACCGCCTTGACCTCTGGGTAGCGCTCGAACATCAGCGGGTAGAAGCGGGCAGTAATGGCGTCCAGATGCTCGGCGACCAGCGGGGCGGTAGCATCGATGATGGCGTCTTGGGCAGCTGTGGTCATGGTAGGTCCTGTCAGGGAAAGGTGGTGACGAAGGTGCCGTGCATCCTTCATCTTGGCGTCTTGGCGCTGTCGTATCGGAGGCATGGCTCGCTGCGGACTAGTCGCAGTCCTGGCGAGGTGGTCAGCCAGGCTGTCGCAGCGGGTCGGAGGGTGGCCGTTCGCGCCCGTGCTGAAGCGCTGCGCGTTTTAAGATCAACAACGTGGTGACGCGTCAGGCTCCCTCTGCCTGATGTCTCAGGAGCAAGGGGCGTGCCCAGGCGTCATGGGTGCGCCAACTTGCCGCGGCCCTGGCAGGATCGCCAGCGAGAATGCGGGCTGGGGCGGGCTAGGGCAGGCTGGGTCGGGCAGGACGAGCGCGATCGAGGGGCGAGTGAATGTTGCCTAGTGTCATATCGACAGGGTTATTGCTATCTTTTTGACACTGGTCATGTCAAAAGGACAATGCGAGTGGTCGATTTTCTTCAACAGCTGCGTGGACTGCTGCAGCGGCTGGGTGACCAACAGGGGCCTGAGCTCGCCGAGGCCTGGCAGGGCGTGCTGCGCTCGCTGGTGGCGAGAACGTCGGCGGACGCCAGTGCCTTGCTGGTCGTACACGGGCCAGGGCTTCGACCCGTGGCGATTCAGGGCCTGCCTGAAGGGGTCGCGGGCAGAACCTTTGTTCTCCAGGACCATCCTCGCCTGGAAGCTATCGCCAAGGCGCCCGGGGTCTGTCGCTTCGCTGCCGACTGTGGGTTACCCGATCCCTATGATGGCCTGCTGGATGACGGCCTGACCCCGGTGCATGACTGCCTGGGTGTCCCGCTGCGCGATGGTGGCGAGCTGATCGGCATGCTGACCCTGGACGCGCTGACCCCGGGAGCCCTCGCCGACTTGGATGACGAGGGTCTGCTGGCTGCTGCCGAGCTACTGGGCACCTGCCTGCGCCTGTCGCAGCGTCTGGACAGTGCGCGTTTGCAGCTGGCCCTGAACCATGCTCCTGAGGGCCATCGCAACCAGCGCCTGGTGGGCTGGCGCAGCGCCACCATGCGCAAGCTGATGGCGTCGGTCGAACTGGTGGCAGCTACCGACATGAGCGTGCTGGTGCACGGGGAAACCGGTGTCGGCAAGGAGCGTATTGCTCACGCCCTGCATCATGGTTCGCGCCGCGCCGGGGGGCCCCTGGTGGTGGTGAACTGTGCGGCGTTACCGGCATCACTGATCGAAAGTACCCTGTTCGGCCACCGGCGCGGCGCCTTCTCCGGGGCGGTGAGCGATCACAAAGGCCACTTCCAGATGGCCGACGGTGGCACCCTCGTGCTGGATGAAGTGGGAGAACTGCCACTGGAGCTGCAGCCGAAGCTGCTGCGGGTGCTGCAGGAAGGGGAAATTCAGCCCCTGGGCAGCGATCAGCTGCGCCATGTCGACGTCAGGGTGGTGGCGGTGACCAACCGGGACCTGGCCCAGGAGGTGACCCAGGGACGCTTTCGTGAAGACCTCTATCATCGGCTCAGCGCCTTTCCCCTTGAGGTCCCGCCGCTGCGCCAGCGCCTGGATGACGTGATGTTGCTGGCCGGACATTTTCTCGAGCAAAACCGGGTGCGACTTGGCGTCGGCAATCTGCGTCTTAGCGACCAGGCGCGTGCAGCACTGCTCGCATGGCACTGGCCGGGCAACGTGCGTGAGCTGGAGTCCCTGCTGGCCAGGGCGTCGCTGCTGGCGATGGCCGAGGTCGACCGGCTGGCGTCACCGGATGCACGACGCAGAAGCCTGCGTATCGATACCGTCCACCTTGGACTGAAGACACCTCCTCTGACGCGCTCAGCCGCCCACCTCGATGAGCAGGTGAGTGCTCAACGTGGGACGGCACATGACCTATTGCCGCTCAGGGAGGCGACGGACGAGTTCCAGCGCGATTGCATCAGCCAGGCCCTGGCCATGGAGCAGAGCTGGGCCGGAACGGCGCGTCGGCTGGGCATGGACCCGGGCAACCTGCACCGGCTGGCCAAGCGGCTGGGGCTGAAGGCCTGAGGGGTGCCCGGAGGCACTAGCGAGGCTGCTATCTGGAGGCGGCCAGCAGGGGGAAGGTCGGCCTGGCATCAGCAGTGCCTTTGATGTGCATCATGGTGGCGATAGCCAAAGCGGGCCAGACTGGACAAGACCAACGGCTTTACTCGGGTACTTGTCATGTCCTCCATTGCCGATCGCCTGCCGCTGGCACGCCTTGCCTTTCGTCCCTTCTTCTTGCTGGCGGCGGCATTCAGCCTGCTGTCGCTGCTGCTGTGGCTGGGCTACTGGCACGGCGTGTTCCTGCTGTCGCCCCGGGCGGGCATGCTGTGGTGGCACCAGCACGAAATGCTGTTTGGCGTGGTGGCCGCGGTGGTCTCGGGTTTTCTGTTGACCGCGGTGCAGACCTGGACGGGACTGCGTGGCCTGCACGGTGGTCCACTGCTCGGGCTTGTAGCGCTGTGGCTGGCGGCGAGGCTAGGGCTGGCGTTTCCCGGCTTGCCCGAGCCCCTGGTAGTGGCGCTGGACGTCGGCTTTCTTGCGCTGGTCTGTGCGGTGATGGCGGTGATGGTCATTCGTGCCAGGCGCTGGCGTAATCTGGTCTTTATCCCGGTGCTGGCGATTCTGGCCGGGGCCAATCTGGGCAGTCACCTGGGGGTTGCTCGGGGAGACCCGGAGCTGGTACGTCAGTCCTCCTACCTGGCGGTCATGCTGGTCACGTTGATCATGGCCGTGCTGGGGGGGAGGGTCATCCCGATGTTCACCGCCAACCGCATGGGACTCAAGCGACGACCGTCGCTGGGATGGCTGGAAGGTGCGGCACTGGGCAGTCTGGCCGTGGCGGTGCTGCTGCAGCTGGCCCGGACGTTTGGCATTGAGCTGCCTGATGCCCTGCTGGCCAGTATTCTGTTGTTGGCGGCAGTGCTTCACCCGCTGCGTCTGATCCGCTGGCAAGGGGTGGCCACCGCGCGGGAGCCGCTGTTGTGGAGTCTGCACCTGAGCTATGCCTTTGTCCCATTGGGACTGCTGCTGTGGGCGTTCGGGCTGTTCGGTGTCGGCCGCGTGGAGCTGGGCATTCACGCCATCACGGTGGGCGCCATGGGGACCATGATGCTGTCGATGATGTGTCGCGTGTCGCTGGGACATACCGGCCGTCCGATGCGCTGCCTGCCGGGGGTCGGCGTGGCCCTGGGGCTGCTGATCATCGCCGGACTGTCACGCTCGCTGCTGTTGGCGCTATGGCCTTCGGTAACCCACTGGGTCTACAGCGCCAGTATTGTGTGCTGGTGCGCCGGCTACGGACTGTTCCTTCTGCACTACCTGCCGATACTGAGCGCACCTCGCCTCGACGGCCAGATGGGCTAGCAGCATGTCGGCAAGCCTCTATCTGTTCATGAAATCGCTGCATGTGACGCTGGCCGTGTTCAGCGTGCTGTTCTTCGCCTGGCGCTGGTGTCGCGCCATGCAGGCCGGTCCAGCGGTTGGCTCCCCCACGATGAGAAAGCTCCCTCATGTTCTGGACAGCCTGTTGCTGGCGGCAGGGGTAGCGCTGATGGTGTCGACTTCCCAGTGGCCTCACCAGACACCCTGGCTTGCCGCCAAGCTGACGGCCTTGCTGGCCTATATCGGGCTTGGAATGCTGGCCATGCGGCCAACCTTGCCTTTCTGGATACGCAGCGTCGCTGCCTCACTGGCTCTTGTGGTGTTTCTCTACATGCTGGGGGCGGCTCATCGCCACAGCATGCTCTCCTGGTTTTCGTCATTTTCATGACCCGATGGCGGCTCGTCTTTGAGCTGTATCAATGCTTTTCTTTCAGTGTTTATGGTGACGGCATTGTCTCCATGAAGTAGGCGTATATCTCTGCCAAAAAAGGGTGAATAACGTCACTCCATTAAATGGTTGATAGGGCGAATCAATCGATAAAATGGGTGATGCACGTCATATTCCGAGTGTTTTTGTCAGGTATAAAGTCTCTCCTCTTCATACAATGAATATCGGCGCCATGGAGGTCTGTCTTTTCGGCGCCATGGGCCAAAACAATGAGGAGGCGTCGTTATGGCCGAGGGTCTGACAAAATCTGCAGCACGCAACATCTTCTATGGTGGCTCACTGTTTTTCTTCCTGATCTTTGTAGCTCTGACGGCGCATAGTCACTGGTACATCGTGAAGGAGTCTACCAGTGCCCTCCCTCTCACCGATTCGGTGAGGGCAGGCAAGCATGTCTGGGAGAAAAACATGTGTATCAACTGCCACAGTATCATGGGTGAGGGGGCCTATTTCGCACCAGAGCTTTCCAATGTATGGACACGCTACAAGGGACGTGACAACCCAGAGGCTGCTAGAGCAGGCCTGGCCGCCTGGATGCGCGCACAGCCGCTAGCGATCCCCGGTCGTCGAAAGATGCCGCACTTTGACCTTAGCGACGAAGAAATGACGTCGTTGATCGACTTCCTTCAATGGACCGATGCCATCGATGACCAGAACTGGCCACCCCATGAGTCCGGGTAGCAGCCTCTGGCTATGCCAGCCAGTGGTCGGCAGTCACGAGATGGGGTCGAGAGAGGGATAATCCTGGAGGGATATGCAACATGAAATATGAAACGCAGAAGGTGGCCTACGCCTTCTTTCTGGTCGCCATGGGGCTGTTTGCCCTGCAGGTCGTGTTTGGCATCATGGCCGCAGTGGTCTATGTGTTTCCTGATTTTCTGGCCCAGGTCATGCCGTTTAACGTGATCCGGGTGAGCCATACCAACCTGCTGATTGTGTGGCTGTTGATCGGCTTTATGGGCTGTACCTACTACCTGATGCCGGAAGAGGCTGAACGGGAGATCCATAGTCCGATGCTGGCCTATCTTCAGCTGGGCATCTTCGTGGTCGCGGGCGTCGCCGCCCTGGCGTGCTACCAGCTGGGGATCCATGAGGGGCGTGAATTTCTCGAGCAGCCGTTCTTCGTCAAGGTGCTGATCACGGTGTCCTTCCTGATCTTTCTCTATAACACCAGCATGACCTTGCTCAAGGGCCGCAAGACCACCATCAACCTGGTGTTGATGCTCGGCCTGTGGCTGGCCGCGGTGTTCTGGCTGTTCGCATTCTACAACCCGGGCAACCTGTCGGTGGACAAGGTCTACTGGTGGTGGGTGGTGCATCTCTGGGTGGAAGGCGTGTGGGAGCTGATCATGGCGTCGCTGCTGGGATATCTGCTGATCAAGATGTCCGGGGTGGACCGCGAGGTGATCGAGAAGTGGCTGTACGTCATCGTCGGTCTGTCGCTGTTCTCGGGGCTTCTCGGCACCGGACACCACTACTACTGGATCGGCACCCCCAGCTACTGGCAGCCCATCGGCAGCATCTTCTCGACCCTTGAGGTGATTCCGTTCTTCGCCATGGTGGTGTTCTCCTTTGTGATGTTCTGGAAGGGCTCGCGCAATCACCCCAACAAGGCGGCCATGCTGTGGACCATGGGATGCCCGACGGTGGCCTTCTTCGGCGCCGGGGTGTGGGGCTTCATGCATACCCTGTCGTTCATCAACTACTACTCCCACGGCACTCAGGTGACGGCAGCCCATGGCCATCTGGCCTTCTATGGCGCCTACGTGATGCTGATCCTCGGGGTGATCAGCTATGCCCTGCCGCAGCTGCGCCGGACTCAGCCCTTCCACCAGGTGCTCAATATGTGGGGCTTCTGGATTCTGACGTCGGCCATGTGCTTCATGACCTTCACCCTGACCTTTGCCGGTGCGGTGCAGACCCATCTGCAGCGGGTGCTGGGAATGAACTACATGGAGGTGCAGGACCAGCTCGGCCTGTTCTACGCCATGCGCCTGGGCACCGGTATCGCTGTGGTGGTGGGCGCGGCGCTACTGCTCTATGCCTTGTTCGGGCCGATTCGCCGTGGCACGGCGGCGGGCTCGACACTGTCTGCTGCCTGACCCGCATTGAGGCCGTCTTAGGGCGGCCTCGAATGTCTGGAGGACCCCCTTGATGACTCACGCTTCACTCTCACCACTACTCTCACCACTACTCGCACCACAGCCGCGCAGCCTGGCCGCTGACAACGTACCGTTCTACCAACCTCAGGGTAACGAAGTCGCGCTGTTCGAGCATGCCTATCGCCAGCGGCTGCCGCTGATGCTCAAGGGGCCCACGGGCTGCGGCAAGACGCGTTTCGTGCGTCACATGGCAGCGCGGCTTGGCCTGCCGCTGCATACGGTGGCCTGTCATGATGATCTGACGGCGTCAGATCTGACCGGGCGCTATCTGCTCAAGGGTGGGGAAACCGAGTGGTCCGATGGCCCCCTGACCCGGGCGGTTCGCGACGGTGGGATCTGCTATCTGGATGAGGTGGTGGAAGCACGCAAGGATGTGACCGTGGTGCTGCATCCGCTGACCGATGACCGGCGCCTGCTGCCGCTGGAGCGCACCGGCGAGCAGCTTTTGGCCCCGGATGATTTCATGCTGGTGGTGTCCTACAACCCGGGCTACCAGCATATTCTCAAGACCCTCAAGCCCAGCACGCGCCAGCGCTTCGTGGCCATCTCGCTGGACTTTCCCGCGGCATCGGTCGAAGTCGACATCGTAGCCCGGGAGAGCGGCCTGCCCCGTCAGCGCTGCGAGGCGCTGGTCAGCCTGGCCGCCCGGCTCAGGACGATGAAGGGCCAGGACCTGGAGGAGGGCGTCTCGACACGCCTGTTGATCTACTGCGCCAGCTTGATCCAGGCCGGTATGCCGGTGCTGGACGCCGCCCGGGCGGCGCTGCTGGAACCTCTCAGTGACGATCCTGATGTGCTGAAGGGCATCGAGGATGTCGTCACCGCCACGTTCGGGTAGCCGCTGTCATGCTGGAGTTTCTTGAGGTCGAGGAGTTCGTGGGCCGTCGCTGGCACCGCTGGGCGTCCCGCGCGGCGAGCTACCAGGAGTATGGCGAGGCGGCGGTTCACCTCGATGAGCTGTCTCGCCCGCTGGGGGTGCTGTTTCGCGCCAGCGGGGGAGACCCGGGCCTGACCATCGAGGCCATCGGCAAGCGTGCCTCTCGCCACCGGCTGTCGTGGCGACAGCGGCTGGGTTTCGATGAAGAAGCGCTGGAGGTGGCGCGGCGAGATAGCGAACACCTGCTGCTACCGCCGCGCCTGGCGCTGCTGCCCGAATGTGCCCTGAACCTGGACCTGTATCGCTGGCTGGTGATGTTTCTGGCTGAGGCCCGTCCCATCGCTGCCGCGAGGGACCCTCTGGTGCGTGACCTGGCGTCGCTGGCTGAGGCCCGGCGCTGTACCGAGGCCACCCTGGCGCGCTATCCGGGGTTCGTCGCCCGTCACGCGCGACTCTGTCGGGCGCTACTCAAGGCGCGTCCTCAGCGCCGTGGATTGCCACCGGCAGAGGCCGCCGTGGAGGCGCTGGTTCGCCGCCTGCTGGGGGATGACGCTGGTGAGGCGTCGCCCTGGTGGGACTGGCTCCAGCATGGCGCTGCAAGGACCTGCCCTGAGGTGCGGGCACCCAAGGGCTATCGTCACTACCTGCCACTGCCGTTGTGGGGCGAGGCACTGAGCCCCATGACCCTGTCGGGGGCGAGTGACGATGACGAGGACATTGACGATGCGTCAGCCTTGCCCAAGGCGGTCGAGGTGGAAGGGGCCAAGCGCAAGGCCGAGCGACGCTACCAGGACCAGGCGGAGAGGGACGATCCGCTGATGCTGAATGCCTCGGAGAAGATGCTGTCCTGGGCGGAGATGGTCAACGTCAACCGTCAGCTGGAGGATGAGGACGAAGAGGCCGCGCGGGAAGCCGCCGACCAGCTCGACGAGATCACCTTGAGTCGCCACCAGCGGCGCGCTGCGTCACGCTTGAGCATGTCGCTTGAGCTGGCGCCCCACGCCGTTGCCGACAAGGCGCTGGTAACGAGCCAGCCTGATGAGGTGCTGTACCCCGAGTGGAACTACCGCAAGGGGTGCCTGCTAGCGGACCACTGCCGGGTGATCGTCGAGCCCGCCACCGACGAGGCCGAGCCCTGGCAAGGGGATCAGCAGGCGTCTCGACGGGTGCGCAAGGTGCGCCGACAGTTCGAGGCGCTCAGGCCGCGGCGTGAGTGGCTAAGAGGCCAGGCGGAGGGCGACGAGCTGGACCTTGACGCACTGGTGCGGTGTCGCTGTGACCTGGCGGCAGGGAGCCAGGCCAGCGATCGGCTGTTCGTCGATGCCAGGCCCCAGGGACGGGATCTGGCGGTGTCGATACTGATCGACGTATCGCTCTCCACCGATGCCTGGCTCGATAGCCGTCGGGTCATCGACGTGGCCCAGGAAGCACTGATGGTGCTGGGACATGGCATTGCCGACTGTGGCGACGATGTCAGTATTCATAGTTTTACGTCCCAGCGCCGCCACAGGGTCTGGGTGCGCCAGCTCAAGGGCTTTGATGAGCCCATGGGAGAGCGTGTCGAACGCCGCATTTCGGCGCTTACGCCGGGTCACTATACCCGCATGGGACCGGCAATCCGCCATCTGGCGAAGGGGCTGGTGGACCATCCTCGTCGACACCGCCTGGTGCTGGTGCTGACCGACGGCAAGCCGAACGATACCGACTATTACGAGGGACGATACGCCATCGAGGACACCCGCCATGCCGTGCGCGAGGCCATGCGCGACGGGGTGCGGGTGTTCGCGGTGACCATCGATCGCGAGGCGAGCCGCTACCTGAGCCGTATCTTCGGCCGTTCGGGCTACGCTATCGTGCCGCGGCCGGAACATCTGGCGCTTGCGCTGCCGGGCATCTATCGCCAGCTGGTGGCGCAATGAGGGACGTTCGCAGCGATGCCAGCCACCACGACAGGAACCAGCGCAGAGGGACTTCACTACGCCATCGGCTGGCGTTGGTAGCCGGCCTGGCACTGGCAGTGGCGTTGCTGACGCCGCTGGCCTGGCTGATCCATCACCGAGACTGGGGAGTCCTGCTGATGCCGCTGGTCCCCGTGGTGATCTGGTGGACCCTTAAAGTGTGGCGTTATCTGGAGCAGCGATTCCCTGGCTAGCGGACGAGGTCCCGGATACCCACTATTTCGTAGGCAAACTGGGCGCTGTCGTGGCGATAGATGTCGGTTCTCAGCACGCGCTGTCCCAGCAGCACCGCCGGGGAGGAAAAGTTCAGTGCACTCTGGGTGCAGTCACCGTAGCCCCACTGGATCTGGTAGTGGTCATTGCTCTGGCGATCCAGCACGAAGGGGTAGGTGACCAGCGCCTCTTCTGCGTGGTCGCGAGCGTAGCCGTAGACCTGCTCGGAGGTCAGGTCGCCGTGTTCGTCGATCACCGCGATCAGGCGGATGGTCTCGCTCGGGTCATCCTCGAAGGTCATGTCAACTTCCACGGCCTTGTTCATCATGGCTCCTTGGGTGTTGGTCGTGTCTTGTCTGTTTCGGGCAGGTCTGTTTCGGGCGGGTCTGTTTCTGGCGGGGGGGCTTGGCAGCGAGGCCGCATCAGTCCATTGCCAGCCAGCGCGGCAGCAAGCCCGCCGCCGCGAGGCAAAGTCCCATCACGCCGACCATGAGCAAGAGTCCGCCGCGCCAGGCGGAAGGGGCAATACGCAGGTCGAGGTAGTTCGCCAGGATCTGTTGTGCCTTGATCAGGCTGGCGCCGATCACCAGCGTCAGGCCCCACCAGGGCAACTCGCCCCGATGCAGGGCGCCACTGGCCATGGCCAGCAGCGTCATCAGCATCAGTAGCGCCCAGGTCCGCCAGCGGCGTCGTTGCAGGTCGTGGTGCATGGTCGTGGTCCCTTCGATACGGGTGTCGTTGGCGTCATCTCACCAGGTACAGCAGCGGATAAAGCAGCACCCAGACCAGGTCCACCATGTGCCAGAAGGCAGCGACGGTCTCCACCGTATGGGGGTGTGGGCGCCAGGCGGCGATGGCCAGCAGGCATAGACCAAATATGACGTGTGCCGCATGAAAACCGGTCAGACCGATATAGAAAGTGAAGAAGGTGACGCTATTGGGTATTGGGCTGGTAAAGAACTCGAGGTGATATTCGAAAGCCTTGATCACGCAGAACAGGATACCCAGCGCCATGGCGATCCAGAGCCGCTGACGGGTGCGGCGTCGCTGTCGCGCAGAAGGTGGTTGTCGGGAGGCGTCGACGGCCAGCGCTGCGGCCAGGCCGCTGGTGAGCAATACCAGGGTATTGAGACCGCCAATCAGCGGCGCGAGATGCTGTTGGCCGAGCAAGAAGGACTGCGGTGCGTTCGCACGGTGCCAGGCAAACACACCGAAGAAGGCCGCGAAGACCAGCAGCTCGCTGAGGATCAACACCCACATCAGCGGGTTGCCGGGCAGGCCCGATAGCGGGCCCCAGCCCGGATTGGGCATAGCGCTGGGCATAGCGCTGGGACTCTTATCGCTGGGCATAGCGCTGGGACGCTTATCGCTGGGGCCTTCGATATCACGCCTTCGCTTGAGGTTCGCCATGACGTATCAGTGTGGCGGCGCGTCGGTGAAGCGAATGCGACAGCCCCCAAGCCATGGCGACCATGGGCACGGAATCGCTTGCTGCGCCAACAGTCGGCGAATGCCGAGGGCGCAGCGTCCCACCATCCAGATCAGCGCCAGGGTAATCCCCGCGTAGCCATAGACCCAGCCGACACGTCCGTTCAGTGCCAGGGCCTCACTGGCGGTACCGATCAGCTGCCACAGGCCAAGCCCCACCAGGCCAGCCGCGACGCCATACCAGAAGGTCGCCAGCTGAAAGCGCAGATGACTGAGGAGCAGGGCAGCGGCGGGGCGTCGCAGCAGCAGCCACAGATGTGCCACGAGGGCACAGACAGGGGCCGTCACCACCGCCATGACGCTGCCCAGCATCAGGGCATACAGCAGCAGAACCCGACGCTGTTGCGAGTGAGAGGCGGACGGCGGGTGGTGATCGTTGCTGTCCTGTGACAGGGGGCGACTCGGCATGCCTTGTCTCCTGGGCCTACAGGCCGATGCGGTGGGCGCGGTCGGTGAAGAAGATGCCGCTCGGGGAGGCGATATCGAGAGTCGCCAGACGCTCGAAGGTGGCGGTGTCATAGACCACCACCTGGTCGGAGTCACGGGCCGAGATCCATACCTCTTCGCCGCGAGGACTGAACTCCATATGCAGCACGGCCTGGCCTGGCGTCAGCGACCTGATGACATCTCCGCTCTCGCTGTCGAGGACCTGGACCATGTCGTTATCCGGATAGGCGAAGTTGACCCACAGCTGTCGCTGGTCCGGGCGACTCATGACAAACACTGGCTGGCCATGTACCGCGATACGGCGTTCGAGCTGCCAGTCATCGAGACTGGCCATCAGCACCTCATGGCGGCCTACCGCCGGCCACCAGGCGTGATCGTTGGCGATGGTCCAGCCTTCCAGGTGCGGCATCTTGTAGACCGGCAGTGACTCGTCGCCCTGACGGTAGCCGGAAAGCACCGGCTCGACCCCGCGCTCCGGGTGCCACAGGTCGAGTCGGGCCAGGTGGTCCTCGCCGAACAGTCCCGCCACATAGTAGCGGCCGATAGGGTCGATCAAGGCGTCGTAGGGCCGGTCACCGATCTGGGTAAAGCGGGTGACGGTGGGCGCCTCTCCGCTGGCCAGGGGCGTCGTGTCGAGTATCTGAATCTCGTCTGCCTCCCACAGGCTGTAGACGAAGCGGTGGCCAGGCGCATCCACCAGACCGACCACCTTCGACAGGGCTTCATGACCGCTGTTGTGCTGAACGCTGTTGTGCTGACCGTTGTGCTGACCTCCTGATGGATAGCGTGCCGGGACCTCGGCCAGCAGCGTCAGACTATCCGAGTCGAACAGCTTGACCCCGCCGGGCTCATAGTTCGCCACCGCCACGATGCGCCCGTCCTGGGATATCGCGCCGCCAATGCTGTTGCCTGACTGAATGACCCGGGCGGCGATACGTGCGCACAGCAGGTCCACCTTGGTCAGCCCGCCATCACGCCCGAACACATAGGCGTAGCGCTCGTCACTGGAGAACTTCACCGAGGCATGGGACAGATCCCCAAGCCCCTCGATGCGATCGACCACCTTGTGTGCGCGGCGGTCCACCAGCGCCAGTCGGCCATCTGCCCGCTCCACCACTACGCCGAGTCCTCCGGTGGCACGCAGCTGGCAGGCGCCGGTGTCTTCTGGCAGTGCAGCGGGGGAAGGTGACGTGCCAAGCGAGTCGGTCGTGCGGATCGTCGTGGTGTCCTCGGAACGATCCTGTCCCATGGCAAATCCTGAGCCCAGCAGCAGGCCAGGCACCAGACCAAGCATCAGACCAAGCGACAGCATGGCGCGACAACTCCGCCATGCGGTGGATAAGGCGGGCGACAGGGCGGTGGGTGACGTGGGCGCCGGTGACGCAGTCACGGGGCTCGCGTCACGTTGGGAGCCGTGCCCGAAGCGGGAAAGCGTAGTGGTCATGGAGACTCCTGGGGAGCAGCAGGCTGATGCTTCAGGGCGTCAGCGATCCAGTGGGCCTGCTGCGGGGACAGCACGCCACGCCATGGCGGCATGGCGGTGCCGGGCAGGCCATCGAGGATAAGCCTGGTCAGCGTGTCGGTGTCATAGGCAGACAGTCGCTCGCTGGTGAGGGGTGGGCCAAGCCCTCCCTTCAAGGTCATGCCGTGGCAGGACCCGCAGTCCTGGTGCAGCAGGTTATCGAGGGCTGCGGGGTCGACACCGTCGGCCGCAGGCGTCGCCGCCGCGACCATGGAGGTTGGGCTCAGCAGCAGGCCTGCTGCCATCAGGCCAGCGGTCATCAGACCGGCTGTCGCCAAGCGGGCAGGCATCCGACTCGCCGCCGCCGAGTGCTTCACCAACCGTTGATGTGGATAGGGTCGCACTACCCACCACCCGCACCGAGCTGGCGCTAACCGTGTGAAGTGGCGAAAAACATATCGCAATGCCATGGAAACACTGCCTCCAGCGATGGACCTGTTGCGTTCGCCAGTGTCCTTGATTCATCAAGAATATGTATTGATATGGATCGTTGTTTTTCCATTGGAAGCGTCAGTGATGGAAAGAAGTTGTATTGAGTAGTCCAGTTTTAAAGATCTGTCGATGTCCAGGAAAACGGTTAGATGATACGCGTCAATATCTTGCTTGAAATGGCATGAAACTATCTTTTTGCGACAGTGATTTGAGAGGTCTTTGCTAGACAAGTGTTTGAAAATAAATATAAATATGGCTTAACGCCATAAGGGGTAGAAATAGTTGATGAGGATCAAGAGTCAGCAAGAGACCAAGTGAAATTGTCGGGAATGCGCGTTTCCATAATGGCAAGGAGAAACATCGCCGATGGCGGGTGCCCATAGGGCTATCGTCCGGCGTGTTGATAGCGCCAAATGATGACAAGAGTTTTGCGAGAAAAGAGCACTAGCGCGCACAAAAAGAGTGGCAAACACCTGGCGACATTTTCACCTTGTGGCTCAGCCGAGGCCCTAGGTGAAAGACACGTGGATCATGACTCGAGGTGAAACGATGACCAGCAGCGTCACGACTCTCAAGCCCCTGGCCGCAGCGATCGCCATAGTGATCGCCGGCCTGGGCAGCGCCTACGGCGCCGACAAGACCCTGTCCCCGGAGGAGTCCGCTTATCAGGGCAGCCCATCGGGTATCGACCCTGCTGCGGTGATGATGCCCGATGAGGAGGGCGCCCCCGCCATGTCGCGGGAGGAATTCGAACACGCCAAGGAGATCTACTTCGAGCGCTGTGCCGGTTGCCACGGTGTCTTGCGCAAGGGGGCCACGGGCAAGCCGCTGACGACGGATATCACCCGGGAACGGGGCGTCGACTATCTCAAGACCTTCATCACCTACGGCTCGCCCGCCGGCATGCCCAACTGGGGCACGTCAGGCGAGCTCAGCGACGGCGAGATCGACATGATGGCCCGCTATGTCATGCACGAGCCACCGGTGCCCCCGGAGTATGGCCTGCAGGACATGAAGGACACCTGGACGGTATTCGTCGCACCGGAAGATCGTCCCACCGAGCAGCTGAACGACCTGAATCTCGAGAATCTGTTCTCGGTCACTCTGCGTGACGCCGGCCAGATCGCCCTGATCGACGGTGACAGCAAGGAGATCGTCAAGGTCATCGATACCGGCTACGCGGTGCACATTTCCAGGATTTCTGCCTCGGGGCGCTACCTGTTCGTGATCGGCCGGGATGCCAAGGTCGACATGATCGACCTGTGGATGGAAGAGCCCACCACCGTTGCCGAAATCAAGGTGGGCCTGGAAGCCCGGTCGGTCGAGACCTCCAAGTTCGAAGGCTTCGAAGACCGCTACGCCATCGCCGGCACCTACTGGCCGCCCCAGTACGTGATCATGGACGGCGAGACCCTGGAACCGATGAAGATCGTCAGTACCCGGGGCATGACCGTGGGTACCCAGGAGTACCATCCGGAGCCTCGTGTTGCCGCCATCATCGCCTCCCATCAGCACCCGGAGTTCATCGTCAACGTCAAGGAAACCGGCAAGGTTCGCCTGGTCAACTACGAGAATCTGGACGCCCTTTCCAGTGTCGAGATCGAGACCTCTCGCTTCCTGCACGATGGGGGCTGGGACAGCACCGGTCGTTACTTCCTGACCGCCGCCAACCAATCCAACCAGATCGTGGTGATCGACGCCAAGGAGCGCGAGCTTGAAGCCATCGTCGACGTGGGCAAGACCCCGCATCCAGGACGCGGTGCCAACTTTGTCGACCCCGAGTTCGGGCCGGTGTGGGCGACCAGCCACCTGGGCGACAACACCATCTCGCTGATCGGCACCGACCCGGAGGGTCACCCTGATCAGGCCTGGCAGGTGGTGCGCACCCTGGAAGGACAGGGCGGTGGTTCACTGTTCATCAAGACCCATCCTGAGTCCGAGCATCTGTATGTGGACACCGCGCTGAACCCGGCCGAAGCGATCAGCCAGAGCGTTGCCGTGTATGACGTCAATGCGCTGGAGGAGGGCTTTAGCGTGCTGCCCATCGCCGAATGGGCCGATCTGGGTGAGGGGCCCAAGCGGGTAGTTCAGCCGGAATACAACCGCGCTGGCGACGAGGTCTGGTTCTCGGTGTGGAACACCGCCGATCAGACCTCCGCCTTGGTGGTGGTGGACGATGAAACGCTTGAGCTTGAGGCGGTCATCAAGGACGAGCGACTGGTCACGCCGACTGGCAAGTTCAACGTCTACAACACCCAGCACGACGTCTACTGACGTCAGGGTGGGCCGCCGTGATGGCGGCCCGCCTGTCATTGAGCCTAGCTCGGGAGGTGACCATGACATCCGACGGCCTGGTGGCATGTCTGGACGACGTCGATCGCCGACTGCTTGATCGTTATCAACGCGGGCTGCCCCTGGTGGAGCGACCCTATGCGGCCATGGCCGAGTCCCTGGGGGTGACGGAACAGGCGCTGATCGAGCGTCTGGCCCGGCTGACCGAGATGGGCATCGTCGGACGCGTAGGGGCGGTGTTCAATCACCGTCAGGCCGGTGCCAGTGAGCTGGTGGCCGTGTCCGTGCCAGACCATCGCCGCGAGGCGGTGGCCGCCATCATCAGCGCCTGCCCCGGGGTCAACCACAACTACTGGCGCGAGCACCGCTACAACCTGTGGTTCGTGGTCACCGCACCGGATGACACCAGCCTCGAGCTCAGACTGACGCGGCTCGAGGCCCAGCTACACACGCCGCTGCTGCGCTTACCCATGGTGCAGAGCTTTCATATCGATCTGGCGTTTGCTCTGCCCTGGACAGAACTGGAGGACGCATGACGGAGGCTAGCGCAGGGCGATTCCAGGGGCTGTCTCAAGGGCTGTCTCAAGGGCTATCCCAAGGGCTATCCCGAGAACTGCTGGAAGGGCTGAGCGAACATGCCCTGGCGGGGGCGCCACACGAGCAGGACTGGCGTCACACCAGGCTGCGAGCCTGTCTGGAGCAGGGCCTGCCGCTGGTGCCTGAGCCGTTCAAGGCTCTGGCCGAGGAAACGGGACTGAGCGTCGGGGAAGTGCGCGCGCTGATCGGCTATTGGCAGCACAGTGGCCTGATCAAGCGTGTCGGCCTGGTGGTGCGCCACCGCAGCCTGGGCCTCACCGCCAATGCCATGGTGGTGTGGAATCTGCCGGACGAACGCGTCGATGAGATAGGTCGCCGTCTGGCCAGTGAGCCCCAGGTCACGCTGTGTTACCAGCGCCTGCGCCGTCCGGACTGGCCCTACAACCTGTACTGCATGATTCACGGGGTCCGTCGCGAGCGCGTCGAGGCCCAGATTACGGCTCTGATCCAGCGCCACGCGCTTGAGCACGTCGAGCACCAGATACTTTTTAGCCGCCACGCCTATTGCCAGCGTGGCGGTCGCTTTACCCCAGAGATGCCCTGAGCGGTATCGCCCCATCCACTACCGGAGGAGCCATGAAGATGACTGCCTCGAATCACGGCTCCACGGACGGAACCACCAGTGCCCACGTTGATGTGGTAGCCAAGCTGACCCAGCAAGAGCGCGACATCATCAACCGGCTGCAGCGGGGCGTACCGCTGACGCCAGACCCCTACGGTGACCTGGCCCATGAGCTTGGCATCACCTCTCGGCAACTGCTTGACAGCCTGCGCGACTTGCTCGAACGCGGCGTGCTCAGTCGTTTCGGGCCGATGTTTCAGGCTGAACGCATGGGCGGCGCGCTGAGCTTGGCCGCCATGGCGGTGCCCGAGCACGATGTCGAGCGGGTGGCAGCGATCGTCAATGCCTGCCCGGAGGTGGCGCACAACTACCAGCGCGAACACTGCTTCAACCTGTGGTTCGTGATCGCCAGTGACGAGCCTGGGCGTATCGCCGAGGTGATCACGGCGATCGAAGGTGCCAGCGGTTACGAGGTCATTCATCTGCCCAAGGAGGAGGAGTTCCATGTCCATCTCCATCTACCGGTCTGAGGATCCCATGGCGACCAGCGCAGGGCGGCGTCTGGACGATGCTGACCTTGCCCTGATCGAGGCGACCCAGGACGGCTTGCCCCTGGTGGCGGACCCCTGGACCGCAGTCGGCGAGCGTATCGGCATGTGTGGCGAGGAAGTGCTGGCGCGCTTTCATCGACTGCTGCTCACGGGAGTGCTGCGGCGCATGGCGGCGGTGCCCAACCACTACCGGCTGGGCTACCTGGCCAACGGCATGACGGTGTGGGACATCGATGACGCGCGGATAGCTGATATCGGTCGTCGTCTGGCGCAATGGCCCGGCGTCAGCCACTGCTACCGTCGACCCCGCCGCGGCCCCGACTGGCCCTACAACCTGTTCGTGATGCTGCATGGCCATCAGCGTGACGAGGTCGAGCACCAGGCCGAGCAACTGCGCGAGCTGATGGGAGACGCCTGCCGTGACCATCAGATCCTGTTCAGCACCCGCATTCTCAAGAAGACGGGACTGAGGCTGACGCGTCGGCAGCGGGAGGCATCATGTTCCGAGTAACTCGCTACATCGACAGCCTACTGCATCCGGCACCGTTGCCTCCCGCGCGCAAGCCGCCGGGGCCGGTGGTGATCTGGAATCTGATTCGCCGCTGCAACCTGACATGTCGTCACTGCTACACCGTATCGGCGGATATCGACTTCGCCGGCGAGCTGACCACCGACGAGGCGCTGGGGGTGCTCGATGACCTCAAGGAGTTCCATGTGCCCGCGCTGATTCTGTCCGGGGGCGAGCCGTTGATGCGGCCGGACATCTTCACCCTGTCCCGCCATGCCAAGGCGCTGGGGCTCTATATTGGGCTATCCACCAACGGCACCCTGATCACTGAAGACAATATCGACGCCATCCAGGACGCCGGCTACGACTACGTCGGCATCAGCATCGATGGGCTTGAGGCGACCCACGACCAGATTCGCCAGCGCAAGGGCGCCTTCCGCGATTCCCTGGCCGCGGTGCGGCTGTGCAAGGATCGCGGCATCAAGGTGGGGCTGCGCTTCACCCTGACCCGGGACAACCATGCCCAGTTCGATGACATTCTGGCGCTGACCGCCGATCACGATGTGGACAAGTTCTACCTGTCCCACCTCAACTACGGGGGCCGCGGGCATCGTCATCGCAAGCACGATGCCTGGCACGACATGACCCGGGATGCCATGACGCGGCTGTTCGAGCGCTGCCGGGATGAGCTGGTCGCCGGTATCACCCGCGAGTACGTCACCGGCAACAACGATGCCGATGGGCCCTTCCTGCTGCGCTGGGCCAGCCAGCACTACCCGGATCGGGCGGTCGATCTCGAGGCACGCCTGCGCGCCTGGGGCGGCAACGCCAGCGGTGAATACATCGCCAATATCGACAACCTCGGCAACGTTCATCCTGACTCCTTCTGGTGGGATCACCACCTCGGCAATGTCCGCAGCCGTCCCTTCTCCGAGATATGGCGCCAGGCCGACGACCCCTTGATGCTGGGGTTCCGCACCCGACCAAGGCCGCTCAAGGGACGTTGCGGCGCTTGCCGTTACCTGGCCATCTGCAATGGCAACACGCGGGTTCGTGCCTTCAAGACTCAGGGGGATGCCTGGGCCGAGGATCCGGGCTGCTACCTCAGCAACGAAGAGATCGGCGTGGCTGACGCCTCTTCCTCGATGATTCTGACGTCCGCCTGAACGGGAGACCACCATGTTTATCCAAGCCCTCAAGGAGCAACTCGGTGAAGCGCCACTCTCCCCGGGAGAAGTCGCTATCGTGGGCGCAGGCCCCGGCGACCCTGGGCTTCTCACCCTGCGAGCTCTTTGCCTGCTCAACCAGGCCGACTGCCTGGTCTACGACCGCCTGGTGTCACCCGATGTCATGGCCTTGGCGCCGCAGGCGGCCCAGCGCTTCTATGTCGGCAAGGCGTCGCGCTGTCATGCCCTGACCCAGGACGAGACCAACCAGCTGCTGGTACGCCTGGCGGTGACCGGCAAGCGCGTGGTGCGTCTCAAGGGTGGCGACCCCTTCATCTTCGGTCGCGGCGGTGAAGAGGCCGAGATGCTGGTGGACAACGGTATTCCGTTTCGCGTCGTGCCGGGCATCACTTCGGCCCAGGGCTGCAGTGCCTACGCGGGCTTTCCATTGACCCATCGCGACTACGCGCAGGGTGTGACCTTTGTCACTGGGCATGCCCGTGCCGATGGCAGCCTGAACCTGGACTGGCCGGCGCTGGCCAGTCGTCGGCATACCCTGGTGTTCTATATGGGGCTGACCAATGCGGAGCTGGTTCGCCAAGAGCTTCTGGCCAACGGCATGCCGTCACGGCTCCCGGTGGCGTTGATCGAACGCGGCACCACGCCGCAGCAGCGACGGGTCATCACGACCCTGGACCGCCTGCCGGATACCATCCGCGACGAGTCGCTGATGCCGCCTACGCTGATCGTGGTGGGTGAAGTGGTGTCACTGGCTGCACGCCTCGACGCAGGCTGCCTGGCGGAGGCGGTGGCATGAAGCCCGCAGGGTTGCTCGGTGCGGCGCTCCTGGGTGTGATGCCGGGGCTGGCCATGGCGGCGCCCACCGCCGGCAGTGCGGCACCGTCGCCGCTCTATCAGGAACACTGTGCCAGTTGCCATGGCGCCGACCGCCTGGGTGCCATGGGGCCGGCGCTGCTGCCTCAGAACCTGGGGCGGATCAAGCCCGAGGAAGTGCGGCAGGTGATTGCCGAGGGACGCCCGGCCACCCAGATGCCGGGGTTTGCCGATGTTCTGGACGCCGCACAGCTCGATACCCTTAGCGACTGGGTACTCAGTGATCCGCCGGTAACGCCGGACTGGACGCTGGACGACATCCGTGCCAGTCAGGTGGTGACGCACCCCTTGGGGAGTCTCTACGACAGCCCCGAGTTCGACGCTGATCCCCAGAATCTGTTTGTGGTGGTGGAGACCGGCGATCACCATGCCAGCGTGCTGGACGGTGACACCTTCGAGCGCTTGGCCCGCTTTCCTACCCGCTTTGCCCTGCACGGCGGCCCCAAGTACAGCCCCGATGGTCGCTATGTCTATTTCGGCTCCCGCGATGGCTGGATCACCAAGTTCGACCTCTACCACTTTGAGGTGGTGGCAGAAGTGCGCGCAGGCATCAATATGCGCAATATCGCGGTGTCTGCCGACGGCCGTTATGTGATGGCCGCCAACACCCTGCCGGGCAATCTGGTGCTGTTCGATGCCCACGAGCTCGACCCGCTGCGAGTCTACCCCGCGGTCGATAGCGAGGGTCATGGCTCCCGGGTCAGCGCTGTCTACGCTGCACCGCCTCGTCATAGTTTCATCGCCGCGCTCAAGGATGTGAAGGAAGCCTGGGAAATCCCCTGGCCGGTCGCCCCTGAGCCGGTGGTGGCTACCGGCCATATGGCCGAACCGCTCAGTGATGCTGGCCTGCCCGAGACGGACAGCTTCGAGGTGCGCCGGGTTCCCGTGCCGGACTACCTGGACGACTTCTTCTTTGACCCTGAGTATCGGCGCCTGATTGGTGCCTCCCGGGGCGGCAGCGGCGCCATGGTCATCGATCTGAACAGTGGCGCCAAGCTCGCCGACCTGCCGCTGTCAGGGATGCCGCACCTGGGCTCCGGGATTACCTGGGAGACCGGCGGTCGCCGGGTGATGGCGATTCCCCACCTGGCCAAGGCAGAAGTGTCGATCATTGATATGGACGACTACTCCCTGGTGAAGACGCTGCATACCGACGGCCCCGGCTTTTTCATGCGCAGTCACGCCAACTCCCGCTACGCCTGGACCGATGTCTTCTTTGGCCCGAACCGGGACCGCGTCCACGTGATCGACAAGGATCGCCTCGAGATCGTGGAGACGCTGATCCCTGAGCCCGGCAAGACTTCTGCCCACGTGGAATTCGACCGCAACGGCGAGACGCTGCTGCTGAGCCTGTGGGAGCGCGATGGCGCGGTGATCGCCTACGACGCCGACACCCTGGAGGAAATCACCCGCATTCCCATGGACAAGCCATCGGGCAAGTACAACGTGTGGAACAAGACCCACTACGAAGAGGGCACCTCGCATTGACTGGCCAGGCCCTCCGCCGGCGCCAGGCGGCGCCGCTGGGCCGGCGATCGGATGGCTGACAGGCTTGGCCGAAAGGCGCCTGCTTCAATCCAACGTTTAAAACAATCGTCGCAGTCAGGATTGACCCGCCAGGGTCGGGCTCGGATAGTGGAAAGGTGCATTACGCCCACACGGAGACCCCGCGTGACCAGTGCATCGGCTCACGCCGGGCTTCCATACACCTCTGGAGCTGAATCCATGCGACACAATAACAAGACGTTGCTGAACCTCTCTCTTGCTGCAGCTGCTGCAATGGCGCTTGGCGCTGCCAGCAGTGCCTCTGCGGCCACCCTGGACGACGTGTCCTCTCGCGGTGAGCTGCACTGTGGCGTCAACGTGGGCCTGTCGGGTTTTTCCTCGCCGGATGAAAACGGCAAGTGGCAGGGTCTCGACGTAGAAACCTGCCGAGCGATTTCCGCTGCGGTATTCGGTGACGCCGACAAGGTGGTCTACACCCCGCTGACTGCCAAGGAGCGCTTTACCGCGCTGCAGTCCGGCGAAATCGATGTGCTCTCGCGCAATACCACCTGGACCGCGACCCGTGACAACTCGCTGGGACTCAATTTCACCACCACCACCTTCTATGACGGTCAGGGCTTCATGGTGGCCAAGGATCTGGGTATCAGCAGCCTCGAGGACCTGAACGGCGCCTCTATCTGCATCCAGTCCGGCACCACCCACGAGCTCAACCTGGCGGATTACTTCCCGGCCAAGGGCATCGACATCAACACCGTGACCTTCGATACCCCGGACCAGACCGCGTCGGGCTTTGCCAGCGGCCGCTGTGACGTGCTCACTTCGGACACCTCTCAGCTCAGCGCCCTGCGCCTGCAGCTGCCGGAGCCTGACAGCGTCGAAATTCTGACCGAGCTGATCTCCAAGGAACCGCTGGGCCCGGTTGTCGCCCAGGGTGACGATCAGTGGTTCGATATCGTCAAGTGGACGGTCTTCGCCATGGTCAATGCCGAGGAGCTGGGGATCACCCGCGACAACGTCGAGCAAATGAAAAATGATCCGCCCAACCCCCAGGTGGCGCGTCTGCTCGGCGTTGATGGCACCTACGGTGAGCAGCTTGGCCTGTCCAATGACTGGGCCTACAACATCGTGTCTCAGGTCGGGAACTACGGTGAAGTGTTTGCCGATACCGTCGGCGAGAACTCTCCGTTGGGCATCAGCCGTGGCATGAATGCGCTGTGGAACGAGGGTGGCATCCTCTACGCGCCGCCGATCCGCTGAGACCAGGGCGGGCCTGACCAGGCCCGTCTTGACCCAGCGGGGTTGCTAGCGCCCTGAGCGAGGGCGGTGAACGGCCTCGCTCAGCCCCCCGTACGACGCGGCCCTGGCGAGTGCCGGGGCCGTCCGAGTTCCTGCGGATCGAGTGATGCCACCATGTCCACCCCCCCTATTGAACGGACGCCGCTGTGGCGGCGCCCCGCCTTTCGTGCGCTGATCATTCAGGCGCTGCTGCTGGCAGGCCTTGTGGCACTGATCGCGATGATGATTGGCAACGCCCTGACCAACCTGGAGGCCAGGGGTATCACCACTGGCTTTGCGTTTCTTGGCGAACGCTCCGGCTTCTCGATTCCCCAGACGCTGATCGACTATTCCGGCGACAGCAGCTATGCCCGTACCTTCGTGGTGGGGCTCTTGAATACGCTGCTGGTGTCGGCGCTCGGGATCATTGCGGCCACCCTTATCGGCTTTGCCGTGGGCATCGCCAGGCTGTCGCCCAATTGGCTTTTGGCCCGTCTGGCCGCTGCCTTTGTCGAGATCTTTCGTAACATCCCCCTGCTGGTACAGATCCTGTTCTGGTACTTCGCGGTGCTTCAGGCCTTGCCCAGCCCACGTCAAAGCCTGTCGCTGTTCGAGGCCTTCTTTCTCAACGTGAGAGGGCTGATCGTGCCGGCACCGGTGCCGGAGCCGGGCTTTGGACTGACCCAGCTGGCTGTGCTGGTGGCAGTGGTTGCGGTCGTGGTGCTGGGACGCTACGCCAAACGCCTGCAGCAGCGCACCGGCAAGGCTCTGCCCGTCTACTGGCTCGGTGCCGGGCTGATCATCGGCCTGCCACTGGTGGTATTTGTCGCCAGCGGTATGCCGCTCGGCTGGGAGACGCCTGCCCTCAAGGGCTTCAACTTCGCCGGTGGTGTCACCATCATTCCTGAGTTGATGGCGCTGTGGCTGGCACTATCGATCTACACCGCATCGTTCATCGCGGAAATCGTGCGTTCCGGCATCCAGTCGGTACCCAAGGGGCAGGTCGAGGCGTCCCGGGCCATCGGCCTGCCAGGCAATATCACCCTGCGCAAGGTGGTGATTCCCCAGGCCATGCGGGTGATCGTGCCGCAGTTGACCAGTCAGTACCTGAACCTGATCAAGAATTCGTCGCTGGCCACCGCCATCGGCTATCCCGACCTGGTGGCGGTGTTCGCCGGGACCAGCCTGAACCAGACCGGCCAGGCCATCGAGATCATTGCCATGACCATGGCGGTCTACCTGACCATCAGCCTGGTGGTGTCGGCGTTGATGAACGTCTACAACGCCCGCACCCTGTTGAAGGAGCGCTAAGATGACGGACCACCCCAAGCCTCCTTCCCAGTCGCCGATCCATCCGCCGAGCGACGATTCGCTCGTGCCGGGAGCGCTCTCCACCGAGCACACCATGATCGCGGCCCGGCCAGCCCCCGTGTCGCGGCACGGTGTCAGCGGTTGGCTGCGCAGTCGGCTGTTCTCCACGCCGCTGAATTCCGTCGTCTCGCTGATCACCCTGGTGGTGATGCTGTGGGCACTGGCGCCGCTGGTGCAGTGGGCCATCATCGACGCCGACTGGATCGGCACTACCCGCGACGCCTGTACCGGTGAGGGCGCCTGCTGGGTCTTCATCAGCGCTCGCTTCGAGACCATCGTCTATGGGTTCTATCCCGTGGCGGAACGTTATCGGGTGGATATCACCCTGGCGCTGCTGGTGGCGACCATTGCTTGGCTGGTGATCCCGCGGATGCCGGCCAAGCGCTGGGTCGTGATCTTTGCCCTGGTCGGCTTTCCGTTGATCGCCTGGGTGCTGCTGCTGGGCGGCAGCTTCGGTTTGCCTGCCGTCCCTACCCGGCAGTGGGGCGGCCTGATGCTGACCCTGACGGTGGCCATCGTGGGGATTGTCGGCTCCTTGCCCCTGGGCGTGATCCTGGCGCTTGGGCGTCGCTCGCAGATGCCTCTGGTGCGCAGCCTGTCGGTGGTGTTCATCGAGTTCTGGCGAGGCGTGCCGTTGATCACCGTGCTGTTCATGGCCTCGGTGATGTTGCCGCTGTTCGTGCCCAGCGAGGTGGAGTTCGACAAGCTGCTGCGGGCGCTGATCGGCATCATGTTCTTCTGGAGCGCCTACATGGCCGAGGTGGTGCGAGGTGGCCTGCAGGCCATTCCACGCGGCCAGGAAGAGGCGGCCAAGGCGCTGGGGCTTGGCTACTGGCGGCGGATGGGGCTGATCATCCTGCCCCAGGCGCTGAAGCTGGTGATTCCCGGCATCGTCAACACCTTCATCGCCCTGTTCAAGGACACGTCCCTGGTGTTGATCATCGGTTTGTTCGACCTGCTCGCGATCATTCGCGCCGGGCTCACCGATACCAACTGGCTGGGTTTTGCCACCGAGGGTTATGTGTTCGCTGCGTTGATGTTCTGGATCTTCTGCTTCGGCATGTCCAGGTACAGCCAGTACATCGAACGTCGCCTGCATACCGGGCACTGACAACAGCGGGCCGGAGGCACCGTATGGGGTGTCTCCTGGCCGATACCAAGACAAGTGACAGGGGGACGCCGCCATGACGGCCCAAGCGACCAGTGCAGCCAGCAACGATGCGCCGATGATCGAGATCAGCGGACTCAACAAGTGGTATGGAGATTTTCACGTGCTCAGGGATATCGACCTGAGCGTCAAACCCGGTGAGCGCATCGTGATCTGCGGCCCTTCCGGGTCCGGCAAGTCAACGTTGATTCGCTGTATCAACCATCTGGAGGAGCACCAGCAGGGCAGCATCACGGTGGGTGGGGTTCACATGACCCAGGACGTCAAGCGTATCGAACAGATTCGCCGTCACGTGGGTATGGTGTTCCAGCACTTCAACCTGTTTCCCCATCTATCGGTGCTCGACAACTGCTGCATCGCTCAGACCTGGGTACAGAAGAAGCCCCGGCGCGAGGCCGAGGCGACCGCGATGGAGTTTCTCGAACGGGTGCAGATCGCCAACCAGGCCCACAAGTATCCCGGCCAGCTGTCCGGCGGTCAGCAGCAGCGCGTTGCCATCGCCCGTGCCCTGTGCCTGCGCCCGGAGGTGATGCTGTTTGATGAGCCCACTTCGGCGCTGGACCCGGAGATGATCAAGGAAGTGCTGGATGTGATGATCGAGCTGGCGCGGGAGGGCATGACCATGCTCTGCGTGACCCACGAGATGGGATTCGCCAAGACCGTGGCGGATCGGGTCATCTTCATGGATCAGGGGCAGATCATCGAACAGGCACCTCCCGAGGAGTTCTTCAACAACCCCCGGTCGGAGCGCACCCAGCTGTTTCTCAGCCAGATTCTGGGTCACTGACGGGGTCGCCCACCGCGTGGTCCTGGCGGCCTCCGGCGGCGGTCGTCAGGTGCTCGATGAAGCACCGAACGCGGGCCAGTTCGCCCAGTGGTTCCGGCGTCACCAGGTAGTAGGCGTCGGCACTGCTCATGACCCGTGGCGAGGCGAGGGCGAGGCGTCCATCGGCGAGCTCCGGCTCGATCAGCAGGCGTGGAATCAGCGCCAGGCCAGCGCCCTCGATGGCCAACCGAATCAAGGTATGAAAGGTGTCGACCCTTACGCCGTGGTAGCTGCGCTGACGATGGATGCCCTGGTCAGCGAACCAGCGATGCCAGGCGTCAGGCCGCGTCGTCAGATGCAACAGCCGAACCTGATCCAGCTCCGGGGTACGCGGTAAGCGCGAAGGTGCCCCAACCGCTACCACCTCCTCATCGCAGAGCCAGTGGCAGTCCAGCCCCGGCCAGCGCCCGTGGCCGTGAAACACGGCCACATCGATACCGTCGCCGGTCAGGTCGAAGGCTTCGCTACGGTCGCTCAGATGCAGGGTGATGTCGGGATGAGCCTGCAGAAAGTCAGGTAATCTCGGCGCCAGCCAGCGACTGCCGAAGGTGGGCAGGGTCGCGACTTTCAGCACGTCACCGGCACCGTGGTAGGTCAGGATGGTGTTGGTCGACATTTCCATCTGCGCCAGGATCTTGCGCACCTCTGAGAGGTACAGCGAGCCCTCCGGTGTCAGCACCAGCTGACGGCGCAGACGGCGGAACAGGGCGTGCTGCAACAGGGTTTCCAGCTGGGCGACCTGTTTGCTCACGGCGCTCTGGGTCATCGCCAGTTCCTGGGCGGCCCGGGTAAAGCTCAGATGGCGGGCCGCCGCTTCAAAGCACAGCAGGGTCGTGGTAGAGGGAAGGTGTCTGGGTTTCATAAGTTTCTGGACTGACAAGGCCGAGCATGACGATGGCCGCGGTCGATATGGCCCGCCAACCGCCCTATCGGGGGGGCGGTGCGGTGTTTTGCATTCCTTTTTTTCATGCTAGCAGCGTTTTTTTTCGTTTGTCGCGGCTATTTGTCTCTGGTCTCATCTCAGAGTCCATCGCTCTAGTCAGGAGACTTGCCGGAATGTCAGCCGATATCGTGACCGCCAACGAGATTCGCCAGCGCTTTGCCAGCGCCATGTCGGACATGTATCAGGCAGAGGTACCACAGTATGGCGCCCTGCTGACCCTGGTGGCCGAGGTGAACCGGGATACCCTGGCCGCCGACCCGGCACTGGCCGCAAGACTCGAGGCCAGCGGCGAGCTGTCGCGCCTGGACGTGGAGCGACATGGTGCCATTCGGGTGGGTACCGCCGAAGAACTGGCAACGTTGAGGCGGCTTTTCGCGGTGATGGGCATGTTCCCGGTGGGCTACTACGACCTGTCCGAGGCCGGGGTGCCGGTACATTCCACCGCCTTTCGGCCGATCGACGAATCCTCCCTGAGCCACAACCCGTTTCGCTTGTTCACCTCGCTGCTGCGCCTGGATTTGATCGAAGACGCCGAATTGCGGGACTTGGCCAGCGATATCCTCAGCCAGCGAGATATCTTCACCCCTGGCGTGCGTGAGCTGATCGCCATCCACGAGGCCGAGGGCGGGCTGACCGATGCCCAGGCCGACCGCTTCGTGGCTGAGGCGTTGGAGACGTTTCGTTGGCATCATGACGCGACGGTGGATCGCGCTACCTATGATCGCCTGCACGCGGCACATCGTCTGATCGCAGACGTGGTGTGTTTCCGCGGCCCGCACATCAACCATCTGACGCCCCGCACCCTGGATATCGATGAGGCGCAGCGGCGGATGCCCTCCCATGGCATGACACCCAAGGCGGTGATCGAGGGACCGCCTCGGCGCCAGGTGCCGATCCTGCTGCGCCAGACCAGTTTCAAGGCGCTGGAGGAAACCACGCACTTTCTCGGCGCTGATCAAGGGGCGCATACGGCGCGGTTTGGCGAGATCGAGCAGCGAGGCATTGCCCTGACGCCAAAGGGCAGGGCGCTCTACGACCGGTTGTTGGCCGAGTCTCGCGAGGCCACAAAGGGATTGGACAACGAGGCCCACCAGCGTCGCCTTGCCGAGGTCTTTGCGGACTTCCCCGACGATGACAGCGTGCTGCGCCGGGAGGGGCTGGCCTACTTTCACTACCGTGCCGTGGCGGAGCTTGACGACGGAGCCGGTCTCGAGCAGTGGATCGCTGCCGGCAAGGTCGTGGCCGACCCCTTGACCTACGAGGACTTCCTGCCGGTGTCGGCGGCCGGCATCTTCCAGTCCAACCTGGGCGGTGAAGCTAGCGCCGTGACCCAGGGCAATGCCAACCGCGAGGCGTTCGAGCTGGCGCTGGGGGCACCGGTCATCGATGAGCTTGACCACTATGCTTGCCGGGAGCGTGCGTCCTTGGCTGCCCTGGGTATTGATGCTTGAACGGTCGATCTCTGGCAGTTCCATGTCTGAGCATGCCGTGAGCTGACTCGCGAGGCTTACGCCACGACCCTGCGATCTAAGGTAGGCTAAGGGACCTCGCCTCATCTTGTTGGAGTCCCTTGCCATGGATTGGCTTGCCGTCCTGTCGCCCTTGCCGCCGCTCGTCAGCCTGGGGCTGATTCTGCTGTCAGGGTTCACTTCGCTGATCAGCGCCTCCCTCGGGGTAGGCGGAGGCACGCTGCTGATCGTGACCATGGCGCAGGTGATGCCGGCAGCTGCGCTGATTCCCGTCCACGGCATGGTCCAGCTCGGTTCCAATGGGGGGCGCCTGGTCATGAGCTGGCGTCACCTCCACTGGCCGCTGCTGCTGGCGTTTCTCCCGGGTGCGGTGGTGGGGGCCCTGGTCGCGAGCTGGCTGCTGATTCGCTTGCCGACAGGCCTGCTGGAACTGACCATCGCCGCCTTCGTCCTTTACACCCTGTGGGGTCCCGGCCTGCCCAAGCGGGCGCTAGGGCGCTGGGGTACCGGCATCGCTGGCGCTGTCACGACCTTGTTGTCCAGCTTTGTCGGCGCCAGCGGACCCATGGTGGCGGCCTTCATCAAGCAGCATGGCAATCCTCGCCAGACCACCGTGGCCACCTTTGCGGCCTGCATGACCTTCCAGCATCTCACCAAGGCATTCGTCTTCGGGGCGGCCGGCTTTCTGTTTGCCGATTGGCTGGCGTTGATCGTCGCGATGGTTGCCATGGGCGTGGTCGGCACCTGGCTGGGACTGCGCCTGCTCAACTGGCTCTCTGAGCATCGCTTCGATCATGGCTTTCGACTGGTGCTGACGGCGCTGTCTCTGCGCCTGGTGTGGTTAGGTCTGTCACGCCTGCTGGCGTGAGCCATGAAGGCGCCCCGGGGGCCCTTGGGGCGCTCTGTCCCAGTGCCTGCAAGGACAAAAGAAGCGAGCGATATACCGCCGAGTAGGTAGTCTCTCCAGGCCCCCAGGACGGCGAATTGGCATAGAGTGATAGATTCCTGTCACCCAGCCACAGCCTCTTTCGAGTCGTCTTGATGCGCCTGCCTTTCCATCGAGAACAGCCCATACAGCTACTGATCGCTGCCTCCATCGTCGGCATGATGCTGGTGCTGGCGGGGCTGTTGCTGTGGCAGTCGTGGTACCAGGCGAGAGCCTCGCTGGTGCAGTCGCTGGAGCGGACCAGTCAGCAGCTGTCGACGATGGTGGAAGTGCGAACCCAGGCTCTGCTGGAGCCCGCTCGCGCCATGCTCGGGGTGCTGGTCAGCGAAGCGGATGTGGACAAGTTCCACAGCACCAGCGGCGCCAATATGCTGCAGCTGCTGGCGGCCGCGGTAGGGGCCCAGGAGGTACTCGGCAGCGCCTACATCGGCAGCGACACCGGCGACTTCCTGATGGTACGGCTGATCGAGCGTATTTCTCCCACGGCCATTCCTGCCGAGGTTGACCTGACCGGCGGTATCTATCTGACACTGATCCTGCACGGCGACTCCGCGGCCCCGCACGGCTTGGCCAGTCGCCAGCAGGAGGAGGGCTACTGGCAGGTGCTGGATGGCCAGCTGCGCGAGATGCGTCGGTATCCGGTGGTCGACTACGGCTTCGACCCGAGGACGCGCCCCTGGTATCGCGACGCGGAAACCGATTTTCTGCCGCACCTGTCGGATCCCTATACCTTCTTCACCAATGGCGAGCAGGGAGTCACCCTGTCGCAACGTTCTCATAGCGGCCGGGCCGTGCTGGGTATCGACATGACCTCAGAGGACCTGGGCCGCGAGATTCAGCGATTTTCCACCGAGCCCGGGTCTCGTCTGGCCATCACCACGCCGGATGGGCTCTTGTTGGCGCATGACATCGACCAGGGCCAGGCGCCGCTGCCGGGTACCACGCTCAGCGATCTTGGCGATACCCCGCTGGTGACGCTGAGATCGCTGAATGTCATTGAGCGGCCAGTGCGCTTTGCTCACGGCGACCAGCAGTGGTGGGGGCTGGCGCTGTCATTCGACATGCTGGGCAGTCGCCTGGCCTGGCTGCTGGTGGCCACTCCAGAGGCCCAGCTGATGGCCAGCATGCGGGAATCACTGTGGCATCGCCTGTTGCTGTCTCTCGGTCTGGTCACGCTGATGGTGCCGTTGGGCATCCTGTTGGCCCATCGCCTGGGACGACCGCTACGGGCCCTGGCCCAGCAGGTGCGCACTATCTCGGATTTCAACCTGGAGGCCTATCGTGGCGTGGAGTCATGGGTGAGTGAGGTATCGCACCTGTCCCGGGCTCTGGACACCCTGGTGCACCGAGCGGGCAAGTTTCAGCAGATCAACCGGATACTGGGGCGCGAGCAGGGCCTTGATGCCATGCTCGAAGCGATACTCGGGGAGCTGCTCAGCGTGACCGGTAGCCACCATGGCATGATCTATCTGGCCGACGAGGTTCGGGCTGATCGCTTCGTGGCTACCGCCGAAGCAGGATGCGCTGACGCATCGGAGCCGCTGCCCGAGGCCCTCGAGATTGCCACCGCCAGTGGCCCACTGGCCGAGGTGCGCGAACAGCTGGAGGCGAGAGGCTATCTGGTGCAGTCGCTGCGTGATCGTGCCGACAAGCGCCTGGGCGTGCTGTTGCTGGCTCGCCCACGGCGCGATCACAACGATGGTCGCTGGCGCAACTTTGTCGCCGAAGTCTCCTCGGTGGCGGCGGTGGCGATCGATATGCGGCGCCTGCTGGAAGCCGAGGCTCGCCTGTTGGATGCGATGATCCAGCTGGTGGCCAAGGCCACGGATGCCAAGTCTCCCCATACGGGAGGCCACTGTTCACGAGTGCCGCAGCTGGCCGAGATGCTGATCGACGAGGTGGACAAGGCCACCCAGGGGCCTTTCGCCGCTATCAGCCTGAGCGATGACCAGCGGGCGACCTTTCATCTGGCCGCCTGGCTGCATGATTGTGGCAAGCTGACCACCCCTGACCACATCATGGAAAAAGCCACCAAGCTGGAGACCCGCTACAACCGGATTCATGAAGTGCGGACCCGCTTTGAAGTGCTGTGGCGGGACGCCGATGTGGACTATTGGCGGGGGCTGGCCGAGGGCCGTGATGCGACCACCCTGGCAGCGACGCGTTTACAGCGCCGCCAGGAGCTTAGCGATGCCTTCGCCTGTGTCGCCAGGGCCAACCAGGGCGGCGAGACGATGGGAGAAGCGCTGCAGCAGCGCCTGGTGGAGATCGGCAGCTGGTGCTGGCAGCGGCATTTCGATGATCGGCTGGGGCTGTCCAAGGCCGAGCTGGCCCAGCTGGTCGATGAGCCGGTGCACCCGCTGCCAGCCCAGGAGCAGCTGCTCGCTGATCAGCCCCGTCATCGCCTGGCCTGGCAGCGGGCCTGTCCGCCGGTGCACCCGGAAGATCCCCTCAACCGCTGGGGCTTTGCCATGCAGCCCCCGGCCCTGGCCGAGCACCAGGGCGAACTGTATAACCTGAGCGTGCCTCGCGGAACCCTCAATGATGTCGAACGCTTTCGCATGCAGGAGCATGTGATCCAGACCATCATCATGCTCGAGTCGCTGCCGTGGCCGGCTCACCTGCGGCGGGTGCCGGAAATCGCCGGCAATCATCACGAGCGCATGGATGGCCGCGGCTACCCGCGCCAGGTCAAGCTCAGCGAGGCCAGCATTGAAGAGCGCGTCATGGCGCTGGCCGACGTGTTCGAAGCGCTGACCGCCTCTGATCGTCCCTACAAGGTTGGGCTCTCCCTGTCCCGCGCGTTGGAGATCCTGGCGGACATGGTCAGCGAGGGACACCTGGATGCCCAGCTCTTCCTGCTGCTGCTGGATAGCGGCGTATGGCGTCGCTACGCCGACAACTTTGTCGCCAGCCGACAGCGCGATGATGTCGATCTTGCGGCGATCAAGGCGCGTGCCACACGGCCGGCGTCCTCCCACCTGGGGTGCTGACCCTCTACCCCCCCTTCATGGCGGTGTAAGCAGGCAAAAAGTATCGATGCTGCATATAGTTGTAGGAGCCCGTTGCGCCCTTGCGCGCGAGGATTCCCCCTAGGCAGCCGCCCCGGCGTACATACGAGGCTCGATCATGCACCGTCAGCGTTTCGTCGTCTCGATGCAGTGGCTGATCGGCGTCGTCATCGCTGCCGTCATGACGGTCATGGCGGTCGCGCTGCTGTGGTTTTCCTGGCATCAGTCCCAGCGCACCCTGGGCGCGACCCTGGAAGAAACATCGCATCAGCTGGTCAGCACTCTGGAGGCACATACCCAGGCGCTGGTCAGGCCGTCCCAGGTCGCTATCGACATGCTGGCAAGTGGTGCCACCGGTAGCGCCAGCGACTGGCTGGAGCAACGTCCGCTGATGGCGTCTGCGCTGGCCGCCCACCGCCTGATTGACGCCGTCTACATGGCCAATGGTGACGGCGACTTTGTGATGTTTCGGTCCGTGGAGCGGATGATGGAGAGCGTGCGGCCGGAGCTTGCCCATCACCCCGACGCCGCTTACCTGGCGTTGGTCGTGCCGGGGGATGCCAGCGCCGCGGACGCCAGCGAATGGCGACTGTACGATCAGCGGCTGAGTCCGCTTGGGCGAGAGCCTCTGGCTCAGTACTTCTTTGATCCGCGTACACGTCCCTGGTTTCAGCGGGCCAGCAGGGAAGGCACGTCTTACCTGACGGCGCCCTACGCGTTCTACTACACCGGCGAGATCGGCATCAGCATGGCACGACGTCATGGCGAGGTGGTGGTGGGGCTCGATGTGGCCTCCCAGGACCTCGGCCTGGGAATGGACAGCCTGCGCCTGACTCCGGGCACCCGCATGGCGATCGTGACGGACACGGGGCAGGCGCTGGCGACCACCATCCACAGCGCTGAAGACGACACTCTCAGTGTCTCAGCCAGCACCCCTGTCAGCAACCCTGCCAGCAACCCAGCCAACTCCTCCTCCAGCGCATCCACGACCTCCAGCTCGCCCTTGAACGCGACGCCTGGCATTGCCCCGCTCGATCAGCCAGGGTCGAGCAGGGCGGTCACGGATGGCCGCCTGGCATCGATCGACGAGCTGAATTTTCCCGTGCTACGAAAGTTGAGAGCGCTGGAACACACGCGAGAGCACCTACCGTCGGGCGAGCAAAGCCCTGTGCGACTAGAGCACGAAGGGCGTCATTGGTGGGGGCTGGTGCTGCCGTTTGCACGTCTGGGGGACCAGCCCACCCAGCTATTGGCGGTGGTGCCTGAGGAGGAGCTGTCCGCCGGTGCGGGGCAGATGATCATCGAAAGCTCGGTACTGGCCGGCATGGTGACGCTAGCGCTACTGCCGCTGGGGCTGGTCCTGGGACGGCGTCTTGGGCGGCCGCTGCAGCGGTTGTCCGAGCAGGTGGAAGCGCTGGGCCGCTACGACTTCGCCGGTTGTCACGGAGTGAGCTCGCGAGTGTCGGAGGTCAGGGGGCTGAGTCTGGCCCTGGGGCGCTTGTCCCGGGGCGTGGAAGGGTTTGGGCGCATCACCCGCGTACTCAACAGCGAGCCGCAGCTGGCACCGATGCTGACCAGCATCCTCGAAGACTTGCTGCAGGGTGCTGGCAGCCGCTCCGGCGCCATCTATCTGGCCGATGAACATAACGAGAGGCGCTTTGAGCGCGTGGCGCAGTCGGGTGAGGCCCGTGACCCGGACAGCGACCCCAGGGCACCGGAGCTGGCACTTGAAGGGTCCCCCGAAGGTGCCCTGGCACGGCTTGAGGCTGACTTTGATCGGCACGACTATCTGCTGCAGCCGCTGTGCAATCGAGAGGGGGCGATTCTGGGACTGCTGGCGGTGGCCTTGCGTTCGACCGACGACGATGACCTGCACTGGCGTGCCTTTGTGAAGGAGGTGTCGTCCGCGGCGGCGGTGGCCATTGACCTGCGCAGGTTGCTCCAGGGCGAGGCGCGTCTGCTGGACGGCATCGTCAAGCTGGTGGCCCGTGCCATCGATGCCAAGTCACCGCATACCGGCAGTCATTGCTCGCGGGTCCCCGCCCTGGCGGAGTTGATCGTCAATGCCATAGAGCGAGCGGATTCGGGGGCCTTTGCCGAGGTCCACTTTGATCAGCGCCAGCGCAGTGCCTTTCATCTGGCCGCATGGCTGCATGATTGCGGCAAGCTGGCCATTCCCGACGAGGTGATGGAAAAGGCCACCAAGCTGGAAGCCCGACATGATCGCATTCATGAAATCCGCACTCGCTTCGACGTGTTGTGGCGAGATGCCGACGTGGCCTATTGGCAGGGCCGGGCTCACGGTGGTGATCCAGTCATTCTCGAACGGCGGCGGCATGCCCGCCAGCAAGAGCTTACCGCCGCCTTCGAGTGCGTGGCAGAGGCCAATCGTGGCGGCGAAGCCATCAGTGACGCCTTGCTCGAGCAACTGGCCACGATCGCCGAGTGGCGCTGGTGGCGCCACTTTGACGATCGCCTGGGGCTGTCTCGGGATGAGCTGGCACGCATGGCGCGGGAGCCTGTACGTCGTCTGCCCGCTGAGGAGCGCCTGCTTGCTGATCTGCCGCGCCACGAGATTCCCTGGCATCGCTCGCGGCCCGCGGTGGAACGCGGCGATCCGGACAATCGTTGGCAGTTTGACATGTCACCCTGTCCGCTGGCGGGTCATCACGGCGAGCTTTACAACCTGTCGGTTCGCCGCGGTACGCTCAATGATGTCGAACGCTTTCGCATTCAGGAGCATGTGATCCAGACGATCATGATGCTCGAGGCGCTGCCGTGGCCGGCGCATCTGCGCCAGGTGCCCTCGATTGCCGGCAATCATCATGAGCGCATGGATGGTACGGGGTATCCTCGGCGCCTGAAGCTGAAGGAAGCGAGCCTCGAGGAAAAAGTGATGGTGATGGCCGATGTGTTCGAGGCGCTGACCGCAGCAGACCGTCCCTACAAGGCAGCCATGACGCTGTCGCGGGCGTTGGCGCTGCTGGCGGACATGGTGCGCGATGGCCATCTGGACCCCGACCTGTACCGGCTGCTGCTGGAGCAGCGAGTCTATCGGGATTTTGCCAAGCGTTTCCTCAAGCCGGGGCAGTGGGACAAGGTGGATCCACAGGCGCTGCTGGCGCGCGCGGGGCTCGAGGGAGACGCTGCGGATTGAGGGCTGGCGAAGGCGCCTGCACAAAATAGGCAATGTCATACCGCTATTGATGGCAAAGCCACGTTAATTGGGCCTGTACAGTCGGTGTAAGTGGGTCATAATGCCGTCAGTGCAGTCGGATAAATCGCAGGGGTTTTGGATAATGGTGACCACAAGGTATTCCGTGTGGCGGTCGCTGACCATGCTGATAGCGCTGGTGGTGACGTGCCTGATGGTACAGTCGGCTCACGCCGGCAATCCGCGCTACGCCGGTATCGTGGTAGACGCCGAGACGCATGAGATCCTCTATGCAGAACATGCCGACGAGTCGCGTTACCCCGCCTCGCTGACCAAGATGATGACGCTCTACATGCTGTTCGAGTCGCTCGAGGGGCGGTCCATGAGTCTGGGGCAACCGCTGCCCGTGTCGTCCCATGCGGCGTCAATGCCAGCGACCAAGCTATGGCTCAAGCCCGGGGATACCATTCCCGTGGAAAAGGCCATCCAGGCGCTGATCGTGCGCTCGGCCAATGACGTGGCCGTGGTGGTGGCGGAGTCGCTGGGCGGCACCGAGTCCCACTTTGCGGAAATGATGACGCGCAAGGCGCGTAGTCTCGGGATGAACAACACCACCTTCCGCAACGCCTCGGGCCTGCCGGATTCAGGGCAGGTGACTACCGCCCGGGACATGGTGATCCTGGCCCGGCGCTTGATGCTGGACTTCCCCCAGTACTACCCCTACTTCTCGCTGACGGAATTTACCTGGCGCGGCACACGGCATACCGGCCATAACCGGCTGTTGACCAAGTACCCCGGAACCGATGGCCTGAAGACCGGTTTCATCCGTGCGTCAGGCTTCAATGTGGCGACGTCGGCGACCCGCAACGGACGCCGCATGGTGGCCGTGGTCATGGGGGGGTATACCGCCGCGTCCCGGGATGAACAGATGATGAGCGTGCTGGATCGTGGCTTTCTGCGTGCTTCCCTGTCGGATGGCCGCGGCTTTCTTGCCAGCACCGATGTATCTGGCGGCGAGTTGATGGCACCACGTCAGCGCGGATTGATCTCAGCCCCTGTGCCAACGTCATCACGCCTGGCCCAGACCTCGTCCAATGCGGTGCAGCCGTCGCGGGTCGAGACCATCGTGCCTCCTGCCCAGGTTGCCAGTCGCCAGAGTGCAGGGACGCCCGTGCGCTTCGAGTCGTCGACGCCGGTGATCTCTGGCACCCGGCCCCAGACGGACCCACTGCGTCGACTGATGGATGATGCCCCTAGCTCGGCTCCTGCGGTGGCGTCCATTCCTGTCGCCGCCTCGGTGCCGGCCGCGACTCGCCCAGAGCCCAGGGCAACGGCGTCGTCGGCACCCAGCGTTGCGCAGACCGGCGACTGGGGGGTTCAGGTGGGCGCGTTCAGCGACATGGACAGCGCCCGCAGCCAGGCCAGCCAGGCGGCCAATCGCCTGGCAAGCGAGATGTCCCATGCTCGCGTGGCTGTCGCCAGGGCGGATAACGCCAACATCTATCGCGCGCAGGTCCTGGACCTTCAGGAAGGGCAGGCGCGTTCGGCCTGCCGTCGCCTGATGGAGCAGGGCATGGACTGCATGGTGGTGCAGGCGAGTCTGTAAGCACGTTGGTGCAAGCCCCGCCTGTCCAGTGAGGCCCGCTTCGGCGGGCCTTTTGCATGGCGCGTGACCCAGGTGTCTACGCACTTGCACAGTCATGGTGCAAGATGCTTGCCTCAAAAGCGTTATCCCCCTAACGTTATTGAGCACTGCCTGAACGGCGTGACGTACTGTTGTCCGTTCTTCTACCCGTTCTTCCATAAGCACTCCGCCGGCCACCGGGTCGGGGGCCGCCGTAGTAACAAAAAGTCAGCACCGGAAAGCTAGTACCGGAAAGTCAGCACCGGAAAGCCAGTACCGGAAAGTGAGCACCGGACAGTTGGTGACGGACAGCGAGTGACTGGCGATGACTGACCGGCGGCTTGTGACGAGTGACGGGTGCTATCCAGGCGGGTATCCAAGCGTCGCATTTTCAGTCCAGCAGGGAGGTCGAATGGCATCGTCAGTGAAGGGAATCGGGTTTATGTGCCTGGGGGTATTGTGCCTGGCATTGGGGGATGCCATCTCGAAGTGGTTGGGAGAGGTGCATTCGCCGGTCCAGATCATCTTCTTCCGAACCCTGGTATCGCTGCCGATGATCATGCTGCTGGCGTGGAGGGGAAGCGGACTTCGCACGCTGGCCACCCGTCGCCCTGGTGTGCACCTGGTGCGAGGGCTGATCTATACCGGCACGATGGGTTGCTTTGTGCTGGGGCTGACCCTGATGCCGCTGGCGGAAGGTACCGCCATTGCCTTCGCGGCTCCGCTGTTCGTGAGTCTACTGTCGGTGCCGCTGCTGGGTGAGAAGGTCAGCATGCCCGTATTGTGTGCCTCTCTGGTGGGTTTTGTCGGCGTTCTGGTGGTGGTCCGGCCAGGTAGCGACGGCATCTCTCTGGGCGCGCTGGCCATGTTGGGGGCAGCGGTGTTCTACGCCCTGATGATGATCACCGCACGTCGCTACGGCGCTCGCGAGCATCTCTGGGCGATGGTGTTCTACATGACCCTGGTGCCTTTTGTGATCACCGGGCTCGCATTGCCGTTGGTTTGGCAGGCGCCGGAAGCGGCGCACTGGCCGGCCTTTCTGATGGCGGGTGTGCTTGGGGTGGGTGCCACGGCGTTCATCACGCTGGCATTTCGTCACGCCCCTGCGGCCATCGCCGCGCCCTTCGACTATACCGCCATGCTATGGGCGGTGCTGCTGGGCTGGCTGTTCTGGGGAGAGCTGCCGGATTGGGGCGTATGGGTCGGCGGCACCTTGATCATCGCCAGCGGCCTGGCGATTGCCTACCAGGAAGGGCGCACCAGCCTCAAGCGCCGCCCAACGGCATAAAACGATCGGTAGCGACTCGTCTGCTCCCACTCGCGCGAGGGCGTCTCGCGTAAGCGAGGCTTAAGGGTTGAATGCCAGCCTACTTCCGCGCGATGTCGCGTACCTTCGACGGGAGTAGCGAGATGACAACGGCAGCAAGGACCCCGACCCCACAGCGCATCATGGTGTGGGATCCGCTGGTGCGAGTCTTTCATTGGGCGCTGGTGCTCGGATTTGCGCTCAACTACGCAGAGATAGGCCCTCACCGCTATATCGGCTATACCCTGGTGGGGTTGATTGGCCTTCGTATCCTGTGGGGCCTGGTGGGCCCCTGGTCAGTGCGCTGGACGAGTTTCTGGCCGACGCCAGCGCGACTCAAGGCAGCGATTCGCGGTCACGCGGCAGAAGGCGGTCGCATCACCCACACGCCGCTGGGGGCGCTGATGATGATCAGCCTGCTCGCCTTGCTGCTGGGGCTAGGAACGACGGGCATGCTGATGGTGCACACCGAACGCTTCCACGACCTGCATTGGATGGAGGAGCTGCATGAAGGGCTGGCGACCGCCGTTCTCTGCCTGGTGCCCGTGCATGTGCTTGGTGCGGTGCTGGAAGGCCGCAAACAAGGCGATAACCTGATCGCGGCGATGGTCCATGGGCGTCGGCGACCGCAACCTTAGTGGTTGCGGCGTGCCGGATCCCTGGGCGACTTACCCTTCCCAGGCCGCCAGCAGGTCCTGGGCGGCCTGGCTCGGGTCGGGTTGGCCGCAGATGGCGGAGACCACGGCCATGCCATCGGCACCGCTTGCCCGTATGGCGGCGGCATGTTCTCGCTTCAGCCCGCCAATCGCCACGCTGGGCAGCGGGCTGGCCGCCACCAGCGAGGACAGGCCAGCAACGCCTAGCGGGGTCGCGTGGTCGCGCTTTGTGGAGGTAGCGAATACCGGGCCCAGGCCGAGATAGTCCAGCGCCCGCACGTCCAGCTGTGTCAGCTGTTCGGGACGCTGAACCGACAGCCCAATGATCGCCTCGTCGCCCAGCAGGCGGCGAGCCTCGCTCACGTCGCCATCGTCCTGGCCAAGGTGTACGCCGTCGACCTTGGCGGCAACGGCGACCTGAACCCGATCATTGATGACCAGGGGGATGCGGTGCTCGGCAAGCAGCGGTTTCAAGCGCAGTGCCAGGGCCATCAGTTCCTCATCGCTGGCCCCCTTGTCGCGAAGCTGGACCAGGGTCACGCCGCCGTTGACAGCCTGGCTCACGGTGTCCTCGATTCCCCTCTCAGCGCACAGCTCGGGGTCTGTCACCAGATAGAGGCGCAGGGCCTGTCGGTCGAATCGGCGGGGAGATCGCGTCACGTGCAGCATCCTTGAAAAGAGTGAAGTGGCAGGCGGGAAAAGCGGGTCATGGGAGAGTGCTGATCTCCAGGGGCGTGCGGTTGGCCAGAGCATCGGCAGACAGCTGGTGCAGCGCGTCAATGAAGGCCACCGCAAAACTACCAGGCCCCGGCGCCGTCTGCCCGGCCTGAGCACCCGCCTCAGCGTAGCAGGTGAGGGCGCAGGCCGTAGCCAATAGTGGGTCCTTCTCACAGGCCGCGAAGGCCGCTACCACTCCGGAAAGAGCGCAGCCAAGGGCCGTGACTCGCGGCATCAGGGCATGACCTCCCACAATGCGGACACATCGCTGGCCATCCGTGACCAGGTCGACCTCGCCGGTGACGGCGACCACTGCCTGCTGACGTCTGGCCAGGGCCACCGCCGCCGTGAGCGCCTCGTCACTGGCTGCGGTGGAATCGACGCCTCGTCCGCCCAGGGCGTCGCCGGCGAGGGCGATGATCTCTGAGGCGTTGCCGCGGATGATAGTCGGAGAAAACTCGAGCAGGCGGGCACAGGCGTCACGTCGAAAGCGTGTAGCGCCAATCGCCACAGGATCCAGCACCCAGGGGGTCTGTTGTTGTTGAGCGGACTCGGCTGCGCTCAACATGGCATCGACCCAGGGGGCGGAAAGGGTACCGATGTTGATGACCAGAGCATTGGCGAGGGCCGCGAACTCGGCCGCCTCCTCGGCGGCGTGCACCATGGCGGGCGATGCGCCCAGGGCCAGCAGCACATTGGCGGCGGGGTTCATGGCCACGTAGTTGGTAATGCTATGTACCAGTGGCGTGGACTGGCGCAGTCGCGTCAGCGTGGCGCCAATATCGGCGCCGGCAAGGGCGGATGTCATGTGAGGCCTTTGTCTCGGCTGCGCAGCGCATGCAGGGCACGCTGCGGCAATCAGATAACCAGGGCCTCATGATCCGGGCATGGCGCGCAGCTGTAAAGCCACGATGTTCTTACGCCGCTGGATGGAGCGTCATCAGGCCAGCAGTTGCAGGGCGACCAGTACACCCACCGCCGCGAGGGTCAGGTGCGTCAGCGAGAATGTCGTCTTGGCGTGGGCTGTCTCGGCAACGCGAGCCTCACGATCCAGGTCTGCCTCTGTGTGGGCGGCGCTGGAACGCGGCCACAGCGCCATGCTGCCCAGAATCAGACTGAGCGTGCCAAGCGACAGGCTGATCGGCGACCAGAATGCCATCAGGGCCATGCCGCCGAGTATGGCAACGCTGACCGACAGCCATCCGCGCAGAGAGAGGCGGGCGTGGGATCTGCTGACCTGTTGCAGGAAAGGCATAAAGACGGTTCCTTATCGTTGCTGGGTAAAGGATCGATGCCATCGTAGCGGCGCCACCTTAACGAGTGCTTAAGCTTTGTTGACGACTATGTGACATCTTCTGATGCTCGAAACAGCATAGCGTTCATTCGTCTTGATGCGACCTTGGTCGATAAAGTCGGACGGTGGCGCATGCAACAGAGCGGCGGACGGCGCAGAACGGGAGAACGCGAGAAGGAGAGGAAGAGAGAGGTCAGCGCAGCGCCCCGTTCAAGGCGCGGCGGCGGCGGCGCCGACGAAACGCTCTTGCCAGTAGTCGAGGGTCAGCGATGTCGTGGTGACCTGGCGGCCCCGGCCCGGTGCATGAATCATGACGTCGTTACCGGCGAAGATGCCGACATGGCTGACCTCGGAGCCCTTGCCGGTGGCGAAGAACAGCAGGTCGCCCGGGCGTGGCTGGTCAATCGCCGGCAATTGGTGATATTGCTCCCGTGAGGACCGGGGGACACTGATGCCGGCCCGGGAGTAAGCCATCTGCACCAGGCCGGAACAGTCGAGTCCGCGAGGGTCATTGCCGCCAAAGCGATAGGGGGTGCCCAGGGAGCCCCTGGCTTCCGACAGGATCAGGGCACGCTCCATGGACAGCCCCTTGTTGCCGCCGCTGGTATCCAGCTGTGGCGACGCACAGCCGGCCAGTATCAATAGCAGCGTGCACATCAGGGACCATCTGGCCAGGTAAGGCGTCAATGCGCTCATTGCGGCGTGCTCTGCACAGACATGATGAGGCTTACGGTACTCTGTCATGACGTGCAGGCCAATAGTCCAGGGCTGGTCTGAAAAGGGCCTGCGCCTGGTGATACGGCGTTTAATACCGGCTTAACGTGCTCATTAGCCTAGCGTAAGCTGCTATTTCTCAACGATTTTTACCTTGCCTCACCGTCGCTCTTCGACGTCTCGGACAACGCCTCGCCTCAGCGGAAGGCAATACGAGTGCCGTTGGCCAGCATCTCATCCGGTGTCATGGCCTTGCCTTCCACCCCGATCATTTCATCGCCGCATTGATCCGACCAGGTCAGCACGCCGTGGGTAAGGCCGACGCCGCCCAGCAGCTCACGAATTTCTCCGGTGCCGAGGAAGGTGCGTGTGCGGCCCTTGTCGTCGGCCAGCTCCGATGCTCCGTTGGCATGGTGGAAGCGCACCGTGTAGATGCCATCCATGGACTCGACTTCGACGATCGGAGAAAAACCGTGGGCCAGCGCCCTGGCTAGCGCCTTGATGGTGATCTGGCGCTCGAGAGTGTAGTCGATATCAGCCATCTACTTGCCTCCTCCCACGGGGGGATATAGGGGACCGGCGGGGCTCTTGGTGAGGGGCGTTTCACCAGTGTGCCGTTTCCTCTTAAGACTGGATCAGCCCGGCATTCTTGGCAAACTCCAGCAAAGGAGCCGTTGAAGGCGCCGCCTTGAGGCACAGCGCTGAGAGGGTATGGTAGAGACCTCTATCGCAATCTACAGGTGCTTCATGCCGTATTACACGATGTCTGCTGCTGTGCTGGCTGCCTTGATGGCCGCTACACCATTGGCCGCCCAGGCGGAAGCAGAGCGCTCGACTCAGGAAGATGCCCAGGTTCGTTTTTCCGTTCCCGCCTGGCCGGGAGTGACGGTCAAGACGGCCCTGGCATCCACCCTGCTGGAGACGCTCGGCTATCAACCCGTACAGGAAGAGCTTGGCTCCACCATTACCTACCAGGCCCTGCGCCAAGGCGAGCTGGATGCCTTTCTGGCGGCCTGGCTGCCTGCCCAGCAGGGGATGTACGACGCCAGCTTCGAGGGCGACGAGCCCACCCTTGAGGATCTCGGCAACAACGTTGATGGCGCCCGGCTGGGGTTCGCCGTTCCTGCGTATGTGTACGACGCGGGTCTGACATCGGCAGAAGACCTGGACAAGGAAGAGTTTGCCGAGCGTCTGGATCGCACGATCTACTCCATCGAGGTCGGCTCCGGCATGAGCGACTCGCTGAATGCCGCAGTGGACGACGACAGCTATGGTCTGGGCGACTGGGAGCTGTCGGAAACCTCCACCCCCGGCATGCTCAGTGCCGTGGATGCGGCCATCGATCGTGAAGAGTGGATTGTGTTCGCGGGCTGGACGCCGCACTGGATGAACATTGAGTTCGACGTTCGCTACCTCGATGATCCGAACGACATGTGGGGGCCGGAGGGCGGTCGCAGCGACGTGCGGACACTGGTCCGTCGCGAGTTCGCGCAGAGCCATCCCAATGCCACACGCCTGCTGGACCAACTGGTCTTCAGCGCCGATGACCAGAGCGCGATGATTCGTGGATTCAGCTACGAAGAGCGTGAGCCGGAGCAGGTGGCGCTGGAGTGGCTACAGCAACATCCCGAGCAGACCCGGTCGTTCGTCGAGGGAGTGACCACGCGAGATGGCGAAGAAGCCTGGCCGGTGATTCAGCAGGCGCTGGAGATTCCTGACGCCTGATAGCGCTGGCTGGACTGCGGGCGCCTGGCGTCTCGGCAAGCCCGGCTGATGTGTTCAGCGCTTCGCTGATGCGTTCAGTGCCTCGCTAAAGGACCGCCCCCGGGCGGTCCTTTGCATGCTGGCGGATGCGCAAGAGTGATCAGTGCTGGTGGTCGTCATGCGCTGCATGATCATGATCGTGGTCATGGTCATGGTCTGATGATTCGGAGGCATCCTGGTGCAGCAGGCCTTGGTGCAGCACCTCGGCGTTGTGCAGGATCATCCCCACGTAGTGGGAGGTCATGCCGTCTTCCGACAGCGCTCCGTTATACAGCGTACCGGCGATGGGCACCCCTGTTTCCTCGGACAGCTGTTCCATCAGCGCCGGGCTGGACATGTTTTCAATGAACAGCGCGGGGATCTGGCGCTCGCGAATGATGTCCACCATCTGGGCGATATCGGCGGCTGATGGTTCCGCTTCGGTGGAAAGGCCCACCGGCGACAGGAAGTCGATCCCGTAGGCACGCGAAAAGTGACCGAAGGCGTCGTGGCCGACAATGACCTGAGCATGGTCTGGCAGGTCGTCCAGCAGCGTCAGCACCTGTTGGTGAGCCGCCTTGATGTCCGCCATGTAGCTATCGGCCCTGGCGGTGTAGTGGGCGCTGTTGTCGGGATCTACGGCGATCAGGCCATCGCGGATATTGGCGACGTAGATCAGCCCTGCCGACAAGTCGAGCCAGGCGTGGGGATCATACTGTCCATGGTCATGGCCAGCGTGGCCGTCATGATCCGCGTGGTCATGCTCGTCGTGGCTGTCATGGCCAGCGTGGCTGTCATGATCCGCGTGGTCATGCTCGTCGTGGCTGTCATGGCCAGCGTGGTCGTCGTGATCCGCGTGGTCATGCTCGTCGTGGCCGTCATGGCCAGCGTGCTCTGCGTGGTCATGCTCGTCATGGCCTGCATGCTCAGCGTGGTCGTCATGACCCTGGTGTTCGCCGTGGTCGCTCTGTTGATGCAGCGACTGGCCGCCATAGGCCAGCACTGGTACGCCCTCAGTGGCGACAACGGTTGTGCCTTGGTAGCCACTGGCGTCCAGCAGGCGTGTCATCCAACCCTCGAACTGCAGGCCGTTGAGCACCACAAGGTCGGCCTCTGCCAGGGCTCTGGCATCGGTGGGGCGAGGAGAGTAGACGTGGGGGTCGCTATCTGTCCCGACCAGGGAGGTGACCTCAACCCTGTCACCACCGACGTTGCGAACCATATCGGCCAGTACACTGAAGCTGGTGACCACCTGCGTAGGTTCGGCCGCCAAGGCCTGGGGGCCGAGGGCGAGTCCCGCCAAGGCCATCCAGGCGTGGCGTTTGATGAGAGCGTGAGGCAGTGACAGGGGCATGAGTGTCGTTCTCCGGTGGCGGTTGGATGGGCGTGGTCAGGTCAGGCGCGTTCGTCGGCACCCAGCGGCATGGCGCGGCGTCGCAGTCGCGCGGCAAGGCTGTGCTGGCGTCCAAACACCGCAGACAGCAGGTAGGCGACCCCCGCCAGCAGTATGATGGCAGGGCCTGAAGGTAGGCTGAGGTGGTACGACAGCAGCAATCCACCAAGGCTTGCACCCAGTGCAATGATCACCGACAGGCCCATCAGGCCTTCCAGGCGAGTGCTCCAGAAGCGCGCCGTGGTGGCCGGCAGCATCATCAGGCCAACCGCCATCAGAGTGCCCAGGGTCTGGAACCCGGCGGTGAGATTGAGCACCACCAGGCCCAGGAAGATCCCGTGCACCAGGCCGCCCTTGACTCCCTGGCTGCGTAGAAACAGCGGGTCGAGGCATTCCACCACCAGCGCACGAAAGATGACGGCCAGGGTGATCACGATCAGGCTGCTGATACTGGCGATCAGCACCAGAGCGGTGGTGTCCACCGCCAGGATGGAGCCGAACAGGACATGGGTGAGGTCGACGCTGCTGCCGCCCATGGCGACCAGCATGACCCCTGCTGCCAGGGAGATAAGGAAGAAGCTGGCCATGGCCGAGTCTTCGCGATGGCCGGTCAATTGAGACACGCTGCCCGCCAGCAGTGCTATCAACAATCCTGACAGCATGCCGCCAAGGCTCATGATCGGCAGCGAGAAACCCGCCATGAGAAAGCCCAGGGCAACGCCGGGAAGAATGGCGTGGGACATGGCGTCGCCGATCAGGCTCATGCCCCGCAGCATCAGGAAGACCCCCAGTGGCGGTGCGGCCAGCGACAGGGCCAGGCTGGCGACCAGGGCGCGGCCCATGAAGGCATAGTCAAACGGCGCAATCAGCCAGGCGTGCAGGGTCGATACAAGTGCGTCAAACATTCAGACAGATCCAGGAAACGTCAGGGGCAGGCGCGGTGGGCGCGTCAGCTGGCCGGTGTGGCGCTCGACCAGAGCGTCGGGGGTGGCCCAGCGGCCATGTCCCTCGGTCAGCACCAGCACGTCATCGGCCAGGCGCGATAGCTGCGTCATGTCGTGCAGGACGATGACTAGCGTGGTTCCCGCGTCGGCCATTTCGCGAAGCACCGTCATCAGCATTTCCACGGTGTCGACGTCGACGTTGGCAAACGGCTCGTCGAGCAGCAGCAGCTCGGCTTCCTGCATCAGCGTGCGCCCGATCAAGGCGCGCTGGCGCTGACCGCCGGATAGCTCGCCGAGGGGACGGTGTGCGAGGTGAGAGATGCCCAGTCGCTCCATGATGTCCCGGCCCCTGCGGTAGTGCGCACCACAGTAGCCCTTGAAGGCCCCGTGGCTCGGCCAGGTGCCGGTCATGATCAGTTCTTCGACACTCATCGGGAAGCTGAGGTCCAGTGCCAGCTGCTGGGGCAGCCAGGCGCGCCGGGCGGCGGGCACGTCACATTCCACTCGTCCGGCGACCGGCGTCAGTGTGCCCATGATGGCCTGAATCAGGGTGCTCTTGCCGGCACCGTTGGCGCCTATCAGCGCGGTGATGGCACCGTCTTGGAAGCGGCCTTCCAGGTGCTCGAGCACCGTGCGGCCGCCGCGTGCCAGCTGCAGGTCATGGAGGGTCAGGCGCGACATCAGTGCCACCACCCTGCTGACCAGCTAACGGCCAGCCACAGCGGCAGCAAGGGGATGGCGACCAGGCCGAGGCGACGCTTCATGGACAGCGACATCAATGAGAAATGGCAAGGCCCCTCGGGACGATGGCGATGGGACATGCGGAACTCCGGAGTGGTGACGGGCGTGCGGAATCGGCTGGAGGGTATAACATAACACTACCGCGGTTTCCATGACTTCACCGCGTTGGATCGCCGGATGCCGGCACCACGACGATACCCGCGCAGGGAACTTTCCCTGAATCGATACTGCAAAGAATGTCGTCTCACGATAAACTTGTACAAGGTGTCATGTGCGAGAGACCTCGCACAAAGGACGCACTGCAGACCTGGTCGAGCACGCACGCGCTGTGCTCCTGGGGTGGCGAGGGTTCCAGGGAGTGTATGACATGTCACGGATCATGCGGCGAATGATGCTGGCAGGGGTGGTCATGGGACTGGCACTGATGGCATCGACTCACTGTGTAGCGGGCGGCAGTACAGGCCTCTACGTGGGGATAGGTGCAGGCCAGATTCAGGGCGACGATGATTTTGACGATGAAGCGTCAGCGGCAAAGGTATTTGCGGGCTACAACTTTGGCTGGCTGCCTTTCCTGGACCTTGGTGCGGAGCTGTCGTACCTGAACGGTAGCGAGCTCGACGGCGATGTCGATGGCACCTCCGCCACGTTGGATATCGAAAGCCTGCAAGCCATGGGTATCGCAGGCTTCAGCTTTGGCCCCTTCGGCGTCTACGGCAAGGCAGGCATGGCCGACTGGGATGCCGACCGTAATGGCCGCGGGGTGAGCAAGGATTACTCCGGTACTGACCCTGTGTATGGGTTTGGCGCCAGGGTTCAACTGTTCGATGTGACCGGTCGACTCGAGGTGGAACGCATCGACGCGGATCGTATCGGGCATGTGGATACGCTGACCGGAAGCGTGGTCTACACGTTCTGACAGACACATCTTGTCTGCCTGGCGAGCGGTAAATTGACGAAGGGCCGGCGCGAAAGCGTCGGCCCTTCGCCGTAGTTGGTCGTCACTGCGGGCCTTGTACGGCGCAGCGAGAGCGTTGGGGAAGCAGCAAGCAGCAAAAAACCTTGATCTGGATCAAGCTGACAGCCGCGTAGGTGATCGCGCACAAATGTCTAAGTCAAAAGGGGTAGGTAGCGTTCAGTATACAGTGTGTATCTCGTCACACTTGGTGTCCTTATGGCTAGCCTGCTCCTTGTCTCACCCTCTTCCTTTACCGGGGCGCCTCGGCTGCGCGCCGTCTGTGTGCGGGTGGCTCTCAGCGCTCTCTTGCTGCTGGCGATCATCGGTCTGATCCCCCATGGAGAGGTCGTCGATGTGGCGATCTGGGCAGGGATGTGCAATGCCATGCTGCTGTTCGGCATGGATGCGGTGCTGGGGCTGTTGCTGGAGAGCCTGGGTATCTCGTCGGCGGTGTCGGAACGGTCATGGCTAGGGACCTTGCTGGCGGTGATGGTAGCCGTGGTCATGTGGGTATTTGCCATCTTCCTGCTGCCACTGGCGCTGGCCTGCCGCCACTTGCGCGGTCAGTCCTGCCACAAGGGCTACTGAGATCGGCACATCGTCGTTACCATAGGGCAATGTCGTGACGTCACCCGAGGTAGCCCATGAGCCCTGCACCCTTTGACCTAGCCTGTTCCAGACTCGATGCCATGCATGCCGATGATCCTCGCCGCATCGAGGTCGACGGTCAGCAGCAGCCGCAGGAGCTGTGGCACGCCGGTCGCATGTCGGCGTGGCTCGAGCGCCTCGATCCCAAAGCCCCCGAGCTGGTCCGGCTAGCGGTTCGCAACCAGCACCTCAAACGCTGGGAAGTCCCGCGCAGCGACTACGAAGAAGGTCGTATCGGCTACCTGACCTGGCGCCGCGACCAGGGCAAGCGTGCAGGTCTGCTGGCGGCCGAGGTTATGCGCAGCAGCGGTTACAGCGACGCCGATGCCGACGAAGTGGCGCGGATGATCCGCAAGCAGGGACTGGGACGTGATCCTGGTACCCAGGCAGTAGAGGACTGTGCCTGCCTGGTCTTTCTCGAGAATTACTTCGCAGACTTTTCCCGCCAGGTCGACCACGACCACCTGATCCGCATCGTCCAGATGACCTGGAAGAAGATGTCTCCCGCCGCCCATCAGCTGGCGCTGGGCCTGCCCATGAGCGACGAAGCCCGCGCCATCGTCGAGGAAGCGCTGGGGTAGGAGGCGGATGACTCGTGCCGACGTGCGGCAGCGGTGACAGGCCCCGGGAGCGCATCGACACGTCCAGGGCCGTTGCGTCGCGTCCCCCTCAAAACCCCTTGGCCTGGCCTCTTGGTCGCGCCGGGGTGGGAGTGTCGCAGCGCAGGAACTCGCCGCCATCCGGTGGGCCACAGGGTTTGCCATCGCGGGCCACGATCCGGCCTCGGTTCAATGTCATGACGACCTTGCCGGTGAGCTCGAGCCCTTCGTAAGGGGTGTAGTCCACGGCGTGGTGCAGGTCGGCGTTGCGAACGGTGACGCGGGCATCGGGATCCCACAGGGTCAGGTCGGCGTCACTGCCCACGGCGATGTTGCCCTTGCGCGGATACAGTCCATAGATCTTGGCCGGGTTGGTGGCGGTCAGCGCGACGAAGCGGGTGGCGTCGATGCGCTGCTTGATGACGCCCTCGGAAAACAGGATCGACAGGCGCGTCTCGAGCCCGGGAATACCGTTGGGGATGCAGGAAAAGCTGGCATCCTCGCCGTTCAGCTTCTTGCCCTTGTCGTCCTCGTAGCGGAAGGGCGCGTGGTCCGAGGAAAAGACCTGAAAGACCCCGCTTTCCAGCGCCTCCCACACCGCCTGCTGTGCGGCTGGGTCGCGCGGTGGTGGGCTGCACACGCACTTGGCGCCCTCGAAGCCATCCTGGTCCAGGTCGTCGGCGGTCAACATCAGATACTGGGGGCAGGTCTCGCCATAGACCCTGAGGCCTCGGCTCTGGGCCCAGCGGATCTGCTCGATGGCCTGGGGGCCGGAGACGTGCACGATCAGCACCGGGACGTCGATCAGCTCCGCCAGGGAAATCGCGCGGTGGGTGGCCTCACGCTCGGCAATGGAAGAGTGGGCCTCGGCATGATAGCGCGGGGCGGTGTGGCCCTGGGCCTCCAGCAGCTCGGTCAGGTAGGCGATGCAGTCGGCATTCTCGGCATGCACCATCACCATGGCGCCCTCGCGACGGGCCAGGGCCAGCACTTCCAGCACTTCGCGGTCGTTGAGCTTCAGATCATCGTAGGTCAGGTAGATCTTGAAGGAGCTGTAGCCTTCCTTGATCAGCGCCGGCAGCTCGTCGCGCAGTACCGTCTCGCTGGGGTCGGTGACGATCATGTGAAAGGCGTAGTCGATCATCGCCTGGCCATCGCTTTCCCGGTGATAGTCGTCCACCGCGGCACGCAGCGACTGGCCCTTGAACTGGGCGGCGAAGGGAATCACCGTGGTGGTCCCGCCCGCCGCGGCCGAGCGAGTTCCCGACGCGAAGCCATCGGCCATTACCGCGCCGTCGCCCAGGGGCTGGGCCAGGTGGCAGTGGGCGTCGATGCCGCCAGGCATGACCCACAGCCCGGCAGCATCGATGGTGTCACCGGTCACCTCAGCGGTGGCGGCGAGCCCTTCGCCCAGGGCGACGATGCGTCCGTCGCGAATGCCGATATCGGCGCTGAAACGGTCGGCGGCGGTGATCACGTTGGCATTGGTGATCAAGGTATCGAGGCGTTGCATCTTGCGTTCTCCCGAGGCCGACGGGGTCGGCAAAGGTCATTGTTGTTGGTGTAAAACGCTACCCCATCACCCCTGGCAACCACAGCACGATGGCCGGCCAGGCGGTGATCAGGGCAACAAAGCCGAGCATGACGGCCAGGAAGGGCAGGCTGCCCAGCATCACGTCGACGATGGAGCCGCGCCCGCGCACTCCCTGCACCACGTAGAGGTTCATGCCGATGGGCGGAGTGATCAGCGAGATTTCCATCATGATCACCAGAAAGACGCCAAACCACACCGGGTCGATCCCGAACTGCACCACCATGGGCACCACGATGGGCACGGTGGCGATCATCATCGATAGTGTCTCGAGGAAGCAGCCCAGTACCAGGTAGAACACCACCAGAGCCAGGATCAGCCCCAGCGAGGTCAGGCCTAGCTCAGACACCCATTGGGTCAGGGCGAAGGGAATGCCAAGGATGCCGACGATGTAGTTGAGAAAGAAGGCCGCAGCGATGATCAGCATGATCATGGCGGTGGTACGGGCCATCGAGAGAAAGCACTCGTGCAGCATGGCGAGCGATAGCTTGCGATTGATCGCTGCCAGTACGAGGGCCGCGATGACCCCCAGGGCCGCCGCCTCGGTAGGGGTCGCCCAGCCGCTGTAGATGCTGCCGATGACGATGGCAAAGACGAAGGCCGGCGGCAGTAGGTCGACCAGCGAGCGTAGCCGCTGGGCCAGCGGCCCCCGTTCTTCGCGGCTGCCTGCCACGCCAGGGCGCAGCAGGCTGATGGCCATGATCACCAGCATGAAGGCGGCGGCCAGGGCGAGCCCCGGCACGATACCGGCAATGAACAGGGCGCCGATGGAGGTATTGGTGATGGCCCCGTAGATGATCATGTTGATGCTGGGAGGAATCAGGATGCCCAGCGTTGCCCCGGCCGCCAGGGTGCCCAGCGCCAGTCGCTCGCTGTAGCCGCGCTCATTGAAGGCCGGTAGCGCCACGGTGCCGATGGTGGCTGCGGTCGCCACCGACGAGCCGGACATCGCGGCAAACACGGAAGAGGCGCCGATGTTGGTGTGGAGCAGGCCTCCGGGCAGACGATTGAGCCATACCGACAAGGCCGAGTACATGCGTTCGGTAATGCCCGCGCGCAACAACAGTTCTCCCAGCAGGATGAACAGCGGAATCGCGGTAAGAATAAAGTCGTTGAGGGTGCCCCAGAGCAGATCGCCGAAGGAATAGAGTAGCGGGGTGCCCAGGTAGAGCAGGGCACCGAGGGCAGCGGTGACAAAGATGGCCACGGCGACATGGATGCCTACTGCCATCATGGTGATCATCAGGGCAAAGCCCAGCAGCACTTCGCTGATGGATATCATGACGGTGTCCCCCGGTCATGGATCTGGGGGGAATGCCCTTTGTGCCGAGCCTGTCCTGCTGCGGCGACACTGCTTGCGGACCCAGCGTCCACGTAGTGGCGCTTCGCCTGGTCGAGCTCGTCATCGGCGCTGGGCGGGTCGCAGTCCGCATTCAGCTGAGAGAAGCGTCCGCGACACAGCTGGGACAGCGCCTTTCCGGCGGCGCGCAGCGTGACCAGGGCGAAGATCGAGAGCCCGATGAGCCACAGCGACTGCGGAATCCACAGCGGCGTCTGCAGCGGTGTACTGGCGAGGCTCGAGAACTCGATGGTTTCGCCCAGGGCAGCGGCCCCGCGCCACAGCATGAACAGCGAAAAGCCACATAACAGCAGCTGCGCGACGGCGTTGAGCAGCGCCCGCATGCCCTGGGGCAGCCGGGTCAATAGCACGTCGACCCGGGTGTGAGCACGCTGGGTCAGGGCAAAGGCGAAACTGGCGGCGACGCCGATGGCCAGCACATAGCCGCCTATCTCATCGACCCCTTGTAGCGAGAAGGCGAAGAACTTGCGGGCCAGCACCTCGAAGGTGATCAGTCCGGATAACACCAAGGCACCGTATCCGGCCGCCAGGGCGGCACCACGAGACAGGCGGGCAAGGCGTGCATCGAGGCCCTGGGACCTGTCCGACGCTGGCGCATCAGCATGACGAAGGTGAGGCATGGGAGCTCCTTGGGGGCCGCCAGGCGGCCCCACCACCAGGAAAGGACAATGACGAGACGGCGTCAGGGGGCTTCAGCGGTCAGTCCGGTGACCTCGCCAACGCTTGCGTTCCAGAGCGCAGTACATTCGGGGTAGCGCGCATCACAGGTGTCCGCCCACACCGGCAGTACCGCCTCGGTGGTGATCTGCTCGATACGCGTGCGGGAGTCCTCGTCGATCTCCACCAGGGTCATGTCGTAGGCGGTGTGATTTTCGCAGCTCGGCTGGCCGGTGTTGCAGGCGATGGCATCGTCATTGACGCTATAGGCCAGCTCCCACATCTGGTCCTCCAGGCGGGCGAAGGCCTCGGTCAGGGCAGCCTGCTGCTCGGCGTCGAAGCCGTTCCAGGTATCCAGGTTCATGAAATGCCCCTGGACCGAGTAGGACAGCGGCAGCGGCACGAAGTGGTCGGTCACCTCTGGCCATTTGCCGTTGCTGCCGGCGGAGGGTGCGGTGACGCCACAGTCGGCCACGCCGCGCTGGAGGGCCAGGTAGACCTCGCTGAATTGCAGCGTCACCGGCACCGCGCCGAGCCCTTCCACCAGGCGTGACATCGACGGGGTGAATACCCGCACCTTCTTGCCAGCCAGGTCGTCGGCGCTGTCGATGTCGCCATTGCAGAACATCATCTGCGGGCCGAATGGCCACAATGTCATCAGCTTGGCGTTGAAGCGTTCCTGCAGGCGGGCGTCGAAGTCGGCGCGGAAGGCGTCCACCGCCTCGCGTTGCTGGTCCAGATCGGCGGTGACGCCGGCCAGGTCGATACCTTCGAAGAACGGCTCGTCTCGTGAGGCCATGCCGATCTGCACCGACATCACGTCAAAGGCGCCTGAGCGGATGTTGCGCAGGGCGTCGGCGGCCTCCACTCCGATGGCATCCATCGGGTTGTAGCTGACCGTCAGGTCGTCACGCGCGTCCAGCTCGGCGAAGAAGGGGCGTTCCACGCTGTCGACGTGAAGCTTGTTGCCGGAAAAGTTGCCGGCGACACGCAGCAGGGTGTCGGCCTGAGCCTGACTGGTAGCGATCCATAGGGGGGCGGCGACGAGCGCACCAAGCGCCAACCGGCCGGTTCGTGTTGCCAGGGGAAACGTCATCATCGGAGCACCTCAATGTTGTTGTTGGATAGGGTGTTGGGTGGTTCGCAGGACGGGCGTCAGCGCAGTCGAGGGTCGTGGAACAGCTGGCCCCAGCCGCGGATGTCAGCGGGGTCGCGGCCAGCCAGCGCCAGGCATTTCCATACTGTGACGCTGACCGAGTCATAGATCGGAATGCCGATCTCGGCCTCCAGCGCTTCGACAATGCCGGCACCACGCAGATTGGTGCAGAGAATGGTGATGGCATCGGGCTTGGCCCTGGCGACGTCGCGCACCATGTCCGCAAGGGTGTCTTCGCTGTACTCGGAAAACGAGAAGTTGCCGCGATCGTTCAAGTGGCGCTCGGCGACCACCTCGATGCCTTCCTGCCGATAGTTGGCGACGATCGCCGCCTGGATATCGTCCAGGTAGGGGGTGACGAGGCCTAGCCGCGTGACGCCGGTGCGCTGGAGCACCTCGTTGAGTGCCAGCACGCTGCTCGTTGCCGCAACGCCGGTGGCATGGGTGATGGCCTCGCATAGCCGACGATCGGCGTCGAAGCCCAGCCAGCTCGATGACGTGCCGTTCCAGGCGATGACGTCCATGTGGGCGTCATGCAGAAGGCGGGCGGCGTCCAGCTGCGGCTGTGGGTCGAACTGGGCGAGGGCCGCTTCGCTCAGCGAGATTTCCTTGACCGTGAAGCGCTGAAAGTGCGCGCTGACATGGGGCATCAGGTCGTGAAGAATCGCGCTGGTATAGGGTTCCAGCACGGTATTCGACGACGGGGTCAGCATCCCCAGGAGTGTGCGGTGCATGGGCTGTGGTTCCTTGCCGGGAGTGGCGATTGCCAGGTGTTGTTATTGTCGTGCAGCAGCGGATGCGGTCTGGCATCTGGCGTTGCGCTCCCGTCAGGACGCGACATGCTACACTCAGAGTCATTAAGGAATTCGGAATTCCAAATTTCTACGACCTTTTCAGCATTGCACAACGCCAAGTTTTTGCAAGTACACTGCGATGTCCTGGCGTAAGTGATGTGTGACGTCGACCGCTGTCAATGCAAGGAGCAAGCATGAACGAGCCCGCGAAAAAGGAGGTGCTGTCGGCGCCAAGAGCCGCACCACTCAAGCGTTCCAGCCTGTACGAGGCCGTTGCAGAGCGCCTGCGTGACATGGTCATGGAAGGCGAGCTGGCGCCGGGCAGTCGCATTGCCGAGAAGTCCTTGTGCGAGGCGTTCGGGGTGTCACCAACCCCACTGCGACAGGCGCTCAAGGTGCTGGCGAGTGAAGGTCTGGTCGAGATGCTGCCCCATCGAGGCGCCCGGGTGACCACGGTGGACAGGGAGGAAGTGAGGGACCTGTTTGAAGTGATGGCGGCGCTGGAATCCCTGGCGGGCAACCTGCTGGTGGTGCGTGCCAGCGATACGGACATCGCACAGGTGCGTGCGCTGCATGATGAGATGATGGAACACTTCAACGCCAACCGTCGTCCGCAGTACTTTGCCCTGAACCAGCAGATCCACGCTCGCCTGGCCGAGCTGTCGGGTAACCGCGTGCTGAAGGATCTTGAGCAGTCGCTGACGCTGCGCATCACCCGCGCACGCTACGTGGCCAATCTGGATTCGGCCCGCTGGGAAGAATCCGCCAGGGAGCACACCTACTTTGTCGAGGCCCTTGAAGCGCGGGACGCCCAGGCACTGTCGGAGGCGCTGAGCCTGCATATGCGCAAGACAGGCCAGGCCATTCTGCAAGGTCTGCCCGCCAGCCCCTGAGCGCGGTCGTCGCGCGTCCGCTTTTTCTCGGCTCTTTCTGCTCCTATTTCCTGGCTCCTCACGGCTAGCTCCTCAAGGCTAGCTCCGTTCGCCCCCTCCGTTCTCCCTGCCTCCTGCAGACGGTCTCTTCGGTCTGCGGGATGGCGGCCCTTTTGCGTCCGTGAATCGGGTCGTTCTGTGTAGTGGTTGATTTTTTAAAACAGTAATTATTTGAAAAATATATAAATATAAAAAAAAAGTATTCAAGATTTGGAATTTTCAAAGACATTCGACTAAGGTCAAAGCATGGTCGCTCGGGAGGCTCCATGGTGGGCCTGCCTGGTGGCTCTGCTTCGCTAGCGTGCTTCTGCATGACGCCAATAACGCCAATAAAAAGGATTGCCTGATGTCGATGATCTTCCGCTCCCCCCTGATGACCGCTGGCGCACTCGCGCTGGGACTGTGCACACCCTTGCTGGCCCAGGCCGACAACCTGCGTTTCGGCGGTAACTTTGCCACCGATCACTCCAGTAGCCGCGCCATGGAGCGCTTTGCCGAAAACCTGGCTGAGCAGAGCGATGGCGAATTGACGGCCCAGCTGTTTCCCAACATGCAGCTAGGGGGTGCCGGAGAGAACCTTGATCAGGTCAGCTCCGGCGCCATCATGGGCAGCTGGATCGGTATCTCGTATCTGTCGCGGACGGTGCCGGAACTTGAGGCCCTGAGCCTGCCCTTTGCCTTCGACAGCCGCGAGGATGCCTTCGCCCTGATCGACGGTGAGGTCGGAGACCTGCTCAACGAGAAGTTGGCTGAGGCGGGATTCGTGGCGCTGGGTTACATGGAGCTTGGTTTTCGCCATGTCACCAACAACGCGCACCCACTGACCTCCATCGATGACTTTGCCGAGCTGAAGATTCGCCTGCAGCCCAATCAGACGCATCTGGATACCTTCCGTGCTATCGGGGCCAACCCGGTGTCGATGGACATCAAGGAAGTCTACGGTGCCCTGCAGCAGGGCGTGCTCGACGGTCAGGAAAACCCCTACAGCATTATCGAGACCAAGCGTCTGGACGAGGTCCAGTCCTACCTGTCCGACACCGGACACTTCTATGACTACATCGTGGTGGTCGCCAACCGTGACAAGGTCGAGGGCCTCAGCGACGACCAGCGCGAGATGCTGATGAGCGCCATGGACGAGGCGGTCGCCTGGCAGCGTGAAACCGCCGCGGCAGAAGACGACCAGGCCCGTGAGACCTTGATCGAGCGGGGCATGCAGTTCACTCCCATCAGCGACGAGACCCGTGAGCAACTGCGCGAAGCGAGCCAGGGCGTAGTCGACGAGTTGAGAGACAAGATCGGCGCCGAGCTGGTCGACAAGGTCATCGAGGAGCTGGGGGCATGACACGGGCCTGGCAACGTCCGGAGGCCCACGCCCATGCATCCGGCCGTCGCCACTTGCTGCAACTGCTGGCCTGGATGGATCGGGGCTCCTACTACGCCATCCTGTTGACCATGGGGCTGATGACGATCCTGGTGTGTGCCCAGGTGGTGGCACGCTACCTGCTGGGCACCAGTATCGACTCCGCCGATGAACTGTCGCGACTGTGTTTTGTCTGGGCGATCTTTCTGGCCATACCCCATGGAATCCCGCGCGGCGTGCATGTCGGCATCGATGCTCTGGTCAGCCACCTCCCCACCGGCGCACAGCGCCGGCTGGGCCGGCTGATGGCCGCCCTCGGCGTGCTGCTGATGGTGGTGCTGGGGGTGGTCAGTCTGGGAGCCGTGATCGACAAGTGGCCTCAGCTGATGCCCACCATGCCGGTCACGGCAGCCGTGTTCTACGTCGCGGTGCTGGTCTCGGCGATCCACTGTGCCTTGCACCTGCTGGCTCAGGTACTGGAACTGACGCCCCAGCAGGCGCTGCCAGGGGAGTCGCCGGAGCAGCCCCCGCGGGCGATCGATGGGCAGCGCTCATCGGATGATCCGAATCAGGAGACGCGCCCATGACGACCGCGATTCTGGTGAGTTTTGCGCTGCTCGCGCTACTGCGGATGCCGCTGGCCTTTGCCCTGGGGCTGGCCTCGTTGGTGGGGCTGCTGGTGGGCGGCATGGACCTGGCGGTGCTGCCCCAGCGCATGATGCATTCGGTGGACAGCTTTCCGCTGATGGCGATTCCGCTGTTCATGCTGGCAGGGGAGCTGATGGTTGCTGCCGGCATCCTCCAGCGCCTGGTCGATTTCGCCAACTCCCTGATCGGCCGGGTGCACGGCGGTCTGGCCCATGTGGCCATCGTGGCCGGTATGGTACTGGCAGCGGTCAGTGGCGCTGCGGTCGCCAGTGCCAGCGCCCTGGGCAGCTCGCTGGTGCCGTCCATGCGTCAGCAGTACGACACGGGCTACAGCAGTGCGGTGGTCGCCTCGGCGGCCAATCTCGGCGCCATCATTCCCCCCAGCAACGCGATGATCGTCTACGCCTTGATGGCGGGCTCCAGCGTCTCGGTGGGCGGGCTGTTCATGGCCGGTATCGTGCCTGGCGTCGTGCTGGCGCTCGGGTTCATGGGCCTGGCCAGCTGGCTGTCGATGCGACGGGGCTATCCGCTGGCGGGGGGAGTCATCGGCCTGCGACATGTGCTGGTGCAGACCTGGCGGGCGCTGCCCATCCTGTTGATGCCGATCGTGGTGGTGGGCGGCATCGTGGTCGGCGCCTTCACTCCCACCGAAGGGGCCGGCATCGCGGTGCTCTACGCCCTGCTCATCGGCTTCTTCGTCACCCGACAGCTACGCCTGTCGCATCTGCCCAAGGCCATGTTCAACGCCGCGGTAACGGCAGCCATGGTGGGAGCGCTGATCGCCTTTGCCTCGACCATGACCTTTGCCTTCACCATTGATCTGGTGCCGATGCGCCTGACCAGCGCGCTGCAGGGGCTGACTAGCGACCCGCTGATGTTCCTGCTGCTGGTGATGGGGCTATTGATCCTGGTCGGCATGTTCGTCGAGTCCAACGCCGCCTACATCATGCTGGTACCGCTGCTGGCGCCTATCGCCCTGTCCTACGGTATCGACCCGCTGCTGTTCGGCTTTCTGTTCGTGATGAACCTGGTGGTAGGCATGATGACGCCACCGGTGGGCGTGCTGCTGTTCGTGATGTGCGGCATTTCCAAGATCAGTCTGCACGAGCTGATGAAGAGCGCCTGGCCTTTCATCGTCTTTCAATACGTCGTCCTGGTGGCCTGCATCGCCTTCCCCTCCCTGGTGACCTGGCTGCCGCGAACGCTGGGCTATTGACCGGCCTACGGCCACGCTGGGTCACCCTTGCCGGTGATCGCTGTGGTCATGGCCATGCGTGACAACAACAAGAGACTGCTATGAAACTGCTGGTCATCAACCCCAACATCTCCGAAAGCGTCACGACGCTGATCGAGCGAGAAGCACGCCTCAGCCTGCGGGCTGGCGTCCAGCTCAGCATGGCCACCGCGCCCTTCGGCGTGGCCTATATCGAAACCCGTGCAGAGGCCTTGATTGGCGGCTATGCGACACTGGGAGTTGCCGCCGAGCGCTACCCTGGCCACGACGCCGTGGTGGTGGCGGCCTTTGGTGATCCGGGGCTTGCCGCCTTGCGTGAAGCGCTGCCAGTGCCCGTGGTGGGATTGACCGAGGCGGCATTGATGAGCGCCTGCCAGCTGGGGGGACGCTTCTCCATCATCGCCATTTCCCAGCGCATTCAGGCCTGGTATCGCGAGACCGTGGAGAGCCACGGCCTGTCTTCGCGGCTGGCCAGCATCCGCGCCCTGGACCAGCCGCTGCCGGATATCGGCAACGTGCAGCTGGATCAGGGCACGCGCCTGATCGAGCTGGCAGAACGGGCGGTCAGGGACGACGGTGCCGATGTCCTGATACTGGCGGGCGCCCCGCTGGCCGGACTGGCCCGCGACGTCGCCGACCGACTGCCTGTGCCGGCCCTGGATGGAGTGAGCTGTGCCATCGTCCAGGCCCAGGCGCTGGTCGAGCTTGGTCGGGGCAAGGGTGGTGTCGCCAAGGCAGGTAGCTATGCCCCGCCGCCGAGCAAGGCCAGCCTCGGGCTCGGTGACGCGATGACGGCTCTGATCGGACGGCAGCCGACGTGACAGCCCGACTGGGCGCGCAGCACTGCGGCTGCCTTCCAGCAGCCCCTCGGGCGCCCTGACGTCATTCGCCTTGGCGTCGGGTCGCTCGCTATACTCCTCGCTCGGCCACTCTCTCCACCTGCTTCGGACATCGGTCAATGGATGCGACCCAGGATGACAGCTCCACCGCGCCAGCACGCTCAAGCGCGCTTCACCGGCGCAGGATACAGGCGCCATCGTTGGCGGATGAAGCCTACGAACTGCTCAAGGGGCTGATTGTTCAGGGCGAGCTGGCGCCGGGTGAGCGCCTGCTGGAGCCTGCGCTGTGCCGTCGCCTGGGTATCTCGCGCACGCCGCTGCGTGATGCCTTAAACCAGCTGGCCGGTGAGGGACTGGTGACCTTGCGGCGTAATCGTAATGCGCTGGTGACCCGGCTGGACGGCGCCGAGTTACGTCATCTGTTCGAGGTCGAAGCCGGGCTTGAAGCCATGGCCGTCGAGCTGGCCGCCCTGCGCATGACGGCGACCGAGCTCAAGCGCCTGACCAACCTGCAGGAGCGTCTAGAGAAGCAGCATGCCAAGGGGGACCGGGATGGCTACTTCGCGACCAACACCCGCATCCATGCACTGCTGGTCGCGGCGGCGCGTAACCCGGTGCTGGTGGAGACCCATCAGCGTCTGCTCGGTCGCCTGGAGCGGGCGCGCTACCTCGCCCTGGATAAGCTTGGCCGCTGGCAGGAATCCACCGACGAGCACCGCGCGATCCTCGACGCGCTTCACGCACGTGATCCGGATCTTGCGCGACGGCGCATGCACGACCACGTGATGCATACCGGGGTGGCCATCAGCGGCCTGCTGGCTCCCTGAGTGCCCGGGGCAACGTCAGTGCTTGAGCGCCAGCCAGTGGCCCCCACTATGGTCCAGTTCATCCAGCTCGGCGTGGTAGAGCTCTGACAGGGCGTCTGCCCGCAACACCTCCGACGGTGCGCCACTGGCAATGCGAGTGCCCCTGTCCATCAGCCACACCCGGTCGGCGTAGGCATTGGCCAGGTTGAGGTCGTGCAGCACGCAGATCACCGCCAGGTCCTGCTGTTGCGTCAGCCGCTCCAGGCAGCGCATCAGCGCCTGGCTCTGGCCAATGTCCAATGCGCTGGTGGGTTCATCCAGCAGCAGGTAGCGAGTGCCCTGACTGGGGCCCGCCAACTGGCACAGGGCGCGGGCAATCATCACTCTCTGCCGCTCCCCGCCAGACAGCGTCTGCACATTGCGCTGTGCCAGGTCGCTCAGCTCGAGTCGTTCGAGCCATCGCGCGACCTCATCTTCGTCACATTGGGCGCCAAGGGCGGCCAGCTGATCCACCCGCCAGGCAAACACCGGGCTTTCCTGCTGGGCCACCAGGGCGCGACGCTGGGCCAAGTCGTGGGGGTGCCAGTCATCTAGCGGGCGCTGATCCAGTGTCACGCTGCCCTGGGCAGGCTTGCGAAAACCGCTTAACAGCCCCAGCAGGGTACTCTTGCCCGCGCCATTGGGCCCAAGAATGGCCAGAAAGTCACCGCTGGCGACGCTGTCACTGAGGCGTTCCACCAGTGGCGGTGTGGTCAGGCTGGCAGCATGCAGTGTCAGCATGAGGGGCGCTCCCGGATCAGTAGCCAGAGAAAGTAAGGGCCGCCGATCAGGCTGGTCAGCAGGCCTACCGGAATTTCGGCCGGATTGGCCAGTCCCCGCGCAAGTCCGTCGGACACGATAAGCAGCAGCGCGCCCCCCAGCATCGAGGCCGGAATCAACAGCCGGTGGCCTGGGCCCAGCCACAGCCGCAGGCAGTGGGGGATCAACAGGCCGATGAAGCCGATGATGCCGGCCAGCGCCACGCTGGCTCCGACGCCCAGCGCGGTGGCCACCACCACCCGCCGACGCAGGCGCGAACTGTCGAGTCCAGCGGCGTGAGCGGTGATATCCCCCAGCTGCAACAGGTCCAGATCACGGGCGCTTCTGAGAAGGATGATGATGACGACCGGCGCCACCAGCCACAGGCCAATCACCGCCGGCCACAGGGCATTGGCCAGACTGCCCATGCCCCACAGGCTCAACTGCCGAAGCTGTTCATCGTTGGCGATAAAGGCCAGCACGCCGCCTCCGGCGGCGGCCAGGGTGTTGATCGCCAGGCCCGCCAGCAGCAGGGTGAACAGGGCACTGCTGGAGGCCGCGCCCATCAACCCACGCTGACTGATGGCGAAGACCAGAAGGCCGACGGTGAAGGCACCGACAAAGCCCGCGATGCAATGGCCATAGAGGCCAAAGGGCGAGCCGTCAGCCTCCAGCAACACGATCCATAGCGACACCGCCAGCCCCGCGCCGCTGGCCATGCCGAGCAATGTCGGATCTGCCAAGGGGTTGCGAAACAGGCCCTGCATCGCCGCGCCGCTTCCCGCCAGCAGCATGCCCACCCCCAGCCCGAGCAGCAGCCGGGGTAGCCGTAGCTGCCACCAGATGGTCAGGGCCTGCTGATCGACGGCAGGTATCAGCTGGTCCAGTGACAGCCCCAGTGGGCCGGTACAGGAGAAGATCACCAAGGCCAGCAGCACGGCCAGGGCCAGGCCGGTGATGGCCCGGTGCGGGTTTCTATGGGGTCCTGGTTGAGGCGCGCTGGCGGCCGGGCCCGGGGCCGGGGTGACGGCAGCGGTGCTCCTGGCCGATGGCACCGCTGACTTGCGATGACCACCGGTGACGGTACGCCAGGGTATGGATCTCATGGCTGGTGGTCTGGCGTGAGTGACTCAAGCGCGCCGTGCAGTTGCACTAGCGCCGCAGGGGTGCGCGGCCCCATCGATAGCAGCGCACTGCTGTCGATGGCGACGAGGTGTCGCTGACGCCCGGCCGGTGTCTGTGCGAGCCCCGGCAGTTGCCATAGTCCTGCCTCGCCGCCCAGCGCATCGAGCCCCGCCTGGGGCACGATGACCACATCCGGCGCGGCAGGGATGATGCCTTCCGCCGAGACTGGCTTGTAGCCGGACATGGCGGCGAAGGCATTGGTGGCGCCGAGCGCCTCGATCAGGGTCTGGGCCAGGGTATCGTGGCCACCGACCATGGGTGTCATGCCGCCGTGATGCAGTAGAAACATCACCTTGAGACCACTTAATGGCGGCAGCGACGCCAGTTGTTCAAGGTCCTTGTCGAGTTGCTGGGTCAGCTGTTGACCCTGCTCCTCCCGGGACAGCGCCGTGGCGATGGTGTCTACCTTGTGGGCGATACCGGCAAGTCCCTGCTCGCCGGGTACACGGATCAGTTCGACACCGCTGGCGTCGAGCTGAGCCAGGGCCTGCTCGGGGCCGGCGGCATGTGCCGCGATGATGCGCTGGGCGCCAAGACCGAGCACGCTCTCCGCCGATAGCCTGCGCAGGTAGCCCACCGATGGCAGGTCGGCGAGGGCGGGTGGGTAGCTGACAGTGTCGTCCCGAGCGATGATCGACGCCTCGGCGCCCAGCGCCGCCACGATCTCCGCTACGTCACCTCCCAGCACCAAGGTGGCGGGGGGCTCTGCCTTGGCCTGGCTGAAAACGCCTAGCCAACACACCAGGACTGCGCTTAGCAAGGCTCTGGGTAAGGCGCTAGACAAGGCTCTAAACAAGACAGGGGATCGCCGGGGCAGGACAGGCGTCAACATGATGCGCTCCTTCAGGCGGCCTGGTGATGGACAAGGCGATCGAGCAGGGTGCGCCACAGGCGAGATTCGGGCTCACCTTCACGGCGCTCGGCGTAGATCTGCAGGGCCAGCTCACCGTGCTGGTCAAAGGCTTCGAGACTCGTCACACCGCCGTCCCGGTTGGGCTTGTGCACCGTCCAGACCTGGTCGATGCAGGTGTCGTTCAGGTGCAGGGTGGCGTCATCCATGAACAGGTTCAGCCAGCCTCGCATGCGTTGGGGAGGCACAATATCCCCGGTGCGAATCTGCACACAGCCACGGCTGCTGACGAACAGCATGAGCGGCAGCGCTTCAGCCGCTGCCAGGTCGAGCAGGCTAGCGACGCTGGATGTTGGCAGCGCCTGGGTAAATTCCCCTTCCATCAGGCGGTTGGCATCAAGGCGGCTGAGGTGGTGACGACGCAACAAGGCAAAGAACTGGTGCACATCGGTCATGCTGCCCCAGTCCTGCTTGAGGCCCTCGCGCGCGGTGGCCGGGATCTCGCTCGCGCTGGGTGTTGCTTCGTCGACGAAGCAGGGAGCGTCGCTGGTGCCTTCTTCCCATATCTCCTGCCAGCGCGAGAGATGACGTTCGCTGACCGAGAAGGCCTTGTGCACGGCGTTGCCGGATTGGTCGAATACCTGCAGGCTCCAGCGCTCACCCTCCGGCAGTTCATCACGAATCAGGCAGGCCCAGTGCCAGCGGGAGAAGATCAAGCGCAGGTCGAGGCCACGCGGCGCCAACAGCAGTCCCGCATGGGGGCCGCCCTGCAAGCGGGGGTACTCGCCGGTCTGTTCCAGTACCGCGAGACGGGAGCGGGTCAACGCCTTGACCGGGCCCAGGGTGTGCAGCATCCCGGCGACGGTGGTCGCAGCGTAGGGCAGGGTCATGACGTCCTCGCCCAGACGCGAGGCTTGCAGGGCGCCTTCGCTGACGCCGATACACTCCGCCATACTGATCGCCGGGGTGCGTGGGTTGGTCTCTCGCAGTGCGCGGAAGGCATCGAGAATGGCGTTGCGTTGATCATCACTCATGGCGCATCTCCTACCACTGATAGCTGATATTGGCGAGCAGGCTGCGGCCGTCGCCGAGACTGCCGTCGGGGCGATACCACTGCTGGTCGGCGACGTTGGCCAGACGCAGCGAGGTCGATATCGCGTGACTTGGCTGCCAGGCCAGCTGCAGGTCGTTGAGTCCATAGCCAGGCAGGCGACTGCCGTCTCCGGTGTCATCGAAGTCGCGGGCAAAGCGGCCTCGCCAGCCGACCGTCAGGTCAGCATCGGAAAAGTGCCAGTCGGCGCCGAGGGTGGCCTCCAGCGGCGTCTGGCGCTCCAGGTCTTCGCCGCTATCACGGTCCTTGCCCGAAACGCGTGATACCGACACAAAGGTGTCCAGGGGCGGCAGGGCGCTGGGCTGATAGCCCAGTCTCAGGTCGTAGCCCCACAGGTGCGCGCGGGAGACGTTGACGGCCTGGGTAGTCCCGGCGAACAGGTCGACGCTGGTATCGATGAAGTCGTCGGCCTTGATATCGAAATAGCTGCCGCGCACCGACCAGTCACCCTGCTGCCAGCCAAAGCCGGTCTCCCAGGTATCGCTGGTCTCAGGGTCCAGGTCGGGGTTGGGAATCCAGAAATTGTCGGGTACGCAGAAGAAAGGACCACCGCAAAAGCCCGCGAAGTGGCGATCGTTGGCATACAGCTCATTGAGTGTCGGGGCGCGGAAGGCCTCGGCATAGCCGGTATAGATCACCCAGGCGTCGGTCGGACGCCAGGACAGACGGACCTTGGGGGAAAGCTCGTCTTCGTCGCTATCTCGGCCAGCATTATCCTCGGCGTCATAGCTGTCGTAGCGCAGGCCCAGGCCCAGATCGAACTGTCCTATGCCGCCGTCGTGCACATAGCGCCCGACCGTCAAGGTATCGTCGAGATAGACCGACGACGTATCAATATCGGCATCGGGGAAGCCCGTCGCACCGCCTGACGGGTCCTGTTCGGCGCGCTCGAACTCTATGCCAAAGGCCAGGGTCTGATCGAGCCATCCATGGCTCAGGTGGTGCACGCCATCGCTCTGGATGCCATAGCGCTCAAGGGTACGATCACTTTCGTCATCGATGTCCTGGCGGCTGAGGCTGAGGCGTGTTTCGAGGAAGCTTGTCTCGCTGGGTGTCCAGCGGTGGGCCAGCTGGGCGTTGTCACTGGTGACCTCACGGTCGATCAGTGGATTGCTGGGGTCAGGATCGATGACCTGCGGATTCGATGGCTGGCGGCTGTCCTCGTCGTAATGCTGCCAGCTGGCGGACAGCTCCTGGTGGTCGGCAAACTGCCAACTGCCCTTGGCCAACAGGCTGGTCAAGTCGGCATCTTCTTCTGCCTGCTGGCCGCCGGCACGGCGAATGTCGCCAGAGTCGGAATAGCCGATGGCTACCAGCCCCTGACGCGCTCCTGTACCACTACCCTGCCGTCCAAACAGGGTTACCTGAGAGCCCAGCTCATGGGAGGCCGTCGCGCCGGAGACCGACAGCCGAGCGCCGCTGTCCTCCCCTGGTGCGAGCAGGTCCTCGGCGTCGACGGTGGTGACGCTGACCACACCCCCCATGGCGTTGCCCCCATACAGGCTGGACAGTGAGCCACGGGCAATCTGTACCTGCTGGATCAGCCCGGGATCGAGAAAGACGTTGCCAATATGCCCGGTATCGATGTCCTGGCGCACCCCATCCAGCCGGATCTGAACGCCGTTTTCATCGAAGCCTCGCATGGTCAGGAACTGGCCGTTGCGGCGGCCGCTCCCGGCAACATGAACGCCCGGCTGCTGTGCAATGACGTCTTCCCAGCGGGTTGCCGTCGACAGTGCCGGGTCATCGCACTCGATCACGTCAATGATCATCGGCGCCCGGTGGACGTCGCCAGGCAGGCGCGTACCGGTTACTACCATGGGATCGAAGGCAGGGTGATCCTCCCCGTTGCCACTCGTTGGGGAAACGAGAGGCTGAGCCGATAGCGGTGATCGGGTCGGCGTGGGCGCGTCGGCGCTGTCGGCGCTGTCGGCGCTGTCGGCGCTGTCGGCGAGGGCAAGCGTAGGTGCCAGCAAGAGCACGGGGAGCCAGCCAGCGCCCGTCGAGACAAGTTTCATGGGCTTTCCTGGTCAGTTTGCTGGCTTGGGCGATGGCCCTGGCTGGCAGATAGCGGATAGAGAAATGGGTGAGTCGATGTGTGAACGGTATTACGCCGCCTTGGCGGCTTCGGTCGTTACAAGGTCAGGATCAACTTGTTGTTACGTGTCCTGGTGAGCTGGTAGTGGCGCCCGTCCAGAACGATAAACAACCGACCATCAGCACCAAGCAGGCGCTCAGCCGAGACATAGTCGTCGGTCACGGTCACCTGACGTGACGTGGCGGCAGACTCCCGGGCGGGGCTGGGCGTGGTACTGGGTCTCAAGGGGTGTTTCATCATCTCATACGTTGTAAATGATAATTCTTCGCATAAGATATCAATGCTCATTCCCTTGCACAAGCCTATCTCCCTTGCCTGTTAGCTGGCAGCGGGTTCAGCACAGCTGGAGTGGGCGATGGCAGAGCCGGGGAGAGATCCTGGATGGCGGCGCTGGATGGCGTAGACCTAGGAGGGCGGGGCCATCAGCAGCGAAGGGGTTGTGATGGCTCACTGCTGGCGTTGGGCAGGACGGAGATCAGGGCTTTCTTGACAGCCTTTAAGAACACGACCATATTGCAAACGGTAATTATTCTCATTGTTTTGAGTTGTCCGTCTGCAGGAGGTCGTCATGTCCTATCGCATCAAGACTGCACTTCACGGCGCCAATCCGACGCTGGAAATCTTCGACGTCAGCTCCGGCTCCATGCGTATGGCCTGGGAGTACCCCAAGGAGATGGCGAACGCAGACACCGATCCAGAGCTCGCCGCCATGCGCCGCGAAGAGGCCATTCACGAGCTATTTCGGCGACTGTTTCTGCTGACCACCGAACAGTACCTGAAGGGTGAGCTTGGCAAGGGGGCTTCTGGTAAGTGAGGTATCTGTTTCGTGAAGTGTCTGCCCGGCGCAGTATCGCAGCGGCTCAGTGCGAACGGGGTGCCAACTGCATGGACGCCAGCGGCTGACATGGCTTGCCATGACGAAGCCACAGCACCTTGTCGGTCAGGTCCATGACCACGCTGAACAGGGTTTCCATTCGCTCGGCCTCGGGCACGCTGGGGTCGAAGTGGCGACACAGGCTTTCTTCCCCCGGGGAGTGGTCGCCCAGCAGGTCAAACAGACGATCGGGATCGAGCCCTGTCGCATCGTCATCGGCAGACGGCTGCGCTGCTACCAGGTGCTCGATCTGCTGATCAAGGCGGGTCAAGCGGGACCAGGAGTCGGGCTTGGGAAAGTCCTCGACCCAGTGGGTCGCGGCATCGCTGACCAGGTGATTGGTGTGGGTGATGGCACCGCGGCGAGGAGACAGCTGCCCCGGCGGGCCCGGATGAACTTCAAGCCCCAGGGCGCGACCATCGCCGTCGGCCAGCAGCAGGTGAGCCGGAGCGCAGACGCCGTCGTGGGCCACGGCCAGGGCATTGTCGAAGTCTTCGCTCTCGAGCATCTTGCGCAGCGCCAGGTGGATGGGCAGTCCCTCGCCACAGGTGGCTGAGCGAATGGCATTGAGGCCGACGCCGATGCCCTGAGTGTTGAGACCGATCTTGGCGACCATGCCAGCTTCACCAATGCTGATGAAGGCAGGTACCCCCGGCGCCTGAACATCCAGCACGACCAGGTGGTCGAGTTGGTCAGCGCGCCAGTCCCAGTTCTGGGCCAGCCATTGATGTCCCCCCCGGGCCAGGCTGAAGGCCGAACAGCCGCCGCTGGCACGGGTCAGCGAAATCTCGCTGCGACAGTTGAGGGTCAGGACATCTGTCAGCTCTCCCCCGATCCCCTGGGCAATGCCATCCATTTCCTCGAGGATCGCGGGAAAGCGTGACTCGATCATCGGCATGAAGCGCTCGGCATCGCGCCGGGCTTCATGCCATCTCAGTCCTGCCAGATCGTGGAACAGGCGATCATACACATCGATACTGGCGAGGATCGCCTCGCGATGCTGACGGCCATGTTCTCGCCCGATCTCGAGCCGACTGCCGGATAGTCGAGTGAGCTGCATCGTCCCTGTCCTGCCGCTGTGTGGTTACTGTCAGCGTAGCAGGTTATGGCGACGCTCAGGTCTTGTTGGCGGCGTTGTAGACGTCCTCGTCGAGCTCGCCTTCGCTCTTGCCGACCAGGGTGGTGACCATCAGGTCCCCCGCCACATTGACGCTGGTACGGGCCATGTCGAGGATTCGGTCGACGCCTGCCACCACTGCCAGAGCCTCCAGGGGCAGGCCGATCTGGGCCATGACGATGGACAGCATGACCAGGCCTGCGCCAGGCACGCCGGCGGTGCCAATGGAGGCCAGGGTGCCGGTGACGATGATCATGCCGTAGTCTGCCAGGCTCAAGTCCACGCCGATCAGCTGAGCGATGAACACCGCGACCACCCCTTGATAGATGGCGGTACCGTCCATGTTGATGGTCGCGCCCACCGGCAGTACGAAGCCGGCAACCCCCTCCGAGACACCCAGGTTCTTGGTCGCACAGCGCAGCGACACCGGCAGCGTGCCGGAAGAAGACGCCGAGGAATAGGCCACCACCAGGGCGTCGAGTATGCCCTGCAGATAGCGCATCGGGTTGAGACGGCCCAGCAGCGACAGCAGTCCCGAGTAGACCACCAGCACATGGACCACGCTGGCAAGGTAGGCCACGCCGATCACCTTGACCAGCGGCAGCAGGACCTCAGCGCCGTAGCTGCCGGCGACATGGGCGATCAGGCCGAACACGCCGAAGGGCGCCAGCGCCATCACCAGGCTGGTCAGCTTGACCATGGCCTCGGCGAAGCTTTCGAACACCTTGACCACCGGCTCGCCTTTTTCCCCTATCAGGGTCAGCGACACACCGAGGCCGATGGCAAATACGATGATCTGCAGAATATTGCCGCTGGCCAGGGCGTCAACGGGATTCTGGGGCACCAGACCCACCAGAATCTGGATCAGGCTGGGCGCTTCCTTGGCCGCTTCAGGGTTCGCCTCGAAGGACATGTCCAGGCCGACCCCAGGCTCGAACAGCCAGGAGGCAGCCAGGCCGATGGCGATGGCAAAGGCCGTCGTCAGCAGATACAGGCCAATGGTCCGGGCGCCAATGCGTCCCATCTTCTGGGGATCACGCATGGCGGTGATCCCGACCACCAGGGTGGAAAACACCAGCGGAACGATCAGCATCTTGATGGCGCTGATGAAGATATCGCCGATGGGCTTGAACACGCTGGCACTTTCGCCCATCAGGGTGCCGACGAGGACGCCCAGGGCGAGACCAACAAGGATCTTCTGCCACAGCGGAATGCGCCGCCAGAGGCCGGGGGAGCTGCTGGTGTGGGACATGAAACGTCTCCAGGGAAGGGGGAGGCGACACCCGCCTGCCTCCTCAAGGTGAATCGAGCATCGGCGCCCGGAACGGCCTAGCAAGATAGTCTCGTTGGGCCGTTCCTATCAGGCGATCGACATGATGGATGCGGATTCTATCGAAAAAACGTCTGCCGCGTTTTCATCCCTGGGACCCCAAGCGCTCGGCGACGTGAATTGGGCAGCCCCGTGTTTCGCTGCTGAACCTTACCGTGTGCGCCTTACCCTTCGCTGTTGCCTTGGCCATTGCTCAATGTCCGCGAGAGCAGGTCGTGGAAGGCGGCCCAGGATGCCTCGTCAGCCCGCTGCTGGTAACGCTCGCTGTCGAACACGGTGAAGGCATGGGGGGCACCGGAATACACCTGAATCTCGTAAGGGGCGCCGGCGGCTTCCAGTTCCTGTGATAGGGCGGCCACCTGATCCATGCTGATGGAGGTATCGGCGCCGCCATGGGCGATCAGCAGCGGCGGGGTGTCGGCGGAGTAGCCCTGGCCCTCGGGGGTGTCGAGACCGCCATGAAAGCTGGCAAAACCGTGAATGGCGTCATCGGGATTGGCGCGGGCCATCTCGAGCACCACGGCACCACCGAAGCAGTAGCCCATGACCACGGTATCGGTTGCCGCACCTTCGTCCCGCGCCTTGGCCAGCCCCGCCAGGGTCAGGCCCCGCATGCGCTCGCGGTCGTCATACAGCGCTGCCATCTCGGCCTTGCGGGCGTCGATCTCGGCGGGACGGTTGCCCTTGCCGTAAAGGTCGATGGCGAAGGCGTCATAGCCGTCCTCGGCCAGCATGTCGGCGCGGCGCTTCTCATAGTCGGTCAGGCCATCCCAGTCGTGGATGATCAGCACGCTGCCCTTGGCGCTGGACGAGTCAGGGCTGGCGGGGGCGAAGTACCCCTGAAAGGACTCTCCGTCGACCTGATAGTCAACGTTTTCCCCCGCGACAACTGACGTCGCCGCCAGGAGCATGGAAACGCTGATCAAGGGTGGGGTGAGACGGGAAATTCGAGGCATGACGGACTCCTTGTGGTCGGAATAGCGCGCCTGGCTGCGTGCTGGGTGCCTGTCGAGCCTAGGGCGCACGACTCATGAGTATAGAAGTGATCGCCAAGATGCCAGTGTGGTGACGCTGGCTGGGTCGTCATCCACCACAGCGTTGGCAAGGCAGACTTGAGTTTTTAATGCCTTCCTTCCAGATTGGAGGTATGAAGACTCTGGGGCCAGGCGTGAAATCCATGTCGCTGCGCTTCCAGCTTCATCTCAGGACAACCAGAGCGAGACCAACAATCATGAAAAAGCGCGTACTGGCGACCGCGGTGGCCGCTACCACCCTGGCGGTCGGTTCCATGGCCCACGCAGAGGTCAAGATCGGATTTCTCGGTGGTTTCACCGGCGGTATCGAGAGTCTGACGCCCCCCATCTATGACGGCGCCCAGCTCGCCGTGGACCACATCAACAACCAGGGCGGCATCCTCGATGGCCAGGAAGTGGTCATGCCGACCGGTGATACCACCTGTGGTGATGCATCGGCCGCCTCCAACGCAGCGGACCGCATGGTCAACACCGAACAGGTGACCGCCATTGTCGGTGCTCTGTGTACCGGGGCGACGATTGCCGCGGCCAATAATGCCGGTATCCCCGGCGGGGTGACCATGGTGTCGCCGGCCTCCACGGCGCCAGCCGTCACCGACCTGGACGACAACGACCTGGTGTTCCGCACCGTGCCGTCCGATGCCTTCCAGGGAGAAATGCTGGCCAAGCTGCTGCTCGACAAGGGAATCGAGGAAGTAGCGGTCACCTACGTCAACAACGACTACGGTCGTGGTCTTTCCGATGCGTTCAGCTCCGCATTTGAAGATGGCGGCGGCAGCGTGCTGGAAAACCTGGCCCATGAAGACAACCGGGCAGACTATCGCAGCGAACTGGGCACGCTGTCGGCGACAGGTGCACAGACTCTGGTCGTGCTGGCCTACGCCGATACGTCGGGCCAGACCGTGGTGCGTCAGGCCTACGAGAGCGGCATGTTCACACAGTACGTCGGGGCCGACGGCATGGTGGGGGACAGCCTGGTCGAGGCCATCGGTGCCGACGTACTCGACGGCATGATCGCGACGCGTCCAGGAAGTCCTGACCTGCCTGGCACCGAGATCTTCACCGAATTGGCCAATAACGCCGGCATTGACCCCACCGCGGTATTTGCCGCCCAGGCCTATGACGCCGCCTTCCTGCTGGGACTTGCGATTCAGCAGAATGGCAGCGCCGAGCGCGAGGGTGTATCGGCCGCGCTGCGCAGCGTGTCATCGCCCCCGGGCGAAGTCATCCTGCCGGGTGAGTGGGAGAAAGCGGTGGAGCTGATCGCCGCCGGCACCGAGATCAACTATGAAGGTGCTTCTGGCACCCAGGACTTTGACGATAACGGTGACGTGCCTGGCGTGGTCCAGGAAATGACCGTGGAAAACGGGACTTTCACCGGCAAGGGCTTTGTTCAGTAGCCGCCTTGACGTAAAGTAAGGCGAGTCGTCGACGGACGACGCTGCATCCGGGCGGTCGCCTCCGCCCTATGACCGCGCCAATGCTCGCAACTGAGGCGCTTAAGGAAAGCCCCCGGCCATCTGGTTGGGGGCTTTATCATTATGGGGCTTTATCATTATGGGGCGTTAGCCTCCTGGGCCTGCATGGTCTCCTGTAGCAGTGTGGTGGGAGCCTCCTCCTTCAGGGACCGTCACCTGCCAGCGAAACAGATAACACGACAAGGGCGGCCCGCAGGCCGCCCATGTCAGGTGCTGTAACGCCAAGCTGTCGTCGTGGCGCTATCAGTCGTGGTGCTTGACCTTCTCGGGCAGCAGGCCTTTCGGGGCCACCCGCAGCACGATGGTGATAAGCAGCCCGATGACGAACACTCGTGCCTGCAGGGCGCGACTTTCGAGGCTACTGGGGACCTCCCAGCCGAAGCTGGCCTGACCGAAATGCGCGGCAAGCTCCATCACGTAGAGCGCCAGCGGTTCCGACATGATCCAGATGATGTAGACCGCTACCGCCCCAAACAGCGTTCCCAGGTTGTTGCCCGGCCCACCAAGAATGACCATGACCAGCACCAGGAAGGTGTGGTTGAGCGGCAGGTAGCCGTTGGGGTCAAAGATGCTGTTGAAGCTGCCCAGCGCCGCCCCCCCGATACCCATCAGCACACAGCCGAGCACGAAGATCTCGAGGCGGCGGCGGTTGATGTCCTTGCCCATGGCCGCAGACGATACCTCGTTGTCCCGGATGGCGCGGATCATGCGGCCCCAGGGGGCGTTGTAGGCGCGGTTGAGCAGAAAGAAGATGGCCAGGATCATCACCGCGGTGACCGACAGGTACATCGCCCTGGCCAGGGTGAAGCCGACCTCGCCTGGGGCTGGCACCGGCCAGGGCAGCGGCGACACAGTGGCGGTGCCTCGGGTCAGCCAGTCGGAGTTCTTCAGGAATGCCTTGATGATCTCGGCGATCCCTAGCGTCGCGATAGCCAGGTAGTCACTGCGCAGGCCGAGGCAGACGTGGCCAATGAAATAGCCCACCCCACCGGCCAGCGCGCCGCCGACGATCCAGCCGACCCAGACCGGCAGGCCCAGTCCGCCGACAAAGCCCATCTGGCTCTCGATGGCGTCGGTGACCTCGCGGAATTCGCTGATGACCACCATGTAGACGACCATACCGACCACCAGGGTGATCACGGTCCTGAGCCAGGAGGGCAAGCCCAGGCGGGTCAGACGCGACAGGCCGAACACCAGGGCAATGCCAGCGACCACATAGGCCAGCACTCGCGCCAGTTCTCCCGGCAGGGAGCTGTCCCAGAAGGCGGGATTGACCGGCACGCTGAAGGTCATTGCGCAGAAGCCGCCAAGAGCCACGAAACCCATCACGCCAGCGTTGAACTGGCCCGCGTAGCCCCACTGAATGGTCAGCCCCAGGGCCAGGATGGCATAGCAGCTGGCCTCGACCAGCATGCGTGTCGAGTAAGCGGAGCCCATGACCATGAACACCGCGCTCACGGCAATGGCCAGCACCACCAGCAGGCTGAGCTCGCGTACCGGAAAGCGGCTCTGGGGCGCGCTATTGGTGTCATCACGATGATGAAAGTCGTTGGTCGTCATCAGATCACCTTGCCCTTGAAGATGCCGGTAGGACGCCATACCAGGATGGCAACGAGGATGAAGAAGGGCACCACGATCTTGTATTCAGTGCCGACGAAGGCCAGGTTGTTCGGCAACTCCAGCCACTCGGGCAGGCTGTCGCGGAAGGGTCTGAGCAGCACGTTCCAGTTGAATACCGCCAGGGTTTCGGCGAACCCCACCACGAAACCGCCTGCGATCGCGCCGAAGGGGTGGCCCACGCCGCCGACGATGGCTGCGGCAAAGATGGGCAGCAGCAGATGGAAACTCAGATCAGGCTTGAAGGTGACGTCCATCGACAAAAGCGTGCCGGCGATGGCCGCCAGACCACCGGCGATGACCCAGGTCACGGCCACGATGGTGTTGGTATTGATGCCAGAGGCGCGGGCCAGGTCGGGGTTGTCTGACATCGCGCGCATGGCCTTGCCCAGGCGAGTACGCGACAGAAACAGCTGCAGGCCAATGACCGCGACCAGGGTCAGCACAAACAGGTAGATCTGGGGTTCGGTTATCACCACCGGCACTCGCACGCCTTCTATCGGCAGGGCCAGGCGGAAGATTTCCTTGCGGTCATCGACGTAGAGGCTCTGTCCGCCGGTGCCGGAAAACAGGCGAATCAGCCCCTGCAGCATCAGCGTCACGCCCAGGGAGCCAATGACCATGACGATGGGTTTGACGCCATGGGCGCGCAGCGGCTTGTAAAAGGCCTTGTCGATGCCGACCGCCAGGGCCGCGGTCAAGACCATGGCAAGCGGCAGCATGACGATGGCCGTCGGCACCCCCAGTGCCGCGCCGGCATTGGGGAACAGCGTTGCCAGCAACAGCACCATGAAGGCACCGAAGGTCATCATGTCGGCGTGGGCGAAGTGGGCAAAGCGCATGATGCTGAAGACCAGCGTCACCCCAACCGCGCCAATGGCGTAGATCGACCCGGTGACGCTGCCGGCGATCAGCACGTTGTTGATGAAGAACACGAATTCGTTCAAGGCGATATCTCCGCACTGGTGTCTGGCGTCAGCCGCCGAGGAAGCTCTTGGCCACGTCGGGATCGGCCAGCAAGGCCTGTCCCGAGTCGGTGAAGCGATTCTGGCCGGCGGCCAGCACGAAGCCCTTGTCGGCGATGGCAAGTGCCTGTTTGGCGTTCTGTTCCACCATCAGGATGCCGACGCCTGCCGCGTTGACCTCCTTTACCCTGTCGAAGATTTCGTACATGTACTTGGGCGAGAGGCCTGCCGTGGGTTCGTCCAGCAGCAGCAGTTCGGGTTCCGCCATCAGCGCTCGGCCCATGGCGACCATCTGGCGCTGTCCTCCTGACAGCTCGCCGGCGGGCTGGTGTCGCTTGTCATAGAGCGGGGGGAAGAACTCATAGGCCTTGGCCAGCATGCGCTTGATATTGCCGGGCTTGAGAAACGCGCCCATTTCGAGGTTTTCCTTGACCGTCAGGCTCGGGAAGACGTTGTGTTCCTGAGGTACAAAGCCCATGCCCAGCTCCACCAGACGATTGGTCGGCAGGTTGTGGATAGGTTCTCCGCGCAGCAGAATATCGCCCTGAGTCACGTTGAGCTGGCCGAAAATGGCCTTGAGCATGGTGGATTTTCCGGCGCCGTTGGGGCCGACGATGACGCCGATTTCATCGGCTTCGATGGTCATGTCCACCCCGTTGAGGATGTTCATCCCGCCGTAGCCACCGTGCACCTGGCGTGCGTCGAGTAGAGGCATAGTCCTGTTCTCTGCATGGGGCGCTCAGTGCGCCTCGGTCGTTGTTATTGCCCCCCTTGCGCGCAAGGAGGAGGAGGTCAGGCCGCGCCTGCACCGAAGTAGGCCTCGATGACCTCCGGATTGTTCTGAATCTCTTCGATCGACCCTTCCACCATCACCGAGCCCTGGGCCAGTACGATGACCGGGTCGCAAAGTCGGGCAATCATGTCCATGTCGTGTTCGATGACCAGGAAGGTGTAGCCGAACTCACGGTTCATGCGTTCGATATTGCCGATCAGGTCGCCCAGCAACGTTCGGTTGACCCCGGCGGCGATCTCATCGAGCAGCACCACGCGGGCGTCGGTCATCATGGTGCGGCCCAGTTCCAGCAGTTTCTTCTGGCCGCCAGACAGGTTGCCCGCCAGCTCGTTGCGCACGTGATTGAGCCCGATGAACTCGATGACTTCCTGAGCCCGACGCTTGATCTCGGCCTCATGCTCGCGCACCGCGCGCGGCGCGAACCAGGCCTTGGCCAGAGATTCGCCGGGCTGTGCGGGCGGAACCATCATCAGGTTCTCCAGCGCTGTCAGCTGGGAAAACTCGTGAGCGATCTGGAAGGTGCGCAAGAGCCCCTTGTGGAACAGTTCGTTGGCAGGCCGATTGGTGATGTCTTCACCGCTTAACAGGATCTGCCCCGAGTCCAGCGGCAGCGCGCCGGCAATGATATTGAACAGCGTCGACTTGCCGGCGCCGTTGGGGCCGATCAGGCCCGTGACCGAGCCTTCTTCGACCTGAATGGAGCAGTCGTTGATGACCCGCAGGCCGCCGAAGGCCTTGTTGACGTGACGCACATCGATGATGGCTGACATCCTGATACCTGCTGTGTTCGTTGTCGTTATTGTCGTGATGGGCGACGCCCAGGCGGCGATCAACCGCCGTGATGTCCCTCGTGCTCGCCCAGCGTGCGGTAGGCGGCAAAGGCGCCTACCGTGACGATCGCGACGATGGCCGGTAGCCAGTAGCCCTCGACGTAAGGCAGAGCACGGAGGAACACGAAGGCCACCCCGGTGGGAGCGATGAAGCGCACCAGAAAGCGCCACAGGCTGAGCCAGCCAGCGCGCGTGTGCATCTCTTTCATGGATTCGGTCTGGGTCAGTGACCAACCGGCAAATAGTGCAATCAGCAGGCCGCAGAAGGGCAGCGTGATATGCGTTGTCAGTTCCAGCACCTCGAAGGCGCTGCGACCGAAAAGATCATGGAACGGGCTCTGTTCGGCCCAAAGATTGAAGCTGGCGACGGTCGCCAGTCCCAGCGCCCAGGCAACCCCCACGACGACCAGGACCGCCGTCACCCGGCTCAGCGAAAAGCGCTCTACCAGATATGCCGCTACCGGCTCGATCAGCGATATGGCAGAGCTGACGGCAGCCCCCAGCACCAGCACGAAGAAGATGGCGCCGATCAGCGCGCCGGAAGGCATGGCCGTGAAGGCTAGCGGCAGCGACACAAACATGAGCCCAGGGCCTTCATCGGGAGACAGGCCTGCTCCGAAGACCAGCGCGAAGATGGCCAGCCCCGCCAGAATGGCGACCAGGGTATCGATCACGGCCACGGTAAAGGCCGTGAGGGTCAACGACGTCTCGCTTGGCATATAGGCGCCGTAGGCCATGATCGCCCCCATGCCGAGGCTCAGGGTGAAGAAGGACTGGCCCAGTGCAACCAGCCAGCCTTCCAGGCTCAGGTCGGAGAGCGAGAACGATAGCAGGAAGTCGCTGGCAGCGAGCATGTCGCCTGTGGCCGCTGCATAGAACAGCACGACCAGCAGGATCACCAGCAAGGTAGGCATCAGCAGGCGCAGGCCGCTTTCGAGGCCTCGGTGGACGCCGCGCGCCACGATGTACGCGCAGATCACCAGAAATAGCGTGTGATAGAGCGTCAGCTTGACCGGTGAGCTGATCAGGCTGGCAAAGTCACTGGCGAGGGTGGCTGCGTCGGCACCTCGTAGCGAGCCCGTCAGCATCTCTCCCAGGTAGTGGATCGCCCAGCCACTGATGACGGAGTAGAAGCTGAGGATCAGCAGCGCCGAGACACCCCCCAGCCAACCGATGATTTCCCAGGCCCTCGAGGTCTTGTGACAGCGTGTCAGGAAGCGCATGCCCATGATCGGGCAGCGCCGGCTGTTGCGGCCCAGCATGATCTCGGCGATCAGAATCGGCACACCGATGGCAAACACACACAGCGCGTACACCAACAGGAAGGCACCGCCGCCGTGCTCGCCCACCAGATAAGGGAAGCGCCAGAGGTTGCCAAGCCCCACTGCTGAGCCAACCGCGGCCAGCAGGAAGGTGCCTTTGTGGGTCCAGATGTTGTCGCTGCTCATGGGGCATCCGTCGACATGTCAGACTTGTCAGTCGGACTGACCGGGCGATGGCCCGGTCTCACATGCCAACTTTGCGATACAAACGTATGCCTGACTAGAGGGGGTGCGTTTAGCAGGCGTTGGTGGGGCGTGATAGAGGCGGGCTTTCCAACTCGTCGACGATAGCCGTCGGGGCCTTAGCTGCCGACTCGCGGCGCCAGTGAGCGGTGGTCGTCGCCCAGGCGTACCGTATCACCGACCGACAGGTCGCCGATGGACTGAGTGCGCTCCCCGGTTCTGACCGAGATAAGTGCCACCACGTCGCCAATGCTCGCGGTATCGTCATCGACCCGAGCTTCCACTTTCACCCTGACCGAGTATCCGTGATAGCGGCCGGCAATGATGCTGCCGATGTGGGCGGTGGGGTACTCGTCAGGCTTGTCGGCAAAATAGCGTTGTACGCTGTCGGCGCCGGGATCATCCCATTCGACATGCTTGTGCATTCGCGTGGCTCCTCGTTCGCGAAAGATGATGTTCTGTCCTTAGCATAGACCTGTCGGGGCAGGGTCGCCGACGGACCCCTTACTCCGAAGCCATACTCCTGTGGCAGCTTATGGGCGGAGAAGTTCCTTTATCAAGCCCAGGCTGATAAATGCTCCATGGGGGGCGAGTCGGCAATATGGCGGATGTCCCGCTACAAACGACGATGCCCGCCAGAAGGCGGGCATCGAGGCAACGGAAAGTGGCGCGATTACTTCTTGCTGGCGCGCTTGCGTTCGTTTTCTGTCAGGAACTTCTTGCGCAGACGGATATGGTTCGGGGTGATCTCGACCAGCTCGTCGTCATCGAGGAATTCGATGGCCTGTTCCAGGGTGAAGCGCACCGGCGGAGTCAGCACGATGTTCTCGTCGTTACCGGAGGCGCGCATGTTATCAAGCTTCTTGCCCTTGGTCGGGTTTACCACCATGTCGTTGGCACGGTTGTTGATGCCGACCAGCATGCCCTCATAGACCTCGGTGCCGTGGTCGATGATCAGCTTGCCGCGCTCCTGCAGCGCATACAGGGCGTAGGCGAGGGCCTTGCCCGGTACCATGGACACCAGCACGCCGTTGCGACGCTCGATGGAGGCGTCGGGCTTGAGCGGGCCGTAATGATCGAAGCGGCTGGTCAGGATGCCGGTGCCTGACGTCAGGGTCAGGAATTGACCGCGGAAACCGATCAAGCCGCGCGCCGGAATGATGAAGTCAAGGCGCACGCGGCCCTTGCCATCCGGATTCATGTTCTTGAGCTCGCCCTTGCGGTAGCCGAGCTCTTCCATGATGGCGCCCTGATGCTGCTCTTCGCAGTCGATGATGACTTCTTCGTAGGGCTCCTGCTTTTCGCCATCGATCTCGCGGATGATGACTTCAGGACGACCGACGGCCAGCTCGAAGCCTTCGCGACGCATGCTCTCGATCAGCACCGACAGGTGCAGCTCGCCGCGACCGGAAACGATGAACTTCTCCGGTGATTCACCCTGCTCGACGCGCAGCGCGACGTTGTGGATCAGCTCCTGGTCCAGGCGATCCTTGATGTTGCGGCTGGTGACGAACTTGCCGTCCTTGCCTGCAAACGGTGAGTCGTTGACCTGGAAGGTCATGGAGACCGTCGGCTCGTCGACCGTCAGGGCCGGCAGTGCCTCGACCGCAGCCGCGTCACAGATGGTGTCGGAGATGGCCAGTTCGTCGATACCGGTGATGCAGACGATGTCGCCGGCGGTGGCCTGCTCGGTCTGGACACGCTCAAGGCCCAGGTGAGTCATGACCTGGCCAATCTTGCCCTTGCGGGTCTGGCCTTCCTTGTTGATCACCACGACCTGCTGGTTCGGTGACATGGCGCCGCGGGTGATGCGACCAAGGCCGATGACGCCGACGTAGCTGGAGTAGTCGAGGGCCGAAATCTGCATCTGCAGCGGGCCATCGAGTTCAACCTTGGGCGGCTCGACGATGTTGACGATGGACTGGAACATCGGCGTCATGTCCTCGGCCAGCTGGTCCGGTTCCGGACCGGCAATGCCGTTGAGCGCCGAGCAGTAGATGATCGGGAAGTCGAGCTGCTCGTCGCTGGCACCCAAGTTGTCGAACAGATCGAAGATCTGATCGATGACCCAGTCAGGACGTGCGCCGGGGCGGTCGATCTTGTTGACGACAACGATCGGCTTCAGGCCCTGGTCGAAGGCTTTCTGGGTGACGAAGCGAGTCTGCGGCATCGGGCCGTCAACGGCATCGACCAGCAGCAGGACCGAGTCCACCATGGACATGACGCGCTCGACTTCGCCGCCGAAGTCAGCGTGTCCAGGGGTGTCCACGATGTTGATGTGGTAGTCCTGTCCCTCGGGAGAGCTCCAGCGGATCGCCGTGTTCTTGGCCAGGATCGTGATGCCACGTTCCTTTTCCTGGTCATTGGAGTCCATGATGCGCTCCTGCCCCTCGGCCTTGCGGTCCAGAGTGCCGGACTGGCTGAGCAGCTTGTCGACCAGGGTGGTTTTGCCGTGGTCGACGTGAGCGATGATGGCGATGTTGCGAAGATTCTCGATCACGACGGGATCCTGCTGGAAAAAGTGGGGCCGCATTATAGGGCCTGGGTGATGACAACGACCAGCATTGTTGCGGTCAATCTATCCGTGAATTCTCAAGATACTGAACTTTCAAGCACCTGCGTGACGCTGACTTGACGCGTTAAGCCCCATTTTCAGGCGTTTTTGCGCGAGAAGGCGACAAGAAAGGAGTGGCTTGAGGTGCCATCTCTTGTGTGTCCGCCTGTTTGAGACGGCGTTTTTCGACGCCACGGCATAACAACGTCTATATGACTACGTCTTTGTGACGCCTTGATGAGAGGGCTCTCCACGACGGTGTTCTATCAACATGAGTACCAGCGTCATCCAGCGGGTCGCTGAGGGGCCTGCCCCTGGCTGGCGTTTGGCAGGAGTGTACGGGGCTGCTGCATGGGAGCCGCTGCATCAGGGCCGCTGCATCAGGGCCATGGCATGAGGGCCGCAGTAGAGGCATGCTCAGGATGGCATGGGCCAACTACGACATAACAGCCGTTGCGCGGCGGCTGCTGAGTAGCTGCCCCTCAGGCGCGCTGTACCAGCGCATTGGCCCGACAGGCCTTGAGCCGCGTGGCCAGGTCTTCTACGGCGCTCAGGTCCAGCGATGGATCAAAGCCTCCCAGGCGCTCGAACCAGTTGCGCTCTACGCCAAGTGCCCGTGTGGGCGTCTGTCGCAGAAGTTGGAACAGGGCCAGCGGACAAGGCCGAGATGGCCTGACCATGGGGCGTGATTCGTCGGCAGCCGCGGCCATCATGCGTTCTACCCAGGCTGAGTCCAGTGGGCCCAGGCAGAAGCCGAGCATTCGCCCATTGCAGTGAGAGGCTGCCAGGTTGAAGCGTCTCCCCATCGGCGCCGGACGGACGCGCACCAGCCGATAGTCTTTCGCGTGCTCGCCGAGCTGTTCAGAGGTGATGCCACCATCGTCGATGACTATGATCTCGCTGCGCCCCTGGAACAGGGCAATCTGCTGGCGTGCCTGCGTCAGCCGGCAGGACAAATCCTTGCCGGTCAGGCGGGCATCGATGATCAGGCTGATATTCACGACGACACTCCGAGGCGGGTGACGCCGACCGTGACGGGAGGGTCGGCGACAAACGTAAGGAAGTGTATCCGCGCGTTGCAGAAGGTTCCAGCGACCCCTTACCCCTAGCGATCGCCTCGGCAGACTTCAGCGTCGAGATGGTTGAGGGTTATTTTGGTGCATAAAAGTTTCCGGCGCTTCATTTTGGTGCACAAGTGGGTCTTTGACGCGATGACCGTGAGCCAATGCGCTATGCTGGAGCAGCAGTGGCGAGAACTTAAAATCTATGAAAAACATTGGGTTGAGATTTTTTTGATCAATGCTGGTGCAATGATGGCACGCAACCTGCATTGTTTCTGACAGTGTCATCGTGTCGAGCACGTCACCATGGGAACTGTCCCGGGAGCGTGCTACAAAGGATCCCGGTACCCCTTTTGCTCCCTGGATCATCCCCCAATTCGAAGTCGGTGACATGGGATTGGTGCCGTCGCCCCAATGCTCGAGTCACGAACAAGTTTCACTCTGGAGGACCACATGTCAGACAAGACTCTCGCCCTGATCAATGAACATGACGTCAAGTGGGTTGACCTGCGTTTCACCGACACCCGCGGCAAGGAACAGCACGTCACTATTCCGGCCTCCGAGGTCGACGAGGAATTCTTCGAGAACGGCCAGATGTTCGATGGCTCCTCCATCAACGGCTGGAAGGGCATCAACGAGTCCGACATGATTCTGCGTCCGGAAGACGGCACCGGCTTCCTCGACCCCTTCACCGAAGACGCGACCCTGATTCTGCGTTGCGACATCATCGAGCCGGCTACCATGCAGGGCTACGAGCGCGACCCGCGTTCCATCGCCAAGCGCGCTGAGGCCTACCTGCAGTCTTCCGGCCTGGGTGATACTGCATTCTTCGGCCCCGAGCCCGAGTTCTTCATCTTTGATGAAGTGCACTGGAAGGCCGACATCGAAGGTGCGATGTACAAGATTTCCTCCGAAGAGGGTGCCTGGTCAACGGACCGCGCCGTCGAAGGCGGCAACCTGGGCCACCGTCCTCGGGTCAAGGGCGGCTACTTCCCGGTTCCCCCGGTGGACAGCTTCCATGACATGCGCGGCGCCATGTGTAACACCCTGGAAGCCATCGGCCAGAAGGTCGAGGTGCACCACCATGAGGTGTCCAACGCCGGCCAGAACGAAATTGGCGTAGCCTTCAACACCCTGGTCAAGAAGGCCGACGAAGTTCAGGAAATGAAGTACGTGATCCACAATGTGGCCCACGCCTACGGCAAGACCGCCACCTTCATGCCGAAGCCCCTGGTCGGCGACAACGGCAGCGGCATGCACGTGCACCAGTCCTTCTGGAAGGACGGTCAGAACCAGTTTGCTGGCGACCAGTACGCTGGCCTGTCTGAAATGGCGCTGTTCTACATCGGCGGCATCATCAAGCACGCACGTGCGCTGAACGCCTTCACCAACGCTTCTACCAACTCGTACAAGCGTCTGGTGCCGGGCTTCGAAGCACCGGTCATGCTGGCCTACAGTGCCCGTAACCGCTCTGCGTCGATCCGTATTCCGTACACCGCCAGCCCCAAGGGCAAGCGTGTCGAGGCGCGTTTCCCTGACCCGACCGCCAACCCCTACCTGTGCTTCGCGGCCATGCTGATGGCGGGTATCGATGGCATCAAGAACAAGATCCATCCTGGCGATGCCATGGACAAGAACCTCTACGACCTGCCGCCGGAAGAAGGCAAGTCCATTCCGACTGTGGCGGAAAGCCTCGACCAGGCGCTGGCGGCTCTCGATGAAGACCGCAGCTTCCTGACCGAAGGTGGTGTCTTCACCGACGACATGATCGATGCCTACATTGAGCTCAAGAACGAAGACGTGGAGCGCCTGCGCATGACCACGCACCCGATCGAGTTCGACATGTACTACAGCTGCTGATCCAGCGACGACGACACCTCGTCGAGTATCGGCCCCGCCTTGAGCGGGGCCGATTTTTTTTGGCCTGGCCTTGCCCTCGAGCAAGCGATGCCCTTGGCCTGGCAGGACAGGCATCGCATGCTTGCCAAGACACCCCCATCAAGGAGCCACCGTGAAGCTACCACCGCGCTGCCGGCAGGCCATGTCGCCACAGCCGTCGGGCCGCCTGCCGGCTCGGCGATGCCGGTTGGAGCTGATGTGGCGGGGGTGGATATGGCGGGAGCGGATATGGCTTTGGCGAGTATCGAGAGGCCTGCTGCTGACGATACTGCTGCTGTATGGCTCCCAGGGGAGTGCCGCCGATGCCCTCTATCGTCGCGTCGAACGTCATGGCGGCGTCACCTATAGCGATCGGCCGCTGGAAGGTGGAGAGCGCTTCGTGCCAGGGGTGCTCTCCCATGTGCCGAGTGCTCCTCTGCCCCCGGCACTGTCCCAGCTGCCGGGGGATATCAGCGCTGCTGCGCCGGGCTACCTGGCACGGGAGGTACTGGCCATTGCCCGTCCGGCATCTGGCAGCGTGCTGCCCAGCGGCGCTGGCGGCAGCCTCGAGGTCGCGGCGGCCGTAAGCCCGCCTCTTGACGCCGGTTATGTGCTGGGGCTTGAGGTCGATGGCGTGCTGGTGACGACGGAGGATTCTCCACTGACCCTGACTCAGCTCGAGCGGGGAGAGCACCGCATCGTCCTGGTCGTGATCGACCCTGATCGCAAGGTTCGCCAGCGCAGCGACGCTGTCGTGCTGCACGTGCAGCGAGCCCGCGTTGCGGTGCCCGCGACTTCCCGCCATGGGCCGTCATCGTAGATAGCGAATGCTCCCTGTCTCCCTTGTTCCCGTTCCCCCTGGTCCCCCTGTCCCCCTGGCAGCTCAGACATCTGGCCGGAGTCACGCCGGTCCCGGGTGGCCCGCTGGTGTGGCTCCAATCCCATTCGGCATAAGCCCTAAACCAGTGCAGTGCACCAGCTTGGTGCAGTAGCATGTCCATGGGGAGGAGTGTCCAGGCTCCCCCGTGGGACGGCAGCGGGTACACGGCGCACCACGGTGGTCATCGTCTAGGTGAAAGCGAGTCTGGCCCGCTTCTTGCTTGCATTAAGGAAGTGCACTCGCTGACGACGCCTGCTTCGGGATGGCGCCTTCAGCGCCTCGCAGGGGGTGCACCTCACGCTCGGCTGAACGACTTCATCTGCTCAGGATACGCTCATGGCGTCAGGCATCATCGAACACCTCACCACGGCGGTTGTACTGCTTGATGAGGACTTGCGTCCAACGTGGATGAATCCCGCAGCGGAAGCCCTGCTGGCTGTCAGCGCTGCCCGAGTGATCGGCGTACCGCTGGGAGATTGGGTCGGCGGAGAAGACGATATCGCCGACGTGCTGGCGCGTGCCAGAGACGGTTTGCACCCCTATACCCAGCGTGAGGCGCGGCTGACCCTCGGCGGTGGCGAACCCTTGACGGTGGACTACACGGTGACGCCGTTGGCTCGGGATAGCCTGCTGCTCGAGCTGGAGCCGCGGGACCGGCTGTTGCGGATCTCGCGAGAAGAGGCCCTACAGTCGCGCCAGGAGACCATGAAGGTGCTGGCGCGAGGGTTGGCTCACGAGGTCAAGAACCCACTGGGCGGCATACGTGGCGCCGCACAGCTGCTGGAGCGTGACCTCGAGCAGACACCCGCGCTCAAGGAATACACCCGCATCATCATTGAGGAAGTGGATCGACTCAGGGACCTGGTCGATTCCATGCTCGGGCCGAACCGAGTGAGCCGCAGGGAGCCTCTGAACATCCACCGGGTGCTGGAGCGTGTCCGGGCACTGCTGCTGGTAGAGCAGCCCCAGGTCCGCATCGAGCGAGACTACGATCCCAGCCTGCCCGAGCTGATCGGTGACGAAGCACAGCTTATCCAGGCCGTGCTCAACGTTGCGCGCAATGCAGTGCAGGCTCTGGTCGAGTCGGACACCCCAGACCCCGTGATCAGCCTGCGGACCCGGGCCAGACGCCAGTTCACTCTGGGGGCCCAGCGTCATCGCCTGGTCTGCGATGTCAGTGTGATCGACAACGGGCCAGGTATTCCCGACACCCTGCGTGACACCCTGTTCTATCCAATGGTATCCGGACGGGCCGAAGGCAGCGGCCTGGGGCTGTCGATTGCCCAGTCGGTGCTGCACCAGCACGACGGGCTGATCGAATGCGAGTCCGCCCCCGGACACACAGAATTTCGCTTGCTGATTCCCCTGGAGATGAGTCATGACTGATGCCGCTCGTATAATGATCGTCGATGACGATCGCGCCATTCGCTGGGTGCTGGAGCGGGCGCTGGCTCAGCCTGACTTGCAGGTGGAAGCGGTCGAGCGTGCCGATACGATTCTGGATCGTCTGCTCTCCTCACCCCCGGATGTTCTGGTCACCGATATTCGTATGCCGGGCATCGATGGACTGGACCTGATGGCAAAGGTGCGTGAGGTGCACCCCGATCTTCCGGTTATCGTCATGACCGCTCACTCCGACCTGGACAGTGCGGTAGCCTCCTATCAGGGGGGCGCCTTCGAGTACCTGCCCAAGCCCTTCGATGTCGATGAGGCACTTGCCCTGGTGCGCCGAGCGGTCGCCCACGTGCGAGAACGCCAACGGCCCGTCAGCGTTCCCGAAGGCCTGGATGCAGAGATCATTGGTGAAGCGCCGGCCATGCAGGAGGTCTTTCGTGCCATCGGCCGACTCGCCCACTCGCACATCACCGTGCTGATCAACGGCGAGTCAGGGACGGGCAAGGAGCGGGTGGCACGCGCCCTGCACCAGCATAGCCCTCGCGCGGGCAATCCCTTTATCGCCCTCAACATGGCCGCCATTCCTCGGGATCTGATCGAATCCGAGCTGTTTGGTCACGAAAAGGGAGCCTTTACTGGTGCCAGTGCCAGTCGTCAGGGGCGCTTCGAACAAGCCAACGGCGGCACCCTGTTTCTCGACGAGATCGGCGACATGCCGTCGGAAACCCAGACTCGGCTGCTGCGGGTGCTGGCCGACGGCGAGTTCTATCGGGTCGGGGGACACACGCCGGTCAAGGTGGATGTGCGGATCATCGCCGCCACCCACCAGGATCTGGAGACACTGGTGGCCGATGGGCGTTTCCGTGAGGACCTGTTTCACCGCTTGAACGTGATCCGCGTTCATCTACCGCGGTTGTCCCAGCGGCGTGAGGATATTCCGCGGCTGGCCAGGCACTTCCTGGCCGAGGCCGCCAAGGAGCTATCCACCGACGTCAAGGTACTGACCCAGGACGCCGAGGAGTTTCTGACCCGGGTGGACTGGCCTGGCAACGTGCGCCAGCTGGAGAACACCTGCCGCTGGCTGACCGTGATGGCCTCCGGGCGCGAGGTGCTGGTCGAAGACCTGCCGCCGGAGCTGCGTGGGGGGGATGACGTGGCTGCCGGAGGGGACTGGCGTGAGGCGTTTCGCGCCTGGGCTGACGGTGCCTTGGCCGCTGGCCATACCCACTTGCTGGAAGAGGCCGTGCCTGACTTCGAGCGCATTCTGATCGAGACAGCGCTCAAGCACACCGCGGGACGCAAGGGCGAAGCGGCAGAGCTGCTTGGCTGGGGTCGCAACACGCTGACGCGCAAGCTGAAGGTGCTGCTGCCTTCGCTGGCCGAGGACCACGATTGAGCGTGGTGGCCGTAGCAAGGGCATAACCTCTCTGTTGAAATTGACCTACCTCAAGGGGCGTATCACAAACGGCCAATGAGTGATCTAGAGTGATGGCGGAATAGCATATTCTCTCCAAACATTGTTTGAGCCGCCACGCTCTTGTCACCACGTTTGCAGCTTCAGCAGTGCTGCTGCGCTTCTGAGAGGGTCTTTCCCATGTCTTTTTCGCGTATTGGCAGGTTTAGCCTGCTGAGCTTGTGTTTCTGTGCCTTGGCGACGGGCGCTTACGCTCAGGATTCCGGCCGTCCGGTCACGGTCCCCGCTCACAGCGAGCAGACCCCAGCCGCCGGTGATGACCTCGCTGCCATTGCCAAGGAAACCACCAACCCGGTGGGTTCCGCCTGGATGCTGTGGATGCAGAACGACTACACCCATCTCGATGGTGATGACTTCGATGGGCGCTGGTCGAACTCCTTCAAGTTCCAGCCCGTCATGTCCTTCCCGTTCGAGCTGGCCGAGGATAACTGGAACCTGGTGGTGCGCCCCGTCTTCCAGTACAACTCCTCGCCCATGGACGAGAGCTTCGGGACCTTGGCTCGTGGTGGCAGTCCGCTGGATATCGACCCAGATGAATGGAGTCGCAATGCCCCCCATCGGGGCAGGACGGAGGGGCTCGGTGACACGGCGCTGGTCACCTTGGCCGGCCCGGCTCGCAGCGATGGCGTGATCTGGGGGCTGGGGATGACGCAGATTTTCCCGACCGCAGAGCACGATGTACTGGGGCAGGGGAAGTTCCAGGCCGGCCCTGCGGCGCTGATCGCGCGCCTGGCGCCGAATCCTGGTGGATGGAACATGGGCCTGCTGGCCCAGCATTGGTGGTCCTATGCCGGTGAAGATGATCGGGAGCACACCAGCCAGACCGACCTTCAGTACTTTCTCAACTATCGACTCAGTGGCACCGAATTGGTGGGCATGACTCCCAACGTGCGGATCAACTGGGAAGCGGACAGTGGAGAGAAGGTCAATTTCCCGATTGGCCTGGGGTACTCCAATGTGATCCGCATGGGCAATACGCCGGTTCGCCTGGCCGCCGAGATTCAGCGCAGCGTGATTCGCGGTGACGAGTGGGACGCCGACTGGAATCTACGCTTCATGTTCATCCCGGTGGTCAAGAATCCCTTCCTGTAAGGACGTTGTGGCCTGCCATGAAACGACAGAAGGGCTCCGCCATGGCGGAGCCCTTCTTGGTTTGCTCTGACGCTAAGCGTGTCGGCGAGATCGCCGGCGAGGTTGCGATCAGGCCAGCGTCAGAGGTTCGGTGCGCGCCTCAAGCCAAGCCAGCGCCGGGCCATCGAGCAGAGGTGCCAGCCGGCGGCGTACCTCGGCATGATAGGCGTTGAGCCAGTCGAGCTCGGCCTGGTCAAGCATCAGCGGCGCCAGGCAGCGGCTATCAATGGGACACAGGGTCAGCGTCTCGAACTCCAGGAAGTGACCGAACTCACTCGCGGGAGCGGCGCGGTTGGCGACCAGGTTCTCGATCCGCACGCCCCACTGGCCAGGCCGATATACGCCAGGCTCGTTGGACGTGATCATGCCCGCACGCATGGCGGTATGTTCGGCGACGGACGCGCCGGAACTGATCACCTGAGGGCCCTCATGCACATTGAGGAAGTAGCCTACCCCATGGCCGGTGCCGTGGCCGTAGTCACGCCCGGTGGCCCACAGCGGCGCCCGCGCCAGGGCGTCTAGCCGCGAGGCGGCGATACCCTCTGGAAAACGCGCTCGGGACAGCGCAATCATGCCCTTGAGCACCAGGGTGCAGTCTTCGCGCTGCGCCCGGGACACCTCGCCCACCGGTACCATGCGGGTGATGTCGGTCGTGCCGCCACGGTACTGGCCGCCGGAGTCGATCAGCAGTAGTCCGTCACCCTCTATCGTCGAGTAGGCCTCGGCGGTGGCGCGGTAGTGGGGCAGGGCACCGTTGGCATTGAAGGCGGCAATGGTGTTGAAGCTTTCGCAGACGAAGTCCGCGTGCTGGGCACGCTGTTCGCGCAGACGGGTTTCCACATCGAGCTCGCTGACCGATTCCTGGCGGGACAGGCATTCCTCCAGCCAGGCAAAGAAACGGCACAGTGCTGCCCCATCTGCTTCCATGGTCTGGCGCACGAACGCCAGTTCATGATCCGTCTTGATGCCCTTGGCCAGGGTGCTGGGCTGAAACGCCTCGACCACGTTCATCTCCGCCGGCAACGCCTGACGGGTGCCGAGGGTCACGCGAGCCGGATCGATCAGTGCCGTCTCGTCCCGAGGCAGAGCCGCCAGGCGCGCTGCCCAATCAGCATAGTCGGCGACCTCGATACCGTCTTCGGCGAGCGCCTGAGTCTGTTCGGCGTCCAGCTTGCCGGGTGCGACAAACAGGGTGGCTGTCGCCCGGCCAACCAGCAGGTGGGCCAGAAACACGGGGTTGAAGCCCACGTCCGAGCCACGCAGGGTGGTCAGCCAGGCGATGTCGTCGAGGGTCGAGATCAAGTGCCAGTCGGCGGCGTGGTCGGCCATGGCCTCGCGCAGATGGGTCAGCCGTTCACCACGTGTCTGATCGAGATAGCGCGGGTCGTGGGGTTCGATGGGCTCCAGCGGCAGGCGTGGACGGTCGGCCCAGATCTCGTCGAGCAGGTCCTTGTCGCCACGCAGGTTCACTCCCTGCTGGCCAAGCAGTTCGTCCAGCTGGCGGCCGTGTGCCAGCGATACCACCTGGGCGTCATAGCCGAGCGTGTCGCCCTCGGCGAGCCGCTCACTGAGCCACTGCATCGGCGCGGCAGCCTGCCCCTGGGTCAGCTTCTGCATGGCAATGCCGCTGCCAGCGAGCTGGGCCTCGGCCTGCACAAAGTAGCGGCTATCGACCCACAGCCCCGCCTCGTCCTGGGTCACCACCAGGGTGCCGACAGAGCCATCGAAGCCGGAAAGCCACTCGCGCCCGGCCCAATGCTCGGGCAGGTATTCGCTGTTATGGGGATCGCTGGAAGGTAACCACCAGGCGTCTACCTGATGGCGACGCATCGCGTCACGCAGTTCGCTGAGACGTTGGCGAGCGGTCTCGGCGCTGGTTGAGGACATGCTCAGACTCCTGTTTTGACGATAGCTTCAGCGTCCGCGCGATGCGCGGACGCCGGATCGATGAGGCGGTGGTGCTTCAGCATGCGCTTGAACACGGGTACGAGCAACAGCAGCACGGCGGCGAAGATGACCAGGGCGATGGCCGAACGTCCGAACAGCTCGGGCAGCTGCTGGATTTCTTCAGCATTGACGTGGCCGCCGATCAGTCCTGCCACCAGGTTGCCCAGCGCGGCGCCGGTGAACCACAGCCCCATCAGCTGGCCTTGGGTGCGTTGGGGAGAGAGCCCTGACATGGTCGACAGCCCCACCGGTGACAGGCACAGCTCGCCCAGGGTCAACAGCAGCATGCTGCCGACGATCCACAGGGGAGAGACCAGCCCAGGTCCACTGAGTACCTGCTGTGCAGCCAGCACCATCAGGCCGAAGCCCATGGCCGCCAGCAGCAATCCCAGGACGAACTTCATGGGGCTGCCGGGTTCAAGGTGACGGCGGCCGAGGGCCGGCCACAGCCAGCCGAACACCGGGCCCAGCAGCACGATGAAGACCGGGTTGAGGGACTGGAACCACAGGGTGGGGATGTCCCAGCCCAGCACATTGCGGTCGGTGTAGTTAGCGGCGAACAGGTTGTAAGAGGTGGGCTGCTGCTCGAAGGCCGCCCAGAAGAAGGCTGCGGCCACGATCAGCACGAAGCAGATGGTCACACGGATGCGCTCGTCACGGTTAAGGCCGGAGAACAGCATCAGGTATGCAAAGAACCCTACCGCAGCCACGATCAGGACGCTGGTCATGGCTTCTGCCACGGCGCGGGCATCGATGCTGATCACCCCAGTGGCGACCAGCGCGACCAGGGCGGCGAGGGCGGCCAGACACAGGCTGACGATGGCGCCCACATGCCGGCGTCGCTGGGCCGGAGCGTCCCAGGTGGAGGCCCGGCCACGCTCGGCATCGGCACGCTGCATGGCCGGCACCGCCCACAGGCGAAACAGCAGCAGGGCAATCAGCATGCCGACGCCCCCCATGGCAAAGCCCCAGTGCCAGCCCATGGAGTCCATCAGCAATCCGGTGAACAGCGGGGCAAACAGGCTGCCGATGTTGATGCCCATGTAGAAGATGGCAAAGCCTCCATCCCGGCGCACATCGCTCTCGTCATAAAGGCTGCCGACCATCACCGAGATGCAGGTCTTGAACAGGCCGGTCCCCAGCACGATGAAGATCAGCCCGACAAAGAAGGCAACCGCGCCGAACAGGGCGGACAGGGCGATGGACAGGTGGCCGAAGGCGATCAGGATGGAGCCGTACCATACGGCACGGCGCTGGCCGAGCCAGTTGTCCGCCAGCCAGCCGCCGGGCAGCGCGGCAAGATAGATGGCGCCACCATAGATGCCCACGATGGCGGCGGCGGTCTTGGCGTCGAAGCCTAGACCACCGTCAAACAGGGAGGCGGCGATGAACAGTACCAGCATCGGCCGGATGCCGTAGAACGAAAATCGCTCCCACATCTCGGTGAAAAACAGCGGGCCAAGGGCGCGTGGATGCCCAAAGAACCCCTTGTCGGCGTGGGAGCCGGGTGAGTGGGTGGATTGCATGAGACCAGACCTTTTCGGGGTGGGAAGGCGTGCTTACGCCTCTACTTCAAGCGCCTCGAGTCGAGAGGGCATTCGGGAAGATTGCGAGCAATAGACACAATAATGTGCCGATAGTCGTAAGAAATTGCTGTGGATCAGCATAAAGGCAGCGAATTTTAGGGAAATCGTCCTTCGAGGGAAATACCCCAGGCGGTCTGACTGGCGGCGTACCCCCTGTCATCTCAGCGAAAAGGCGTATGTCCAACATGCGGGGTCAGCCTCTATATTGTCGAAATGTCGATGTTTCTCGGCAGAGCCCCTTCGCTGAACGGACAGGATGAGCGTCATGGAAGCACCCGTGCAGGACAGTACGCGATTGTCAGGGAGCCTGGCTGGCATCAGGGTCATCGACCTGACACGCGTGATTTCCGGCCCTTTTGCCAGCCAGATGCTGGGGGATCACGGGGCAGAGGTGATCAAGGTGGAAACACCGGGCGAAGGTGATGTGGTGCGCCAGCAGGGCAACATGGTCAACGGCTTCAGCGCCTACTTTGCCCAGTTCAACCGCAACAAGCGTTCCATCACCCTCAATCTGCGCACCCCCGAGGGTCGTCAGGTGCTGGAACGCCTGCTCGAGGATGCCGATGTCCTGGTGGAGAACTTTCGGCCGGGGGTGCTGGCGAAGATGGGGCTCGATGATGACACCCTGAGGACGCGTTTTCCTCGGCTGGTGGTCGGCCGTATCAATGGATTTGGTTCCACCGGTCCCTACCGTGACCGGCCCGCCTATGACTTTGTGGCCCAGGCCATGAGTGGCTTCATGGGCGTCAATGGTGCCGAGGGCGGCGAGCCAATGCGAGCGGCGCCCCCCATCAGTGACATGGTCGCCAGTCTCAACCTGGCCTTCGGTGTCAGCGCCGCACTGGTAAGGCGTGAGCGAACCGGGCAAGGGGAGATTCTGGAAACGGCGCTGACCAATGGCCTGGTGGCAATGCTGGGGTATCTGGCGGCGGAGTTCTTTGCCACGGGCAAGGTCCCGACGCGGACCGGCAATGATCACCCGATGCTCTACCCCTACGGACTGTTCGAGGCTGCCGATGGCGAGGTGGCCATCGCCCCCAGCAGTGAAGTGATGGTGCGCAGGCTGCTGGAAGCCCTGGGACAGCATGCGCTGCTCGAGCAGCCCCGCTTTGCCGACAATCGCCAGCGCATGGCCAATCGCGACGCCCTTCGGGAGATACTCAATGGTGTCACGCGACAGCGCAGCGTGGCCGAGTGGATTGATCATCTCAATGCTGCGGGAGTGCCCTGCGGTCGCGTTCAAGATCTTCGCGAGACCTTCTCCGACCCTCAGATTCTGGATCAGCAGATGCGCCTGGAGCTGGATCAGGGCGAGGCGGGAACGATCGCGACGACCGGCTTCCCGATCAAGATGCGTGAGGCCCCGGCCGCGCTGCAGCGCCCGGCCCCTAAACTGGGCGAGCATACTGCCGAGGTGCTGGCGGAGCTGGGTTTTGACGAAACACAGTGCGAAGACCTGCGTCGTCGGGGCGTTGTCTAGTCTGGCGACGGAGCTGCCTATGCTCGGAGCCGTCGGCATGCTCGGAGCCGTCGACAGGCGAGCGCGAAAAGGAAAGGCGCGATAGGAAAAACGCGAAAGGACACGCGCAAGTCAACACGTTGCCGTGTAGAAGATGCCGACCCGCTCGGTAGCAGTCATCCGCAACAGCTGTCCAGGTGATGGGAGGACAGCGGCGACCCAGGCACCTGTCGCTTCACCGCAAGCAACGCTGACACCGGTGGCGGTGGCCACCACAACACGACATACCCCAATAATCAACAAACGCTGCAAGGAGCCCTGCTCATGCCATTCTCGCTCAAGCCTCGTATTGGACTGCCGCTGCTCGCGCTGGGTCTTGGTCTGTCCTCGACCGTCAACGCCGTGCCCATCGATGAGTGCATTGCCCCGGCAGACCCCGGCGGTGGCTGGGACTTTACCTGTCGTAGTGTCGGCAAGTTGCTGACCGACCTCGAACTGACGGACGGCACGGTGCAAGTCACCAACATGCCGGGCGGTGTCGGTGCAGTGGCCTTTTCGAATGTGGCGGCCAAGCGCGCCGATGACAGTGATTTGATGGTGGCGACCAGCACGGTGGGCATGACCCAGATTGCCCAGGGCCGCTATCCCGGCGGTGCCGAGACCATGCGCTGGCTGGCGATGCTGGGTACCGATGTCGGGGTCATCCTGGTCGATGACGAAAGCGAATACGAAAGCCTCGAACAACTGCTCGAGGCCATCGTGGCGGACCCCTCTTCTGTGGCGGTAGCCGGCTCCAGCGGTGCGGGTGGATGGGACCACATCCGGGCCTTGATGCTGGCCAAGGCAGCGGGGCTGCCTGGGGACCAGGTAGGCGCCCTGCGTTGGGTGCAGTTCGATGGTGGCGGACCCGCGGTGACCCAGATGATGGGCAACCATGTGGATGTGGTGTCGACAGACCTGGGCGAAGTGGCAGGTTTCATCGAATCGGGTGACGTGCGTGTGCTGGGGGTGCTGTCAGAAGATCCGCTGCCGGCGCCCTTCGACCAGCTGCCCACCGCCGTCAGCCAGGGTTACGACGTGACCGGCTACAACTGGCGCGGTTTCTACACCGGTGGCGACGTCTCTGACGACGACTATGCCAGCATGGTAGAGGACCTCGAAACCCTGTACGCCAGCGACCAATGGAAAGAGGTTGCTGCCCAGAATGGCCTGGTTCCGCTGTGGCGCGGTGGCGATGAGTTTTCCTCCTTCGTGGTCGAGTCCATCGAGCGGGTCGAGGCGATCTCTCGGGAGATCGGGGTTATTCAATGAGTCACACCGATGACCTCGAGCTGAATCATGATCGCCGGCCGGCACCGGTCGGTGATCGTATCGCGGGGGCGGTGTTGCTGCTGCTGGCGCTGGGCGCCTGGTGGCATTCGCACAGCTTCGTCACTGGCTTCATGCAGCCGGTAGGGCCGGGGGCTTTCCCCCGGCTGGTCAGTCTGCCGCTAGGCGTATTGTCGGCGTACCTGCTGTTTCGGCCGGGCTTTAACGAGCGCTGGCCGGATCGTGCTGGGCTTGCACGTCAGCTGGCAGTGCTGCTGTTGCTGGCTGCCTATGCGGGCGTGCTGGAAGCGCTGGGCTTCCTGCCCGCCACGCTGGTCGGTGCCGTCCTGCTGACGCGGCTGTTTGGTGCCCGTTGGCAGCAGGCCATGGTGGCCGGGACCGGACTGGCGGTGGGGCTCTATGTGCTGTTCGAGTTTGGCCTCGGCATGCCGTTGCCCAACGTACCCTGGTGGGGAGCTGCCTGACATGGATACCTTAGCGTTTCTTGCCCAGGGCTTCGCGGTCGCGACTCAGCCGGAATTTCTGCTGCTGGCGCTGATCGGTTGTGCGGTGGGCACCCTGATCGGCGCCTTGCCGGGACTCGGGCCGGTCAACGGCGTGGCCCTGATGATCCCGCTGGCGTTCAACTTTGGATTGGAGCCCACGGCGGCCCTGATCCTGTTGGTCAGCGTCTACTACGGCTGCATGTACGGGGGGCGTATCAGCTCCATCGTGCTCAATATTCCCGGTGACGAGCCGGCCATGATGACGACCCTCGACGGCTACCCCATGGCGCTGAAAGGCCGCGGTGGTGAGGCCCTGGGGCTGTCGGCGGTGGCGTCCTTCGTGGGGGCAACCATCGCCACCATCGGCTTGACCCTGTTCGCCCCGCTGCTGGTCGATCTGGCCATCAAGTTTGGGCCAGCGGAATACTTCGCGCTGTTCCTGCTGGCGTTTGCCACCATCGGCGGCGTGACCAGCGGTAGCTTCACCAAGAGTTTCATTGCTGCGTGCCTGGGACTGTTGCTGGGCACCGTGGGCATCGATCCGGTGTCCAGCGTCGCCAGATATACCTTTGGTACCTTCGAACTGTATGACGGCATCGATTTCATCGTAGCGCTGGTCGGCCTGTTTGCGATCTCCGAGTGTCTGGTGTTTCTGGAAAAACGCCACGATGCCGACAAGCCTCACGTCCAGCTGGGTTCGGCCTGGCCGGGCATGACGTCGTCGCTGTCCTGCAAGGGCAGCATTGGACGCGGCTCGCTGATCGGCTTCGTGTCGGGGGTGTTGCCCGGAGCCGGTGCCTCCTTGGGTAGCTTTCTCTCCTATATGCTGGAAAAGCGCTGGCTGGGGGCGAAAGGCGATTTCGGCAACGGCGACCCTCGCGGCGTCGCTGCACCGGAAGCCGGCAACAATGCCGCTGCCGGTGGTGCATTGATTCCGATGCTGTCGCTGGGGATTCCTGGAAGTGGCACCACGGCGATTCTGCTGGCGCTGCTGCTGTCGATGAACATCACCCCGGGGCCGCTGCTGTTCGCGCAGCAGCCGGAGATGGTATGGGGGCTGGTGGCGGCGCTGTTTATCGGCAACATCATGCTGCTGATCCTCAATGTGCCGCTGGTCGGACTGTTTGCTCGTGTGCTGCAGGCGCCCAGCTGGCTGCTGATGCCGATGGTGGTGCTGATCGCCTTCGTGGGCGTCTATTCGCTCAACAATAGTCCCTTCGATCTGTACATGATGCTGGCGTTCGGGGTGCTCGGCTATGTCCTGCGCAAGCTGGAGATACCGACCGTGCCGGTGGTGCTGGGCCTGCTGCTGGGCGGTCAGATGGAGTTCAACCTGCGGCGTGCCATGTCGATCAGCGGTGGCGACTGGAGCATCCTGGTGAACAGCGGGATTTCCATCGGCATCTATGTCTTCGCGGTGACGTTGATCATCGCCGGGGCTGTCTACGCCATGTTACTCCGGCGCCGCCTGACGTAAGCCAGGAAGGCGCCAGGGCTGATGAGCGGCAGTATGCCCTGGGAAATTGGCTGAGCCCTCAGTGAGCGTGGCCTTGATGAGGGTGCTGGTGTCAGAATGGCGGTTCACAAGGAGGGAGCCGCCATGAAAACCATGAACTGGGAACGCCTGCTGGATCCGGTCCGATTGCACGATCCACGTGGCAGCACCCACGATGAAGTGGGGCGCAGTCCCTTTCACAAGGACCATGACCGGATTGTCTTTGCGGGTTCCTTCCGTCGCCTGGGGCGCAAGACCCAGGTGCACCCGTTGACCGACAATGATCATATCCACACCCGCCTGACGCATTCGCTGGAGGTCGGCTGTGTAGGCCGCTCGCTGGGCATGAGCGTGGGCGAGCTGCTGCGTGATCGCCTGCCTGCTTGGATCACCCCAGCGGATCTCGGCGTCATCATCCAGGCGGCGTGCCTGGGCCATGACATCGGCAACCCGCCCTTCGGTCACGCCGGCGAGTATGCCATCCGTGACTGGTTCAAGTGTGCCGAGAACAATGGCAGCGGCTTGCTCGACGGGCTGACGCCGCTGGAGCGTGAAGACCTGCTGACCTACGAAGGCAATGCTCAGGGCTTTCGCATAGTGACCCAGATCGAATACAACCAGTTTCGTGGCGGCATGCGCCTCACCGCGGCGACCCTGGGCACACTGTTGAAGTATCCATGGACAGTGACCCACGGTGGCCAGGCCGGCAAGTTCGGCTGCTATCAGAGCGAGCTTCCCGCGCTGGCACAGGTGGCGGAGCACCTGGGCCTGATCCCCCAGGGCGAGCATCGCTGGTGCCGTCATCCCCTGGCCTGGCTGGTAGAGGCGGCAGACGACATCTGCTACGCCTTGCTGGATCTCGAGGACGGGGTGGAGATGGACATCCTGGACTTTGACGAGGTGGCGGAAATTCTCACCCAGATTGCCGGGGGAGAGCCAGCGGACTATGCCGAGATGTGTCGCAATGGCGTGTCTCAGCGACGCCGTATCGCGGCGCTACGGGGGGCGGCCATGGAGCGGGCCGTCACCGATGTTGGCAAGGTCTTCGTCGAACACGAGCAGGAACTGCTGTCAGGCACGCTGCAGCAAGACCTGTTGGAGCTGTGCCACCCGGACCTTGACTGGGGGGTGAAGCTGGCCAAGCAGCTGGCGCGCAAGCGGATTTTCCAGAACACGCGCAAGGCCAAGCTGGAAATCGGCGCCTACACGACGTTGGGCATCCTGCTGGAGGCCTTTATCGGTGCGGCGCATGAGCTGCATCACACCGGGCATTCGAGCTTCAAGCATCAGCGGGTACTGGCGTTGATCGGCGAGAATACGCCGCTGCCGTCCTGGTCCTTGTATGACAGCTACCGTCGTATGCTGGACTTTATCGGCGGCATGACCGATCACTACGCGGTAGACCTGGCCCAGGAGATGGGCGGCAAGCTGCGCGGGGATTAGGCAGACTTGCGCAGCGGCTTGCTGTCGGTGCAGGGCACAGCGCCGTTGACGCAAGCGCAGGTAGCGTGGGCCACTTGAAGTATCGGCACGGTGGCGCCACGCGGTTTTCTCGTATACTGAGGGGGAAAAACATAACAAGGGATTGATTTGTGAAAACGCAGACGCCCCCCCACAGCGATCATGGCTTTGATGTGATCGACAAACCGACCTTCTTCGGTTCGCTGTTTCTTCTTCTTGCCGTCACTGTGCCCCTGGTGATCTTCCCTGAGCAGGGCGCCACCTGGGTGCTGGCGGCCAAGAACTTCATCACCAATGAACTTGGCGTGCTCTATCTGGCGCTCGGGCTGGGCGCGAGCGGCTTCATGCTGTTTATCGTGTTCAGCGATATTGGGCAGATCAAGCTCGGGGACCCTGAAGAACAACCCGAGTTTTCGACAATATCCTGGGCCGCGATGCTGTTCTGTGCAGGGATCGGAGCCTCGATCCTGTACTGGTCGATGATCGAGTGGATCTACTACTACCAGGCGCCACCGTTTCACGCCGAGCCTCTGTCGCCAGATGCCGCTCGGTGGGCGGCGGCCTACGGCATTTTTCACTGGGGTCCGGTGGCGTGGTCAATCTATCTGATTCCGGCCATCCCGATTGCCTACTTCTACTATGTGCGCAATCACAGCGTGCTCAAGATCAGCGAGGCCCTGATGCCCGTATTGGGCGAGAGTCGCGCCCATCGCTGGCCAGGCAAACTGATCGATGTGCTGTTCGTGTTTGGCATGCTCGGCGGCGGGGCCACCACGCTGGGCTTGGCGGCCCCGCTGATCAATGAAGGGCTGTATGAGCTGTTTGGTGTACCCAAGACCCTGGCCGCGCGAATCTTCGTACTGATGCTGTGCACCGCGATCTTTGGCTACAGCGCCTTTGTGGGGCTCAAGAAGGGGATCAAGGTGCTCTCCGACATCAACTTCTGGTTGGCCACCGGGCTGCTGGTCTTCGTCTTCGTCGTGGGGCCCACCGAGTTCATGGCCAGCACCGGATTGGACGCCTTGGGGCGGGTTCTCAGCAACCTGGTGCACATGGGCACCTGGACCGAGCCCTTTGCGCGATTCGAGAATTTCCAGTCCACTCACTTCCCCCAGGACTGGACCATCTTCTACTGGGCCTGGTGGCTGGTGTTTGCGCCCAGCGTGGGGCTGTTCATTGCGCGCATCTCGCGTGGGCGTACCATTCGCTCCATGGTGGCGGGATCGATCTTCTTCGGCTCCCTTGGCTGTGCCCTGTTCTTTATCGTGCTCGGCAACTATGGCCTCTACCTGCACCTCTCCGGCACCCTGGACCTGGTCACCATCCTCAACGAAGAGAGCGCCACGGCGGCCATCTTCGCCACCCTGTCGACCCTGCCGCTGAGCTATCTGGTGATTTTCGCCTTCACCTTGCTGGCCCTGATCTTCACGGCCACCACCTTCGACTCCATTTCCTACATCCTGGCAGCAGTGGTGCAGAAGGAGGTCGATGAAGAGCCGATGCGATGGAATCGACTGTTCTGGGCCTTCGCGCTGTCGTTCATGCCGGCGGTACTGATGTTCATCGGAGGCCTGGAGACCCTGCAGACAGCATCCGTCGTGGGTGGGGTGCCGTTGCTGCTGGTGGCGCTGCTGCTGTGTATCTCGACGGTGCGAGCGGCGCACTACGACCTGCGCTATCAGCCTGACTATACCGACAAGGAAATCTATATCGAGGAGTTCCCAGAGGATGACCCCTGGACCGAGGAAGGCACCTGGGAGCTTCCGGAAGGTGAACATCATGGCGTCAGCCATGATGATCGTCCCCATGTGGAGGGTGACCCCGGCAGTCATCCTTCTCGCCTCTAGTGGACGCGGCGCGGCGGCCCTTGTTGCGAGGGTCGTCGTCAGGCTGCCTGCGGCAGTGAGGGGGCGCCCAGATGCTCGAGAATGGCGGTTGGGACGGTGGTTTCAGGCGCGTCGATGCCCTGATTTCCGAACAGTCTGTTGAATTCGAGTACCATGGGGCGCCCCTCGACCATGGCAATGTCGAAGCCCGCGTGGTCGATGCCCAGCCGTGACGACAGGCGCTTTACCAGCGCTAGCGCCGCATCGGGCACTGGGTCGTGGCGGATTTCTCCACCTCGCGCCACATTGGTGCGAAAGTCATCCAGCGGACTCTGGCGCCAGTAGGCGGCCAGGATACGCTTCCCCACCACCACGATACGCAGGTCTCGGTCGATCGGCAGATAGCGTTGGGCGTAGAGCAGGTTCTCACTGGACAGATAGTCGATCAGCGCTTGCCGAGAGCGAATCAGGCTCACACCCTGCCCCATGGCACTGCGCACCCGCTTGGCCACAAAGGGGTAGCCAAAGCGTGCCTCCACGTCGTGTATCGCCTGGGAATTGACGCCCAGGATGGCAGTGTCTGGCGTCGCTTCCGGACAGCAGGCGCGGAAAGCGCGCGTCTGCTCTATCTTGTCATGGCCCAGGTGATAGGTTGCCAGGCTAGGGAAGACTCGTTGGCCAAGGCCATAGGCCAGGGCGTTGATCTGCCAGTACTCGGGGAACAGCAGGGCGTCAGCTTCCGCCAATTCCTGGCGGTGCTCGTCCATGTGGTCAGGCTTGATATAGCGCGCCTGCGAGATCCCCAGGCTCCGTAACGGATCAAAGGTGATCAGCTTCATGAAACAGTTATCCAGAAAGACAACAGAGTGGAAATATCGAGGGCGCGCACCTTGCCAACTGTGGCGCGCCTTTGCAAGTCGCCTGCGGGGAGCTCGGATGACCTACGCGACCGTGGTGGCCGGCAAGCCAGGTCAGCGCTGGGCTCTGTCCCTGTCCCTGGCCTTGGCCCTGTTGGGGAGCGCGGTCGAGGCCCACGACGCGGAGGAGCAGCGCGCAGCGCTACTGGATCTGGAGCAACCGCATTTTGACCACTATGTCCTGGCCTTGACCTGGCATCCCGGCTTTTGCGGCAGCCGTCGTCAGCCGCCGCGGGAATGTCGTGACCCCGCGCTGCTGGCGGGTACCGATGAGGGCTTTGTCTTGCACGGGCTATGGCCGTCTCGCCCAGATCGCTGGATCGCCAAGGGACTGAGTGCGCAGGAATGGCAGCGGCAAGGGTGTTTCATCGAGCGTCCGAGACCGGCGGGAGACTTCTGTCAGGCGGGCCCCGCGATTTCACTGTCCGACAGTGCCCTGGAGCAGGAGCTGACGGCCGCCATGCCTGGTAGTGCCAGCTGTCTGGATCGCTACGAATACGCCAAGCACGGGGCCTGCATGGGGATGACGGATGACCAGTACTTTGATGGCTCGCTGGCCCTGGTGGAGATCGTCAACGACAGTGCGCTGGGAGCATTCGTGCGAGCACAGCGAGGACGTACCGTGGCACGCCGCGATCTGATCGCCGCCTTCGAGGAAAGCTTTGGTCGGGGGAGCGGCCGTGCACTGGCGCTGGTGTGTGGTGGGCCAGGCAATCGCCTGCTGACGGAAATACGCGTCGGCATCGAGGCCGAGCACGTCGACGACTTCCCTGCCCGGCACAGCCTCGCGTCGGTGGCCTTCGGGCGTTGCCCGGCCCGCATCGAGCTGCGCCGCAACAGCTAGCGTTGCTCCGGTTAGACAGAGGGGCCTTCCAGATGGCTCAGCTCTCGCGTCAGGGCACGTTTCTGAAGGGCATCGATCACGCGGTCGTGGAGGACGGGGTCCATGGCCGTGTTAGCGGGGCGGGCGTCGGTCAGATGGGCTGCCAGGCCTTCGCCGCTGACGACCTGGAGGTCATCTGCGCTCACTTCACGCTCAATCTTCCAGCCTGGCAGCGCCAGGATCCCCTGTACCGGCACGGGCTGTCCCAGCTCACGGCACAGCCAGGATGCCACCCAGCGCGTGGCTTGCCGAGCCTTGCGCTGCGGACGGCGCTCTAGCCAGCCGGGGAAGCGCAGGCGCTCGTGCTCTACCACGACGGTATCCTGAACGTCGCCCGATGGACTGATACCCGGCGTACGTGCCCGCGTCTCGACCACGAAGACGCCGTAGGGAGTGATCGCGATATGGTCGATCAGAAAGGTGTCGGCCGGCACATCATGGAAGACGAAAAAGGGGTGAGCTTCAGGCCGGATAAGGCGTTCCAGTTCCTGCCCGACCGCCAGCTCACACGCCAGACCGAGCTTGATCCGGCGAATGCGTTGATAGTCACGCATCAAACGGAAACTGAATACGATGGCAAGCAGGGTGCACAGCACGCCGTAGAAGGCCCATTCCAGCCAGTTCTGGTGGCGTGAAAACAGCATGCGGCCCATGCCGTAGACGAGCGGAGTCAGCACCAGCACCGGCCCCAGGGCCGCATTCAAGAATAGACTGGCGAAGGCTCTGTCGAGGCGATCGCGCAGCAGCTGCCCTGGCTCTCGCAGGGGGTGTGCATCAAACGGGGAATGCACGCGCGGATCGTGCAAGCTGCGCAGTGCCACCACCACCGTCGCGGCGGCCGCCAGTGGAAACAGAAAGAACAGTGGCAGCAGGTAATCCAGCCAGGCCATCGGCACTCCTTGCCCGTAGCAGAATGTTGTCCATTGTAGACAATGAAGGGGCATCCGGGCCATGCGACCCTTGGACATGTAAACTGGTGGCGCCGGATAGCCAGGCAGATCCGGCCTTTGTTGTCTCTGATGAGGAGCCATCATGCCGGACGCTATCCGCTCGACATTGCTGCCAGCAGCTTTATCATCCAGCGCCCTGGTCGACTTCTGTCACCGTCATCGGCGCATTGCCGTGCTCAGTGGTGCGGGTATCAGCACGCCCAGCGGGATCCCCGACTATCGCGATGCCAAGGGGGACTGGAAACGCTCCCCGCCGATCGATCATCGTGACTTCATGGCCCACCATGGCGCAAGGCAGCGGTACTGGGCGCGGGCGTTGATCGGCTTTCGCGTGCTCAACGACGCCAAGCCTAACCTCGCCCATCGTGCCCTGGCCGAACTGGAGCGGCTCGGCAAGGTGTCCGGCATCATTACCCAGAACGTCGATGGCCTGCATCAGCGCAGTGGCTCCCGGCGTGTGATCGACCTGCATGGCCGCGCCGATCAGGTAGTCTGCATGCAGTGTGGTGCCCGCCAGATGCGGCATGCACTGCATACTGAGCTGGCGCGCCGCAACCCTGACTGGACCTTCGACTACTCCGGGATCGCAGCCGCCCCTGACGGAGATGCGGATCTGGAAGCCGACTTTTCACGCTTCGATGTGCCTGCCTGTGGGCGCTGCGGTGACGGTATCTGGAAGCCAGACGTCGTGTTCTTCGGTGACAATGTGCCTGCGGCTGTTGTGGCTGACGCCCGTGCCCTGCTCGATGACAGCGACGCCTTGCTGGTGGTGGGGTCGTCGCTGATGGTGTTTTCTGGTTTTCGCTTCGTGCGCGAGAGCGTCAAGGCCGGAAAGCCCGTCGCCTGCATCAACCTGGGCAAGACCCGTGCCGATGACCTGTTTACCCTGAAGCTTGATGGGGCCGTCGATCAGGTATTGCCGGCATTGGCAAGCCAGCTGGGTTCTGGCTAGCCGCGGTCTGGTTGTCAGGGCTGTGGTCATCAGGGCTTAGGCTATCAGGACTTAGGCTATCAGGGCTGTCGCCAGCAGCGCGGTGTATCGTCAGAGGGGCGCCTAGGCTGCCACCTCTTTCTGCCTCTGCTCGCGGCGACCTCTCGCCGCGCGCCAGGGGCCCTTAGCCACCGGCCAGCTTGACCTTGAAGCCTTTTTTCTCGAGGGCTTCCTTCAGCACCTGACGATGATCGCCCTGGATCTCGATGATGCCATCCTTCAGGGCGCCCCCGGTACCGCAGCGCTTCTTCAGCTCCTTGGCCAGTGCCTTCAGTTCCTTTTCGGCCAGTGGCACACCGCTGATGGTGGTGACGCCCTTGCCCTTGCGACCGCTGGTTTCCCGGCGGATGCGCACGATCCCGTCCAGCTCTTCAAGGCGTGCCTGGTCAGCGATCTCATCACAGCGGCAAGCCTCCTTGGGCGCTCGACACTGGGGACAGATATCACCGTGCTCGGTGGAATAGACGAGCGATCCAAGTTGGTCCTTGAGCGATGGCATATGGACTCCTAGCGCGGCAGTGTCACAAACAGGTTGTCGATCAAGCGTGTGGCGCCGAGCCGAGCGGCCACCAGGAGAACGGCCTCGCGGGTATCGGCAGCCACGTGACCCAGATCACGACGGCGTAGCTCCAGATAGTCGGGCCTGAAACCCAGTGACTCAAGGCGAGTCTTGCCGTGTTGCAGGGTGCGAGCGACGTCTTCGCCCTGCTGCAGCGCCTGTTTCAGCTGCACCAGAGTGCCCTGCAGCTCAGCCGCGGTGGCGTGCTCGGCAGCGCTGAGATAACCATTTCGCGAAGACATCGCGAGGCCTGAGGCCTCGCGTACGGTGGGGACGGCAACAATCTCGATGGGCAGGTGGAGATCGCTAACCATGCGCTGGATCACCGCGAGCTGCTGATAATCCTTTTCGCCGAAGCAGGCGACATCGGGCTGGACGATGTGAAACAGCATGCTGACCACGGTCGATACGCCGTCGAAGTGCCCAGGGCGGGAACCTCCGCACAGACCTTCGCTGACCCCGGGTACGCGAACCAGCGTCTGGCCTTCGAGTCCCTCGGGATACATGATCGCCGGCGTCGGGGTGAACACCATATCGCAGCCCGCCGCTTCCAGCTTGGCCAGATCGGCTTCCATGGTGCGCGGGTAGTTTTCCAGGTCCTCACTCGGGCCGAACTGCAGCGGGTTGACGAAGATCGAGGCGACGACCAGGTCACAGCGCTCTCGCGCTGCCTCGACCAGGGCCAGGTGGCCTTGATGCAGGTTGCCCATGGTCGGTACCAGGCCGATTCTGGCTCCGGCCAAGCGATGAGGTCGCAGCGCCTCGCGCAGGTCCGCGATGGCGGGGTGGACGTGCATGCTACTCTCCTAGAAACAGTGCTCTGCAGCGGGGAATTCGCGGCTGAGCACCGCTTCGTGGTAGCGCCGGAAGGCACCCTCGATATCTTCAGCCTCGGCCAGGAAGTTCTTGACGAAGCGCGGCGTGCGCCCGTGAGTGACCCCGAGGATATCGTGCATCACCAGGATCTGGCCGTCGGTGTCTGGGCCCGCGCCTATACCGATAACCGGGACCTCCAGGGCCTCGCTGACCGCGCGGCCCAGGCTGGCAGGCACGCATTCGAGCAGAATGACGGAAGCGCCAGCGTCGACCAACAGACGCGCGTCTTCCAGAATACGGGTGGCGGCTTCTGCTTCGCGGCCTTGAACCTTGTACCCGCCCAGTTGGTGCACGGTTTGCGGAGTGAGGCCGAGATGGGCGCATACCGGCACGCCACGTCGGGTCAGCTCGCGGATATCGTCCGCCATCCAACCCTCGCCCTCGACCTTGACCAGCTCTGCACCGGCGCGCATCAGCGCGGCGGCATTGTCGAGCAGGCGCTCGCGGCTCGGATTGCCCATGAACGGCAGGTCGACCATCAGCAGGCTGTCACCCTTGCCGCGTGCGACGCAGCGAGTGTGGTAGAGGATGTCGTCCATGGTGACAGGCAGGGTACTGTCGTGTCCCTGCAGTACCATGCCCAGGGAATCCCCGACCAGCAGCACGTCGATACCGGCGCGGCCGGCGCTGGCGGCGAAGGACGCATCGTAGGCGGTCAGGCAGCTGAAGGGTTCACCGGCGCGCTTGCGAGCCTTCAGCGAGCTCAGGGTGACAGAAGTCATGGCGTGTTCTCGTGTTGGCAACAGGGCGTGCATCGTGGCCGCCCCTGAGTGATTACCGCGGATTGTTACCGATGGGTGAATCTGTGTCGATAGGTAACATTGACCAAGCGGGGAAGAGTCTTCAACTGTGTCTTTGTGAACCGACTTCAACTGTGTCTTTGTGAACCGACTTCAACTGTCTCTTAGTGAACCGGCTTCACCTGTGTCTCGGTAAATCGGCGTCAACCGTCTACCGGGGAAGCTGTCAGCAGTTGCAGGTCGCCGCGGTGCAGGGCCTCCTCCATCTGCTGAGCAAGGCTGTCGAGGGTCCGCCCATCTGCCAAGGGCAGCGCGGGATCGAGTTCGGCCAGCGGCAGGACGACAAAGGCACGGTGGGCGAGCTCTGGATGGGGCAATGTCAGCCGCGGGAGGGCAAGCGTGATGTTCGCCATCCACAAGAGATCCAGGTCCAGCGTGCGAGGACCCCAGTGGCGCTCTCTTCTGCGTCGATGGCGCTGTTCCAGCGCTTGCAGTTGATCCAGCAGTGCCAGCGGCGACAGCGCGGTCTCAAGCGTAGCAACGGCGTTGACGAAATCCGGCTGATCCTGGGGACCGACAGGCCGGCTGGCGTACAGGCGCGAGGCCGCCACGCGCCGGGTAAGCGGCAGGCCGTCGAGTTCAGCCAGTGCTGTCTCAACCTGCCAGCGCGGGTTTTCCAGGTTGCTGCCGAGGCCGATATGAGCGATGTAGCGTGCTGCCATCGGGCTCATTCATCCGAAGAAGGCGGGGTGCTGCGCGGCTTGCGACGGCGACGTCTGCGCTTGCGCGGTGCTGCGGTGCCAGCAGGGTCGGCTCCCACCTTGCCAAGCAGCCGGCGTTGTTCGTGCTCGTCGGCTTCCTGGAAGGCCGTCCACCAGTCACCCAGGCCCGGTGCGATCTCACCCGCGGCCTCGCGCAGCAGCAGGAAGTCGTAGGCCGCACGGAAGCGTGGGTGGTCGCGGGTCTGAAAGGCACGCTTGCCGCGACGCATGGGCAGCCGTTGCTGCAGATCCCAGATGTCTCGCATGGGCATGCTGAAGCGCTTGGGCAGGGACACATGCTGAAGCTCGCGGCTGATGACTTGCTGGGCAGCGGCCTGCAAGGCGGGCACAGGCGGCATGCCTTCGGCTTCAAGGTCCCGCTGGCGGCAGTATACCGGCCCCCACATAAAGGCAGCGAGCAGGAAGGCGGGCGTGACGGGACGATCATCGCGAATGCGGCGATCGGTACTTTCCAGTGCCTGTTCGATCAGCGCCTCAGCCCAAGGCAGCTCTTCCATGCACTCATCGGCCTCGGGGAACAGCATGGCGAACAGGCCGTAATCTCGAAGTAGCCGGAAGGTAGCGAGCCCCTCTCCTGAGAGGAACAGCTTCAAGATCTCGTCGAACAGGCGCGCGGGCGGAATCTGCAGCAACAGCGGTGCCATCTCGGCGATGGGCGCTTCGGTGTCCGGCGCGATATCGAAGTCGAGCTTTGCCGCGAAGCGAATGGCGCGCAGCATGCGCACCGGATCTTCACGGTAGCGTGTTTCGGGGTCGCCAATCAGGCGCAGCGTGCGCGAGGCGATGTCATCGACGCCGCCGGCAAAGTCATGCAGCGTGAAGTCGGCAATGTTGTAGTACAGCGCGTTCACAGTGAAGTCGCGGCGCAGGGCGTCTTCCTCGATATTGCCCCACACATTGTCGCGCAACAGCAGACCATCATCGGATTGTGAGGCGAGGTGGTCGCCATGGTCATCACGCGGCTTGCCACGGAACGTGGTGACTTCGATGACCTCACGGCCAAAGCGCACATGCACGATGCGAAAGCGGCGTCCGATGATGCGTGAGTTGCGAAACAGCTGCTTCACCTGCTCGGGAGTGGCATCGGTGGCGACGTCGAAGTCCTTGGGGTCGATGCCCAACAAGGAGTCACGCAGACAGCCACCTACCAGGTAGGCTTCATAGCCTGCGTTGTGCAACCGGTACAGTACCTTGAGGGAGGCTTCGCTGAACTGGCGACGGGACACGGGGTGTTCGTCACGAGTGAGTACGCGTGGCATCGGCGGTCCTGCGACGGCTTCCTGAGCTCCAAACAGGGACTTCAAGTGTTCTCCTGGGCTCTGCAGAAAGCGGGTAAATCCTTTGATCATGCGGCGATATGGACTCGCGGGGGTCTGAAAGGTGTTGAGTGTAGCGGACGCTTTCTGCCTTGCAAAGCGCGGTCGCCTCAACGTCATGAGTCAGCCATGAGGGGCTGGCGCCGAAGTGGGCTGCCCTGCAGGCATGACGGTGGTGATTGCCGGATAGCAGAAGGGGAGGCCAAGGGCCTCCCCATCAAAGCAGGATGCAGCGTCCGTGCTGCTGATTCTTCTTCGTGATGGCGCATCGCCTTGAATACGCACCACAGTCACCAAGGAGGTTCAGGCAAGCAATGATATTGTTGTTATTGGCGCTCCTGACGGCGACCGCCTCGTATTCAAAACAATAATCCAACCACGACGGCATATGATGCCTCCCCTCGGCTTATTGTCATTGTTGCCGAGAGTGCGCTCTGACGACCTTGTTGCTTTTGTTGGTCGGTCGTCTGTGGCGCGTCGCGTCCTGGTACTCCGGGCTTCGTCGTATTGTTGTTGTTCGACGAATGTGCGCTGCGCTGGTCCCGTGTTGTTCTTGTTGTGGGGCCGCGTCGCCTAGTGCCCAATCCGCCTGCTTCATCATGAAGCGTTGTTGTTGTTAGGGCGGCGGATCTGATCGTGTTCTGACAGATTGTTGTTGTTGGCTGTCCACGATCGCCGGAATTTGTTGTTCTTGCCCAGACTTACTGCAGTTGTCGTGCCTACTTTGATTTTTTTCTTTTTAAACAGCGGCTTGTCTCTTTGTAGTTGGTTCGAGGCAAGCCGCCGGGTTGTTTGTGTTACCTCGGGCTACCCATTTTGGCGCACTCTTTTGGGTTGGATGGTAACAACCGGTGCATCAAGAGGTAGCTGGCGTGCAGGGCCTACAATGCCTGTATTGATCGCTACAGACACTTGCACCATGGTCGAATGAACCAAAGCAGGGGGCACGACAGAAGATCAGCGACATGCTGGCAGTGGGGAGTCTGGCGTCGATGAAAGCCCATTAGGCGCGGCATCGCGCGCCGGGTAGAGAGCGTCGGGCGCCAGGAAGAGGGAGGCGCAGCATCGGGCGCCAAGTAGAGAACGGCGCGGCGTCGGGCGCCAGGAAGAGAACGGCGCGGCATCGGGCGCCAAGAAGAGAACGCCACGGCGTTGCCTCCAGCGCTGAAGCACGACGTCACCTGGAGTGTACGCTGGTAATCACTGGCGTCGAGCAGGACGCTTTCGAGGTATACCGAGCCGTTGACGCCTTTCCCACAGGCATTTGCGAGAGATGCCCAGCTTGTTGGCGAGCTCGGTCTCGTTCATCTGGTCCTGGTGCTCCAGCACAAAGTGCTGAAAGTAATTTTCCAGCGACAGGTCGTCGGCGTCACCCTGGGCGTCGCTGCGCGCGACGTCATGCTCCGCCAGGTTGGCCGCCGTCGGCAGGGGATCGGCAAGCGAGCGGGGTGTGACGGGCATGGCAAGGCCCAGATCATCTGGGTGGATCAGCTGGCCCTCGGCCAAGATGACCCCTCTTTCCAGGGCGTTTTCCAGTTCCCTGACATTGCCTGGCCAGGGGTAGTCCGCGATATCCCGGCGTGCGGCACGCGATAATCTCAGCTCCTCCCTCGCATGACGCTTGCAGGTCTTCGCCAGCAGAGCATCGGCGATCTCGAGGATATCGTCCTCGCGCTCCCTCAGCGGAGGAAGGTCGATCTGCATCACATTGAGGCGGTAGTACAGGTCGAGCCGGAAGTCACCGCTTCGCGACAGCGCCCGCAGGTCGCGATGGGTCGCTGCGACAAGCCGCACGTCCACGTGCCGGGTCTCCACCGAACCGATGCGGCGAATCTCTCCTTCTTGCAGCACCCTGAGCAGGCGCGCCTGGGCATCCAGGGGCAGCTCGCCAATCTCGTCCAGAAACAGGGTGCCGCCATGGGCGGCTTCAACCAGGCCGGTGCGGGCTGCGCTGGCGCCGGTAAAGGCCCCTTTTTCGTGGCCAAACAGCTCCGACTCGATCAGCGTTTCAGGAATCGCTGCGCAGTTGACGCAGATGAGCGGCGCGTTGGCACGCCGGCTTTGCTGATGCAGTGCCCGAGCGACCAATTCCTTGCCGGTCCCGGATTCGCCCAGGATCAGTACCGTGACATCCGCTGGTGCGGTCTTGCGGATACGGGTGTAGACCGTCTGCATGGCAGGGCAGTTGCCGATCATGGTGCGCCGCTGGCCCGCCTCGTCGGCAACCGCGGGCGGGCTGCTGCGCTGGCTGGACTGGCGGTGGAGGATGCGGGCAACGGTTTCCAGCAGCTCATCATGATCGAACGGCTTGGCCACGTAGTCGACAGCGCCTTGTTTCAGGGCCTCCACGGCGGAGCGCATGCTGGCGTAGCTGGTCATGATCAGCACCGGGCATGGCGAGGCCAGGGCAATCAGCTCGGTGCCGGGGGCTCCAGGCAGTCGCAGGTCGCTGATGATCAGGTCATAGGCCTGCAAGTCGCGCTGCTGGGCCTGTTCGACCGAGTCGGACTCCTCTACGTGGTGGTCATGTCGCTCCAGCAGGCGATGCAGCGCGGAGCGGATGATGGCTTCGTCTTCAACGATCAGGATTCGGCTCATGGGGTGCGGCGTCCTGGGCGGATCGATGGACAACGGGTGAACACAACCATACCTGAATTCGGGTCCCTCTGGCCTGCCCCGGCAGAGGCGATATGACCTCTACCTTGCCGTCATGTTCGGCGACGATGCTGACGACCAGCGCAAGCCCCAGGCCGGTTCCCTGGCCGGGAGGCTTGGTGGTGGCGAACGGTTCGAACAGTCGTTCGCGGATCTTCGGGTTGATCCCTGGTCCGGCGTCGGTCACGCTCAGCCACGGACCTTCTTCACCCTGGCCTGCATCGATGAAGATGCTGTCGGTGGTGGGGCAGGCATCGCAGGCATTGGTGAGCAGGTTGACCAATACCTGTAACAGGCGTTGCTGGTCGCCATACACCTCGACGTGCGGGGCGCAACGATTGGCGTGCGCCAGGGTGGCGTCGGGGCGGGACAGGCGAAGCAGGTGCAGCGCCTGGTCGGCCAGCTCTCTGGCTGACACCGTAGTGAATGCGTTGCCGCCGACATGTCTGCCGCCGTGGGCAAACCCCACCAGCGAGCCGACGATTCGCGAGACGCGTTCGGTCAGCACCTGGATCTGCTGGGCCGTCTCCAGCACGTGAGGGTCTGAGGTGTCGTAGCGCAAATTCTGAGCCAGTGAGGAAATTCCGGTGATCGGATTGCCGATCTCGTGGGCGACCCCCGTGGACATCTGCCCGATGGACGCCAGGCGGGCGGCATGGATCAGCTCGTTTTCCAGCCATTTCATCTCGCTGTGGTCTTCTACCAGAATGACGGTGCCACCGGCGCTATCCGCGGGAGCCTCGGTATCCAGACGGGCCCGAAGCAGGCTGATGTAGCGTTCGCCCTGGGGCAGCGTCATGGCGTGGTGATAGACCCGTTCGCGCTGTCCTGCCAGCACGTCCCCAAGCAGCGTGTTCCAGGGTGTCGGCAGGGCTGCCCGGTGCGCCCCGATCACCTCTTCTCCTGCAATGCCGGTGAGCTCGCTGAGGGCGTCGTTCCACATCAGGATCTCGTCATCGTCGCCGAAGGCGCACAGACCAACCGGAAGTCGGGCCAGCATGTGGCGGTGATGACGACGCAGCTCGTCCAGCTCACGGGCCATGCCGGTAAGGCGCGACCGGTAGGCCTCCAGCCGGTGTTCGACGAAGTGGATATCCTCCCGGGCCGGGGGGCCATCATGGCGGTAGGGAAGGTAGTGATCGACGATATCCTGGGCAATCGATGGCCCCATCAGTCCCGAGAGGTTGGCCTGGATCCGCTCGCGCAGTCGTCTCAGGGCGTAGGGCCTGGCGTCATTGGCCGACAGCCGCAGGCTGGCCAGGGCCTGGTTGACCTCGCGCTCGGCGACGTCTTCACCCAGGGCGCTGGCCAGGCGCTTCTTGGCGTCATCACCATCGGCGATGGACAGCGGCAGCCGCTTGTGGCGAATGACCGCATCGACCGAGCAGGCTTCGGCAGCGGCACGCTCCTGTGGGGACGTGGACGAGGCCAGGGACACCAGAATCAGGCTCAGGGCATTGAGCCCCAGCGAGGACAGCGATACCTGATACCAATCGGGGAGAGGGGCAAGGCTGTCGCTACCCAGTAGACTCAGCAGTAGGTCAAGCGGTGCCAGCAAGGGGGGCAGCGGGGTAATCAAGGGCAGCCATAGCCCCAGGCACCACACCAGGGTACCCAGCCCGAGCCCCGTCATCACACCCTTGCGGTTGGCTCCCGGCCAGTACAGCAGCGCCAGCAGACCAGGCAGGCATTGGGCCATGCCAATCACCGAGACCAGGCCCAGACGTGTCAGTTCGGTGGAAGCATCGACCGCCTGAGAGAAGCCCCACCCTGCGAGAATCACGGTGGCAATCAGGGCGCGTCTTAACCATCGCAGGCGACGGTAGAGATCGGGCTGTTCCACCGGGGGGTGGGCGATCAAGGCCAGATGGTTGAGCATCATTCCGGCCAGGGCCAGTGCGGTGAGAATCAGCGTGCCGCAGGTAGCGGCCAGCAATGCAATGAACGCTATCGCCAGCACGCTCGGTGATGTGGACAGTGCGAAGATGGCGTAGGTGGCGGTCTGAGCGCTATCGGCGACTCCCAGCCGCTGTGCGCCCCACAGGATCAGTGGCACCGGCAGGGCCAGCAGCAGTAGCAGCAGTGGCACTCCCCAGCCTGCCGCCAGCAGAGTGCGGCGACTCAGCGGCCGAGCGAAGCTGATATGGAACATGTGGGGCATCAACAGGGCGGAGCCAAAGAACAGCAGCAGCAGGGTTCGCCACTGGGCAGCATCCAGCTGGTGCGCCTGCTGCAGGTCGGCAGCCGGGCCTGATAGCCACTGTTCCAGCTCCCCTGGACCGGAAAAAATGGCATACAGCGCATAGGCCCCGAGCGCGAGGAAGGCGGCCAGCTTGATCAGCGATTCGACCGCCATGGCAGCGGTGAGACCATCGTATCTGCGGTGCGCGTGGGTGTGACGGGCACCGAAAAGAATCGCGAACAGCGTGATAATCGCGCAAAAGCACAGTGAGAGTAGCCAGGCGGGGGCCGCTGCGGTGACATGCTGGATGGCTTGTCCCATGGCCTGCGCCTGCATGGCCACCAACGGCATGGCGGCGGTCAGGCTTAATAGCGTGACGCTGGTACCGACCCAGCGTGAGCGAAAGCGAAAGGCAAACAGGTCGGCCAGGGACGACAACTGATGGGTGCGTGCCAGGCGCTGCAGCGGGACCAGCAGCACAGGGGCGAGCAGAAAGCTGCCGGCGGCCCCAAGCGAATATGCCAGATAGCCGTAGCCCCACTGCCAGGCGACACCGATGCTTCCCGCCAAGGCCCAGGCATTGGCGTAGACCCCCAGGGCGAGAATGCCGACGAGGGGGCTTCGACTCCAGCCGGCGGGAACCCAGTGGCGTTCTACTGCGGTAGCGACGGCAAATAGCACCACCAGATAGCCGAGACCCAGTAGCGTGACGGCGGCAGCTTCAGCGTTCATCCAGGGCCCGTTTCTGCTCCAGCCACAGGGTCAAGGCGATCAGCACACCCCAGATGAGAAACGGGCGGTACCAGGCACTGCCCTGTTGGCCCCAGCCGGTCATTAGCAAAGGGGACAGCAAATAGCCACAAAACACCAGCAACAGCATGACGCGATAGACGTACACGTTAGTCTCTCCGTCCCGGCAATGGGCGATGCGCTGCACGGATCAGGCCCATGGCGCCGAGCCCTGAACCCTGAGCACTCTCCTCTGAGCACTCGCCTTCAGGTCCAGGGTGTGCCCGTTCCCTTCCCCTTCCCGTCCACGCGCGTGGCCACCGTTACTCGGACGCTGTCACACCCAGCAGATCAGCGGATATGGCATGCGTCACCATGGCGTCAGGGCGCCATGCCCTGCAGGCGCTGAGGAGCTGTTCGGCCACCGGCGCTGAGCGTGAGGCCGGGTCAGGGCGTTGGCCCAGGCAGGCCAGGGTGGCGTACAGCAGCTGGCGAATCTCGCGCTCAGTATCAGGTAGCGGCTTGGCCAGGTTCTGTTTGGACAGCTTCTGCCCATCCTGCCCCATTACCAGCGGCAGGTGAAGATAGCTCGGCGGCTCAACCCCCAGAGCCTGATAGAGCTGGAGCTGCCACGGGGTGTTGTCCAGCAGGTCCAGGCCGCGCACCACGTCGCTGATGCCTTGGTCGATATCATCCACTACCACCGCGAGCTGGTAGGCCCACAGGCCATCCTTGCGCTTGAGTACCACATCGCCCAGCGCTGCGGGGTCGAAGCGCTGATAGCCCTGAACACGGTCCTGCCAGCTGACAGGGCGCGCGCCCAGATCACTGCGCAGCCGCCAGGCACAGGCGATGTCGGGGCGTCGAGTACCTTGGCGGCACCAGCCTGGGTAGATCCCGTAATCTCGCCATTGGCGACGCGAACAGCTGCAGCGGTAGGCCATGCCCTGCTGGGTAAGTCTGGCAAGCGCGGCCTCATAGGCGTGATCTCGCTGGCTCTGATAGCGAACCTCGCCGTCCCACTCGAGGCCAAAGGCTTCCAGCTGCCTGAGGATGGTGTCGGCAGCGCCAGCCGGGCAGCGCGGTGGGTCAACGTCCTCGATCCGCAGACTCCAGCGCCCTGCCTGGTGACGTGCATCCAGGTAGCTGGCGACGGCTGCGACGAGTGAACCCGCATGCAGTGGGCCTGAAGGTGTGGGGGCAAAGCGACCGTGGACGTGGGGCATGGAGCATCAACCCTGGTCGAGTGAAGGGCGAGAGGGATAGCGTGAGCGCGGCACGTCGCGTTCGGCAGATACGCAAGCGGGCACCCGCAGGTGCCCGCTTGGCGAAGGGACCGGCCCGGTTGGGGTCAGCCGCCGAGCTGCTTTTCCTTGAGCTCGGCCAGTGTCTTGCAGTCGACGCACAGGGTGGCGGTCGGACGGGCCTCGAGGCGGCGGATGCCGATTTCGACGCCGCAGGCCTCACAGAAGCCGTAGTCGTCCTCGTCGATCGCTTCGAGGGTTTCGTTGATTTTCTTCAGCAGCTTGCGCTCGCGGTCGCGGGTTCGGAGTTCAAGGCTGAAGCCTTCCTCCTGGGTAGCCCGGTCGGCAGGATCAGCGTAATTGTTGGCTTCTTCCTGCAGATGACGAACGGTGCGATCAACCTCTTCCATCAGCTCCTGCTTCCAGCCCAGCAGGATCTGTCGGAAGTGCTCGAGCTGCTTCTCGTTCATGTACTCTTCGCCCGCGGCCGGCTCGTACGGGATGAACTTCTTGGGCGCTTCCGGCTTCTTCTGTGCAACTGGCATGGGATTGCCTCATTACTTTAGTGACTGCTGATCAATACCCCACGCAAGGCTAAGGTATCTCACGCCAAAGGGAAGGTTGTTTAGCTGATATTTAGCCTGAGTGCAACACTTTTGAGCGCTGTCCGCCGGTTTTGTGCCCAAAGTCTTAGGGGTTTCTCGATCAGGACAAGGAAGCCCCGTTTTCTGGCGGTGGGGAGGTGGCGACGGACGGCGCCGTGATTCCATGTTTCAATATGTGAGTTGGACCATGGGAAGTTGCCCAGGTTCGCCAGCAACCCCCTTGTTGGAGAAGTCGTCATGAGCTGGAATGCCCGGGTCGAGGGTGTAGCGCCGTTTCGCGTGATGCGTTTGCTTGAGTTGGCACAGCAGCGTGAAGCCGCCGGAGAAGATGTGATTCACCTTGAGGTCGGTGAGCCGGATTTTGAGACGCCCGCGCCGATACGCGAGGCCGGCGCCCGAGCGCTCGAGCAAGGTCATACCCGCTACACCCCTGCCACCGGCATTCCCGCCCTGCGGGAGGCGATCGCCCAGCACTATGCCGAGCAGTTTGCGGCCGAGGTCTCACCGCAGCGCATCATTGTGACCCCGGGGGCTTCCGGGGCCCTGCTGCTGGCCAGTCAGCTGCTGGCGGGGGCCGGAGATCGGGTGTTGATGGCAGACCCTAATTATCCCTGCAACCGGCACTTCATGGCGTTGGCTGGGGCAGAGGTCGATGCGGTGCCTGTAGGCCCTGATAGCGCGTGGCAGCTGAATGCCGCTCTGGTTGAGCGCCATTGGCAGACGTCGACGCGGCTGGCCATGCTGGCATCCCCCTCCAATCCTACTGGCCACGTGCTTGATCGGCAGGCGCTGGCGGACGTGGTGAGCTGCGTTGCCGAGCGGGGCGGGGAGCTGTTGGTCGATGAGATCTACCAGGGGCTCAACTATGGCGTAGCGCCGCAATCGGTGACCTCGCTGACGGATCGAGCCTTCGTGGTCAACAGCTTCTCCAAGTACTTCGGTATGACCGGCTGGCGCCTGGGGTGGTTGGTCGCGCCTGAGTCGGCCGTGGAGCCGCTGACACGATTGGCGCAGAACGTCTTTCTGGCGGCGTCTACGCCGGCACAACATGCTGCGCTGGCGGCCTTCACACCGTCCTGCCTGGCATTGCTCGAGGAGCGTCGGCGCGAGCTTGGCGAACGGCGTGATGCCTTGCTCAAGGGACTGGCGACGCTTGGGCTGGCACCCTCTTTGCCTCCCCAGGGGGCGTTTTATCTGTGGCTGGATATTTCCGCCTACAGTCACGACAGTGAAGCCTTCTGCCGGCGTCTGCTGGAGGAGGAAAATGTCGCCATTACCCCAGGCACCGACTTTGCCCTGAGCGGGGGGGAGCATCACGTCAGAATCGCTTTCACCACGGGGATTCCGCGCCTGCATGAGGCGGTCGAGAGGCTGTCGCGGTTTCTGGCGAGGCACGGCTGATGGACTATCCGCCGCTGGTGGGGGGCACCCTGCTTCGACGCTACAAGCGTTTTCTGGCCGACGTGCGTCTCGATGATGGCCGAGAGGTGGTGGCGCATTGTCCCAACACCGGGTCGATGCGCGCGGTGAACGTTCCTGGGGCTCGGGTGTGGCTGTCGGCCAGCGACAATCCGGCGCGCAAGCTGGCCTGGACCTGGGAGCTGATCGAGCTGCCTGATGATGACGGCGGCTCAGGGGTGTCACTGGCCTCGGTCCATACCGGGCGCGCCAACCGGATCGTCGAGGAGGCATTGGTCGAGGAGAAGGTGGTCGAGCTGAGGGGCTATGCCCAGTTGAAGCGTGAGGCCAAGATCGAGGATGCCCGCCTGGATTTCAGGCTGGATGACCCGGCTCGCCCGCGCTGCTACGTCGAGGTCAAGCAGGTCACGCTGCGCGAGGACGATGGGCATGGTTACTTTCCCGACGCCGTCAGCGAGCGCGGGCGCAAGCACCTTGAGACCCTGGCGCGGCTGGCCTCCCAGGGAGAACGGGCGGTGCTGCTGTTCCTGGTGGCCCATGAGGGCATCGATGACGTGGCGCCGGCACAACACCTGGACCCAGGCTACGCCAGCACCCTGCAACGGGTGACAGGCACTGGCGTCGAAGTGCTGGCCTATCGGATCTGTGCCTCACGGGATGTGCAGGGGAGGCCTCTGGCGCTATCGCTGGACACGTCGTTGCCGGTGCGTGTCGACGGTCGCTACCCGCAATCCCGTTAGGCGACGCTGGGGCGGCTCGCTGGCGTCATGGTGACGGAGCCGGCTGGCACTCTGGCAGGGCCGCCAGAAAGCGTTCTATCGCAGAGGACCCGCGGGCATCGCCTGTGACCTGCTGCCACCAGTGACGGTGAACGCCCCTGATTCTGACCTGTACCTCAGGTATGCCGATAACCTGCGCCATGGCCATGCGATGCAGGCCCTTGTTGATCTTGACCAGTTGCCCGTGGCGGTTGATGGCCGCCCCCAGTCGGTCTTTGCCTAGCCCCGCGTCAAAGCCAAAGCAGGCCATGGCCTCCATATACAGCAGGTAGCGGCGCAGGTAGGCCAGAATTCTCTCCGGGCGATCCAGCACCATGCCATCCGAGTGAGAGGCGACCGGTTTGCCGCGTGCCAGGCGCTCGGCCAATTGGTGGTAGCTGCGGCTGCCGCTGGGGGCGCGGCGGTGTTCCCAGATATCGGCGATAAAGTGCATGCGCCGGCTCGACAGCGCATGGGTGGTGGGAATATCCCAGTCGCCATCCCATAGCAGCTGGTCGCTGATGCGATGGCGTTGGCGCCGGTCGGGGAAGGACCGCGGATAGTGCACGTGCTGCAGCAGCCGGCGAGGATCCACGTTGACATCCAGGGCATCGGCGTAGCGAGCTTCGATGCCGCGACGGGGCAAGCCCCGCTGCTCTATACGTTGGCTGCCGGGTGCCTGGTTGAGCCAGGCGCTCAGCGCTAGCTGCTCCATCGGCAGCGTCAGCGAGCGGTTGACGACAACCTTGGCACGTTGCGCCAGCCTGGACAGACTCATGCGTGGGCCGAGGCTGGGGTCGAACAGGCTGGGGTCTGCCGGTTCGCCGCTGGGTGTAAGAGGCATGTCCCGCCCCGCATTAAGCAGACTGATGGCCGTGCAAAGCCGCGCTTTCAGTGCGCTATCCACCGCTGCCGGGGGAAGCTGCTGATACAGCGCCAGCAGGCTCTCAGGCGACGGCGATGGTGGCCGACTCAGGGCCACCGGCAGGCTCACTTGATCCACATCCAGCTGCCATTGGGTGAGCGTGGGTGGCGCCGCGATGGCTTGGCATTGACTGGCAAGGCGCGAGGCGAAAATCTTGATCAGCCACTGGTGAGGCGACTCGAGAGAAGGCTCGAACCGCCAGACGTTATGCCAGGCAATGACCAGGGTGTCATGAATGACGTCTTCCACGTCCTGGGCGGTCTCGAGAAACTGCTGGGACACGGCGCTGAGGTGAGGAACGACCAGGCACGCCAGGGACTCGAGGCCCTGCGTAGCGCCTGCAGCGCACTCCTTCAGGGCATCGCCTAACGCTGTCGTTACGGGCGGCGCAGGTTGCTTGTCAGTATCACTGGTCACGATAGAACCGTTGTACAAAGCTCAGGGTTTCAGGAGCGGCGTTGCGATCCAGCTGGAGCAGCAGGCGAAAACGCATGGGTGCGCTGGTGTCGATGCTGAAGGTGGCGTAGCGCGAGATACCGTTACCTTCGCGCAGGGTACGAAAGGCCAGAGGGGTGTCATGGCTGGTGCCGACCACCGAGACGCTACCTTGCGTCGCGACGTTCAGCGCCTCGCCATCAGCGTCTCTCACACTCAGGGTAATCAAGCCCTGGTGAGGAGAGCGCTGGATACCGAGACGCCGTGACACTTCCTCGGGCAGGGCATTGCTGGCCATCACCCCGTAGTGAGCCTCGACATCGCCAAAACGCTCGAACTGCTGAGCGCTTGCCGTGGTGGTCAGGATCAACAACAGTGCCAGGGTTGCCGCGTAACGCCAGCCTCTGCCCTTCATGCTTGCCTCCTTATGTCGCAGTGGCTCCGTGTCGCACTAGCTCAGTGCCACAGTAGCCCAGTGCCACAGTAGCCCAGTACCGCGATGGCTCAGTCGTTGCGCGTCACGCGGAAAATGGCAATCTCTCCGAACAGGTTGGGCCACAGCCGCGACAGGCGTCTACCCTCGTGATCCTTGATGCCGACCGCGCGATCGATAATGGTGAGTCCCTTGTCCCGGCACAGCGCTTCGAAGTCGTTGAAGGTGGACAGGTGAATGTTGGGCGTGTCGTACCAGGCATGGGGCAGCGACTTCGATACCGGCATGTAGCCGCGAAGCCCCAGGTGCACGCGATGGCGCCAGTAGGCGAAGTTGGGGAAGGTAATGATGCACTCTCGAGCCACACGCATCATCTCATCCAGCATCAGGTCAGGCCGCCGCAGGGCCTGCAGTGCCTGGGTCATGATGACCAGGTCGCAGGCATCATCTTCAAAGTTGGCCAAGCCATCGTCCAGGTTCTGTTCGATGACGTTGACGCCCTTCTCGACGCAGGAGGTGATGCCGTCCGGGTCAATCTCCAGGCCGTAGCCGGAGACGCCTTTGTCACGCGCCAGGGCGTGGAGCAGCGTGCCATCACCGCAAGCCAGGTCGAGCACATGAGCCCCCTCGGGGACCCAGCCGTGGATCAAGGTCAGGTCAGAGCGCATGGTCGTTCTCCTGGCGGGAGGTCAGTCCAAGGTCGTTGGCGACACGCTGCATGAACCCAGCGAAGACCGCCTGATAGCGGGGTTCCGGCATCAGGAAGGCATCGTGACCGTGGGGTGAGTCGATATTGGCAAAGCTGACCGATTTGCCGGCCCGAATCAGGGCGTTGACCAGCTCCTTCGACCGCGACGGCGGGAAGCGCCAGTCGGTGGTGAAGCTGACCACCAGAAAGGGACATTGAGCCGGGGCCAGCGCCTTGGCCAATTCGCCCTGGTGGGGGGCGGCGGGATCAAAGTAATCCAGGGCCTTGGTCATCAGCAGGTAGGTGTTGGCGTCAAACGAGGTGGAAAAGGCGTCGCCCTGATAGCGCAGGTAGGACTCCACCTGAAACTCGACGTCGAAGCCGAAATTGAGATCATCGCTGCGCAGGTCTCGACCGAACTTCGAGCCCATGGCGTCTTCCGACAGATAGGTGATGTGTCCCACCATGCGCGCCAGCTTCAAGCCGCGGCGTGGCAGCGTGTCATGATCAGCGTAGTGGCCGTCATGAAAGTCCGGGTCAGAGCGGATGGCCTGCCGGGCCACCTCGTTGAAGGCGATATTCTGTGCCGACAGTTTCGGCGTAGCGGCGATGACGACCGCATTGGCGATACGCTCTGGATAGGCGAGCGACCATTGCAGTACCTGCATGCCTCCCAGGCTACCCCCTACCACGGCTGCGAAGCGGGTGATACCGAGGCGGTCGGCAAGGCGTGCCTGGCTGTCGACCCAGTCGCATACCGTGACCATGGGAAAGTCGGGGCCCCAGCGTTGACCGGTTTCCGGATTGATGCTGGAAGGACCGGTGGAGCCATGGCAGCCGCCGAGATTGTTCAGCGAAATCACGAAGAAACGGTCGGTATCGATGGACTTGCCGGGGCCAATGTGGGCATCCCACCATCCTGGCTTGCGGTCGCTGTCGTCGTGGTATCCCGCTGCGTGGTGGTGACCTGACAGGGCATGGCAGATGAGGACCGCATTGCTGCGGTCTTCATTGAGCGTGCCGTAGGTCTCGTAGACCAGATCATAGGTCGTGAGCGTCTTGCCGCAGACCAGCGGCAGTGGGTCGTCGAAGTGCGCCATTTGCGGCGTCACCAGTCCGACCGAATCGCGAGTAGGCTCGGGCATCAGTCGTATGTGTCCAGTGCAAGTTGGTGTTGTCGTGGGCCTGACGTCTGCGCTACTACAGACCGACCAGCATGCCGGAAATACCGGCAGCGCGAACCAGCGAGCCCACCACGATCCCATCGATCAGATTGATGCCGATGAAGACCACAATGGGTGACAGGTCCAGCATTCCCAGTGGCGGAATGACGCGACGGACCGGTGACATGATCGGCTCGACCAGTTGCATCACCAGTAGCGCGCCGGGGTGGCTGGCGTTAGGCGCGACCCAGCTTAGAATGATCATCACGATCAGCGCGAAGAAATAGATCTTCAGAATGGCGCTGGCCAAGGCGGCAACGCCGGCAATGGCAAGTCCGTCCAGGTTGGGCATGCCCACGCCAGCCAACTGCAGCAGAATGACGATACTGATCACCTTGACCAGAAAGCCTGCTGCCAGCGTCGCCAGGTCAAAGCGCCCCATCACCGGCCCAAGAACGCTTTGAAAGGGGCGGACGACGGGCTGGGTGATCTTGACCACCGACTGGCTCAGCGGGTTGTAGTAGTCGGCCCGTGATGCCTGCAGCAGAAAGCGCAGCATCAGCAGGAACATGAAGATGTTGATCAGGGTGTTGACCAGCAGCAGGCCGGCATTTCCCAGTTGACTGCCCATGTGGGCTCCTCCGTCTTGGTTTAACTCTTGCCGAGTTCGGCGGACATTTCCTTGGCACGCTGGGCGCAGGCCTGCATGGCGCCATCGACCGCTTGCCGCAGTCCTGACTGTTCGAGATGCTCTATGGCCTTTTCTGTGGTGCCGCCCGGCGACATCACGTTGCGCTTGAGCTCACCCGGGGGCTTGTCACTGCTCATGCCCATCGCGGCAGCACCGTAGGCGGTCTGCATGGCGAGTCGGCGTGCAGCATCGGCATTGAGCCCCAGCTTGATGGCCGCTTCTTCCATCGCCTCGAACATCAGGAAGAAGTAGGCAGGAGCGCTGCCAGATACCGCCGTGACGGCTTCCAGTAGCGACTCCTCATCGACCCACTCGACGATACCAACAGCGCTCATCAAGTCACTGACCGCGTCGCGTTGTTCGTCGGTGACGCGCGAGTTGGCATAAAGACCCGAGGCGCCCTTGCCGACCAGCGACGGAGTGTTGGGCATGCAGCGCACAACAGGCAGGTCGCCACCCAGCCATTGTTCCAAGGTCTCGGCGCTGAGGCCAGCGGCGACCGACATGATCAGCGGTTTTTTCGCTTGAATGCCGTCTTTCAGGGTCTCGCATACCTGTCGCATGATCTGTGGCTTGACCGAAAGCACCACCACATCGGCATCCGCGATGGCGGCCATGTTATCGGTGGTGGTGCGAATGCCCAGGGTGTCGGCGAGGGGGGCAAGGGTACTCTCTCGTGTGGCGGTGGCGGTGATGGCGTCGGCGGGATAGCCGCTGTGGACCATTCCGCCGAAGATCGCGCTTGCCATGTTGCCGGCGCCGATGAAGGTCACGTTACGGGCCATGCGGTGCTCCTTGGATGTTGAGCCGATGTTTGTGCCGGTGTTGAAACCGGTGTGGGAACCGCTGTCGACATCTCGAGCGATGCAGATGCCGTGCCGCAGTCCAGGGGCTGAGACCTGTGCTGCTGTTCGCTACTGGCGCGAGCCAAAGATGGCCGTGCCCAGCCTGACCATGGTGGCGCCTTCTGCGATGGCGGCCTCCAGGTCTGCGCTCATTCCCATGGATAAGGTATCAAGTGGCGCTTGCGGCAGCTGTTCGCGCAACCTAGCGAGTGCCGATGCCAGCTGTCGAAAGGGCTGGCGCTGGGCCTTGGTGTCGTCACAGGGGGCCGGTATGGTCATCAGCCCGCGTAGCTGGAGGCCGGGCAGGGCGGCGACCTGCGCCGCCAGCTCGGGAAGATCCTCAAGGCCTACGCCGGACTTGGACGGCTCGTTGCTGACGTTGACCTGCAAGCAGATGTTCAGGGGCGGCAGGTGTGCAGGGCGCTGCTCGCTCAAGCGTCTGGCGATCTTGACGCGGTCAACGCTGTGAACCCAGGCAAAGTGCTCGGCAACGTCACGTGTCTTGTTGGACTGCAGCGGCCCGATGAAATGCCAGCAGATAGCGTCACAGTCTTCCAGCGCCTTCTGCTTCTCCAGCGCTTCCTGCAGATAGTTCTCGCCGAAATCGCGCTGACCCTGCTCATAGGCCTCACGGATCATGCTGGCGGGCTTGGTCTTGCTGACAGCCAGCAACAGGGCATCGTCAGGCCCGCGCTGAGCCGCTTCAAGCGCCCGCAACATGCGTGTTTGGGCTGAGATCAAGGATTCAGTGATCGTCGTGGTCATCGGCCTGGGTCTGTCCTATGGTGGGGCTCCCTGCCCTGGATCAGGGCGTAAAGCCTGGTAAGCCCATGGATATTACCGAACTGCTGGCACTCTCGGCAAAGCAGGGCGCCTCGGATCTTCACCTGTCCGCGGGGTTGCCGCCCATGATGCGGGTCCATGGTGTCCTGAGTCGTTTGCCCGGCCCGCCTCTTGACGATGCGCTGGTCAGGTCCCTGTTGGATGCGGTCATGGCAAGCGACGTGCGCGACCAGTTTGCACGCACCCAGGAGGCGGACTTCTCTCATCATATTCCTGGCCTGTCGCGCTATCGTGTTAACGCTTTTGTGCATCAGCGAGGGGCTGCTGCGGTACTGAGGGCGATTCCTGATCGAGTTCCCTGCTTGAGTGACCTGGGCATGGGGGAGGTCTTCGAGCGATTGGCCGCACTGCCACGAGGCCTGGTACTGGTGACAGGTCCTACCGGCTCCGGCAAGAGCACGACCCTGGCGGCCATGATTGATCACATCAATCGACATCGCCACGACCACATCCTGACCATCGAAGACCCTATCGAGTTTATCCACCAGAGCCAGCTGTCGTTGGTGTCACAGCGGGAAGTGCACCGTCATACCCAGAGCTTTGCGGTGGCGCTGCGCAGTGCTCTCAGAGAAGACCCCGATGTGATTCTGGTGGGAGAAATTCGCGACCGAGAAACAGCACATCTGGCGCTGACCGCTGCCGAGACGGGCCACTTGGTGTTTGCCACCTTGCATACGGCGTCGGCGGTGAAGACGATCGACCGTCTTATCGACACCTTTCCAGGCGACGAAAAGGATGCCGTACGTGCCATGCTGTCGGAGTCATTGCAGGCCGTCATTTCCCAAGCCTTGTTGCCAGGCACCCAGGGAGGGCGAGTCGCCGCGCGAGAGATCCTGCTGGTCAACCAGGCCATCCGCCATTTGATTCGTGAAGGCAAGCTGGCACAGGTGTATTCGGCCATGCAGACCGGCGGACAGGCCGGCATGCAAACCCTGGATGCCGACCTGGCGACACTGGTGGCGAAGGGCAACGTGTCTCGGGAGGTGGCGCAGCGTTTGTCGCGTGAGTCGCTAGCACCCCAGGGCGACTCAGCTGGCAGTTGGGGTGAGCCGCGGGGCGGATGGTCCTGAGTCCGCCTGAGGGGCGGGACGAGGCATCCCTTGTGCCAGCGGGAACGCCCTCGTCCTCGGAGCGGTATGACGTCAGCGTGAGTAGATGCCGCCGAGCACCCGCGCTCCGCTGGCGCCGGTGACAGAGGGCAAGTTACCGGCCAGGTGTTCAATCCTGGCATAGGCTAGCCAAGCGAAGGCTGCGGCCTCGAGCCAGTCGGCGGGCCAACCCAGGGCGTCGCTGTCGAGGACCCTGGCCTGCGGTAGACGCCGTTCAATTCTGGTCATCAGGTCGGTGTTGCGCGCGCCACCTCCGCAGGGGATGAGGTCGATATCACGAGGAGCATTCAGCTGCTGGCATGCCATCTCGATGCCCATGGCCACACTGGCGGCGGTCAGCTCAGCCAGCGTGGCTTGAACGTCCTGGGCAGTTTCACGGCCGCTGAGACGAGACTCGGCCCAGTCCAGATGGAACAGCTCGCGACCGGTGCTTCTGGGAGGCGCCAGATGGAAGTAAGGCTCCGCCAGCCAGCGCTCCAGCAGCTCTGTGTCTACCGTCCCACCAGCCGCCCAGCATCCTTGGGCGTCGAACGGCTGCTGGTGGTGGCGTTCGTGCCAGGCATCGAGCAAGGCGTTGGCGGGACCTGTGTCAAAGCCCAAGGGGGCGTCCTGCAACGTTAGCGGGGGAAGCAGGGTCAGGTTGGCGATGCCGCCAAGGTTCAGCACCAGGCGCCAGCGCTCGTCATGGCGAAAGACCTGCTGGTGAAAGATGGGCGCAAGGGGAGCGGCCTGACCGCCAGCGGCAAGGTCGCGGCGACGAAAATCGGCGACAACACTACATTGGGTCAGCTCGGCCAGGCGGCTGGGATTGTCGAGCTGCAGCGTGTAGGGCGGGGCGCCGCTAACGTGGCCGTAGGGTGCGTGTTCGATCGTCTGGCCGTGGCTGCCTATTGCGGTAATATCGGTGGCGACCAAGCCTTGCTGCTTGAGTAGCGCGCTGACGGCGGCGGCCTGACACTGGCAGAACGCTTCCTCGGCAGCGGCCAGGTCGGCGAAGGCGACGCAGTCGGCATGGGCCAATTGCCACAGTTGACGGCGTAAAGCATCTGGCATGGGGTGGCCCAGGCTTCCTTCCAGAGAAGGCTCGCCTTGGTCATCTATGTGCACCATGGCGGCATCTATACCGTCCATGCTGGTACCTGACATCAGTCCGATGAAGCGTTGCATGGTGTCGTCGTCTCAACCGCTGGAAAGGTTCATGGTAACATCGCCGCCACTATTGAAACCTGGTGCTGGCGCAACCTGCTGTTGGCGTCGCGCCGCTGTTTGGTCATGAATGAAGGGCCCCGCTGACACAAGGGGGTGGCCGACATAGCTGAAGTGAGGAGTGGAGTGGATACCATGAGCGAAGTGGACGAGGCCCTGGCGCTGATACAGCGCGGCACCCACGAGATTCTTCTGGAAGACGAGCTGAAGAAAAAGCTCGCCTCCGGTCGCAAGTTGCGGATCAAGGCGGGCTTCGATCCTACTGCGCCTGACCTTCACCTTGGTCATAGCGTGCTGCTGACCAAGATGCGCCAATTCCAGGACCTGGGCCACGAGGTCATTTTCCTGATTGGTGACTTCACTGGACGTATCGGTGATCCGACCGGCAAGAACGTGACGCGCAAGCCTCTCACTGAAGATGAGGTCAAGGCTAACGCTCAGACCTATAAAGAGCAGGTCTTCAAGATTCTCGACCCCGAGAAGACGGAAGTGCGCTTCAATGCCGAGTGGTTCTCCCAGATGAGTGCAGCCGACATGATCGAGCTGGCCGGGCAGACCACGGTGGCGCGTATGCTCGAGCGAGACGACTTCGAGAAGCGCTACAAGGGTGGGCAGGCGATTTCCGTGCACGAGTTTCTGTATCCGCTGGTACAGGGCTACGACTCGGTCGCGCTGAAGGCGGATATCGAGCTCGGTGGGACAGACCAGAAGTTCAACCTGCTGATGGGGCGCGAGGTCCAGAAGCATTTTGGACTTGAGCCTCAAGTCGTGATCACCATGCCGCTGCTGGAAGGGCTGGATGGTGTGCAGAAGATGTCCAAGTCACTGGGTAACTATGTTGGCGTGGATGAGGCTCCCGGGGCGATGTTCAACAAGCTGGTGTCGATGCCTGACAGCTTGATGTGGCGCTATTTCGAGCTACTGTCGCTCAAGGACAACGCTGCGATTGAAGACTTGCGTCAGCGTATCGAGCGCGGAGACAACCCTCGTGACATCAAGATGGAGCTGGCTCGCGAACTGATCGCTCGCTATCACGGCGAAGAAGCCGCTGCCAACGCGCACAGAAGTGCCGGCAACCAGTTGGCAGAAGGTGAGTTGCCTGAAGACCTGCCTGAAGTCGAGGTGAGCTTCGAGGATAGCGAGCAGGCACCTATCGCCGCGGTGCTGAACCGTTCAGGTCTGGCCAACAACAGTGCCCAGGCGAAGGACATGCTGGGCAATGGCCGCGTCAAAGTCGACGGAGACGTGGTGGCCAAGGACACCATGCTGGCGGTCGGCAAGAGCTATGTCATTCAGGCTGGCAAGAAGCGTTACGCCAAGGTGAGCTTGACGCGCTGAACACATACTGTGTGACTGTAGATGTACACGACGCTCGCCGATGGCGAGCGTCGTGCGTTGGTAGCGTTTGCAGAGTACGCCTTGCGCCACCGACGCTATGGACCTGCCTGATATCGCCAGATGTCATTTCGGCCTGCCGGCCGGAGTGCGAAGCGCCGGGGCTACCGCTGCGAAGGTCTCGTAAGGCAGAGTGAAGACGTTCGACCAACACGCCTGTAGCGGTAGATAGTGTCTGGTGGTTCTTCCGCTTCGGCTGTTCTTCCGCCTGGGTAGTTCGTCCACAGGGAGTGGGCGAGACGTGGGTGTGGATAAGCTGCCAGGGAGGGCGGTGCACTTTTTTTACGTCAGGCTATTGCCAAGCTGCCTCGAGATCCGTAAAGTACGCATCCGCTGCCGGCGACGAGCAAACGTCACAGGCGGTGAAGAGTGGTAAAAGTAGTTGATTTGAAAAGGCTTTTTAAGCTTCTCGGAAAAATCACTGCTTGACGAGCAACGAGAGATCGGTAAAATGCTCGCCACTTGATCGGAGTCGCCGACAGGGCATCAAAGGATGCGCTGAGGCACGCTTCGCTCTCTTTTGAAGTCTGCAAGCATCGCTTGCAGGACGCAAAAGAAAGCGCTTGACGAAACGCTTCGATTCTGTAGAATACGCCTTCCTCGCAGGGCGCTGAGC